>UQGG01000030.1 GCA_900540475.1 uncultured Robinsoniella sp. | reverse complement strand
CACTATATCCTTATTTTGTTTTTTGCATTGCTGATATAAACACCCCCGCCATATCCACTTTCCGAATACCGGCTGTTGTCTGTAATACTTCCCCCATTCATAGTGAAGATTGTATCATCTGTGTTTACCCCTACAATAGATACTCCCACAGATTCCCTGGTGATCGTACCTCCATTCATAATAAACTCTGTAGTCTTCCCGGCTGCTCCCTGCACCTTTACCCCTGTTCCCCGATAGTATGAGCTATATCCTTTCAAAAGAGTCCCTTCATCAGAAGTATAGCTTCCACCGGGCAGCACATTAATCATGACATTCGACGATACATCATTATCATATTGCAGGGTAAGAGAAGATGTCGTTAGTTTTCCTCCGTCTTTCACATTTACCAGCACAGACGGTATCTGCGTATGATGACCGGTATAATCCGGGTAGGTCTTGCAGTTGGCAACTTTTGCTTCCCCACTCCTGTCCACTCCTTTATCATCGATGAAGTTCCATTCTTCCGTTGTCGTTATATCTACGGTATCACAGATATAAATCACCCGGTTTTCAGGTGCTATTTCATTCCAGTTATCAAATAATATTTTTTTCGCCTGGGCAAAGGTCTTTACCGGCCAGTTACAGTTGCCGCCAAACCAGGTGTCATTTCCTTCCTGTCCATTCAGGTATACTCCGGTAAAAACATATTTACGATAAAGTTCAATATGATTATTGAATACTCCATCGCTGTCTTCATAAGTATCCTTTCGAAGTCCCCATCCTGCATTTTGATTACGGCTATGAAGTTCAAAGGCATCCAGATAATTATCCGCATCACTTCCAGCCGGACCTTTGATCACGTCTGCATACTGATAGATCTGATTGTCATCCAGACCTGAAAAATAAACATTAAACTTCCGTTCTCCCATATCTGCAGTTGTCAGTTCAATGGTGCAATCGGTCAGACGATCTCTGGAATCCGGGTTTAACTCTGTCTGAATGCTTCCCCCGGTTAAAGTCATACCTTCTCCTATTACCAGTTTTCCTAATGCGCTTGTCGTATCTGAACCGTAACTGCCGGCAATACGGATACCAATTCCCTGTTTACAGATCACCTCAACATTCGACATGGTGAATATCTCTCCCGGAGGAATAATAATGATATCCGTGGGGTACTTCTCCCACTGTGATATGGCGATTTTATTTTCCCCGTTTAGATCCGTAACAGGTACCCCGCCCTGGGAAAATTCCGGATCTCCCACAACAACGGGGCTCATGACGATTACCGTACCGCCCTCTCCCCCAAGGAGTTCTTTTGCTTTTTCCCAGCTTTGGACAGGATGCTGGTCATCGATACCGGAATTACCGTCATTTCCTCCAGGAATCGCGGGACGGTCGCCTTCCGGACTAGCCGTATCCTTATTGACATTCCAATATACCACCTGGCCTCCTACTGCACGAGACGACTTTTTGGTACCCGCCTGGTCAGATACTGCCTCTTCCTGCTCTGTTTCCACAGCAGATTCCGAGCTTTTTACTTCAGGCTGGAGTGTAATAGAAACGATCTTACCAGAGTCCTGCTTCAAAGAAAGCTTCCACTCATTTTCAATATTCTTTGCTAACACAAAATGATCTAAAAAGCTATTTCCGCTTTCGCCGTTTTCATATACGCCCTCTACAGCTGTCACTTCCTGCGCGCTTTCGCCAGCCTGTAATGAAATTGTGTATATTTTGTCCTTTTCCAGTTCGTTTTGAACCAGAACCGGAGCATTATCCTTGTTATTACCACTATTTATAAAATCCAGTTCCAGGTTCCCACGGATAACCAGACCTTTTCCGATTGCCAGAGTTCCTCCAGCAGTTTTTACCAATGTCTGGTTTTGAATTCCGGAAGAAGATGCCAGCGTCATATTTGACAGCCAAAGCTCCCCGCCTTCGATGAGAAATATGGTCTGGTCTTCTCCTTTTCTGCCATCCCAATTCACAAACTGTAACCCATTTCCATCATAGACTGTCTTTTCCGGTCCTGTAATTTTCTTTGCCGACATCACGTAAACGGTAATGTCATCGTTGAATTTCTTTTTTAATTCTGTTGCCGCTGCCAGTACATCATTAAACTCTGATAGCGGTTTTAGATAGCTCTGTCCATCCGCTGTGTCATCTGCATTTGCAGAGGGATCCCAGTAAATAACTGGCTGCTGCTCTGTCTTTTCTGTCGTCCCCTCAGATGTTTCCTTGCTGTCTTCTGTTTCCGTTGATTTTTGAGTCTCTGTTGGCTTTTGTGTTTCTGTCGGTTTTTGTGTCTCTGTTGGCTTTTGCGTTTCTGTTGGCTTTTGCGTTTCTGTTGGCTTTTGTGTTTCCGTTGGCTTTTGCGTCTCTGTTGATTTTTCTGCATCTGTTGGCTTTTGCGTTTCTATTGATTTCTGTGCATCTGCTGGCTTCTGTGTTTCAGCAGAATTCACTGTTGTCTTTTCGGATTCTGATCCTTTTGCTCCTTTTGCAGAATCTGCTGTACTTTCCGTCTCTGGCTTCTTTTCTGCAGCACTCCGGGTCTGCGTCAGATCCGTAGTCTTCAGAGTGCCCTCCGGTTCGCTTTTATCCGTGTTCTCGCTTAGCGAACTTACTTTATCCGAACCCAAAAATTTGTCTGAAACCGACTCTGCTGCCTCTGTAATTCCAGGACTGCAGATAATAATTCCCAAACAAAGCATAAAAGCTACTATTTTTTTAATCCTTTTATTCATTTGTTACCCCTCCGTTTTTATAAATATTGGCTTATATAAAGGCTTTACTCTAATTTATACAAATAGGGAACTGGGAAATATTGGTGATTAAATCAGACTTTTTTCTTCACATATGATAGAATAAGGCATATTACAAAAGAATAAAAAGAAATGACAATAGCAAAGCAGGCGAAAGCCTGTGACGCAAAGCTATCAGGGTCTGTAAAATGACAGCCAGCTGCCGACTTCCATCTTGGAGTATGCCTGCACGCGGACTGTCATTTTTATGTATTTTTAGCTGGGGAAAAAAGTCTACCTTTTTCTCCAAAAATATATTATTTTCGACATTATTTTTTTATTGCTTTTTATTGCTTTTTTTTGCTGAAATTAACTCAGTTGATTTCTTTGTACCGCCCACTTAAAAAAGGTTTTATGATCTACCTTCAATCGTCTTGCAGCTTCCCTTCCACTGATTCTGTTTTCAGACCATTCTTCAAAAACTAACCAAAAATCTGCTGGCAGTTCTTTACTTGGACGACCAAACTGAATACCCTTCACTTTTGCCACTTCAATACCCTCTTTTTGACGCTGTCGGATATTCTCTCTTTCAATCTGAGCTACATATGATAGGATTTGCAGTACCAGATCTGCTATAAAGATACCTGTAATATCATTTTCTTTTACTCTTGTATCCAACAGAGGAAAATCAATCACGACAATATCTGCTTTTATTTCTTTGGTTAGTTTTCGCCATTGGCATATAATTTCATCATAATCCCTCCCAAGGCGATCAATTGATTTCACATATAACACGTCTCCGGCTTTTAATTTTTTTATAAGCTTTTTGTACTTGGGACGGTTAAAATCTTTACCGGACTGCTTATCTTCGTATATATGATTTGTCAGTATACCCGCTTTTTCCATTGCCACCATCTGACGATCTGTGTGTTGATCTCTTGTTGATACGCGCACGTATCCATATTTTTGACTTTCCATGTCGTTCCCTCCATTTGTAAATATTCATCAAATATTATGCCACAAAATTTCGGATTTTGAACTGGAATATTTTAATTAATTTAAAAAGCGGAAAGAATTGTGCATTATTACAATTCTTTCCGCTTTTATTATAAGTATAAAATCAACTTTTATTTTTATTTATCATTTTCAAATATGCTTCTTGTTCCCAATCATTAATGACGATATCATAATGGGTATTTATTTTAATACATCCATAAAGCATAATTAAAAATCCTATTAATATGATGACACCAAATGCTGCTGCCATTATCTCCTCCTGTTAACAGCTTATGCATGTTTATTTAAACCGAACCTGATAAGTGTAATTATCACTGCTTCTATATGTATATTTTCCAACCTTTTTATTTGCTACCACATATACGTAATAGGTTCTGCCTTTTTTTAACTTGCTGCTTCCATATTTCTTAATTGTTGCGCTTGAGGATTTTGTCGTTGTAACTTTTTTATAACCGGAGGAACGTTTGCTGGAAATATATACTGTATAGTTTGTTGCTCCGTATATTTTATCCCAGGAAACCTTTATTCCCGTTCCGGACTTTTTCCCTTCCACCTTGGGCTGGATTGCAATATAAGCAGTTGACCAGGAACTGTATTTTTTTCCGGTTTTTAACTGAATATAGGCTCTGACTTTTACTTTATAAAAGTTCTTTTTGATTCCTGAAAATGTGTAACTGTTATAATTTAAAGCTCTCGTGGAACCGATTTTTTTATTCTTCAGTGTATATAAAGCAATTTCGTAACCATTTGCATTTTCTACTTTTTCCCATTGTACACTGGCTTTCTTTAAACTTGTGTATCCATAATCAGTATTAATATTTTTTACACTTGACGGTACCGTTTTTACATCATAAACTGTTGTACCATAGCTGGTCACCGCTGTATAGCCGCCTGCACTGCGCTCTGGATATACTTTATACTTATAAGTTTTGCCTGCCTTCAGGTTATTAACGACATATGTATTGGCTGCCGTTTTTCCTACAAAGACTTCCTGGCTGCTTTCTATCTGATATATATTATATCCTGTAGCCCCTGCCGATTTATCCCATTGCAATGTTACATTGGATGTTCCGGCATTAGTCTGAATGACTTTCTGATAAGGAATCTGTGCCGGTGTAGTCACTGTACTCGTAGCAGCTGACCATGGTCCATATACATCATCCAGATAATTAGATTCGTAAGCCCGTACTCTGAAGTAATATGTCATTCCTGGGGTAAGTCCGCTTTTGCTGCTTTCCGGAGTACTTGTAGTATAACCAAGTGAATACCAGTTCCTGTTATCCTGTGAATACTGCACTTCGTATCTGATTCTGCTGCCCATGACCTGATTCCATACAATCTTGACTGAGCGATCTGATGCCGATATCTGTTTCAAACCCGACGGGGCACCAGGTGCTTTTGGAGCAGCCAGGGCTGATAAGCTAAAAATCATTGTAAGGAGAACTCCCAGAACTAACATAGCTGCTGTCCTTTTAAACTTCATATGGCTTAGATTCATTTTATTTTGATTATTCATTTTCATTTCCCTCCTTGAATCCATTCTGTTTTACAGTTTATCATAAATAGATTCCTCAAATCGCTCTCTTGTCTTGAAATGTTGTTTTAACCGCATGAATCGGTTTTGTCTATCAAAAAAAAGGCTTTAGAACCGAAAAAATACTGGTTTACCACTGAAAAACTTCATTTTAAGCATATTTGTACATTGTAAAAGAGGTTCGCTGCACACAAAGGCAGCGAACCTCTTTCTTTGACGGTTAGAATGTGTTTGGATTTATAAATGCATTATCAGTTTCTCCAGGGCTTTACATTAATTTCAAGCTGTGCCATTGCCGTCTGCCCCGCCTGATTTGTTAACCGGTATATAATCGTATAGCTTCCGGTATTATAACTGTAGAAAGTATCGCCTAATAGCCGCTCTCCATTCAATGTACACATTACCTTGCTCTTTAAGTTTGGTCCGTCTTTTTCATCACTGGCTGTTTTTATGAAATCTTTCAAATACACGCGTTTGCCAGGTGTAATGCTTAAATTGTCCGTAGATAATTCCAGAACAGGAAGTTGTTTTTTTGCTTTCACAACCATGTACATGGATTTCTTTACGGTGATGCCATACTTATTTGTCAAAGAATACATTACTTTATATTTACCTGCTTTCTTTGCTGTAAATTTCATATTCTTAGACAGATTTTCTGATCCTACTCTGCATTTTACTAATTTGATGGCATCTTTACCTCCCTTATACTGCAGCGCCTCTTTAATGTACTGTTTCATATTAATTGTTTCTCCGGATTTCACAGTAATCTCAGTTTTCTTTAAGCGCAGAACCGGGCTTGCAGGTTTTACTACCACTTTTAGCTTCTTTGTCAGGGTTCCTTTCTGATAAGGCATTTTAAAGGTGACCTTAAAGGTCCCTGTTTTTGATGCAACAAAATAATTCTTTTTGATCATCTTCTTATTTTTAGCACTGAAAGTTACCTTATCTTTGATATTTTTTCCGTTGGAATCCTGTGCCACCGAGATCAGATCACTTAAATTTAATTTCTTACCAACTTTAATTGTTACTTTACTCTTTTTCAAAGCCAGCTTTGCATAATCGGGTTTTGGACGTTCTTTTACTTTCACAATCAGATATTTTGTAACGTTCCCTGCTTCGTGCGGTAAAGTTATCGCAACCCGGAACTCGCCCGCTATCGGGGAACAGAATACCTGCCCCTTAATCAGGAATGACGGAAATGCCGAATAAATCAGTTTAGATCTGAGATCCTGGTTTGTGGAATCCGTGGCTAATGATACCATCTGTCCCAGTTGCAGATTATCCCCTACAAATATCTCTGCCCGATCCTGTTTCAATACCAGCTTAGGATTTTTAGGTTTTTCCTTCACTTTGCGGTAGCAAAAGGCTGCGGACTGATCATACCATACATTTTGCAGCTGGATTTTAGACTGGCTTATTACCTCATAGCCTTTAATAGCCGGGGCATTGATTGTAATACTGCTTCCTTTGTTAACTTCATAAACCAGTTTATTGACAGACTGATCCACTAAACTGCTGATATCTCTATCGTAATCATCAAAAACTTTTACGTAAATCTTTACTTTCTCTACTGGTATGATCTTTTGTTTGTAGTAGAAAGTTACTGTCTGATCTCTTATAATCGGTGAAAATTCATAATAACCTGAGCCGTATACATTATATCCGTCAATAGCCGGTGCCCAGATTCTTACGGACTCTCCTTTTACCGCTTCTAATTCCAGCGGTGAAATGGACTGATCTACAAGTGCAGATAAATCCCTGCCATACTCGTCTTTTACCGATATACGAATCTTTACCTTCTCAACGGGCTTTTCTTTTTCTTTGTATACAAACTCCACAATTTCGTCTCTGACAATCGGGCAAAACAGCTGTACGCCATCTCCGACCACTTCATAACCATTAATTGTTGGAGCTTCAATCCTGACTTCACTGCCTTTTTCTGCTTCTACCACAAGAGGTTCCACTGACTGATCTACCAGGCTGCTTAGGTCTTTTCCCTTTTCATCCAGCACATGAATGGAAACAGATACTTTTTCTACCGGTTTTTCTTTTTTGTGATAGGTAAATGTAATCTCTTCATCCTGAAGAATCGGCGTGAATTCCTTTACACTTTCCCCCTGAATTTCATACCCCTCAATTTCCGGATACTCTATTCTCACATTACTGCCCTTTTCTGCAGTCCTAACCAATGGATAAATTTCCTGGTCTGTGAGACTGCTTAAATCATTTCCTAAATCGTCTCTTAACAGTATGGAAATGTTTACTTTTTCCACCGGTTTAACCGTTTCTTTATAGGTAAAGATAACAGTTTCATCCTGAAGTATAGGGTAAAATTCCTGATAACTGTATCCCTGGATTTTATATCCTTCTATTACCGGAGCGGAAACAATAATATTGCTATTTTTGTCCACTACCATAAGCAATGGGGATTCATCCTGATTTACAAGACCACTGAGATCATTGCCCTGTTCATCCCTGGGAATAATGGTTATGTTTACTTTTTCTACCGGTTTTATTTCTTTTGCATAGGTAAATACAATATTTTCATCCTGCTGAATTGGAGAAAATTCTTTCGTGCTTTCTCCCTGCAGAATATATCCCTCGATCACAGGAGCTTCGACTTTAACATTGCTGCCTTTCTCTGCCTCCCAGATTAATGGACTCTCTTCTGTATTTACCAGACTGTTCAAATCATTTCCATCGGTATCCAGAGTTTGAATCGTTACGGTTACTTTCTCTGCAGGTTTTACTTCTTCCTCATAAATAAATTCTACTGATTCGTCCTTTCCAATCGGGTAGAATCCTATCTGACTATGTCCCTGCAGTTTATAGCCCTCTATTACAGGAGCCTCGACCGTAACATCACTTCCTTTCTCCACCTGTATGGTTAAAGGATTTACATTTTGATCTACCAAACTCTTTAGATCTTCTCCGGCAGTATTTTTTACATGGATTGTAACCGTTACTTTTTCAATCGGTTTTACTTCTTCCTTATAAATAAATTCTACTTTCACATTTTCTGTAATTGGTTTGAAATCTTTGAAGCTGTCTCCATGAATTTTATATCCGCCTATCACTGGGGCTTCCACTCTTATGTTGTCACCCTTGAGTGCAGGTATTACTAGTGGAGTTGTTTCCTGATTCACCAGATTTGACAGGTCTTTTCCTTCGCTGTCTTTTACCTCGATCGTCACTCGCAACTCTTTCTTGTACGTAAATGTTACCTTCTCATCCTGCGTAATTGGATTATATTCCTTGAAGCTATCTCCATAAATTTTATAACCGCTTATCACTGGGGCTTCTACTCTTACATTGTCTCCCTTGGACACTGGTATCACTAACGGATTCGTTTCCTGATTCACCAGTTTCGACAGGTCTTTTCCATCACTGTCTTTTACGTGGATCGTCACTTGCAAGTCTTTCTTGTACGTAAATGTTACCCTTTCATCCTTCGTGATTGGCTTAAATTCCTGGAAGTTATCTCCATCAATTTTATATCCGTCTATCACTGGGGCTTCCACTCTTATGTCGTCGCCCTTGGACACTGGTATCACTAACGGATTCGTTTCTTGATTCACCAGCGTCGACAGGTCGTTTCCATCACTGTCTTTTACCTGGATTGTCACTTGCAAATCTTTTTTGTACGTAAATGTTACCCTTTCATCCTTCGTGATTGGCTTAAATTCCTGGAAGTTATCTCCATCAATTTTATATCCGTCTATCACTGGGGCTTCCACTCTTATGTCGTCGCCCTTGGACACTGGTATCACTAACGGATTCGTTTCTTGATTCACCAGCTTCGACAGGTCGTTTCCATCACTATCTTTTACCTGGATTGTCACTTGCAATTGTTTCTTGTACGTAAATGTTACCTCTTCATCCTTCGTGATTGGATTATATTCCTTGAAGCTATCTCCATGAATTTTATATCCGCCTATCACTGGAGCATTCACTTTTATGTTGCTGTCTTTAGGAACTGATAATAATAATGGAGTTGTGATCTGATCCACTAATGCAGAAAGATCATTTTCTTCAGTATCCTTTACTTTAATAGTTACTGTCACTCTTTCTACAGGTTTTTCTTGTTCCTTATAAATGAATAACACTGTCTCATCCTGCGTTATAGGCTTATATTCCTTGAAGCTATCACCATCAATTTTATAACCGCTTATCACTGGGGCTTCCACTCTTACGTTATCGCCTTTGGACACTGGTATCACTAATGGATTCGTTTCTTGATTCACCAGTTTCGACAGGTCGTTTCCATCACTGTCTTTTACCTGGATTGTCACTTGCAAATCTTTTTTGTACGTAAATGTTACCCTTTCATCCTTCGTTATAGGCTTATATTCCTTGAAGCTATCACCATCAATTTTATAACCGCTTATCACTGGGGCTTCCACTCTTACGTTATCGCCTTTGGACACTGGTATCACTAATGGATTCGTTTCCTGATTCACCAGTTTCGATAGGTCGTTTCCATCACTGTCTTTTACCTGGATTGTCACTTGCAAATCTTTTTTGTACGTAAATGTTACCCTTTCATCCTTCGTGATTGGCTTAAATTCCTGGAAGTTATCTCCATCAATTTTATATCCACCTATCACTGGGGCTTCCACTCTTACGTTATCGCCCTTGGACACTGGTATCACTAATGGATTCGTTTCCTGATTCACCAGTTTCGACAGGTCGTTTCCATCACTGTCTTTTACCTGGATTGTCACTTGCAAATCTTTTTTGTACGTAAATGTTACCTTTTCATCCTGCGTAATTGGATTATATTCCTTGAAGCTATCTCCATGAATTTTATATCCACCTATCACTGGGGCTTCTACTCTTATGTTGTCGCCTTTGGACACTGGTATCACTAACGGATTCGTTTCCTGATTCACCAGTTTCGACAGATCTTTTCCATCACTGTCTTCTACGTGGATCGTCACTTGCAATTGTTTCTTGTACGTAAATGTTACCTCTTCATCCTGCGTAATTGGATTATATTCCTTGAAGGTATCTCCATCAATTTTATATCCACCTATCACTGGGGCTTCCACTCTTACGTTATCGCCTTTAGACACTGGTACCACTAACGGATTCGTTTCCTGATTCACCAGTTTCGACAGATCTTTTCCATCACTGTCTTCTACGTGGATCGTCACTCGCAACTCTTTCTTGTACGTAAATGTTACCTCTTCATCCTTCGTGATTGGATTATATTCCTTGAAACTATCACCATCAATTTTATAACCGCTTATCACTGGGGCTTCCACTCTTATGTCGTCGCCTTTGGACACTGGTATCACTAACGGATTCGTTTCCTGATTCACCAGTTTCGACAGATCTTTTCCATCACTGTCTTCTACGTGGATCGTCACTTGCAATTGTTTCTTGTACGTAAATGTTACCTCTTCATCCTGCGTAATTGGATTATATTCCTTGAAGGTATCTCCATCAATTTTATATCCGCCTATCACTGGGGCTTCCACTCTTATGTCGTCGCCTTTGGACACTGGTATCACTAACGGATTCGTTTCCTGATTCACCAGTTTCGACAGATCTTTTCCATCACTGTCTTCTACGTGGATCGTCACTTGCAATTGTTTCTTGTACGTAAATGTTACCTCTTCATCCTGCGTAATTGGATTATATTCCTTGAAGCTATCTCCATGAATTTTATATCCACCTATCACTGGGGCTTCTACTCTTATGTTGTCGCCTTTGGACACTGGTATCACTAACGGATTCGTTTCCTGATTCACCAGTTTCGACAGATCTTTTCCATCACTGTCTTCTACGTGGATCGTCACTTGCAATTGTTTCTTGTACGTAAATGTTACCTCTTCATCCTGCGTAATTGGATTATATTCCTTGAAGCTATCTCCATGAATTTTATATCCATTTATCACTGGGGCTTCCACTCTTACGTTATCGCCTTTGGACACTGGTATCACTAATGGATTCGTTTCCTGGTTCACTAACTTCGACAGATCATTTCCATCACTGTCTTTTACGTGAATCGTCACTTGCAAGTCTTTCTTGTACGTAAATGTTACCTTTTCATCCTGCGTAATTGTATTATATTCCTTGAAGCTATCTCCATAAATTTTATAACCGCTTATCACTGGGGCTTCTACTCTTACATTGTCTCCCTTGGACACTGGTATCACTAACGGATTCGTTTCCTGATTCACCAGTTTCGACAGGTCTTTTCCATCACTGTCTTTTACCTGGATTGTCACTTGCAAATCCTTTTTGTACGTAAATGTTACCCTTTCATCCTTCGTGATTGGATTATATTCCTTGAAGCTATCTCCATGAATTTTATATCCGCTTATCACTGGGGCTTCTACTCTTACATTACTTCCCTTTGCCACTTCCCTTTTTAAAGGTGTGACGATCTGGTCCACTAATACACTTAAGTCGTTTCCATCGCTATCCTCTACCCGTATAGATATATTTACTTTTTCTTCTACCTGGTTTCTGGTATAAGTGAATTTCACTATCCGGTCCGAAGTTACCCCTTCCAGGGTTATCTGGCTGTCACCTTTTATCGTATAACCTTTAATCTGAGGTGCATGGATAGTTATGGATCCGTTCTCTTCTACTTCATAATTGAATTGATAGTTCGGATCTTCCGCCAATCCTGTCAGATCTGTGGTCGTTCCATCTTCAACCGGTACTACCTGTATACGATGCAGTCCCTTTACATAATGGAATACTACTTCACTGTTCTGGGTGATTTTAGAAATCTTGATAAATCCATCTGTTGCTGATATACTTCCGGTTCCCTGAACAAATTCACCACTTGGAGCTGCTAATGTATATCCTGAGATACCCGGTAATTTAAACTGTATGGTTTCATCCGGGAATACTTCGTAGCTGCTATTAAAGCTCTTCGGCCATTGACTGGTTATATCCTCGCCTTTGGCATTTCTGGCTGTCAGTTTAAGTGTATGTCCAGTCTGTGCTCCCTCACCCACGCTCACGTAGAACGTTCCGGAATATTGTGATAGCTTTTCTCCCTGGGAATTATAAATCGACTTGGCATCAAAAGTGATGGTATACATATCTCCGGGTTTTGCATTATCCCAGGTAAACGTATAGGCATTATAGTCGTATTTACCTCCGCCGGAAATAGTATATTTGTCAATTGGGAGCTTTCCGCCATGGTATTGAAGCGGATTTGTTAAAACTGCCTTTTTGGTACTTGCATTATATTGTGCCGTAACTTTCGTTGTCTGTCCCTTAAGAACTGTACTGGAGGGAACAACCTTTCCTTCCCATGACTCCGGTATATTCAATATGCGGTTACCGGACAAGTTTACGGATACGCCAACTCTTTGATTTGCATAAAACCCATTGAGTGCTCCCGGTCTCCCGTCCTCCTGCGTCCAATCGCCCAATTCCTCGATTTCACAATTTGATAAATCTAAGGATGCAACGGTTGCTTTCTTGAACAGCGAAATATCGGGAACGGTTTTAAACTTATTGTTACTTAAATCAATTGCGACCTGCCCCATCCAGCTGCTTCCTTCCAGCTCAGAAATTTCTTCCGGCAATGAGGTTAGCTGATTGCCCTGGAGAAACAACTGCCCCAGGGACAGATTTCCGATTGACGCTGGTATTTCTACCAGATTATTTCTCTGTGCCTGCAGTATGCCCAGATTTTTCAGCTGGCCGATAGAATCCGGCAGTCTGGTAAGCTGGTTTCCTTCTACATAGATCGCCGTTAAACCGCTCATCTTTCCGATTTGCTCCGGCAGGCTTTTCAGCTGCTGCTGTCCTGCTTTTATTTCGGTCAGATTCGTCAGATTTACGATAGAATCCGGCAAGGTGCTGAGCTGACCAATATTGGGAAGGATAATTTCCATATCCAATTGAGTCAGTCCGGTTAATTCACCGATATCTGCAGGCAGGCTTTTCAGATTTAAACATTGGCTTAAATCCAGTTTTGTTAACTTTTTCAGTTTGGTAATTGATTTTGGCAAAGACGTGATAGACGCCCCTGTTAAGTTCAATTCCTCCAGCTCTGTACAATTTCCAATACTTTCCGGAAGCTGTGTGATTCCAACCTCTTTATCCAGGTCATTATAATAGACGCTATATGTGGATAAGTATTTTAGTTTTGTCAGCTGTCCGATGCTGTCCGGGATCCTGCATCCAGTGGGCAGAAACAGTAATTCCAGCCTCTCCAGATTCGCCAGATCCGAGATCTGTTCGGGTATTTCCGTATAGTGTCTTCCATACAGGGACAGTTCTTTTAAATTTTTACAGTTGGTGAGTCCAGCCGGAAATTCATCCATTACTACATTTGCTGTATTGAAAATTTCCAATTGCTGTAGTTTTCCGATTTCATCCGGAAATATAACCCCTTCTCCATCGGATATTTCAATCGACTGTAAATTTACCAGATTCCCTATTGATGCCGGAAATGAAAGATTACTCATCGTCTCCTGAATATTCAAACGCCTGAGGTTTACTAAATTTCCGAATTCCTGCGGTATCACCGTTTGTTTACTGCTTCCTAAAGTTCCTGACCCGTTGAGCAGCTCAAGTTCTTCAATCTGAGTAGCCAAACATAATTTTGCGGGAAAATTCCCCTTATAATACGAGATTTTTAGCTTTTTCAGGGAAGGAATCTCAAACATTTCATTTGGCGTGTTATTAAAAGCGCTTTCTGTTGTTAATGCCTGAAATTCAATTTCTTTCAGATTCCTGAGATTAGCCAGTTCTTTTGGTGCTTCCCAGGGTGTTTTCCCACTGCCAGGAACGGTTTTAATAACAAGTGTCTCAATAGAGTCAAATTGTTCCTGGGTAAGCTGCGAAGGCGTAGGTTTCGGCGAACCTACAATTTGTTTTGCAATTAATGTAGTCAACCAGTTTTCTGTTGCAGGATTGGATACCGGATTGATATCCTCCACATCCCAGAAACTTTTTTGAGATGGGGCCGCCAATGTTTCCATTTGCATCATACAGATACCGGATACAAAAACTGCCAGAAAACAGATTAACATCATTAACTGTCTCTTTCGGTTTTCCATATTTCTCTCCTTTTCTTATGTAATTCTCAGCTTCTTGTTTCACGTAAATACATTCATATCATCATCCCCTATTCTTATAAATTTATAAAATCACCTGCAGATGTCTCAGCAAAATCACTGCAGCAGATGAATTTATCAAAACGCCGATCCCACACTTCTAAAAATACTAAGCAACTTTCATACCCACTCAAATCTATAGAATCCGGCAAATAATGAACCGGTTATTTTCAAAATAAAAATCAATAATAATCCTTTGCTCCTAAAATATATAAGCCTGGCAATAAAAGCCCCAGTATGCTGGTCAGGATATTATCGCCCGAAAGCAACACGCCAACAACGCCTAATAGCTGTAAGATAAACATAATAGTTCCCAGTATTCGGATCACATTCATTCTGTCATCCCGCCTGTTAAATACCAAACCTAAAATACCGGATACAATCATTAAAATTGCATAACCGCTGTAAATAAATAATGTTGTTAAAACGATTTTAGATAATAAACCTTCTGTGAATAATCCAATCCCATCAAACAGCACAAGATGATAGATCAGAGTTATTCCTCCCATAATAATCATAAGAATGCTTGTAATTTTTAATAATATTCTGCTTTCCATATAAACTTTTCTCCTTTGTATATACTTGTCTCCCTTGTATAACCGTATTATTATAAAAGGCACTATAATTATAATAATCATATAATCATAGTGCCTCCGATTTGTCCTCGTACCGTCAGGGTACAAAGAAACAATTTCCATATTCTGCTATCAAATTCATGTTTCCCCAGAATCCATCATGTATTCCCTGTGATTCATAGAAACCTTTGCTGCAGAAATACAGACAATCTGAATTATTTAAAACAGATAATTCTCCGTTCATCACCTGGGTAACGATCGAGATCTGTTCTGCTGTTGGTACATAACTGTCAATCATGGCATAGGTTGTAAACTGTCCCGGCGCTGCTACAACTCCTGTAGCTGTATTGGGGAATAATGGTGACATTACTCTGTTGCGGATTACTTCTGCAACAGCAGTCATTCCTTCTACTCCTGTCCCGCCGGCTTCCAAACCTACGATTTGTGCAACCAGGTAGATTTCGGCATCGTTGGTTCCAATTGGCGTCATATCTGCATTCGCATTGATATTTGCATCAGCAGTATATGGTCTTCCGTAAAAGTTTATATTAGATTCAACAATTGGATCTAATACAGTACCTCTGGCGGAATTAGCCGCATGAATCATCATCCCGTCACCTACATAGATTGCTACATGACTGATATTCATATAATCTCCATTAGCTTCATAACTGTAAAAAATTAAATCACCGGGCTGAAGTTCCTCTCTGGAAACTACACTTCCCTGTTCGGCACAGAACTGTGCCTGCCAGGCCGCAACACGGGGTACCGATACACCTGCAAGGTCATAGGCTGTCATAACAAGATAACTGCAATCCAGGTAATTCCCCTGTCCTGCCAATGGCATGGAATAAGGATCCCCTAAACGGGTATAAGCATATTGAACTACCGTATCTCCGATCGTTCCGCTGTATCCCCGGGAAAATCTCATTTTTCCTCTCCTGCTATTTAGGATTAAGGGATCCGCTTCCATTACTAAAGAGTTACCTGCTTCTATCAGGCCCTCTGTCTTGCCTAAGGTGATATCTATTTCTTTGCCCCGCATCCTTCTCTCGTTGCCATCCCTCACTGCGGCTACACTTAAGACAAATGGTGTATCCTCCGTCAAACGGTTTGTGATATCAGCCCAGTACTCCGGACTGAAGTGGTAACTGTAAGAAGTTGCTTTTGGCGTTCCGGTCTGGTCCGCCAGCCCGGGTCTTAAGGTAAGTATCCTCTTTGGATTCTGATCTGCATCATATAACATAATTGCAAATCCATCCACAGACGGATCCGTCTGTTCTGTATAACTCCAATTCACTACATAATCACCGGAAACCGGATCATTTGTAATGGATACATCATGAACTGCCTCTACCATATAATGGGTTTCATCATCCGGTACATATTCATTTCCTCTTAATACAGGCAATGTATACTGTCCTTCTGACTCATCCGCGGTATGCATCATCCATTTTGCCGGTGTATCCGGATCTGCCGGGTTAACTCCTTCTATCAGGGTATCATCCCAGCCGGATTTATCTTTTAAGGTATCTAAATCCTGCATCTGTGCAAGACTTAACAAGATTGCACTTTCTGCTTCCGGCTCTTCTTCCTCAGACTCATCCGTTTCGGTCGTACCTGTTGTATCGATTGTATCTGTTGTGTCAGTCGTATCGGTTCCTTCCGATTGCTCAGGACGAACCATATCTTCCAGCCCTATGTTATAATACTGGGCTATTGCCGGTTTTGGCGGTTCAGGCGGATCTGTCTCCGTTTCAGTCTCGGTTTCCGTTTCCGTTTCTGTTGAAGTTTCGGATTCTGTGTTACTCTCCGTTTCAAAGCTGGTCTCGGATTCCGATTCGCTTTCTGTTTCTGACATACTTTGGGATTCTGTTACTGTTTCAGACTCCGTCTCTGTTTCCGTAAGGATTTCAGATTCTGTACTGCTTTTGGATTCTGAAGTTCCCTCAGTGGCTGTACCACTGCCTGAACCTGTTCGGCTCTTGGATCTGGTTTCTTTTTCCTGTATTTCCGGGTGCATTTCGGCACTCTCTTTTGATTCTTCCGCTTCCGTTTCCGGATTAATATCTATCACAGATACCTCTCCGGATCTGGAACCGGCTCTTACACGTTCTGAACTTTCCACTTCCAAAGTAGAATCCATATTGGTTTCTTCTTCCGTCTCCGGTACCGTTTGTATTTCGGTTACCGCTGCAGATCTCAATGCTGCACTGGACTTCTTCACTTTTTCTGTCTCCGGTGCCTTTTTCACTGCTGTCTGGCTTTCCGTTTCCGGTGCCTTCTTCACTGCTGTCTGGCTTTCCGTCTCCGGCGCCTTCTTAGCTGTTGTCTGGCTCTCCGTTTCCGGTACTGCCTTCGTTTCCTTCATACTTTCTGTTTCGGATGCTTTTTTTGTATCTTTTACATCTTCTGTTTCCGGTATTTTCTTTGTTTCGGCTGCACTTTCATCTGATGCCAGCTGCTTTGTTACTTTTTCGCTTTCTGTGTCCTGCCCGGTCTGCTTTTCAGCGGGGCTTTCTGTTGTCTGCGCTGTCGTTTCAGCTGTTGTCTCAACTTTTTTATCTGCCTTATTTTTTTGTTTTTTTGCTTTTACAGATGTAGTTTCCGGGGTTTCGGCATCCTCTTCTCCTTCATCCGGCGGAGCTGTTGTCAATTTCTCGCCCCGTCCGTTATACTTATCTCCGTTTACATCCACTTTTACCGGAAGCTGCCACATTGCGGTTATATCCGCTCCGTTTTCATGCGTTCCTGCATCAATGGTTCCCACGTTGATGTTGTATCTTACTGTACTGAATGGAAGGCTGTCTTCATCCAGAGTATGGACAATACCTGCAGCCATGTCTGCTTTGATTCCCCCTGCATTGTGGTTATAGCTTATATCCACGCCGCTCTTATAGAGGATCTCAGAAGCAATTCCACCGGCTTTTGCGATTCCGTCTGCCCTTGCCGGCACTTCATCCGGATCAGATTTATCCCGGTTATCCTGGATATTCCCCTGATTCAGTGCATTCTGGACTATGAAACGTGTGGTTGGCGGCGCTGTTGGATATGCGCTGTCTGCAGCATATGCCGCAATTCCTGCTCCGTAGAAATTAGCATGTTGGTTTTCACCTGTTACTTCTACATTACCTTCGTTTCTCACTCCAAACAGTTCAAGCATGGTCTCATCCGCATATCCCACTGCTCCGGCACTATAAACGGTGCCAGGTGTAAAGGTATCAGCCTTTGGATTCTGCACTTCCAGATCAATAACTGTATTACCGGTATTTCTGACGTTACTGTTGCCAGTATCATCACTGTCTTCTATTAGGACATTTCCATTTTCTGCTTTTCCGATAAATCCGCCGCTGTAAAGCACTGATTCATCACCCAGCTTTGTTACTTCAAGGTTACCGATATTCACGGTATTTTTCATGTTTACGGTATACCCATTCAGATGTCCTATGATTCCGCCAAGTTTACTTTCTGTCGCAGGTTTCTCCAGGAATAAATTGCTGTTATTGGTCACTCCCTGCAAAGTAATCACATTGGCGCTGTTATCGGATGCCGCTGCTTTTCCAATCACGCCGCCCAGACTTAACATATGCCTGTCTGTATTCTGAACAAACAGCTTTGTCTGGCTGTCCGGATCTGTATCATCATAGCTTCCGGCTGTTACTTTTTTCAGTTTTACTTCTGCTGCCTCATTCAGTTCTCCAATGATTCCTCCAATGGACGTTCCCAGTGTATTTACCGGATTGCTTCCATTTTGCTGGATGCTGCCTGAAGCCGCTGAATCTTTGATACTCAGTTTACCCTGTTCACTTCTGCCCACAAGTCCGCCGTAGCTTCCCTGTCCGTTCGTATTGCTAAGTGCAATATTTCCTGCAGAAATGTTATCATCCATTTCAACATCAGACTGCGTCACACTTCCCAGTACTCCGCCTGCCGCTGTACTTCCGTAGAAGTTTGTGCCTGCAGATGATCCGGTAATTGCAATGCCTCCTGCATTTCTAAATCCATGAACCGAAAGCGGAGTCTGATCCGCGTAACCCACTGCACCTCCCGCATATAAGTATCCTGCTGTTGTTGCAGATCTTGGTGTCTTGCCGATGGAAATTGTACCCTCGTTTTGTACATTGCTTGCATCCGTGTCATCGGTGTCTGTAATTTCCACATCACCATTCTGCGCTTTTCCGATAAATCCACCGCTGTAGAGAACGGATTCATCACCCAGTCCTGTTACGGTCAGATCCCCACGGTTCTGCGTATTTTTCATAATCACGGAGTAGCTGTGCATTTCTCCAAGGATTCCTCCCAGCTTGCTTTCTGTCTGAGGATTCGCCAGTTGAAGCGAACTATTATTTACAATGCCATCCATCGTTACCTTATTCTTGGCGTCTGCCGCTGTTGACGGATTTGATACTTTACCAATAATGCCTCCCACAGATACCACATGTCTGTTACTGTTGCTGACATTGATCTGGGTAGCCGGTTTCATATCTGCCGTATTGTAGCTTCCGGCTGTTACGCCGTTCAGCGTAATCTCAGAAACTTCTGATGTTTCGCCGATGATGCCTCCATAGGTACCTTCCTGGCTTACGGCATAAGTCGTATCCTTATGGGAAATACTTCCCGACGCCATACTGTCTGTAACCGAAATATCTGCTCGCGAGATTCTTCCCACAAGTCCTCCAAAGGAGCCCTTGCCGCTGATCTGCTTCAAGCTGATATTACCGCTGGAGATACTATCTCCGATGGTTACTTCTGACTGGTCTGACAAGCCAATGATTCCGCCTGCCATTTTGCCGGTTTTACCCGGTCCTGTTATTTCGATATTGCCCTGATTTACAAATCCTTTTACTGTAAGAGGTACTGATACTGCGCTTCCAATTCCGCCTCCCGCATATACGGTAGTCAGATCTGCACTGGTATTTACAAAAATGCTGTTGATTGACGTATTTCCGCTGTTTACCACATTGCTCTTGTCTGTGCCTGTATCTTCAATCAGAATGCTGCCTCCCTGGGCCTTTCCAATAAATCCGCCGCTGTAGAGTACATTTGTATCACTTATATGTAAAGCATTTAAGTTTCCGCGGTTTTGAACATCTTTTAATTCTACCGCAAAACCTTGCTCTGATCCGATGATTCCGCCCATCTTACTGTCATTTGCAGATGTTGTCAGCTGAATGGTGCTGTTATTTACAACGCCCTCCATCTGTATGGTATTGGAAGCTGCTGCTGTATCCGCTGCTGCCTTACCAATGATTCCACCTGCATTTAATACTTTTTGCCCGCTGTCCGGAATAGCAATCTGTGTTGCCGGCGCTGCTGCCGCATCATCATAGCTTCCTGCTGTCACCTTTTTCAAAGTGATAGAAGAAACTTCAGATGTTTCCCCGATGATTCCGCCAAAGGAACCTCCCTGGTTATAGCTTTGTGCACCTTTTACTGTGATATTTCCGGCTGCTGCTGCGTCTGTCACTGCAATTGCTGATTTTTCCAGCTTCCCGATCACTCCGCCGTATGTGCCAAGTCCATTGGTTTGATTACGTTCTATGTCAATGTCACCCAGGTTCTTTATGGTTTTCATTTCAACCTGGTAATTTTTAGCATATCCCAGTATTCCACCTGCCCGGCTGTTATTTACTGCAAAGTTTAAACTCAGGCTGCTGTTATTTGTTACATTTTCCATCACCAGCTTATTCGGTGCTGCTGCACTTCCCGCTGATGCCATTACCGCTTTACCAATCATTCCGCCAACTACTGCTTCGTAGCTTCCGCTGTTGAAAGTCTGAATCTGTGAAGTGGATTTATTGGCTGCCGTATCATAGCTTCCTGCCGTTACATTGGTAAATGCAATCTCTGGTACCTCCAAAGCTTCTCCGATGATTCCACCGAAAGAACCTCCATGGTTTGCACTCTGGGTTCCCACAGTATCCTTTATACTTCCGGACGCAGTTCCATTTGTAAGAGCAATCGTTGACTTTTCTAACTTCCCGATCATTCCTCCATAGGTTCCCAAACCATTGGTATAGTTCCTGCTGATCTCAATATTTCCAAGGCTTGCTGTATCTTCCATTTCCACCGTGTAATTTACTGCATATCCCAGTATACCGCCGATTCTGCTGCTTCCTTTTGCATTGGTCAGATTCAAACTGCTGTTATTTGTTACATTTTTCATAACCAGCCTGTTTGGTGCTGCCGTACTTCCGGGTGCTGCCATTACTGCTTTTCCAATGATTCCGCCAAGCACTGCTTCATAGCTTCCGCTGTTGACAACCTGTATCTGCGTAGCAGATTTCCCGGCTGCCGCGTCAAAGCTGCCTGCTGTTACATTTGTAAATTCAATATTTTTAACTTCCTGCACATCACCGATGATTCCGCCGAAAGTTCCGCCCTGATTATAGCTCTGGGTTGAACTATCCTCTATGATATTTCCCGTTGCACTTCCGTTTTTCAGATTCATATCGGACTTTATTAATTTTCCAATCAATCCGCCGTAAGCGCCCTGACCGTTTGTACGGTTCACGGTGATATCCGCTGATGAGGATGCGTTATCTATTATAGAATCAGTCTGTTCCATGATGCCTGCAATTCCGCCGATTCGCTGGTTCGCTGCATTGCTCACAGTCAGTTTTCCGCCAAGGTAATGTACATTTTTCAAGCTTAATGCTGCCTGCTCTGTGGAACCTGCAGGTGCTGTAACGCGTCCTGCAATTCCGCCTGTAGAAGCCGGACTGCCGCTTGCTCCGGTATGGTTTAGAGATGCTGCCGAAGTTACATCTACCAGATTTGCAGAACCGGTGATCTTGCCAACCGTACTGCCTATGTCCTCTTTATTCGAAACCTGATTTTCCACAGAAATTTCTTTCCTGATGTCAATCTTTTCTACAGCCGGTATCTCAGCTGCTCCTGGTTCCGCTTTTATTTCACCTGCAATCAGACCAAACCGGTCTGGACTTGTGGTGGTTACTTTTACTTTAGTATCCGCTGCGGCAGAAGTGAGGTTGATACCGGAAATGGTACCCGCTCCTGTCTTCACAAGGATAGCATCGGCACTGATACGGTAATCCGCTTTATTAATAATGTAATCCAGATTTGATACTTTAGCGGTCTTGCTCATTCCGTTAAAAATGCTGTATCCAACTGGTTTCGCTGCAGATGCCGACCTGTTATCCAGGATTTTGTGATTCGTTCCTCCCGCTGCCGCTCCAGTATAGGTTCCCGAGAAATCCGTAGCTGCAGTTCCAATGCCCCGCTTCCAGAATTCCTGCATGGTTCCTTCCTGGTTCGATTGCACAGGCACTGATAATTTCTGATCTTTCAATTCCAGATCCTGTGTCTGTGCATAATGAGATTTCAGGTAATGGCTGTCCCCGTGTTTGATTCCTCCAAGACTGATGTTATAGAGGTTTCTCTGGGTCATGATCTCATAAGGTTTTGCCGCAGTTCCAAATTCCCATGGAGCACTCTGCGTCTCTGTTGCTTTCGCAAAATGCGGGCTGAACTTAGAGTAGAAGTTGTTTTCATCTGTCTGCTCCTTGCCCGGAACCTGATATTCCACTACTGTTGCACTGTAATATGGCTTGTCCTTCTGAGGCTCTTCCAGCCTGTCTAATACATTGTTGTTCAGTAAAATCTCATTTTTGTTATTAACAAATTCTTTATTGGCAAATATCGCCGGTACTTCATTTCCATATCCATCCCTTACCAGGACTTCATAATAGTATCCGCTCTGTCCGTCTGCATAAATCTTACTGTACTGCATATTGTTCAAATTACTGATATTGGACAGGTTACCCGGATTCCGAAGATCCACATATTTCTTTTCAATGGTAACGAATAGCTTCTGTTTCTCCTGTTTCTTAACATCCTCTGCAATCGCATCTCCTTCATAAACCAGGACTTTATATCTGGCTGTGGTACTTACATTATTCAGATCTACCTTGATGGTATCCTTGAAAGTTTCAGTTTTCCCTTTGTCAACCACTGGGTCATACGGTTCGTATTTCAGCTTCTTATCGCTGCTTCCATACGGCGTCTTCCCTGTTTCCTGTGCCGCTCCGAACAGAAGCGGGAAGTTTAAGTCTTTTCTGGTCTTATGTTCATACTGCGTAAACTGCGGCAGTGGATATGGATCTTTTGCATAGTCCCTCAATAAGAGGTTACTGCTGTTAATGGTATCATTCGCCGGATTCGGATCCAGCTTCCAGGTCTTGTCCGCACTTCCTGTTGTCATATCGAATCCCTTTGCTGCCATTGCGGCTGCATCCGTGATTTCTGCATAAGTCAGTGCGTAGGTATCCTGGTATACCTCGTCAATACCATTGTCCGGGTCTGCCGGTGTTGTCACATAATCTTCGTGTTTGTTGTCTGCGAAAGCCCAATATTCATTCGGTGCCCTGCCAAATCCCAGGTACAGTTCCAGATCCTTATCGTCTGTCACCACCATGGATCCCGGCAATCCGGGCAGCTGTGTGGAATCTCCCCAGTAGAAATTTTCATCCTTCAGGTAATATGCTTTTGTAAACCGCCCTCTGGATCCTTTGTTCCTGGATAAGCTTCCCTGATATTTTCCGCTTACAAATCCTGCGTTATAAACTTCCGTAACACTGCCTGCAACATCTGCGGCAATACCAACTGCGGTTCCGCTGCCTCCGGCCGAAGCAACTGCAAGTGCCGTTACTTTACCGGTATTGTATGCCTGTTTGATCTGACCGCTTCTTAAATCTTTTACAAGTCCTGCCGCTGTTCCGTTGTGAGCTCTGATATAACCGCCGTTCATACTCTGGGAAATCTGTGATTTACTTCCTTCCATGGTATGCACCAGACCTGCCGCGTGATGATTTCCCTGGCTGGCGATAATTTCACCATTATTGGAAACTTTCACGAATTTCGTATCTTTTGCATACGCCGCAATTCCGGCTGTTTCTATACTGAGGGCTGCCGGCAGATCGTATTTCACTTTCAGGGTGTCCCCATTTCCAAGTGGAACATCTGCTTCCGGCCTGCTTAAATTAACTCCAAGGGTCGCGTTATTTCTTGTATCTGTTACTTCTGAATCTCTGATAAATCCAGCCACACCGCCAAGTGTATAACTGTTATTTAAGTATTTCTTTACATTAGCAAGGCTGTTAAATCCCTGGGCACGTACCTCTCCGCTTACCGTTATCTTATCCAGACACGCATCGTCCGCATAATCTGCAATCAGTCCGAGGTTTGCCGTATAGTTGGATGCTTCCTGGTATTTTCCAAGGTTCTTAAGCTTTTTGCCGGACGTATCCGTTGCATTAACCTGCATCTGTAAATCATGTACACTGGCTGTAAATGACGCTTTATCTTTACTTCTTAAATAGGATATAAATCCAATATCTTTGTTGTCCTGAGTGATCTTATGACCATCGCCATCATAATCACCGTTAAACTCAAACATTTCATAGAACGGCTGATTGATTGTAAAATTTTCTGTCTGCCTGTAATAACGCCCTGTTGTGGCATCCTGTGCAATACCGGATGTTGTCATGCCGATTATGCTGTACTGGTCTGTTACATAGTAAGGCTTCGCCTGTGTACCGTAAGAATATCCGGTTGGAAGCAGACCAAAGAAGGTTGTCTGGGAATCAATATTACTTCCGTCAGCATTATCCCCTCCAAAATGTACCTGGAACCGCTCAGAGGTGTTTCCTTTTATTGCGGATTTGGCAATACCATTTACCGTTCCTTTTTTATCCGGGAAATCACTGACTTTAGATTCTATATCCGCTGTCGTGGCATTTCCGGTTGATTTTGTTACAATTGCTGTGTAGTATCCCTTATTTGGCATATACCAGCCGGTTTCTTCTTCATCAAGAATCTGAAGCGTCCCTGTTCCTGCGTTAAATACTACATTTGCCGGATTAAAGAACTTCATTGTTCCCTCTGTAGTGGTGGTAGACTCATAATTCGGAAGTTTACCGCCTGAAGTTACCGCTCCTCCCGGTGCTATTTCAAATTTCCGGATGATAACCGGCGCATAATCTGCCTTCTCATAGGCATCACCATCATAGATTGTGACCTGATAAGAGGCTGCCGGATCATATCCGCCTATCTGAATTGAATAATTGGAAGGTGTACTCTGATAGCTGATTGTACCGGACACAGCGTCTTTCACTGTAACCTGTGCAGTTTCTATCGTGGTTTTCGGAGTTTCTATATCAATATTGTTCTTGCGTTTATTAAAGTCTGTGTTGAATGCAAAATCTGGTTTATCAGCCAGGTATTGATCCCCAACGTATTCCGGTACCTGCTGTCTCTTCACAAACTGTGGGAATGGATACAGAAGATCTCCATCGTCGTCCCTGGTCTGATTATCCAGAGTCCAGACATCCGGGTCAAAGCCTTTGAAATTATCTCCGGACATCATATCCATATAAGTCATTGTTGTTACGTTATTTCCATAGGTTGTGTTTCCAACCGCATCCAGTTTGTAATTATAACCTTTTGCGTCAGGATCCTGATTTACTACTACCTGATTCCAGTTAAAATTCGTTGTTGCTCCATTGATTACCAGCTTGTAAGCCTGGTGAAGCTGTTTGATACTGAGTTCCGGATCTGACAGGCTGTAACAGTTTTGTATATCTACAAATCGGTTTAATCCTCCACCGGCTATTCCGCCGATATTCCGGTTATTGTCTGAGAAAGTACCTGAAATATAAGAATCCGCAGTGTAATCTTTGATATAGTGAACGGTTCCTACATTGTAACAATTACTGATAATGGTCTTTCTGTCATCGTTATCCGTAATATCTGTTGGTTTTAATGTATCCCAGCTGTAGCTGTCCGGTTTAGGACTGGATGCATAAGCTACGATACCTCCGGCATAAGAATTTTCAATTGCCTTTTTATTATCCGTATTTGTAGTGACTGCGACATTTCCTGTGTTGTAGCAGTTGCTCAGTTTCAGCTGGACATCCTGATTTGGTACAGCTGTTCCGCCATACCCGGAAGGAACTGCCACGATACCTGCTGCTGCCAGCGTTCCCTGTACATAACCATTATTGACACAGAGGTCTACAACGGTATGCTTATCTCCATAGTTACTGATTCCGGAAGCAATTTTTCCAAATACACTTCCATTGTTCGTACAATAAGAAGCTTCACTTACATAGTTTCCGATTCCGCTTGCCAGTCCGTTGCCGTCCGGCGTCTGTACGATACCGTTATTATATGAATAAGTAACCTGTATCCTGCTTTCATTTCTACAGTTGTCCTGCTGTACGGTATCACCCGTACCAAAGCTGACAATACCCTGTGTGATGCCGTTTGCCTGTTCATGGGCAACGACTGCCCCGTTATTGGATGATTTACGGATTGTACCGATCTGACCAACCCGGTTCTGGGGATATAAGGCCTCGCATATCATTCCGGCGGATACGTTATTTGCAAATACATAGCCTTCTCTGTCTACCTGGCAGCCATTTACTTCCGCCTCGGTTCTGTAATTTGGATACAAATTCAAACCTGGCTTCGTCTCGTCAATATCTTCTGACTTCCGGTTTCCGGAGACAAATAATAATATACCTGCGGATTTAGATGAATTTCTGGCCAGTGCATCTCCGGCACTCATAAATGGATCATTTCCTCCATAGATGCCGTTAATCTTTCCGGCAAAATTATCATCTGTAAAAGTAACCGCTTTTTTGACTGCTTCTCTTCCGGAAGCTGTTGTTGGAACATCCCCGCTTCCGCTGAAACGTCTCGCCGTATACAGTGCAAAACCTCCTGCCCTGTCGGCACTTATCCTTGCAGACACTCTTGTATCATAAATTTTTGCATCTGCGCCGGTTTCTATCGGCAGCTGCGGACTTAAGTTCTCAAATAAAGCATTGTCGTAATCCTGATAAGGATCGGGGTTCTGAGCTGTTCTACCATTACTTACAAAGTATGCCAGCCCTGCTGCTTCATCTGCAACAATCTTGCTGTCACTTCCGATATTTAAATTCTTCACTACACCGCCGCTCAAATCATAAATCAGAGCATAATGTGTATTCGGTATGGATACCCCGGTCTCGAAATTACCGGGATTTTGTATACGGTTTACCCTGATTCTTCCAATGGTATAACCATTTCCGTCCAGAGAGCCCGTCATACGGTACATACGCTTGTTGGATGCACCAATTACAAATCCATTGTATCCGTCATCACTTGTAGATAACTGGACATTATTCATTAATTCGATATCTCTTGTGAGATATTTCAGATAGGAACTTCCGATTGCCGCATAACCCATGTTTTCACCCAGGTTCATGTTATATAAATGGCGTTCATTCCGGATCTGCAGCTTGTTCTCTGTCTCTACCCGGTAGGTATCCGGCTCAGCTGCTGCCTCATCTTCGGCAAGCAGTGTACTTCCCAAAGCCGCTGTAGTCTGTGGATAATATTCCAGATCATCCAGATCATCAAAATCAAGAGACGGAATTTCATCCAATATACTGTCATTATGAACATCATCTATTTCAGTATTAGAAAAATGCATACTGAACATTCTGCTGGTTCTGTCATACGCCGCTAAATTCTCCGGCTTGATCCCTAATTCCTTATCGTAAATCTTGGTTGCCTCCATGGTAAAATAACCGCTGGAAGCCGGCAGATAGGAATCCATCTCTTCACAAGGAAGATTTACCCGGATTGTCATATTTGTTGCTCCTGAGAGATTTACGGATACCGTAATATCATCTACAGAATCGAATTTATCCGGATCGTTTCCTGCCGTATCTTTTGCATAGAAATAATACAATTCCCCGTTAACCATAATATCCTGTTTTTTACTGGGGACGTCATACTCATAAGTGGATGCCTTAGCCAGTGTATAAACTTTAACCGGCGATTTTGGCAATATCGTATTTGTAAAGACTGTATTATTATAATTATAGGTTCCTCTGCTGTGTCCGTCATAGACGGAGAAATTCATATAGCTTGGCAATGCGCCGCTGCTCAGTTTGAACTTTGCAACTAAATCCACATTTTCCTGGGTCACTCTTTTCACCGGATATTTGTCATTATCTCTGAATTTAATTGCTACTCCGGTATTATTCGTGTTATCTGCTGTCCAGGTGCCGTCTGTGTATGCAGAGTTATCATCGTTTCCTCCGTCATCGTATTCTACGGAAGACTGCATATAATCAACCGCTTTTGTCGGCCAATAGTTGTAATAATAGGAAACCTTCGTATTGTCAAGTGACGTAAACGACTGGTTATTACCAGGCAGTGCCTGGCCTCCATTTGTTGTAAAGCTGCCCAGGCTGACTTCGCTGATACCGCTGTCATCTAAAGAAGCACCTGCCAGATCCAGCTGTGGAAACTCATAATCCATTCCCAGAGTTAATTCATCCTCTGTCCACGGATATACAAATTTAGCCGATCTTACCTTTTGGGCTGCAAGGCTGCCTGAAGAAGCTGCCACATTTGCCGAGCCGGTTCCTGTGATCTTATTGTTAAGAGGAGCTTTTAGATTTTCCTCTCCTTTGGCGGGATACTCCATGGATACGCTGACGCTGGAGTTTACCTTCGCATACTGGCGCACCATATTGCTGTAATTTCGCAGTCCGTATTCACTGTCCGTTCTCTTTTCATCTAACGGAGTTGCAGGATCCACCGGATCCCCATCCTTTTTCAACTGCTGCGTCTTCTGTACAAATGTATCATAGTCTGTACTGCTTGGCAGTGAAATCGGTTTTAACCCATAGTTGAAGGTGGAATCGATCTGTGACGTAGAACTATTCCAGTATTTCAGTTCATTGTCACTCAGATAATAGCTGTTTTCTATACGTTCTGATTTAATTACTTCATCGGTATATCCTTCCAGGAATCCAATCAGGGTTCCACGGTCGTTGGTACCTATTATTTCTCCTGTGTTATAGCTGTTTGTTATTTTTATGGTCTTGCTGCGGTCCTGAGCCATTACGCCCACCAGTCCGCCTACTTTTGTTCCGGATACACCCAGGTCATCCAGTCCGGTATCCGTCTGTTTTGCAGATATTGTTGCACTGTTATAGGATACGTCCACAGGACCGACTGCATAACCTGCAATACCGCCTATGTAACTGGCTCCTCTGACAATCTGCGCACTGTTGAATACACTCTGTATATAGACGCCTGTCTCCGGCTTTTGAACAATTCCGGTGCCGGTACGTTCTCCAAGCTCTCCGGCTATACCGCCGATATGTGTCGCCTGTGTATATTCTGTCAATGTGGAATTTCCCGGTACGTGTCCTACATCATGGATGTAGAGCACCCTGTTTTCACCTATCACATCACCTGTGTTGTATGTATTCGTAATCCGGTACCCGCTTCCGCTGATACCGCCTGCACGCTGCACCGCAGATATCTGCCCGGTATTGACTGTATAATTGATAATACCGTATGCTCCTGTGATACCGCCTACATAGCTTTTTCCAGTGACTGCGTTAGATGGGTTTCCTCCAAGGGTATACTTCCCGGCAAACTTCGCATCTTCCTGTAAATCTTTAAATTCTTCGGTAATCAGCGGGTCGTTTTTACTCATTGTGACAATAACACTATTATCACCCCTGCCCACAATTCCTCCGATATAACTTCCGTCTGCATTACTCTTATCAAGCTGTGCAGATTCATAGCCCGGTAAAGTTATGGATGCAGTATCCGTTTTCAAATCCTCTGCGCTGTATGCCTTTCCGTTAACAGCTTTTAGATTCTGGGCAAGCGTAACTTCCACGCTTGTTCCTGCATATCCAATAATACCGCCTACATTTGTTCTCCCGGTTACACTGTTGTAATTACGGGTATCCAGTACCTGAGTTCCATCATAGGCATAACCGATGATACCGCCCACATTCCGGCTTCCCCTCTGAATAAAGTTTCCGCTTCCCTTTGCAACTTTCGTCGTAAGAGATATGTCTTCTCCATCCATTCTGGTAACCTGTTTCACAAGTGCATTCTTTGCAAATCCTACTACTCCGCCTACATTTTCCGGAGAAACAACTTCTCCTTTCAGCGAATAAACTCTTTCAATTCTGCCGCCTTCCATATATCCAACTGCACCGCCTGCATTCTGGCTGGTCAGGTTATACTGGTCTCCTGTACTGAAGTCAACCAATCCCTGAGCAGTTGTCTGGCTGGCACCTTTGTCTATGGAACTCGCCCTTACCTGGGCATTATTGGCAACCATGTGAAGTCCGGTCATACTTCCGCCAATGGGGATTGCATACGGATCTTTACGTACTGCTTCATCATTGAACGCCGGTGCAAATGTACTGTGATCGCCTTTATCTGTAGTATTCAGATTCGACGGTCCGGGATTTATATCAAATGTGTAGGTAATATCAGCATAAACTGAATTTCCCACCAAACCTCCGGCATTGCTGTTTTTCGCACGAATACCGCAGATTGCATTGCCGCTCTTTTCGGCACCTGTATTAAAGGTGTTTTCAACGCGGATATTTCCCGGGTTACCAGTAATATATCCTGCAATACCTCCGGCATTGTTGTTACCTGCCGTTATATTATCCGCTGCCGATGCTTTTACTGTTGCAGCTTTCGGTGCATTGGTATAACGGTTTTGATAAGGTGCGTCCGGCGTATCCGGACCTGTTGTAATCGTCTGATAGGTAATATAGCTGACTTTTTTGGCTTTTTTCAGATCCTTTACGGCAGTACCGTCTATATTGGTATCTTCTGCCTTTACGGTTTGATTTAATTTCACATCAATTCCGCTTAAGTCTGCCACATCTTTGTCTGCGCTGTCTTTTTTATCGCTGACAATATCTCCAGTTCCCTTATCATATAACTGACCGGCTATTCCTCCGGCGTTATTTCTTCCTGCGGTGATCTGACCCATATTATAGGTATCCAGCAGCTGCACGCTTCCTCTTCCGTTACCAATGATTCCTCCGGCATTATCCCTTCCTGCACGTATATTAGCCAGGTTGGTGTAGACATATGCACGATTATTTATGATCTGGTCAGATATTAATTTGGAATAAGAAATGCTCATTGCATCTGCTCTTCCCACCAGACCTCCTGCATTGTCCTGACCGGCACTGATAACTCCCTGGGCACCGCTATTCTGGACCTGTTCATAAGTTCCTGTCATACCGCTGTTAAATACATCCTGTAAAATACAGATGTTTGCATCACCGATGATTCCTCCGGCGTTGTCGTAATCCGCGGATACCTGATTTGTATTTGTAAAAAGGAAATTATCAGGATCTTTTGCATTCGCAGCATCTGTCAATACTTTTTTGGAATATTTCAGATCCAGCTTAACTGCTTTTCCTGCTACTCCTCCGGCATTGTACTGCGCACTGATTTTTCCTCTGTTAAACAGATCGGTAATATCTGCATCTGTATCATTTCCCTGATAGTCTTTCGCGGAAGCGGAAATCTCAAACTTTTCACTGGCATAACCGAAGATTCCTCCGGCATTTGCAGTATTTGCCCTGACATTTCCCGTATTCGTACTCATACCTTTTGCAATCATGTCTACCACTCGGTTTTCTTTATTGCTGTACTTTCCGTCTCCGCCTATACCGAAGATTCCTCCGGCATTCAGGCTTCCTGCAGTAATATTTCCTGCGTTATAAACATCAGAGATGTTAAAACTGTTCTGTTCCAGTCCGGAACCTGTCTTTATACTGTCTACGGAAGCGTATGACATATAATTAAATCTATCATCTGCTCTGTCCCTGCCATCCGCATTGCCGACAATTCCTCCGGCATTGCTGCGGCTTGCTGTTACCGTAGAGTTATTTGTGTAAATTCCTTTACTGATTGCTGTATCTACACTGACGTCATTGTTAATATCAGTATCGATCAGTCTGCCTACCACACCGCCTGCATTGCTTCTGGCGTTTATGCTCAGCGGCGTAGCTCCTGCTGCTGTTGAAATTCCGCTGTAGACATCTTTTATAATTGCTCTGTCTGCATCTGCTGAACCAACGCCGACTACTTTACCTGCAATTCCTCCGGCATTGTCTCCGCCTGCGGTGACGCTTGCCTGATTGGTCATAAAGTAATCATTCAGGACGCTGTCCGGGTTGCCTATGCCTCCAATGACAATGCTTTTGCGATGTTCAATCGTTCCTTTTCCGCTTAAAAATCCTGCTACACCACCGGCATTATTCCCGACAGCTGCATTTACGGTTCCCCGGTTGAATACATCTCTGATTGTCACATGGCCTTCTGCACTTCCGACAATACCTCCTGCATTACTCTGATTCGCAGTAATATTTCCCTGGTTGGTACTTACTTTTTTCTCCAGGGTTTTAGAAGCCGTAGCTTCCCTGCTCTCGATCTGGATTTCTCCGATCACCTGTCCGGCAATTCCTCCGGCGTTGCTATTGTATAACGATTTTACTGTACCGGTATTGTAAGTATCCGTTATCGATACTGCATTTGCTGCTCTTCCCACAATACCTCCGGCATTACTGTTTCTTGCCGTAATATTTCCCTGGTTGGTATACATGCCATGTTCTAACATGCTTATTGCAATTGCAGCGTCTACACTGATGGCAATATTCTGCATATCACCCTTTAGATCACCGGCAATTCCTCCGGCATTATCTCTATTGGAAGTCTGGACAGTACCATTGTTAAATACATTGTTAATATTCGTATCTACACCTGCGCCAACCACGCCTCCTGCGTTATCTATTGACGCTGTGATGTTACCCTGATTGGTAAATATCCTGCCGGCAAAAACTTTTTCGGCTACATCCGCATCATGACGGATGTTTCCTTCGGTAATACTTCCGGCAAGTCCTCCGGCACTGTAGGTATAAGCAGTTACATTTCCACAGTTGAACATATTTAAAATATCTGTGTGTTCACTGTGCCCTGCAACTCCTCCAGCATTTTCAGTATTCGCCCATACATATCCGGCATTATTATAGATCGGCACTGCTCCTGCTTCTGCCCGGGATATCAAACGCTTTGCAAGATACCCTTCATTGAATATAACCATTGGCAATGCAGCAGTTGCTGTATCCCTGTTCATATTGCCCACGATACCTCCGGCATTTCCATCGATACGTGTACTTACCGATCCCCGGTTAAACACATTTTTTACATCTGCATGGGAATCACCAATAATTCCTCCGGCATTATTTGCCGCTTGTACCGAGCCGCTGTTCGTATAAAAAATACCTTTACCTGCTTCCGCCGGTATCACAACATTATCTAAGATATCTTGGCTGTATGCCAGAATAAATTTGTCCGGCAGTGCGTTGGTACCCCTTGGCTGTCTCTCCTGGATCAGTCCTGCAATTCCTCCGGCATCTTCACCAGTTGCTGTAATATTTCCACGGTTAAATGCATTATGAATAACTGCATCCCCATCTGAAATATTTCCTGCGATTCCTCCGGCATTTCTGTATGCATTTACAGACCCTTCGTTCGTGGCCATAGAGTTGGCATGATTCATTCTTGCTTCTATTAATTTTTCATCATATGTAATCGTAACTGCTGAACTGATGTAACCCGCGATTCCTCCGGCATTTGCCTGTGATGCGGTTACCGCTCCGGCATTAAATACATTTCTGATTACTCCTGTGGTATTTAGTTTTCCTGCAATACCTCCGGCATTATTGCCGGATATACCGGTTGTGCTAACCGGCATTGTATTTGTGTAATACCCCAGAACAGGATCTACTACACCTGTTGTAGGATCTACCGAAATACTCGGCAGACTTTTTAAGACTAGAATCTCTACCTCGGTATCTGTTGATTCGGTGGCTCCCGGGAACAAGTCTGCATCTGCTTCGGAAGTGACACTGCCTGCGATTCCTCCGGCATAACTGCCGACAGCTTCAATCTTAGGTTTCGTCACCGTATTATAACGGTTCTCCACATTTTTAATCTCAACTTTACCGGCTGCCACACCTGTGATTCCTCCGGCATAACTGTCCCCGGCACTAACCGTTCCTTCATTATAGACCGGTTTTTCCTGCGCCTGGGTAGTTCCTCCCACATTAAGCGTTACATCTTTTGTCAAAGCACCGGCGATCCCTCCGGCATAACTGCCCTTGGTTGTTATATTCGCACTGTTGCTGACCTGAATAATGGTATTTGCCGTCAGGTTTCCAATATTATAAGGTAATAAAAGGTTCGATATTTCCACCCGATCATCTGCCAATCCTATAATTCCTCCGGCATACGATACCGCTGAAATACCGGGTTTCATAACAGGCACACCTCCGATTTTAATATCTTCAATGATTTTTCCTGTCTCCGTTTTCAGATTCACAGCTCCGCTTAATTTAAACTCTTTGCCCGCAGCAGCTGTAATACCTCCGGCATACCCTATTATTCCCGCTCCACCGGTCACTGTGGAATCAATAGCAGCCACATCGGCCTTATTTACCACATTCTGCAGGGTTACCTGATAACCCTGTATCTGTCCGGCAATTCCTCCGGCATAACTGCCTGTTGCCAACACCGGACCGGCATTTGCTGTATTTTCTATTACCACATCATAATGCTGCTTTGGATTCAACGGTCCCTCTACAGAACCTGTAATTCCCCCGGCATTTATTTCAGCCTGAATAATTCCATAATTGGAATATTCACTTTTGTAAGTCTTCACTGCAGTCGTCCCGGTACCCGTAACATACTCGTAATTCCGGATAACATACTGCTCATCTGTTGAACCTGCGGTTTTATCGAGTCCGGAAAAAGTGCTTCCTTCTTCAATACTTCCGGCGATTCCTCCGGCATTATACTGCTCAGCTGTAACTTCCCCGGTGTTAACCGCTTTCGTTATGACTGTCTTTTTATCTGCAACACCGGCGATTCCTCCGGCATTATTATCTGCCTTTACGGATATACCATTTAGATCTTTTCGGCTGGCATTTCCAAGGGCAGGCTTCTGGGTTTGATTCACTTCGTCAATCTTACCATCATACAGACTGATAAAACGATTTCCATTTGCGGTATCTACTAATACACCTGATTTTCCATCCCCTATAACAGCTGGATCTCCAATCGTCAGCATACCTGCGATTCCTCCGGCATAATTGCCTTCTGCCTTTATCGTGTTTCCGCTAAATTTTGGATCTGCTGCTTCATATTTGTAAGGCTTTAAAACAATTTCGTTTCCGCCGCTATCCTTCAGGCGCTCTTCACTTTTCACGCCGCTTGCTGATTCTACCATTTTCGTGTGATAATTATTTTTTTCATTTTTCAGGAGTGTAATATTCTTACCAAATCCCTGAAACTCACCGGCAACACTGCCTACATAATCTTTTCCGTAAGCCGTGATTCCTTCAATGGTAAAGTTCTTAATGGTTCCCTGTTTTCCAATAATTTCAAACAGTCCCACGCGATTGTTTTTTGCTAAATCTGCTGGATTAAGCGGATCTGTATACGTATTGCTTATTTTTAAGTTTGATAATTTATAGTTTTGATAAACCGGGATTTTTTCCTTTTTTGTCACACCAAGGGAATCCGTAACTTCATATTCAAGGTCCGTTCCGTCCGCCCTTTTCTGGTATTCAATTTTCCCGGCAGTATCTTTTTTAACCGTTGAGGTAAATGATCCTTCAAATCCTTCTGTTCTGTCTGCCTCTGCTGCATTTTGTTTATTTGCCGATATGGGCTGTAAAATCCGCAGTTTTGAGACATCTGTTGTAGTCAGATCATTTCCCGACGCATTTGACACTACCAGCCGGTGATATACTTTGTTACCACCTCCCGGCTGTGAAACCTCTTCTCTTCCAAGCTTCTGTAAACTCCAGTCAATGTCATCATTCAGCATAAAGTTCTGGAAATTGCCGGCTTTGCTTTGCACATAAGCCGGATCTGTGGGATCTGCTTTATCATTCAGTATGTACCGAAGATTACTCAGGTGTCTTGCATATCCTAAACCGTACCACATATTAGATAAGTTCCGGTTCTCCCTGTTAGCCAGATACGCTTTCGCTTCTTCCCAGACCGTACCGCCACGCACACCCATTACATAGATGTTTTCTGCCGGATTGACGGTCTTTGCTTCCGTATAGGCATTTTCTTCTCCTGATGAAACATTCATGGATCCGGTAAATCCTTCACCTTTATACTTTCCTTCTACTATGACTTTAAAGTTTTCATTCCATGGTATTGAGGGATATTTTTTATTGACCGATAATTTATCATCACTGTCATCCGATATGCTGTCGAGAACAAGCCGGAATACTCCATATTGTTTATCTCCTGCTTTATCCGCAGGTACATAGTATGACAGCCGGTGTTTGAAGGTACTTGTCGGATCAGAACCGTCATAGCTCTTCATTGATCCGTCTCCCTGGAGTTCTTCCGTATAAAAAGGAACCATTAAATTCGTTTTCAGAGCGTTATTCACGCCTTTATTTTTATCATAAGAATATAGATCGTAAACCGGCATCGGACCGCGAACATCACCGGATGCTTCCGTAGTTACAGTGCTTCCGGGCGTTATATAGGTATCTCCGCTGTTATATGCGGTAACGTCTTTTATCTTATAATAAACCTTCGATGTATCCACAGCATTTACAATGGATATATCATAAGTCATATTGATGAATTTTTTCCTCTTATCATCGGTAACTCCACCTGCATCATTTACCGGACCGATTTCTCCCCACTCAATGGTAAGCATATCATCATTATTAACTTTTACATATGCATTCTCCAAAAGCCCTAAATTTTCCGCTTCTCCAATCCCCTGAGCGCCATAGTAGCCCTGTCTCTTATCTTCCAGGGCACCCCGGTCCCTCAGAAGTACATTTTCTTTACTCTTTAGTACACTTTCGCTTAAACTTGTTTCATTATAAGATAAGCTGTCTGTACGTTCGGAATAAAATGCACAACGAACCGTTTTATTATTTAGATTAACTTCTACCAGAATGCTGTAATCGAGAATACTCTTATCACTGATATAAGGTTCTAACAGACGGTAAAGCAAAGCAGATTCTTCCGAGTCATCTTTGCTCAATTCCATGTAAACTAAATTTTTTGAATCGATCAGTTCTTGTTTTTTTGCGGCCTCATCTGCACTGCCTTCAGCAACACCAGGAAATGTAACACCGGGATAATCAATTCCATCCACAGTACCTCCCTTAATCGCCTCCTCGGGAACATCAAAGAATTCCGTTCCCCGGTTTGCATTTGAAAACTCTTCATCAAACTTGCCCTGAACTTTCAGATCTGTCAGCGAAGACTGCATCGCCATATAAATTACCTGAGCAGTATCATCTGCCCTCGCCATGTATGCCTGATTAGCAATTCTCACTGCATTAAATGCAACAATTCCAATCAATATACTAAGCACACCTAAAACTACGGCTAATTCAGTAATTGTAAAGCCCTTTTTATTTTTAACCCTTTTCTTGTACCTGTGCATAAATGGCATCATATACAGTCACCTCCTTTCAAAGCAGTCAGCGCTGCATTTTTTAGATGCTGATAATTTCTGTCACATGCCATTTTGTTACACTTGAGTTGCTGGCTTTAAATGAATGCTCCGCCCTCCCCGTTGTACAGGGAGAAAGGGGAAGATTTGCGAAACATTCATTTAAAGCCAGCAAGTGACTTCTGGGTGTTGCGCCAGAAGTCTCCTGCTGTTATGATATAAATGTCTATGTATTATTCCTTATGGTGCAACTGTAATTTCACCCGAAGCGTCAATAGTACCATTTCTCATTGTTGCTGTATTAAACTCTGTTACTGCTGTATCTGGTGATACACCTGAAACACCTTTTACAACTCCACCATTAGCATATACTGCACCCATAATAGCACCTTCGCTTGTAATATATAAGTAGATCTCATCAGTGCCTTTTAAATCATTCGGGGTAAAATATGCATCTCCGCCGGCTGCAATAAAATGATCTTTTGCCGGAACAGTAGTAGCCGGTGACACAGGAACTACACTAAAGAATGTCAATAAGTTATCATCCATATCAGTACTATCAAGCTTAACTGTATAAACTGTTGTACCTGCATACAGAGTACCACCTGTATTATCAATAGCACGTCCAGCTGCTACATTACGTGTAGCAAATGCCTGAGCTGATGTCATAAAGTTTTTCGCTCTTGCTGAGTCAGCTGTTTCCTGACCATCTTTAATAATTCTTGCAACATTAGGTGCAACTAAAGCAATTAATATACCAATAATTGCTAATACTACGATCATTTCAACCAATGTGAAACCTTTTTTGTTCCTAAATTTTTCTCTTAATTTTTGCATTTCTTATCCTCCGTTTTTTTAATTTATAATCGTTTGTATCTGTTATTCTTTATTTTTTTCCTCCCTCCATTTTCTTTTCAGATACTTTTTCTGCTTCAGTAAATTATTACTGCCAGCTACTCATATAAAATAACAAAAAAAACAGATTTTTTACCATTTTTGTATTCAATCGCTTACAAAGTGTAATGTTTTAATTGTCTATGTATTAAAAGGTTGTTTTTTCGACATAAAACCATTAATTTAATAACTCAAAAATCAAATATGAACGTTTTTTTACTTATTAACCAGATATTTGTTAACCATTTGCTTGTCAACGCACCGTTCAATACCTGCATCGTAAGTAATAATATTTGTCTGTATTAATTTCGCTATATGAAAATCCAATGACTGCATTCCTGCCTTCTGACCAGTCTGCAATACGGATGCAATCTGATGACACTTATTTTCACGTATCATATTTGATACGGCATCATTGCACAATAAGATTTCAAATGCAGCTATTCGCCCTGTACCATCTGCTTTCGGGATTAAAGTCTGGGTAATTACCCCTCTTAATACCTGTGCCAAAAGAATTCTGACCTCATCTTGCTGGCTTGCCGGATACTGGTCAATAATACGGTCCAGGGTGCTGGCTGCTCCAGTCGTATGTAATGTAGAAAGAACATAATGCCCAGTCTCTGCTGCCGTAATTGCAGCAGAAGTAGTTTCCAGATCACGCATTTCTCCAACTTGAATCACATCGGGATCTTCTCGAAGAGCACTCTTTAAAGCACCTGCAAATGTATCTACATCTCTCCCCACTTCCCTTTGATTAACCATAGATCTTTTATGTTCATGCTTGTACTCGATAGGATCTTCAAAGGTTAAAATGTGGCATTGTTTATTCATATTGATATAATTAATGATTGATGCCAATGTCGTTGACTTACCACTTCCAGTTGGTCCGGTTACCAGTAGAAGCCCTCTCGGATACATAGCAAGTTTTTTAAATAATTCAGGAAGATTCAATTCATCCATTGTAGGTATAGTATCATTTAGCAAACGTATTGCTATGCCAGGGCTTCCATATTGCGTGTAAATATTCACACGGTTACGATTACCATCTGAAGAAACATAACAAAAATCCACATCCTGACCAAATGCATATCTTTTTTTCACTTGTACCAACATAGAATCTGCCAATGCCCGTATCTGATTTTCATTTAAAATGCCTACTTCTTTCATTTTTTCTAGGCTTCCATGAATGCGCATAATAGGTGGAAGTCCTTTTGTAAAATGTAGATCTGATACTTTCCAGTCCCTGCATGTTTCCAGAAGAATATCAATTATCTGCCTTTTTTCAATTTCGTTATTCATGATTCCAACCCCTTTTAATCTAATGATGTTTTTATTTTTTTCAATTCCTGTGTAGTAGTTATGCCTTGTTTCACTAATTCCTGCATATGAAGTCCCAAATCAAGAAATCCCTTTTCCTCCTTAAGGTATTCTTTAATGACATAACTCTCAGCCTTTTGTACAACAAATCTTTTTACTTTATTGTCCATCTCTACAATCTCATAAACTGCCATTCTGCCAAGATATCCAGTATTATTACACATTGGGCATCCCCTTCCATGATGTAATTTTTCAGGTAGTTCTCCTTCCCACTCCACCAACTCCTCCGGTTCTGGAGCATACTCTTCCTTACAATATTTACAGATTTTTTTTACAAGTCTCTGTGCTACCACGCAGACAATTGAGGATGCAACCATATACGGTTCCACCCCCATATCGATCAAGCGCATAAATGCAGACGCTGCATCATTTGTATGCATAGTTGCAATAACCAGATGACCAGTTATCGCTGCTCTTGCTCCAATTTCGGCTGTTTCCGCATCACGAATTTCGCCTATCATTACTATATCCGGATCCTGTCTGAGAATAGAACGAAGTCCCGTAGCAAAAGTAAGCCCGCTTTTTGTATTTACCTGTACCTGATTAATGTGGGGCAAAATCTTCTCTACCGGATCCTCTACTGTTATTACATTTATAGTGGATTTTGCTAACATTTTTAGTGCCGCGTATACTGTAGTTGTCTTTCCACTGCCAGTAGGTCCCGTAATTAATACAATTCCATTTGGAGCATTTAATGTTTTTTCAAATTTAGGTTGATTCAGTCCCATATGCAGATCTTCTATCCCCAGGATATCTTCCGGATTACTCGTTCCAAGAATACGGATAACAATCTTCTCACCAAATATAGTAGGGAGCGTAGATATTCTCATATTCACCTTTTCTCCATCTAAAAGAACATTCATCCTTCCATCCTGAGGCAAACGTTTCTCTGCAATATCCAGCCCACCAAGAACCTTAAATCGGCTTAGCAGATGTCCAAATGCTGTTTTTGCAAAGGACATAGTTTCTATTAGTTCGCCGTCAATTCGAAGTCTGACAGTCACATAATTTTCAATAGGCTCAATATGAATATCACTTGCCTTCCTCTGATAACCCTGTTCCAGAATTACCCCTACCGCTTTCACAATTGAATCATTTTGAAGACTATCATCAAATGTAAAGATCTCTTCCTCTGTCTCTTCTCCTTTTCCAAATTCCTCCTCTATCCGTGCCATAATATTATTTACACTTTGCTGAATATAGTTTTGCCTGATTGCTTCTTCAATATCATTTTTGGTTGCCAGCAAAACAGAGACCTGCTTACCGCAAAGTTGACTGAGTTTTTCAAATAGTACCTGTTTAAAAGGATTGTCTGTTGCAACATGAAGTAAGTATTCTGTTTCATGTACAGGTATAATTACATTTTTTTTTGCATCTTCTTCTGATATATATCGCAGGATCGCCGGAGATATTTTCTGTGCAGCAAGATTAACTAGAGGCAAATTATACTTAACTCCCATAGCACGGATATAATCAAATTCAGATATAATATTTTTTTCTAATAGTATGGTACTCAAGGTTTTTTGGGGACTTATTTTTTTTGCTTCTACTGCTTTTAGTAAACCCTCTTCATTCAAAAGCCCCATTTTAACCAGTATCATTTCCAAACTTTTATTTTGTTCATTATCCATAAATTTGTCTCCTTTAATATAATCCGATATACCATTCAAAAATCTTATTTCCCCAGATGGAAGCAAATATAAGACCAAATGATAGAAATGGACCAAAAGGTATTTTCAATTTTCTTTTTTTCTTATGAATGATAACTACAATCCCATATATTCCTGCTATAATCACCGCTGTTAACATTGCAACTATGTTAGCTTTCCACCCCAGCAAAAAACCCGAAACTGCCATCAGTTGAATGTCTCCTCCTCCAAATCCTCCACATAACAAAGTTATGAGAATCATAGGCACGCTGATTGCAAAAATACCAACGATTTGATCTAATATACTTCCTGTGCCATTAATTAGAACAGATACCACTCCAAGCCCAAATATAATAAATTCAAACCGATAAGGAATTTCCATTGTATCCCAGTCAATCATACAGACTATAATCAAAACAGAAAAGAAAATACAGTATAAAACTGTATTCCAACTCTTTCCCCAAATATAAGCTGCGAACCCCCATAAAATTCCGTTTAAAAGTTCGATAACCGGATAACGAAGAGATATATGCTTTTTACAAAATCTGCATTTTCCTCCCAAAATACAATAACTGATAACCGGAATCAAATCGAACCATCTCAATGTTTTTTTACATTCCGTACACATAGATCTACCATGATTTCCATTCACAGAAATCTCTCTGGGTATTCTGTATATACATACATTCAAAAAACTGCCTACTATAATTCCTGCAATTACTGCGTATAAAATGATATAACTTAAATCAATCACTGAGCTTCCTCCTCAATAGGCGGCGGTGTCATACCATACATGTTTACCAGAAATGACACTTCCCGTACTACATCTCCCTGGGGTTCATAGTCAACAGAAGGTATCTGAAGACAGTATCGTTCTATATTGTTTTCGCCCAAACCTTCCGGAGGTATATTATTGATAGCATTAATTACTTGTAAACACTGATCATCATTAACCTCTAACCTAATTGATATTTGTGAAACCAAAAAAAGATTCATTAATTCTCCTGACATATCTGTCTGCATTTCTGTATATTCTTTCCTACTTTTAGGTTGCACAATACTTTGTTCATAAGTAACCGAATCCACACCTACATAAGGTGTAATACTAATTGCGTTCAGTTTCAGTCCCAATCCGGTAACTATTTCTTCAATTTTTTCATTTGCTTTAAAACTCTTGTAATTCTGTTCAAAAGTCATCTTACTTTCTTTTTTTAACTTTTCATAATTTGACTCAATTGTAACATCTTCAATAACTCCACGAATCCCATCTTCTTGATCTTTTAATGTTGTCAGTTCTTCCTTATTTACTTTGATTTTGTCGTAGACTGATTGTACCCCCAAGGTAATGATCAAGACGCTGAACATAATTGTAAAAAGAAGCATAATAAGCTTTTTTTGACTTTCAGTGACAGAAAAATTCATTATTTAATCCCCCTTTTCTACTGTTCAGACTCTGTTTGATTTGATGTTTCTGCTACTTCTGGTTGGAAAACTTCTGTGGTAGCAGATTCTACCTGCCAAAGTGTAATCTTTAGGTCAAAATTATAAGTCATTTCACCAAAGCTTCCCTTTTGATAATCAAAACCTGTATATTCAATATCTGAAAACATTATTGTGCCGTCTATCTTTTTCATCTCACTTAAATGCTGGGCAAATAATTTTGGATTTTTTTCATCATATGTTCTACATTGTAAAGAAAGTATATTTCCTGAATAGCTATAACTAATAATCTCGCTTTCGCCTCCAATTGTCTTAGCCATTTCTGTAGAAAAAAAATCAACCCACTTATTTGAAAAACGGGCACTATTTTCTAACTGTTTTAAATATCGCACAGAAGCATTGTTGTAATCTTCAATCTTCTTTGCCTTCGCCTTTATTGCCAGTTTTTCATTATACTGCTTCAGATTATTTTCATCCTGTATATACGCCCGAGTACTAGCGATTTGCCGCTCTACCTGTAGATTTTGATTCCATGCCAACGCATAAATAACCATAACTCCGCCCAACATTAATGCACATACAAGAAATACTGCATTACTTGAGCGACGCGCTTTTAATTTTTCCGGATTTTCACTTTCATGTAAGCTAATATAAAAATTAATATCCCTGTCCCTTTGATTTATTCTCATATTTTTAACTCCTTAACAGGCAGCCAATTGCCCCAGCGTACTTAGGATAATCTGTATTGGATATTCCCTTAACTGCTTTGGGAATACTGATAAAAGTAGTTGGAAGATCTACCATAGCCTCTGTCAACTCACACATTTTAGCAAGCATAGAAAATTCTCCATACAGATAAATACTTTCTACAGGCTGATCCGGTAAAACACTTTTCTGAAATGCAATAAACTGTTTGATCTCCTTGATATAAAGAATCATCATGTTTTTTTCAGCTTCAATTTCGGATTCATATTCTGTATCTTCACCAAGATTCACATTTAATCCTTCCAACATGATTGTCTTTGTAAAAATATCACCATCAATTCCATTTGTCATTATCTTGATTTTTTCATAATATAACCCTATCCATAATTTCACCTGCCCCTCAATGCTAACACGTTTATACTTTTCGGTTTCAGCCTCTGATTCAACCTCAAAGTTGTCAATTGACTCAGTTTTCTTTTTATTTGTTTTTTTCACTTTTTTCTTTTTCATTGAAACAGTGATTTGTTCTTTTATTATGCCTTTGTCTTTTTTATCCAATTGTTTTATAATGGATTCATTTAAAGTATCTATATTTTTTAGATTTAAACTGCTTTCTTCACAAAGTCCCATATAATCTCTCAAAAAAATTTTAGGAATAGCATATAATACGCATCTCATATACTTCTTACTATTTTTTTTAAAAACTTCTTTTACTATGTAATCAATAACATGGTCCTCATCGGCAATCAATTCTCCCATTTCTCTTTGCATTATCTGTAATACAATTTCCCGTTTTTCAACAGGTACTTCTACTTCTTTCCTCTTTAATGCTGTTCCATCTACAACAAAACAAATTTGTTTTTCCTTAATAAGATTGTGATCCAACAATACACCCTTTAATTCCCCTGCTAATCCTTTGGCATTTTTTATATAACCATTTCTAAGTGCCCCCCATGGAGTAGGTATGCTGAATGCATCTGATATTCTGACACCTTTTCCTGTCAGGGATCCGGATACAATATGAATACTATTGCCTGTCATTTCGATTCCGATCATAAATTACCTCCTTAATTATTTTGTGCCATATCAGTAACCTGTGATGCAAGAGAAAAGGAAGGTAGTATAACTGCAGCCACGACTACAAGCAGTAATAATCCTATTACTACTAAAATGATTGGTTCAATTAATGTAACCATCCTTGCAATAGCTTCTTCTGCCTCACTCATATAAAATTCAGATATATCCTGTAAGATCTGTTCTAAATTACCAGCTTCTTCACCTACGTACATCAATGACGTAAACATTGGTTCAAATATGTTTTCTTTATCCAGAGAGGCAGATAACATTTTTCCGGATTCCACGGCTTTGATTACAGACTTAAACCGATCTTCATAATATTTATTAGATAATATAGAAGACGCTATTTCCAGAGAATCCAGCATGGATACCCCGCTTCCATAAAGCACTGCCATAGTACTGCTAAAATTAGCAATCGCTACTTTTTCAGTTGCTACTTTAATAGCAGGTAATTGAGTTTTTATTTGATCTATATAAAAAGCAAATTGATAATTAGTCATTAATATGGTAAATAATAACCAGATAGCCACAATTACTATTACAATATACAGCCATTTAGAGATAAAAAAATTACTAATGGATACAACGATTTGTGTAACTGCCGGCAATTCCATATCCAATTGTGTGAATACATCAAAAAATTTAGGAAGAATAAACGTAAATAAACCTACAACAATACAAACTAATAAAACCAGCAAAATCTTAGGGTATAATAAACCTGATTTAATTTTGTTCTTTAACTTATACTGTGCTTCAAAATAAACACCGCATTTTTGAATCACAACATCAAGATTACCGCTGGCTTCTCCTGCTTTTACCATATTAACTAACATAGGGGGAAATACATCCCCCTCAACTCTCATACATTCATTCAAAGACATACCCTTTTGGATATTCTGATAAATATTCTTATATATTCTGTACAACTGCCTTTGTCCCGTTTGTTTTGCCTGCACTGTCAATATATCAAATGCCTTAACCAAAGGAATACCGGCAGATAGCATGGAACCAAACTGCTTACAGAATAAAGTCACTGTTTTGAAAGAAAGTTTTTTAGCTTTAGTTTGTTTTTCCTGTTTATCTAGCTGAATAATTTTAACCGGCTGCAATCCATTTTTTTCAATATTATCGTAAACATCTGCATAATTAGATGCTTCCACATATTTCTTTACAACTTTTCCTTCTACATCTCTAGCTGTATATCGAAATTTTGCCATAAACTATTTCCCCTTTCTTTCCGGATTTTTAAAAAAGATGTCTCCCTGAACCATCGCTCCCTGGGTTATACGTACATCAGATGAATAAATATTCCCTAACACCAGAGCATCATTCTTAATTATTACCTTTCCTCTAGCTTCAATCTCACCAAAAACCGTTCCTTCCACAATAATGGACTCACAATTCACCTTCCCCATAATTGCCGCACCAGAAAGACAGAGAACTTTTCCCTGAGCAATCACATCTTTCTTAACAACTGCCAACGGATTTAGTGTTACGTTATCTCCGCTTACTGAACCTGTAATTAATCCATTAATAAATGTTTCTTTTTCCTGACTTTTATATACATTGCTTTCATCTATGGCCGCTTCTTGACTGATGATCTCCATTTTAGGTTTTTTCCTGAACATATCCTTAATCTTCTGCAAGAGTCTGGCAAACAGACTTTGCCTTTTTTCTTCTGTCAACACTTTAACAGCATGAATGGAGTGGTCGGTTTTTACTAATTCTGTAGCTATTCTTTTATTTTCAGTGTCATGTTTTTTTTCTGGTATTTTATTTTCAGTAGATTTTTTTGTATTTTCTCTTCTAGTAGTTTTTTCTACTTTTTTCTTCTCCTCTGGCAAAACTGATGCGATCGAATTTACCTTCTTTTTTTGTATTATTTTCTGGCTGTCCGAAAGGATTGTTTCACCCTTCTGTTCTGACTGTATTTCTTTATTTACTATAGGGATGGTTGCTGCCTGATCTTTTACGTCTTTTAATTCACTTCCTTTTATTAATACAGGATCATCTGTAGATCCCATAACCTGTGCCAATAGGTCAGTTTCATCTTTAACAGTTTCCTTTTCTATATCTTTATCGGAATCACCTAATAATGAATTTAGAATATTCTCTATATTATCCAGTTCAACCGATTTTTTATCATGGGAAAAATCATCATTATTTATATTATTTTGTATATTACCATTTTCTTTTTCTGCAAATTCTACTTTCTCTTCTTCTATAATTCTTTTTCCATCATAATCAAAACCATCATCAAGCTCATTTTCCGAATTATCTAAAGTCGATACTTTATCTTCATCTAAGTTCACTTGTTGCTGCAATTGCTTATTTATCTTAGTTTCCTGATCCTGCTGCTCTGTTGATTCGTCTTCCTTTTCTTTGTCTAAATCTAAGTCTTCCTCTTCTAAATTCTCTTCTGACAAAAGACTTTTAAAGCTCTCATGACTCGGATTTAATAGCGATTTTAAGCTATCCTCTAACAGGTCGTTATTTTTCATTTCTGTAGATTTATTATCCTGTTTTTCTTCTACCTTCCCAATATCTTCATTCTGTATATCAGAGTCATCTTTGATAAGATTATTGAGATTAATCTCTATAGCTTCATCGTCGTCTCCTCCATATTCCTGAAAAACAACCTTTTCTCCAGACTTGATTTCTTTTTTCGTCTCCTCTTTACGGTTACCCCCAATAGAATCTCCATCAGATAATTTCTTAGCTGCTTTAACGGAAGATATAAATACTCTGTTATGATAGTCATCTGTATCCAGATCCTCATCTGCAGTATGTTCTTTATCAGCGTTGCTTTGATTTTCAGAATCTTCAGATAACAAATCACTTAATAAATCCGAAAGATTACTATCATGATTTTCTTGTGTTTCTACTTCATTTTTATTTATTAAATTCTCTCCTTCATCGGAATTGGGGGTTTCTATACTATCACCTTCAATATCTGTTTCCTCTTCATATTCTACATTCAATCCAGGTATATATATATCTGCACTTCCTTCCTGATTTTCCTCATTATGCAGATCAGCTTCTAATTTTCCTTCTGACAAAAGTTTACTTAATAAATCGCTCATATTCTTTGTATCATCATTTTCCTGATCCTGTAATTTTACGCTCCCCTCATGATTAGAATTATCTCTACCTGCATCATCTGTTATAGTATAGTTATCCGATTTAGCAAAAACCTGGTGCGTAAATATTTTATTTTTAAGTTCCGCATTCTGCTCGTTTTCCATACGTTGTTCCTGTAATTGTTTTAGCAAATCTTGATCCAGACTATCTTTTAGTAAACCAAGATCAACTTGAACTTCTTTTATATCAACATCTTCTATCTCAGTAGTCTCTTCTTCTCCATCTATGCTTTGTATATCTCTGGATAATTCTTCTCCAAATATCTCTTTGACTGTATCAGTATCTGATTTCTTATCTATGTAATCTTCTATTGTATCCTTTTTTTCTTTAGTCTCATCATCTGTTATATTCGGTGAAAAAACCTGACTTCTGTATTCATCCGGCAGGTCGTATTCTTTCATTCGGCTGAAATCCAAGGGACTTGATCCCCCCGCTCCCCCCTGTTCAATTATATTTTTTATAACAATTTCATCTTCCACTACTTTTTTGGGGATATGCTCTGTTATTTTTTCTTCCAGTTCATTCATATCTTTTACATATATTTTATCCGGCATAGAAGGATCTTTATCCGGATGTTCCAGGTAAAAAGCCTTTATTTCCGCTCTTAACTGTTCGATTTCCTGCGCTATATCCTGTTGTTCTATATCCAGTACATCTTCCTGTTCCAGTTCCTCTCTGGATTTAAAAATTTTTTTCGCAGAAGTAACTATTTTATTTTTATTCATTTTACTTTTCCCCATTCTTATTTATATTCCTTTCTTCTATTCTGTCCTCCTGCAGCCGCATATCCGAGGCCAATAACTTTATTTGCTCATCCATAATATTAATTTGACGCTTCAATGTATAATATTGTCCAGCGATATAAGTAAGCTGAATAATTGCAAATATCATCAGCACAATTATTAAAATGAATCCAATTCCAATGATTCCTTTTTTCCTTTGCTTTTCTCTTTTATATTCTTGCTTCTGTTTTTCTTCCAAATTACGCAGCCTGATTATCTTAGCCTCGATATCATTCTGTTTTTGATCAGACATGGATTGTCTCCTTTCCTGAATCTGTTAACCATTAATTAAGCTTGCCGCCAACTTATTTCGTGTTTAATGCTTTCACCGAAACCTCCGATATGGCTGATGCTACCTTTCCTATCCCCGTCAACTTAATCATATAAACGCCTTTTGCACCCCCTGCTTCAATTCCTTTATCTCTGATCTGCAGTTTCAGATTTAATCCTCTATAATACTTACTGCCAAATGACAGACCATAAACGGATTCTCCAATATAATTTCCATCAGATAGTTTTTTACTAACAAGATAGATCTTTTTATACCCCAAGTCTATTCCATTACCATAAAATTCTGTACCTGATTTTAATTGTTCATCAGTCCCGGAACCTGGTAGGTATACAGCATTCTTTGATCCACTCATATCATCAAAAATGAGCCGGTTATCATCCTTAGGATCAAGATATACTTCTGTTCCTTCAGTAAACCAACCTGCATTAGCACCGGCTACAATTTTACCGGAAACCTTTGTTTCTCCTTCCGATAACCGGTAAAATACACGCACATCCTCTCCATACATAACATAATTAGTAATATCATCCATAATTGTTGTAATTGCTTCTTCATTATTCCAAATCACAGTTTCTGTAAGATATATTTTACTTCCAGAAGATAAAATCAATGTAACTCCTAAAAAAAATATTGACATAATTGACATGGCAACAATAAATTCTACTATAGTGAAACCACGCTTCTGAATTATTTTACACTTTATATTCATCACCTTCTCCATATTAATACACATATATCAGTTATCTTCAATTGTATAAATATATGCGTTTCCACCTGAAACGGCAGCTTCCGTCTTTACAAGTTCTTCATATCTGTAGAAAGCTTTATTGTTAATAAGAATAACACTTGGAATACTGCCTCCATTTATTGATGCTACATCAATCACTCCCGTACCTAAAGCTGTATTATCAGCAAGTATTATATTTTCTTTATTTATATTGTTCATATACATAACAACATTAAATGCAGAAGCACTTTTTGTGACAGATGTAGAATAGTCCTTCTCAACTGTTTTGCTAAATATTCTTTCCCACTCACTGGATACTACAGACGATTTACGAAATAGTATAGTAGCACTAGTGATACTTAAGGAGAAAAAGATAATTACTATTGTCAAAACAGCAAAAGCACATAAAGTCTCAATTAAGATTGAACCTTTTCTATTAAATATTAATTTTTGTATTTTTCTGTACATATTAGGCCTCCATTCATAATTATGATGTATATATCTTTCCAGTGTATTTATTCAGCTGCCATTTCATATTTACATAATCTTGTGGTGTATCAATAAAAGACCCATCAGGATTCTTATTCTTATCTGCAGAACAGTAATAATCTGCTGTAATGCGGTATTCCATATTTTTGAGCATAATACGGTATTCTGCTTTTAAACGGTCACCAATTTTAATATAATTTTTTTGATCATCCGGAAGCATCTGTCCTGGTCCCTGTGGTTCATATTTAACTGACATTTCCACAAAAATCTTCCCGAGATCATTTTGAATGAATGTATTATCCAGATATCGATCATTACCGGTTAAATCCTTTCCTAAATTAAATTGAAAATTATACTCTTTCGCATAATTGATTAATTTTCCAGTAACATCTGTACTAATCATATTTTTTATAGTCTGTGCGACCTGTTGATTTAATTTTCCATCTTCTATGGTTTTAGTTGCATCATCAACTAAGGCTGTTGCATACAAATATAGCTGATCCTGTTTTTGACGAACATAAGTACTCTGATATCTGTAACTGGCAACCAAAAGAATACTGCCTGCAAATGCCATTAACAGCAGCATTAATGCCAATGCCGTTGGAACGGTAAATCCTTTCTTATTTAGCATGCTCCTCCTACCTTCCATTTTTCACTTTATAACAGTATTGTTTTTTCCTGCTGCATCATCCTTTCCACAAGATCCTGCTTGTAATTTCTTGCAACAGGTAATTTTTCTCCAGTAATTAGGTAAAGTTCCCCTTTGTCTATGCAGTCAACGTAATTCAAATTAACAATATAGCCTCTGTGGATTCTGACAAAATTATTATTCTTTATACTTTGTTCTACATTTTTCAGACTTTCATAAAAAGAAATTTCTTGTTTATCCAGGCAACAAATCTGTGTCACCCTATGTTCTACTTTTAAATAAACTATACGGTTTAAACTTATCCTGTTTACCTTTCCGTTTTGAGTAAAACATAGATAATTACGTTTCTTCTCAATAATACGTCTAAAACATTTCATGATTACGTCTTCAAATTTTCCATGTGTGACTTCCTTTTCTACAAAATAGTAAAAAGGATTCACTTGGAAAGAATCCAATATATTTTCTATCTCTGCCCCTAAAAAAATAATTTCAGCTTCACAATCATTTTTTCTAAAGGTCCTTGCTATATTAATTCCCCTGATATACCTGTATTCCCACCCAATAAAAATCATATCAAGTGTTTTTGCCCTATCTTCTTCACAAAAAAGTGCTTCTTTACCACTTTCATAAACAGCAATATCAACACTATACCCATTCATACCAGCGTAATAGCTAATCAAATATTTATATGATTCCATCATACACTCATTTTCATTGCACATTAAAATATTGATATTTTGGTCGTACAATTCTTGAAACTTATTTTCTCTATCTTTCATAGCCTCATTTCTTCCCGATTTCTTTAAGACATTATTTTATCAAAAAATAGTACTTTTATTGCTCTTTATGTACTGAATAGAAAATTTATCGACATATTTTTATGATTTCCAATAAAAATAGTGAATCCAATTCTCCTTAACCCTGTTTTAATACATAAAACCTGCTTTTTAATACAATTCCATGCATTGATTTTTTATATATGGTATTTTTGTATTATCAATTTTAAGTTCTGTTTTCATTTCATGCCATCAAATATTATGATTCAATTGCACATCAAATTTGAATTATATATGCTATTTATTAATTTTTTGATAAATAATGTTAAAATACAAAAGGAGTAAAAAGTTTATGAATCTAGAAAATCTTAAAGAATCAAAAGATAACAAAATTATGCAAGTGCAAGATGTTAATTCACAGCAAAAAAAAGACGAACAGTCAATTTCAGAAAGAAATGTGGTTGATAATGCACAGGAAAACTCCGTGATACAGAAAAAAGAACTTCTTAATATGAAGGACTTACTCCCAGTAGAATCCAACTCAGAAAAAAAACAAGATCTTCCACAAAATAATAGTGAATTGGACAAAGAAATATCAAAAGATACTGAAGCCAATAAACCTTTTTCTACCGTCCAGGATATTACCTCTAGATCTCCAAAATATGATCCCGAAAGAATGAATAACCATATCCAGAATTTAATTAAAGAAAAGAAGGCTCATTTAAAAAAGATTGCTAATTTAGAAGACCAGGTAAATCAGTTAAGAAAGGATTTAACAAATAATACACGTGTCCCAAAAACAGAAAAAATGATTGACATTTTTTCCACTGCACAGGAAAACGCAGAAAAATACTTCGATAATATTAAAAATCTTGCAGATACAGAGATGGAAAAAGCAAAAAAAACTGCGGATGAAACCATAAGCAAGGCAAACGAAAAAGCGCATCAGGTATTATCTTTAGCTGAAAAAAAAGCACTTTATATACAGGAGAAAGCATCTGAGCAGGCATTAGAACTTCAGAAAAAAAATGGAATTATGATGCAGGAAACCGAGCGTTATAAATCTTCTATCGAGGCTCAGTTGAATGAAGCAAAAGCCAAAATTGAAACTTCTGAAAACCAGGCAGTTGAAAAAGCTGAACGTATTATAATTAAAGCAAAAGAAGACGCAGCAAATATATTAACAGAAGCAAATATGAAGCTGGAATTAGCGAATAAAAAACATGACCAGATTATCTTCCGTGCTGAAGACCAGGTAGAACATATCGTAAGCTGCGCCCGCACAGAGTATGAAGGGCTTCGTTCCCTGATCGACAAGAGTTCACTTCAATATATTGAATTATGTAAAGAATTATCTGACTTTGACTATCTTTACAGCTTTACAGAAACAATAAATACCCAGTCTGAAGAAAATGAAGATGATTCAGAATCAGACAGCGTTGATACAAAAGAGAATTAAGATCATATTATAATGGAAGAGTCGTTTTTTGACGGCTCTTTTTTGTTAAAATAACTTAGGAATCCCTTATATGCTTCCAAAAAATTAAAATTTTAGTTCTTATGTGCGCCTTTTTTACATATATATTGTACAAAATCATTCTGGGAGGAATTCATGGCATGCAATCAAAATGTAGCCTCTGAAGAGTTTGCGGACTTCATTATTTCAAATAGCAGCTTTAGTCTAAATGATACTCTTCAGAACAATCCCTCTACATGCGGGGATTATATTGACAGCCAATTTTCAATCATATATGTTCCCATGCAGGAAGCAGCACCAATTACTTCTGAAAGATATACATATTATACGATACCTAATCTTTATACTACCCTGGATACGTCCAGCATGGAAGCCTCCGGTATATTAGGTACCATTGAACAGCCTCTTCTGAACCTGCGGGGTCAGGGAACGATTATTGGTTTTATTGATACCGGAATCGACTATCAAAATCCATTATTTCGCCATTCGGACGGCAGATCCCGCATTTTGGGAATCTGGGATCAGACCTTGCCATCCTTGGAGATTACCCAGAATTTACCTCCGGGAATACCCGGGATTACCGTAAATGATACCATCATTTATGGAACAGAATTTACGAATGCTCAAATTAATGAAGCTTTGGAATCTGAAAATCCACTGGATGTAGTACCCAGCACAGACTCTACCGGACACGGCACCTTTCTGGCTGGTATTGCCGCAGGATCAGAATCTGAAAATGCAGATTTCATCGGAGCTTCACCGGAATGTAATATTGTCGTAGTAAAGCTGAAGCCGGCAAAGCAGTATTTACGGGATTTCTACCTGATACATGATTCTGCTGAGGCATATCAGGAGAATGATATTATGATGGGGATTAAATATCTGACGCTTATCTCTGTGCAATATAGAATGCCCCTTGTGGTCTGTCTGGGATTGGGAACCAACACCGGAAGCCATGAAGGTACCTCACCCCTTGGACTGCTGTTAAGAAGATTAAACTTAACCACCGGATTTGCATCTGTTGTAGCAGCTGGTAACGAAGTCGGCATGTACCATCATTTTCAGGGAAACATTCAGGCGGACATGGAATATGAAGATGTGGAATTAACGGTAGCTCCAGATGAAAAAGGGTTTACCGCCGAGTTATGGGCATCTCCGCCAGAACTTTATACTGTTGGATTTGTATCGCCTACTGGTCAAATAATACAACGCATTCCTTTAAATGAGGATAGGGATACCTTTGTAACTTTCACATTGGAAAATACACAGATTACCGTACATTACGTCATTTCAGAAATGGGTTCGGGCAGCCAGTTTATCACTATGCGGTTTCAGTCACCTACGCCCGGCAGATGGCGAATACGTGTATTTAATTACCTATTTATCAGAGGCAGTTATCATATATGGCTGCCCATTACAGGATTTATTTCGCGGGAAACTGTTTTTATAACTCCCAATCCATTTACAACCATTACAGAACCCGCAAATGCCTATAGTTGTATCACAGTAAGTGCCTATAACCATCGGGATGGCAGCCTTTATATTCATTCTAGCTATGGTAACAACCGTATTCAATTTGAGAAACCAAATCTGGTTGCCCCCGGAGTCAACGTATATGGTCCTGCCTTGTCTGGCAGACCCTCTGACTCCAGTATACCAATGACATATCAGACCGGAACTTCTGTGGCTGCAGCACATGTTGCAGGGGCATCCGCCAATCTGATGACCTGGGGCATAGTACAGGGACATAATCTGGGTATGAACGCAAACTCCATTAAAATTTATTTAATCCGCGGTGCTGACCGAATTCCCATCCATGTTTATCCAAGCCGGGAGTGGGGGATGGGAAGACTCAATCTCTATCAGACAATTCTCAGGCTTCGGGAATAAAAAAAGAAAAATATCGTTGAACACAAAAATCACCCCGTTATTCTTTAATTGATAACGGGGTGATTTTTCTTATTGTTTTTGGGGATAATTTATTTATTTACATCAGGATGTTTTTTCTTTTTATTAATCTATATAGCTTCTTATAGCAACGTATAACTTCTCTTTTGTCTTTACCGGATACCAGCCTTTTACCGTATACGCTCTCGTCAAACATCTGCCCGATTACCATGCAGTCATATCCATATCCCCGTTCAACTATATGAATTAAATCATTACTTGCCAGTATAGTTTTTTTATTCATTTCCTTTAATATGATCTTCCATAATCTATGGTATACTTTCTTTACAGCCTGCTCATTTGTACAAATTAATATTCTGCACCGGAACCAAACCTCATTTCCTAATTTCCGGATAATCATGATAAGACTCAGAACAATTGAACAACATGCAATGACAACCAGTATATTCTGAAAACTGATCGTTTCCCACCATTTTGCAGCCGAAGCTCCCGTTTTATCCTCGTATTCCTGGCTCAATGATACGGTAGGCTCAAAAATCGTCCATCCCAGACCTCGAATAAATATTTCCACAAATGCATGGGAGTTTTTCGCCCTGACAACATATGCTCCTTTTTCCTCATCATATTCGCTGGCCTTAAAACCTTCCATATATCTGACATTCAATCCAAGGGTCTGCGCCATTAATGCCATGGAAGTGGCATATTGGGCACATGCTCCACGCTTACTGTTCTCCATAAAATACTCCGGTCCGAGATCCGGCGGTACATATGAGGCATCATAGATATAATCGCCTTCATGAAAATATCTTTCCAGCGCTTTTGCTTTATCATAATCCGTTTTGGAATCTGATGTGATTTCCAATGCCTTTTCTTTTATGTAATCCGGATAAAAATCAAACTGTCTTTTAATATGATCCGAATAGGCAAAAGAAAACGCTTCATAGTAGTCCACATATTCATCGTCAAATACTTTTATCAGCCTGTCATAAGCATCTCCATTTAGTTCCGATAAAAATTTCAATATCTTATCTGGATCTGTCAGTTCATTCTTCATATATTTTACTGTGTAAGGGTATGATACACTTCCATTGATCGCCATCATTTTGTTCACGTCCCATAACACCGGCTGCTGTAAATCCTGTGAAAATTTTCCCTCATAAGAATACGGCGGATGAGGCAGCATGGTTAAATTCATTTCAGGTTCCACAGAAACCGTTTTTTCAACAGAATTAATTGCTTTTGAGAGTTCTGGCTGTACACCTGGAAAGCTTTGTTTCAGCTCTTTTTTATTTAGTAAAATCTCATCTATTTTAGCATATAATTCTTCCATATTAAAAGGATTCTGCTGAATATCCATCGCTTCAAATCCATCGCTTTCTTTCATTTCCCAGCTATGATTATCCCAGTTATAAAAGGTATAAAACTGGCGTTCCAGATAAAGCGGTTCATCGGAATACACATAGAGTAAAATCTGATCATCCATGTCTTCTTTTCCACTGCTGTTTGCCGATTGTTTGTTCAGGTGTCCCAGATTTGCATTTGAATTTACATCCATCTGAAACATAACCAGTGTCCGGAATTCCTCTCCAAAGGGTGCCAGATTTCCTTTCGGCATTAGAGAAGCCGGAACAATAAGAATACCCAGAAGCAAAAATGCATACCACTTGTACTCCTTTGTGATAATATACGTATAATTGTTCTCTTCCCGCATCTGGCGGCAATGCAGGATTGTCATAAAATACATGAAGCAAAGGGTTATGATATAGACATGGGAAAATATTCTTCCAACCTTAAGAAAAAGCAGCATCGGCATAATTACAATCAAAAAATTGAGCAGACTATTTTGCATTACATTGGAGCAGTAATAAACCAATGATCCGATCACAAAACAAATGATCACGCTGATTCCTGCCTGCAAAAATATATTGGTTGTATATACGCCGCCAAAAATAATGTCTTTGAATTCATTCACCGTTTTACCAGCTGCCATGCAGCATACCCATACGGTGATAAATACAGTCGCAATGCCCAGACAATAATATAGCGTTCCCCTTCTGGAACCGTTTTCTTCAATAAAATAAAAGAAGCAAAACAGCGCTGCCTGAAATACCAAAACAACAATACTCCAGATCAGAATATTCTGTATGTACAAAGTCAGAATGATACCGCAGACAAATGTTGCATATACAAGCGGCACTCCATTCTTTTTCATTGTGTTCAGCATAAGTGATTCCTTTCTTCTAATATCAGGTAAGTCTCTCCAAATGAAATTCTTCCGTAATCAGAAACATATCCGGCGCAGTATACAGATTCTCTCCTCCGATTACCGTTATTACCTGATTTCCCTGACTTTTTATCTGCTGTATCTGGGATTTCATCATCTCGTTCATGCCAGCCGTAAAGATAATAAATCCACCTCTGCTATTAAGCAGCATATCATCCAGATCCAAACTACGTTGGTTTCCATGCACAAACTGAAAACGCGACATTCTCCATTGCAGAGCCCCCAGATCCTCCATTGCATTTAATGATATCTGCTGGAGTTCTCCTTCTAAATAGCAAAACAGTTCACATCCTGATCCAGTTTCTATAAATTCCTTTATTGTTCCCAGCATCCCTTCAAGAACCCGTTGTTCCTTATAGATTATCTGACTTCTCTGGATCTCCGGCCAGGCATCCGGATCCACATATGCATCCAGAATAAAGACCGGTGGCGCATACATGGCATAGTCATCCAAACGCAGCATATATTTTCCTCTGCGCTCTGATAATTTCCAGTTAATTCTCTTGATAGGATCTCCCGGCTGATATTCCCGGTATTCATATCCTGGCATAGCCGATCTCTGATCTATGCTTTCTCTGGATTCTTTTTCATCCTGGGCATCATCGGCTATCCGGACACAGCTCCATATACTCTCATCTTCAATCAATACATCCGGGATATCCGGTACAATTTTGATTGTTTTTTTTATCTTATCATTATCAGCAACCGCTTCCTGAAAACTGATAAATCCAAATAAATCTGTAACCGTTATATATGCTGCTTTCAGTTTACTCTCTCCCCACATTACCGCCTGATATTCTTTGTCATATGACAGGCTCTGCCTGCCGCCAATAGATAAGTGAAAGCGATCCTCGGCTTCATATTGAATATGATTATCTTCATTTAAGATCACTTCCAGCCCAAGTACCGGCGGCAGGCTATGATTCGTTACGGTAACCGATATTTTCCCTTTCTCACCTTTGAGAAGAACTGTTTTCTGAACATCTATGGAAACTTCAAGCTTCTTCACTACTGCAAACGCACCTCCGATAGACAGGATAGGCGCCGCCAGATACATCCCTAAGAAAACCAGTGAAAAATCCATATTGATCAACAAGCCGATGATGAGAATTCCAAGACCGGTAAGTAAATATTCTTTTAATTTATATATCTTAATTTTTCCCATAATTTTTACTTTTCTATGATGTCACTGAAATGTTTTCCAGTAAATAGTTAATAAATGACCTGGAATCCTTAAATTTCACCTTCCCTTTTCTGGAAAGGATCATACGATGAGCCAGGATATCCACTGCAATCGCCCTTACATCATTGGGTGTTGCATAGTCACGGTCATCCATATAAGCCAGCCCTTTTGCAGCTTTATAGAGACTGATGCTCCCTCTGGGACTGATTGCCAGAGAAACATTCTCATTTGATCTGGTTGTCTGAACCAGATCCAGGATATATTTTTTCACCTCATCCTGGACGCGGACCTGTTCAACCTTCTGCTGTATCTCTATTACATCTTCCATATTCCATACCGGATTTAAACCGGCTTTGATACCTCTTTCACTGTTCTTATCTAAAATCTCCATCTCACTGGCCTGATTAGGATACCCGATAGATAATCTCATAAAAAAACGGTCCATCTGAGCCTCTGGCAAATGATAAGTGCCATAGTTTTCGATGGGATTCTGAGTCGCAAATGTTAAAAAAGGATTGGGCAGAGGATACGTTTTCCCATCTATGCTGATTTGATTCTCTTCCATAACCTCCAATAAACCCGACTGTACTTTTGGTGATGCCCGGTTGATCTCATCCGCCAGCAGAAAATTGCAGTTGACTACCCCCTCCCGATACACCATTTTCTTTGTCACCGGATCAATCATTGTATAACCTATAATATCTGAGGGCATAATATCCGGCGTCAGCTGTAAGCGGTGGAATACGCCGGAAACAGACTGTGATAAGGCAAGTATTAACTGCGTTTTACCCGTTCCCGGCACATCCTCAATCAAAACGTGTCCATTGCAAAGCATTGCCAGAACCACTTTAAGGACCGGGAGTTTTTTCCCGATGATTACCTGTTCTATGTTGCCGATTAATTGTACTATTTTTTGATTCATAATTTATGCCTCCTGTATATCGCAGGTCTTGCCTGCGATACTAATGCTTTAAAATGCTTCTTCCGCAATATCAAAGAACGGACTTAAAAAATACTCTAACAGCCGAACCCTGTCTACAGAAATTTCTATACTACCGCTCATTCCCGGTAGGACAGGCATTTTCTTTTTCTTTTCCTGTAATTCAATTTTTATGGTATACACTGCCTGTCCTGTAGATTCGTCTACAATAGCATTTGGTGCTATATATACCACTTTTCCTGATAGTCCACCATATTTCTGAAAATCATATGTATCTAATTTCACCAAAACTTTTTGTCCCTTTTCTACTTTAGACCTGTATTTGTTTTCTACTGTTGTAACGATATTGCAATTAGTTTCTTCGGGAACAATTTCCGCAATATTAGTGGACACATCTAAATACGCTCCTATTGTATTATAATTTGCCTTTAATATAGTTCCAGAAACAGGTGCTTTGATACTAAATTCTGACTTTTTATCTTCAAATCCATCTAATTGCTCTTTCATATTAGCTATGCTTTTACGAATCTGATTTTTTTTCGTTATTAAATCCAGTTCAGCTTTTTTTTCAGTTTGTTCCCATTCATAAACGGTATCTTTTTTTTCTTTTTCAGACTTTTCTATCGCTTCTTTACAAGATTCAATTTCGTTCAGTATATAATCCCCATTTAATTCAAAATCTATATCATACAGGCTATCATATTCAAATTGTAATTCTTCTATTTTCATCTGAGAGTTTTCCACATCTGCATCCAGATCATTTAATCTTTGTTCATATTCCTTCTGCTTTTTATCCTGTTCCTCCCAATAGATCTGCTCTCTCTGCTTTAACTCCTCTTTTTTTCCATTATCCAAATTACATTTCTCGATTTCATCATATGCTGTCATTCTTTTTAATTTTCTGACTACAATGGATTTCTCAATCTTTTCCAATGCCATATTCTGCTCGATTTCGGTTTTGCCTTTCTCTGTATCATTATTTTCCATTGTCAGAATTACGTCACCTTCATTTACAAAATCACTTTCCTTTTTGTGAATAGCCAGTATCTTACCGCTTAGTTTTGTATTCACAATCTGTACCCCGTCTACCAGTGCCGCCTGTCCCCTGGTATTCACCTTGACATCTATATGAAAGAAATAAGATAAAGCAGCGACACCTGCAATAAATAATGCAATAATGATAATAATAATACTTCCAAGAGGATTTGCGGGTTTTTCTATGATTTCAAGTGAAGATGGTAAAAAATCATATTTTAAATCTTTTTTCTTCATCATACGCTACCATCCTGTTGTTTCATTAAGTATCCATAAAAACTATTTTCCATATTCAAAAGATTTTGCGGTGTATCATATTCTATTATCCTTCCTTTATCCAGTGACATAATATAGTCACAATAACGAAGTGTGGATAATCTATGAGCAATGAATAATACTGTTCTGCCCTGACAAATCTCTTTTAAGTTATTTTGTATGATTCTTTCTGATTCATAATCAAGAGCAGATGTGGCTTCATCAAAAATGAGTATTTTCGGTTTCTGCATTAGTGCCCTTGCAATTGCTATTCTTTGTTTTTGTCCCCCTGACAGACCTACACCCTGCTCCCCTACAATTGTATTGTATCCATCCTGTAATTGAACTATAAACTCATGCGCACCTGATATCCTGCTCACTCTTTCTATTTCAAGGAAATCCGCACCTGGATTATTGACTGCTATATTCTCAATTAAAGTACCATTAAATATAAAATTCTCCTGTAGTACCATTCCTATCTGCCGGCGAAGCCAAAATGGATTAACATTACAAATATCGATATCATCAATAAAAACCTTACCTTCTTCCGGTACATATAACCTTTGAATTAATTTTGACAGTGTAGATTTTCCTGATCCGCTCCTTCCTATTACTCCGACAATTTTTCCTACCGGAATATTAAAAGATATTTCCTTTAGTACAAGCGGCTGATTCAACAGATAACGGAAAGATACGCCTTCAAAGCGAATACTTCCTTTTATTTCCGGCAAATAACCATTTTTTTCATCTAATTGATTCTCCACAGGATTTTTAAAGATATCACTTACCCGCTTCGTTGACATACTCACCTGCTGATAATCCTGCCACATTTGTATAAAGCGCAGAACGGGATTCGATATTCTGGACGCTATCATACGAAATGCAACCAATTCACCAACGGTCAGTTTTCCATCCATAACAAGAGTTGCACCAATTGATATAACCATTACATCCTGAAGTTTTTGTAAAAAACTCACTGTATTATTCGCTATAAAAACCAATTTAGAGGTTAATAAATTCGTCTTCGTATATTCGGCTGCGATATCCCCCCACTTCTTTTCCATCTTTGGTTCAATTGCAAACGACTTAATAGTATGTATCCCATTCATGGACTCTACTAAAAACGACTGCATATCGGCTCCGTAATGAAATTTTTGATCAAGCCTATTTTTAAATAGCGGGGTTACTATTGCATAAATAACCCCAATCACAGGTACAATTGCAAGCACAATATAAGATAACGTCTTGCTATAAAAAAACATAATAATTATATACACAAAAACAAATATTAAATCGAGCAGTGAAGTCAAAGGTGCTCCTGTTAAAAAGGTACGGATATTTTCAATTTCTCGTACCCTTGCAATTGTATCCCCAACTCTTCTGCTTTCAAAATATGCCATTGGTAATCGAAAAAGATGTTTAATAAGTTTCATATTAAGTATCATATCAATTCTATTGGTAGTATGCGTAAAGACATAATCTTTAGCCATACTTAATACCATTTCCACAATCATAGAAAAAATCAAAATAACGGTCAACGCAATGAGCGTTGACACGTTATTACCAGTTAATACCTTATCAACTGTAAATTGAATAAAAAATGGTAAAAATAGTCCAATGATCTGCAATGTTAAATATGCAATCAAAATTTGCACCAATATTCCCTTAAACCTGCCAATCACCCTCAAAAACCAGGCAAATCCTATTTTTTCCTCTTGTGCTTTTATTCCTTTTTTCTTGATTAGTATGACAGTTTTGTTCCATGATTCACAAAATTCCTGTAATGAAATTTTATTAGGTTTTCCAGCCATAACATCCAAAATAAAGACATCTTGTTCTTGTATATTCACAACTATATTCGTTACATTATTTTTATTTATATACAAAAATGGCGTGTTAATCTTACTCAATTGCTTCTTTTTTAACCGTATATAAGCACACTTAACACCAAATTTTTTACAGATAAGTAAATAGTCATTTTTCGTAAGATCCGTCTGTTCCTCCAGGTGGAATTCATGTATGAGTGTTTCTGCATTTACCTTTATTTCATTAAACTCAAGCATTGCCAGGAAAGGTTTTATGTTATCATAAATGTCTAAACTCATGAATGCCTCCCTAGACTGCTGCACTTTTGAAAATATCTATATACTGCGTCTCTTCTTTTTTCGTATTATACGTCGTATACAGTGCCTGATCCTGACTGCTGCTATTGTACGTTTGTATCATTAGAGATACTAGCTTGCTGGTGTCTGTTGCTGTGTCTGAGTAAGTGGATGTTGAGTTTAACGATGTCAGTGTATTAAATAATGTATCAATATTAGTTACTGTGCCATATGAAAATTCTATATTTTCAATTTGGTATGTGCTCCCATACATATAGTTTTGAATTAATATTTCATCTGACCCCACAATCAGTGCTATTCCATTTCCTCTCTTCTCTATCCGGATATCCTCTATCGAAATTCCTTCCCCGAACTTTATGGTATCATTCCCTGAATCATCGTTTATTATATCTTTTCCAAATCCTTTTTCAAACTCATATACATCATCTCCGGCTCCTCCATAAAGCGTATCGTTTCCTCTTCCACCATTTAGTTCATCATCTCCGGCTCCTCCAGATAGGATATCATTCCCTTCTCCTCCTTCCAGTACGTCTGATCCCTGGCTTCCTGTTATCCTGTCGTCTCCCGCTCCTCCATTCATATAGCTTTCAATATGTATCGCCTCCATCACGTCATTTCCAGCTGTTCCTTTTAGATTCCTTGCCATTTCCTTTAAACTATACCGGCTTCCATCTGACAGTTCCACATTTTCTATTTGGTATGTGCTTCCATACATATAGTTTTGGATTAATATTTCATCTGCCCCCACAATCAATGCTATTCCATTTCCTCTCTTCTCTATTCGGACATCCTCTATCGCAATATCTTCCCCGAACTTTATGGTGTCATTCCCTCCGTCTTCACCAATTATATCTCTTCCAAATCCTTTTTCAAACACATATACATCATCCCCGGCTCCTCCATAAAGCGTATCGTTTCCTCTTCCACCATTTAGTTCATCGTCCCCGGCTCCCCCTGAAAGGATATCATTCCCTTCTCCTCCTATCAGTACGTCTGATCCTTGGCTTCCTGTTATCCTGTCGTCTCCCGCTCCTCCATTCATATAGCTTTCAATATGTATCGCCTCCATCACGTCATTTCCAGCTGTTCCTTTTAGATTCCTTGCCATTTCCTTTAAACTGTACGGGCTTCCATCTGATAATTCCACATTTTCTATTTGGTATGTGCTCCCATACATATAGTTCTGGATTAATATTTCATCTGTCCCCACAATTAGTGCTATTCCATTCCCTCTCTTCTCTATCCGTATATCCTCTGTCGCTATATCTTCCCCGAACTTTATGGTGTCATTCCCTTCGTCTTCGCCAATTATATCTCTTCCAAATCCTTTTTCGAACACATATACATCATCACCAGCTCCTCCATAAAGTGTATCGTTTCCTCTTCCACCATTTAGTTCATCGTCTCCGGCTCCTCCAGATAAGATATCATTCCCTTCTCCTCCTTCCAGTACGTCTGATCCCTGGCTTCCTGTTATCCTGTCGTCTCCCGCTCCTCCATTCATATAGCTTTCAATATGTATCGCCTCCATCACGTCATTTCCAGCTGTTCCTTTTAGATTCCTTGCCATTTCCTTTAAACTATACCGGCTTCCATCTGACAGTTCCACATTTTCTATTTGATATGTGCTTCCATACATATAGTTTTGAATTAATATTTCATCTGACCCCACAATCAGTGCTATTCCATTTCCTCTCTTCTCTATTCGGATATCCTCTAACGCAATATCTTCCCCGAACTTTATGGTGTCATTCCCTCCGTCTTCGCCAATTATATCTCTTCCAAATCCTTTTTCGAACACATATACATCATCACCAGCTCCTCCATAAAGTGTATCGTTTCCTCTTCCACCATTTAGTTCATCGTCTCCGGCTCCTCCAGATAAGATATCATTCCCTTCTCCTCCTTCCAGTACATCTGATCCTTGGCTTCCTGTTATCCTGTCGTCTCCCGCTCCTCCATTCATATAGCTTTCAATATGTATCGCCTCCATCACGTCATTTCCAGCTGTTCCTTTTAGATTCCTTGCCATTTCCTTTAAACTATACCGGCTTCCATCTGACAGTTCCACATTTTCTATTTGATATGTGCTTCCATACATATAGTTTTGAATTAATATTTCATCTGACCCCACAATCAGTGCTATTCCATTTCCTCTCTTCTCTATTCGGATATCCTCTAACGCAATATCTTCCCCGAACTTTATGGTGTCATTCCCTCCGTCTTCGCCAATTATATCTCTTCCGAATCCTTTTTCAAACACATATACATCATCTCCGGAGCCACCATAAAGAGTATCATTCCCTTCTCCTCCTTCCAGTACGTCTGATCCCTGGCTCCCCATTATCCTGTCGTCTCCGGCTCCTCCATACATATAGCTTTCTATATGTATGGCCTCCATCACGTCATTTCCAGCTGTTCCTTTCAGATTCTTTGCCATTTCGTTCAAACTATACCGGCTTCCATCTGTTAGTTCCACATTTTCTATTTGATATGTGCTCCCATACATGTAGTTCTGGATTAATATTTCATCTGACCCTACAATCAGTGCTATACCATTTCCTCTCTTCTCTATTCGAATATCCTCTAACGCAATTCCTTCTCCGAACTTTATGGTGTCATTCCCTGAATCATCGTTTATTATATCTTTTCCAAATCCTCTTTCGAACAGATACACATCGTCTCCCGCTCCTCCATAAAGTGTGTCATTTCCTAGCCCACCTTCCAAAATATCATCCTTAGTAGTCCCTTGAATAATATCATCATTTTCCGTACCACCAATATAATTATCACTTAATCGAGAAATAATCATATTGTCCAGCCACTCTAAATCCCCAAAAGCAGACGCCAAATCATCAAAACCAGCTATTCCCATTTTCTCTAAATATTTAACATACCTGGCAATATCCTCAATAATAAGTTTGGGATTACTTTCTCCAAACAAAGAAACTTTTATATAATTTAAAAAACCTTCAACGTCAATCCTTCTTATCCCATCCTCACCTACTTTAATCTTTATTACATTCTTATATTTTTTTAACGTCGTCTGTCCAAGTATTTCACAATAATAAAGTTCTAAATAATCTTTATAACTTTTCATTAAACCCGGCGCCGCCAAAGAATTAGGATCTGATCCATTTGCTCCCTGATATTTTCTCCCCATCAGACATTCAATAATTGCAAGTTTTTTTCCATTAAAAAACTGCCCCCTGGAATCATCCACAATATCTTCCGCCACGCACATTATCTCCAACATTTTTTCTAATGAATCCATACGTGCCTTTTCACTTCCTGACTGTAAAAAGTTTTCCATCAAAGCCGCCAATCTTCCAGTTGTATCGAGTGCCATTGATTTATGTAAAGAATACACATTTCCAATAGAACGTACATCAGGCAGAGACTTAATATAATCAGAAATTTCTATCTGAACGTTTTTATCTGACGTATCATGTAAGCGAGCATCTACCCACAACTCTCCGGTCTGCCCTTTTTGACCATTCGAAAATATGAATTCAGCAGTATTTCCTAAAACCACACCATCGGTAAGCTGTTGATTCGTGTACTTATAATTTAATATAATTTCTGAAACGCCTGCTGATTCTATATTAACAAGCTCATCTACATCCGAAAACCCATCCTGGTTTTTGTCAATCCATATTAATAATTCTTTGTAAATAGCATCCTGCTGATTTATTTTTCCATCTTTGTTATCATCATACTCTGCCAAAGCCTCAAATCCGTTCTTTGCAGATTTCCCGTTTTTAAGAATTGTATGTTCTGAAAATAACTCATTTCCATTTTCAATAATACCATCCTTATCTTTATCCAGTGCTAAAAATGCATCACCACCGCTTATCCAATTTATCTTTTCAGCTAGTCCATTATTATCCAGATCAAAGTATACACCATCCTCTATGGACGTCACTTTAAATCCATCTCCATTCATATCTAAAGATAAAGGATCCACCTTTTTTTTCTCTTCCTGCTGTATATTCTGTATAATTTGATTGGTATTTAAACTGTAATTAGCATCAACGCTTGTTCCATTATCCTTATTTTTCTCGTTATAGATTTTTTCATAGTTAGAGGCAAATTCCTTGGCTGTATCTTGTAGTTCATTTTTCATACTATTCAATTGGTCTATAAACTTACTCGCATCCATTACACCTGCTTTTTCTAATTCTTTGTAAAAATTTATCATTTCATTAAATTTATTATTATCAAATTTACTAAGTTCACTATTCACTCCACTTAAAATAGAGTCCAATGTATCCATTAGTTCATTCAACTGTTTATTTCGTTCACAAACGGCAGTATTGATGTTACTTAATATATCCAACATATCCTGCCCTATTTGTAATGGATATGTTATTATATCTCTAAACGGTCCGGCAAAGTATCCTATTGCGGACTCTGCCAGCGAGAAGAAGCTGCCTGTTTTAGAAATCATATCATCTACATAAGCTTTTCTTTTATCTGGATCGTTAAGATCATATTCCAAATTATTGTCAGAAATTAGATTAAAAATATCTGCGCTAGTATTAATGCATTTCTCAACAGATGTTACTTTATCTGTTACATTACTTATTACTTGTAAATCATTTTCATCAAATAACGATTTATATTTTCCCGCGGTAACAAACACTGCTACTTTATCAACTTTGATTATTTTGCCGAGAGCATCTGTACAATCACCATATGCATCTTTTATTTGTTTTAGTTTATCAAAAAATAATTTTTCTGAACCTTCTCCAGTCTGGCCAGCTAATTTTTTTAAATCCTCATACATTTTTTCAATATTACTTATCGTGTCCATAACTAATCCCTTTCTTTTCACTTTAGAATATGATTTACTTATAACCGCATTATTCTTCTTTTATATATTTAATTAATCCTTTAATTATAGCGAAATAAGTCTAAAATAGTTATATAATGTATTGAATAGTCGATTTTATGTAATATATTTTTCGAACCTAATGCAAAGGACCTAATGTAAAGAAAATAATTCACAGCATTCTACACTAACTAAAAAAACATTCCTACCCTAAAATTGGTTAGCCCAGTTTAATGAAATCAGCATAAAAAGCAAGAGAGCAAAACAACTTTAGCCAAGTTATTTTGCTCTCTCCTAACATTTCCCCTATATCAAAACCCGTTCTTCCATCGCCAGCATCGCCGCCTGCCTCGCATGTATATAAGTGGTATCAAACACCGAAATCTCCGTATCCTCCTGATTCACCAACAACCCAATCTCCGTACATCCCAGAATAATTCCCTGGGCTCCTTTTTTCATAAGTCCGTCAATAATTCTTAAAAATTCCTTTTTTGATTTCTCAGAAATAATTCCCTGACACAACTCCTTGTAAATAACGGAGTTAATGATTTCCATATCCTGAAGATCAGGAACGATTACATCTACATGCTTCTCTTTCAATTTCTCTTTATAAAAGTCCTGCTGCATCGTATATTTCGTCCCTAAAAGTCCCACAGTCCTGATATCCTGTCTTCTCAGCTCTACCGCAGCCGCTTTTGCAATATGCAGAATCGGTATCTCAATTTCTTTTTCAATCTGCGGTACAACTTTATGCATGGTATTGGTGCAGATGATAATAAAATCAGCACCTCCTTTTTCCAGGCTTTTCGCGGCGTTCGCCAATATATTTCCACTCTTTTCCCATTCACCATTTGCCTGGCACTCTTCTATTTCCTGAAAATCGACACTGTATAATAAACACTTGGCAGAATGAAGACCACCTAATTTGTCTTTCACTACCCTGTTAAGGATCTGATAATATGTAACTGTGCTCTCCCAACTCATGCCTCCAATTAAACCAATCGTTTTCATTTAGAATTCCCTCCTATTAATCAGGCTTTTTGCAGCCCATTACCTGTGCGCATACGATCTGTATTTATGAACTCATAATTTTAGACGTCCCTCCGATTTCCTACTGTAAATTCTTTCCATCGGAGATATTGCATCACATTGCCATTAAAAAGTATAACTTTTAATGAAACCTGTGTCAATGCAACGCCTGTTAAATAATTATATTTTCGCTTTGACAGGTTAATTAAAAATAAGATTACAGAATTCCTTCATTGCTCTTTCGCTATACTCATAAAGCGCTGCCCGAAATATATGATCAGAAAATTGTTCCAGATCATAAGGATTCCGAAGAGCCGCTACTGCCATGGGTATTTCCAGATCTTCCAGTTTTTTGACTAGTTCTGTCTGCCCGGGATTCAAATGGGCATTTAAAGTACCTGCTACAATTGCACTGCATTTTTTTGTCTGGCTTATAATTCCTCTGATTTCGTCCTGGGTTGGATTTAAGGACATAAAAACTGCTTTACCGCCATATTTTTCTGCTAAAAAAGAGGAAAAAGAAAATCCCCGGACTGCTTCATTTTGTACCAGAGAAGTCCTTGCAGGACAGGGACCAATCCATAAGGGCATTTGTCCGACTTCCATTTTATCCGTTCCTTTTGGTTTATAGAGCGCAATGCATTCTCTGTAAAATTGGTTCATGAACTTTTTTTGCTCTGTTGTACCCACTAGATTTAAATCTATCTGAGAATCAGGCTTTTCATCTATTTGCGGATATCCCGCATATAATGCTTTATATTTCATCACCCGCTGTACCGCATCGTCTATCCTGTCCATTTCAATTCTTCCATCTTCCACCGCCTTCTTGATTTCCTGTATGGATTCATGAACTAACGATGCTGTATGAGATATAAAAATCAGATCCGCCCCTGCCCGCAGAGCCTCTACTACGCCCGCTGGTGTACCATAATACTTCTTAATAGCGTCCATTTCCATACAGTCGGTGATTACCAGACCTTTAAACTGCAGATCTTCCCGCAGCAATCCTGATATGACTTTACTGGACATTGTACAGGGAATTTTTTCAGATTCATAAGCGGGCACCAGCATATGTGCAATGGTAATTGCAGGGATGCCTGCGGCAATGGCTTTGCGAAATGGCTGAAGTTCCTCTTTCTCTAACTGTTCCCTGCTCTTATCAATAGCAGGTAATCCCAGGTGAGAATCTACATCTGTGTCTCCATGTCCGGGAAAATGCTTGCCTGAGCACAGTATCCCCGCATCCAGAAAGCCGCGCACTGCCTGTACTGCACATTTGCTGACTAATGTGGCATCATCGCCAAAACTTCTGACACCAATCACAGGATTTCGTAAATTACTGTTGATATCCAGTACCGGCGCCAGATTGAAATTAATTCCGAGAGCCTTTAATTCTTCTCCTGTGATTCTGGAACCCTGATAGATATGCTCTAAATCGGACGTTCTTCCCTGTGCCATTGCAGATGGAAGCACTGCTGTATCCTCGGGCAGCCTGGATACTACACCGCCCTCTTCATCAATGGTAAGAAAAGGCAGAAATCCCGTTTCTTCCTGAATTAACGCCCGTAATTCCCTGCACAGTTTAGCTGCCTGCTCCCTGCCCGTTATGTTATATGAGAAGAAAATAACATTCCCCACTTTATCTTTTTTTACCAGATCCAAAAAAGCCTGATCCGGTTTACTGCCCGGAAATCCGGTAACAATTAACTGCCCTATTTTCTGATCCAAATCCATAGCAATCTCCTTGCAAGTTATTTCACTCAATACCGATGAAATTTTGACTTTCTCTTATAAAATGCGCTGCTGTCTCTATGAAACCCGGAAATCAGCTCCTCCGCCTGCATTCCTTCTTCCAGTATTTTTCCGCTGCCAAACAATAACTCTATCATACTTCTTCCACCTTCCTGATAAGGAGGCAAAAAAGCAAATTCTCCGGGATAACAATCACGGAATGCTGACAATAAATGAATCCCGGTTTCTACCGGACAAAATGCATATCTATCCGTAATGTGTATCTGGACACCTTCACATGCCGTTCCCTGATGCTTTGAGCTAAAAGGTGTAAAGTATACAGGTGAAAATACAGTACCCGGCAGATTTTTGCAATTCATAAGCCTTGCCATCTTATAGCCGTCTGCATACGGTGCCCCAATCAGTTCAAACGGTGCCGATGTCCCTCTTCCCTCCGAGAGATTAGTCCCTTCAAACAGACAGGTCCCCGGGTATAAAAGTGCCGTATCAAACCTGGGTATCCCGGTACTTGGCATCACCCAGATTCCATCGGTATCCGGAAACATCTCATTCCTTTTCCAGCCTTTTACAGGAACGACTTTCAGGGGAAAATGGTATTGTTGTTCTTGATAAATCATATCCGCCAGTTCACCTATCGTCAGCCCGTACCGCATACAGAGGGAGTATGCACCGACAAAGCTCTCATAACCATCCCGGAGCAAATTCCCCTCTGCTTTATCCCCAAGGGGGTTGATGCGGTCCAGTATAATCAGCTCCTTCTGGTATCTTTCACACTCCTGCATTGCATAATACATGGTGGAAATAAAAGTATAATATCTTACACCCAGATCCTGAATATCATAGACCAGTGTATCTATTTGATCCAGCATTTCTTTCGTAAGCCGCTTAGAATCCTTACGGTATAAGCTGTAAACCGGAATCTTTGTATATGGATCCACATATGTATCAACATCGCCCCCTGCACCCACATTTCCCCGGACACCATGTTCCGGGCTGTAAAGCGCTGTCAGCAAAAACTTTTCCCGTAAAATATCAATTGTAGATACCAGCCTCTTATCCACACCGGAAATGGAAGTAATCAGCCCAAGCCTATTACCGGAAAACCATCCCTTATAGTCATTGATACAATCTATTCCATTTAAAACCATTTTCATCATACCTCCCAACTGCTTTTGCTACGCAATTAAAATTCATTCATCCCTATCGCTATCTCTACTGCTTCGGGAATATCGTTTCAAACACGCTCTAAAACTCCGACAGCACCAGTTTCTTAGCCTCCTCATCTACGGTAAATGCCTGGGCATATTTTTTTCTTGCGAGACAGCCGTTGCATCTCATCAAATGCGCATAGTAATCCATATATGGAAAACTGGGGCTGTTTATTGCAAACCAATGTTTTGAAACCGCTTCTTTCCACAGCATAAATCCCTCTTCTGTTACCTCCATATATAAATATGGCGTGAATTGTGCTGCGTCTTCCCAGTTCTGCGCATAGTAAGGTCCTTTTGCAAACCAGGCTTCTTCCGCTCTGTCCAGACCGGGAAGTCCTGCATAAAACCAAGCATCCTTAACAATTTTGTGAGTCAGCTCATGATCCTTATGCATACTGTATTTCCAATGGGTCATAATCGCTGCGGGTTTATATTTCCGTATATCATCACACAGTCTGAGCCGTACTTCTTCATTATCCGGAAGCTCTCCGTCCACATAAGGATAAACCAGCGCCTCACCCTTTAAGATATCTGCAAATTCTTCTGCTTCTTTTTCTTTCTGTTTCCTATACTCCTGGGGAGTGAGATGCGGCGGATTCCCCCGCTCACCTCCGGTTAATGCCACCGTAACAGTCCGATACCCCTTTAATGACAAGCTTGCCAACACGCCTCCGCAGGTTAATTCTGCATCTCCCACATGCCCGCCAATTGCCATAATTGTGTTTTGCTTTTCAATCGTCTCCATACATAATCCTCCCTGATTTTCAAGGTCTGCTAAATTTCAAATACGCTCTAATGTTTCACACTCGCTCTAATATTTCTTCCTCATATCTGCCCACGTATGTAAAATGGAAAATCCCACCGCTTCATAAATATTTCTAGCCGGATTATTTTCCCCTGTGAACAATGTCATGTATTCTGCACCTCTATCCTTCAGACCGCTGCATAAATGGCAAAAAAGAACTTTCGCCAGCCCTTTCCCCCGAAATGCCTCATCTATGCCGATTCCGGCAAAGTAACCCCGTTTGCTTTCCTCCACATCCAAAGGTCCTGCAAACCCGCAGACCCGTCCCTGATAAACCGGAACTAAAATCGGTCTGCCGCCTGCTTTGGCGTTTATCTCCGAAAGTATCTCTTTCTCCCACAATGGATTCTGAAAATCCTGCAGCATCTGTTCCATTCCCCGGTGAACTCCAGGGTCATAAAATGTAAATGTAATCCCTTCTTTTTCAAGATGTGCTCTTTTTCCTTCCATATCCTCCGGAACCTGATAAGCTGACAGATCCAGATAATAACTATTCTGTATGGCAAAATCCCGGTATCCGCAATTTTTAAAGAAAATATAAGCATCCGATTGAATGTCCACCCCAGGTGTATTCGGATGTGTTACCTCTTTCGCACTCCATGACAGTACAATCGGATTGAAAAAAGATATTTCCAGATCATGCTTATGCCCCTGCTCGATCAGGCGCTTTTCTAAAGCTATTAATACTGCTCTGCCAAGCCCTTTCCTCCGGCAGGATTTCTCAGTCACCACCATTGTTAAAAACAGCTTCCCCGTTAGTTGGTCCACCACCCCCGATGCAAATGCCCCGCCTTCTTCCAGAAGGAGTGTAATCTTCTCCATCCCCTCCTTCTGCTGCAGAAACTTTTCCTCAAAACCTTCACGGGTAAGAGGTAAATGAAGCATTTCCCTTTCTTGACAAGCCTGACTGAACAGCCGGTACGCCTGCTCCGACTCTTGGCTCCCTGGTAAGATTTCTATTGTTTTCACCGGCTCCCTCCATCCTCTTCTGCCTGAAACTGCGGCAGATATTCTCTGTGGGCTTCCAATAACTCCTCCATTACAGCCCGGCCCGTCTTCTGGGACATGACCAGGGGATTAATCATCAGCGCCAACAGCACTTTCTTCTTATCTCCCGTGAAAGCAGCCTCACATCCTGCTATTTCAAAGGACTTAATCTGTTGTATAAGGCCATTCACTGCTTTTGGCAATTTTCCTATCTGAATCGGAACCGGTCCGTTTGCGGTAATGCGGCAGCTCACTTCAACGATTTCATCTGCTTCAAAATTTTCAATGGCACCTTGGTTTACCGTATTTACTACCTGTATATCGCCTGTGTCATTATAAATGGAACTGATCAGACTGCAGGCTGCATCACTGTAATATGCCCCTCCCCGTTTCTCCAGCTGCTTCGGTTTCTCATTGAGTGCAGGGTCTTTGTATAAAGTAAATAGTTCATCTTCCACAGCCTTGACAAACTCAGCTCTTACTTCATGTTTTTTATATTTCTCAAGAGCCTCTTCCAGATATTCTTTTGTCATATAATAATACCGGTGATAAGAACAGGGAATCACTCCCAGTTCTTCCACAAAATCCGGATCCCAGGAAATAGAAGTGATATTCTGTACGCTCTGGCTGCCCCAAAGCTTTAATATCTCACCGGTAACATCCGCTCCTTCTACCTCCACTCTGGTGCAGAAAACCATGTGATTTAATCCTCCAAAGTCTGCCCGCACCTCATTGACAGGTCTTTTCAAAATATCTGCAATTGCTTTGTGCATACCAATCGGCACATTGCATAAACCGATAATTTTCCGAAAATCCGTATACCTGTGGATTCCTTCCATTACCATCCCTACCGGATTTGTAAAATTAATCAGCCATGCGTCGGGGCATATCTCTTTCATGTCACGACAAATATCCGCAATCACCGGAATCGTCCTCATCCCCTTAAAAAGTCCCCCCGCGCCATTGGTTTCCTGCCCGAGTATACCGTGGGCGAGGGGAATCCTTTCATCCTTTATCCGCGCTTCCAGCTGCCCCACCCGAAGCTGGGTAGTGACAAAATCTGCTCCCGCCAATGCCGCTCTGCGATCCAGTGTTGTATGTATCTCCATAGGGATTTGTGCCCGTTTCACCATCCTTCTGGCAAGACTGGCAACCGTATTCATTTTCTCCAGGCCCTCTTTTACATCAACCAGCCATAGTTCTTTTACCGGTAGTACGTCATAACGCTTTATAAAACCATCCACCAGCTCCGGCGTATAGCTGGATCCTCCTCCGATTGTGACTACTTTGATACCGCTATTCATCTCTGCCAAAATCTTCATCCTCCTTTTCAAAAGCCATCCGGTACAAATACAATGCACCTATCCTTCCTGCCTGATTGCCCAGGCGGCACGCCTCAATTTCCGTATACGTCCTTAACTGTGGATACAGGCAATAGACTTCTTCCGAGAGATCTTTCAGAAAACGTGGCTGATGGGAAATTGCACCGCCAATCAGCATTTTTTCAGGATCCAGAAGCATCGCCATATAACCGGTAATCTCAGCTGCTCTTTTCAGCCACTCACGGTAAATATCAAATACTTCCGGATCGTCTAAATGTGCAAAAACATAGATTCCATCCACTTCTCTTCCCAGGACACGGGACACCTCTCTGACAAGAGCAGAAGTAGCTCCGCCGCTTTCCGGTGACGTATTTGCGCCGGGTGACACTAGCCCGGCTTCCGCAGCCTTAAAATGGCTCCCCCGATACAGCTGTCCATTTATAATCATTGCCCCGCCGATGCCCGTTCCAAAGGTCAGCATACAAAAATGTTCTATTCCCTGACCGGAACCTTTCACTAGCTCACCCACAGCAGCACAATTGCTGTCATTCTCAATCAATGCAGGAACTTGAAAGGTATCTTGCAATTCTTTTTTCAGATTGTATTTCCGAAAATTTTCCCCTACACTGTAATCTGTATTTTCTCCTGTTTCCGGATTAATAAATCCAGCCATGCAGACAGCCACACCGCATATTTCCTGCTGATATCGTTCCACCAGCATTTTAACCTGTCTCAAAAATTGTTCCGGATTTTTTAGGGTTGGCTCCTCGCCTTCTTCTAATATCCGGTAATCCCGGTCCAGCAGACTGTACTTTAAAAAGGTCCCGCCGATATCTACTGCCAGATATTTCTTCATATTATTTCCGCCTTTCTTTTCATCAACAGTCTGAGCGTTCCTTCTGCCGACTCCGTTTCTGCCAGTTTCACACGAATGTCCGGGAATTCCTCCAGCATCCGCTCCTTTGTTCGTTTGCAGATCTCCCTGTTTCGAAGGAGGACACTTCCGGCAAAAACAAGATTATGTTCTTCCGGCATTTGACACAGCACCGCTTTTGCCAGCTTCACAAGTTCCTCTGCACACCGGTCTTGTATTTCACAAGCTCTTTTATCCATTTTTTTAGCCGCCTCACCGCACAATACAGCCAAAGATGCAATTTCATTTTTCGTTCTGTTCTCCCGGTAAACCCAGCGGATCATTTCCTCAATACTGGATATCTGCAAATGATCAAAAACCATTTGTACTAGCAGTGTTTTCCTTTTTCTGCAGTCTTCACTTTGCACTACGGCAGACAGCATCTCTCTGCCAATAAAATAAGCGCTTCCTCCATCATCAATCAAATGCCCGTAGCCGCCTGCCCTGTACAAAGTACCATTTTCTCCAATTCCCATACAGACAGACCCCGTCCCGGCAACTAAAATGCAGCCACGGCACGAAGGGAATGCCGCCGCCAGAGCCGTTTCATGATCACCAAATAATATCACGTCACATAAAAATCCTGCTTTTTTACATGTTGCTTTTAGAAAACCGGATACCACCGGATTACTGATCCCTGCGGTTCCAATACCAATCCAGGTACAATTTTCCGGAAGAAATCCCTGCTGCTTCAAATGGTCAAATGCACCCAGCAGCATGTTCTGCACTGCTTTTTCTCTCTGCCCATTCATGTTCAGGGGTCCGGCCTCCAGTCTGGAAATAATTCTTCCCATAGGATCAGTCACTAAAATTACCGTTTTCGTTCCCCCTCCATCAATTGCCAGCAGGTATTGTTCTTCCTGGACTTTCTTATTCATTTCCAATATTTTTACCTCCCTGGCTGTCCGTTACCCTTTCACTGCACCTACGGTTACCCCTTCCAGAAAATATCTCTGAAGCGCAAAGAACAGGATAAACATTGGCAGCGCTGAAACCGTCGCTCCTGCCATCATAGGGGCAAAATAAGTTGTATTTGCAAAGCTGAAATTCTTAAGGCCCACCTGGATCGTCTGCATAAATTCCTGGTTCGATACCAGAAATGGCCAGAAGAACGTATTCCATTCTCCTAAAAATGTCATAATCGCCATAACAGACAGTATGGTCTTTGACAGTGGCACAACAATCTTCCAGACTATCATCGGCTGGCTGCATCCCTCTATTCTGGCTGACTCCATAATAGATGTTGGAAGTGACGTAAAAAACTGCTTCGCCAGGAACACGTTATAGCAGGTAATCAGCGTCGGTGCGATTAAAGCTGCATATGTATCCTGTATCTTCAGCACATTTACTACCAGGATATATAGGGGTACCTGTGTGACCTGATAGGGCACCATCATTGCCACTAATAACAGAAAAAAGAAAAATTTACACCCCGGAAAACGCAGCTTTGCAAATGCATACCCTGCGAGACTTGCAAAAATTACATTGCTTACCGTCACAGCAGACGCAACAATCAGTGAATTTAAAATCCACCTGAGAGAGTATTTGCTGTAGCCAAAGAAAAACTTATAAGAATCCAGAGAAAAACTCCTGGGGATCAGTGAATAGCTGGCTCCCCCTGCTTCCGTCGGCGCTCCAAAAGAGGAAATTACCATATAATAAATCGGGAAAATGGTAAGCACTGCAATGGTGACGAGCAAAAGAGCCAGAAGCGTATTTCTAAGGATTTTCCGATATCTTTGATTCTTTCCATAGTTTTTATATAATCCCATCTTATTACCCATTGCATATTGCAGTATTACCTGCAATACTGCCACACTATAACAAGCTGAAAGAATTACAGCGCGGCATCCTTTCTATATTATATTTTTCTTCCAACCCAGACAGCAATGATAGTAACAGTGCTGAATATTTGGCAGATGGCAAAATAGGCAGTGCTGTCACTATTATTACTGTCCGGATGGAGTACTAATACTCCACATCATTAGCACTTAATTTGAACTGGAATACTGCAAATACCGCAATAATTACAGCCAGAATTAAGGCCTGGGCACATGCTTCCCCATACTCAAAGTATTTGAATGCGCGGTTAAAAATCAAAAGTCCTGCCATGGTGGTGGCGTTGTCAGGGCCTCCCCCTGTCATCAGATATGCATTCTGGAATGACTGGAATCCATTGATGACACCGGTAATTGCCAGAAAAACCGTGGTTGGTTTTACCATGGGCCACACCACATAGCGCACCTTCTGGAAAAAAGATGCTCCGTCGATATCCGCAGCTTCATAATACGTAGAATCAATCCCGAGAAGCGCGGCGATATAAATGATAATGCTGGTACCCAGTCCAGAAAAAACAGCCATAATAATAAGCGATGTCATTGCCGTCTTAGAGCTTCCCAGCCAGTTCTGGTTACTGATTCCAAAAATATGAAGTATGCTGTTTAACAGCCCGGTGGGCAGTGGATCATAAATCCATTTCCACACAAAAGAAAGTGCTACTCCGGAGGCAATTGCCGGAAGGTAAAACACCGCTTTAAATACGGTCTGCGTCCTTTTCTTAAAAGGCAGTATAAATAAAGAGATGGTAAATGATAAAAACATGGAAATGGGAACTGCAAAGACCGTATAAACCAGTGTGTTTTTCAGTGCCTTATAAAACAATGCATTCTTAAAGGTGGACACATAATTCTGGGTACCCACCCAGGTCGTACTCAGCGGTTTGTAATGCTGAAAACTGGTGACTGCCGCAGAAATAACCGGATACAGGGTGAAAATAATAAAGGTTGTAAGGGGTACCAGGATGAAAATATAACCCCAGAGAGCATCTTTTTTCAGTTTATATTTTTTCTTTGTCATCGTCTTCTCTCTTTCCAGGGGATACTGCGCAAACCATCTCAAATAAGTGTTGAAATGCTTGCCTCAGCACCCCCTTATGCTTAATTATTTACACAGCCATCCTCGCCAAACCTTTCATATGCTGCATCCTTGATCGCCTGATACATCTCTTCCGGTGATACTTCACCAGCCAATAATCCCTGGAATTTCGGTACAATGACTTCATCTTCTATTTTGATTGCATTTGCACTTAAATCAGCCGGGATATCCGGTCTTGCTTCACCAACCTGGGTTAAAAGCTTCTGAACTGCTTTAGTATTATTATCATTTTTATTTTCAATGGGAGTAAGTGCTTCATATGCCTTACGGCCGCTTTCACAGATCGGGTTTAAGTATAATTCCTGGCAGGTCTGCGCCGCCCGTTCCCCACTTGCCAGGTAGTAAGCTGCCTTCGCTACATTTTTCAGATGAGCTTCATCCGGATTTTTTTCTCCGGTAAGGCAGATGTAACCGTCCACTGCTCCATATGCCTGTTGTTCTCCGCCTTCAAAAACCGGTACCGGAAGAACAATGTAATCTAGTTCCATACTGTCCTCTACTGCGCTGCTGTCCTTATTTTTCAGTTTTTCATTATTGTCATATGCACTTTTTTCAAAAGAAGACAAACCTTTTCCGGTAATCATGGTCTGTCCGGTCAGAAACATATTCCAACGTTTCCCGGCATCTATGGAACCCAGTTCTTTTGGCATAGATCCATCATCAATTAATGCACGCAGATCCTCCAGGAAGGTTTTCATTTTAGAACTGGTAAAGGCATATTTTAAATCTTTATCAAATGCCGATGGCATTCCTGCATTTCTCACAAAAATACTGAAATAATCCTTTGCAGCCACGCCTGAACATGCAAACAGGAACCCATAACGACTGATGGAATCCCCATCTTTTACTACGCCCTTACTAATCGCTTCCCGAAACTCGTCATAACTCCATCCATCTTCCTGTACCTTCTTCCAGTCAATGCCTGCATCCTCCAGGAACTGACGGTTTCCGCCGATACACTGTACCTCACAATAAGCTGGGAACCCATACATTCCATCCCCATTTTTAAAGTAATTTAAGATATCCGGGTCGAAATCTTTCATCATTTCTTCATCGGCATATTTAGAAATATCCAATGCCATACCGGAATCTACATATTTAGAAAGTCCGTCCGAACCGATAAATGCAATATCCGGCGGAGAACCTGCATTTACCTGCACATCTAATTTCTGAGTCACATCTTCCCAGCTCGCTGTCGTTACCTGAATCTCTACATCCGGATTCTCTACGTTAAATGCTTCAACATAGGCGTTAATCTTCTCCTGATAGGTAGCCGATACCGGCGGCAGTAAGGCTGTTACCACATCCTTTTCTCCGGAGGCACTTTCTTTCGCCGCTTCACTTTCCTTTGTACCGTCATCAACATTTCCGGCTTTGACCGTTGCCTGCGTACTGTCTTTTGTACTGTCTTTCGTTTCTCCCGCTGTGGCCCCTCCACAACCTGAAATGATTGACAATGTCATCACTGCTGCCATACCAAGTCCCCATAATTTTTTACCTTTCATTTACGTCCTCCTTCTACATCTGGTTTGAAATGTTAAGTTTATCGGTTTCCTTTTTCCCGTTCATAACTGCTATACGGATTTTTCCTTTTGCACCCTCTAACAGCTTACGGGCTCTTGCAATATTACAATTCAGCAGCATTCTTGTAATAGCCAGTTTCGCATCCCCATCTGCCTCCTTTAAAGCTTTTCTGGCGTCTTCTCTGCTGCAGTTTACTGCTTCCATAACAATGTTTTCCGCACGGCATACCAGCTTTTCATTAGTCTGCTGTACATCCACCATCAGATTCTCATATACCTTTCCGATTCCCACCATACTCGCAGTGGAAATCATATTCAGAACCATTTTTTCCGCAGTTCCTGCCTTCAGTCTGGTAGAACCGGTCAGTATCTCGGGCCCTGTCAAAAGTTCGATTCCAATATCAGCTGCTCTGCTCATTTCCATATTCTCATTACAGACAATCGCAACTGTCCTGCACCCGGTTTCTTTGGCATATGCCATAGCCCCCAGCACATATGGCGTTCGTCCACTGGCCGCAATTCCGATCACCGTATCTTTACTGGTGAGATGAATCTTGATCAGATCATCTCTTCCAAGATCTGGATTATCTTCCGCACCCTCAGCTGCTTTGATAAACGCCTCCTTTCCACCTGCAATAATTCCTACTACACAGTCATAAGATACGCCAAAAGTAGGCGGGCACTCAGAAGCATCCAGAATACCAAGCCTTCCGCTGGTTCCTGCACCTATGTAAACGATTCTCCCCCCGGTTTGCAGGCTTTTTGTAGTCCACTCAACCGCCTTGGCGACCTGGGGAAGCGCCCCTTTCACCACCTTCGCCACACGTTCGTCCTCATGATTCATAATCGTGATAATTTCAAGAGGCGTCATTTCATCCAATGCCATTGTTCCGGCATTGCGCATTTCTGTTGCCATTTTCTCCAAATCTACCATTTTTCTGTACATCTCATCCCTCTCCTTCACTCCTGTCTGTTTTTGATATATAAGTTTTCTTTAAGGAAACCATACAGGTATCATAATTTCTCTGAATATAAGCGACATATAAAATGTCAATTACATTCAGCTGTGCAAGCCTCGACGCCAGCTTTCCCGTTTTAAAAGCATACTCCGTTGCCGTTACGTAAAGGTTGTAATCCATAAGCTTCGACAGGGGTGATTCTTTAAAGCAGGTAATCGCAATCATGGGAACCTGTGCACTCTTTAATATTTTTGCACAGGATATCATCTCACTGGTCTGTCCGGAGTAGCTGATGATAATTGCCACATCCTGACGTCCCATTACTTTAGCCTGCACAAGCTGGGCATGATAATCTTCACATACCTGACATGGTTTGTTGATCCTCAAAAACTTCAGATAAGCATCTTTTGCCACTAAAAGCGACGCCCCAATTCCGAAAAAAGTAACCATTCGCGCATTATTAAGCAGATCCAGACATTTCTCCAGTGCACTGATATCAATCAGGCTTCTGGTATCTTCCAAAGAAGCAATACTCTTATAAGTGATCTTATCCACCAGATTTTCCAGTGCATCATCACGGTGAATCTCATAATCCAGCCCCAGCACGTTTTCTTTGCGAACAGCCAGTTCATAGAGCAGGGATTTCTGAAACCGCTTATACTGCGGAAACCCCGTTTTATGGCAAAGCCTTGTAATGGTAGACGCAGATGCGTAAACTCTGTCCGCCAGCTGATGAATACTCATCTCTGCCGCTTCCTCCGGATTCTCCAGCAGAAAAGAAATGATACTCTTCTCTGTATTGCTTGCCTGATCATAATACTCACGAAGCCTCACCAAAACACTTTCCATGCATTTTTACCAATCCTTTCTAAATATTTTTGATATTGTAAAAATTTTATTATGCAATACCACCTATATATTTGTTTTTTTGTTTATTTAATGTGTTCATTATACATAGATGAAACATTTCTGTCTATATTTCTGTCTACTTATGGTACTTTGTTTCATCTATTGGTACTTTCCCCTAATTTGCACCCTAAATTGTGCAATTTCGCTATCGAACTTGTCCATCCTTGAAGAAAAAAGTGCCGGCACGCTTCTGTGAACTGCTCTCTGTCTATTTGACAGGAGCATATCACTGCTGCGTACCGGCACCTTTATCTTCTTTTATAAAATTTTCTGTTACCTATTCCCTTTCCCGGGGACCTGACCACTAAAGCTACCTGGATTCAAATAAAAACTGGTTATACCTTTCCATCATCTCCTGCTTTCGATGCCTGGACACCTGCAGTTCTTTTCCATTTTTCAATAAAAGCCTGTCCTTTTCCAAAACTTTTATGTACGACATATTTACAATGTAGCTGCGGTAAGGCTGTATAAAACAAGCCGACTTTAACTCCTGATAAAGCAAACTCAGGTTTTCATAAGTGGTAAACTCTTGTTTCTCCGTATGGATAACCACTTTATTATTGAAAGATTCAATATACTCGATTGCCTTTAGCGGAATAGAAACCTTACGATATCCGCATCGCACCTGAATACAGGCTTCCGAACAGGAAATACTCAGTCTGGCGAAACAGTCACATATCTGAAAATAATTTACTGGCTTTATCAGATAATTTACTGCGTATAAACGGAATGCCTCCACTGCATAATCCCGTATTCCTGTTACAAATATTAATTTTCCACGATACTCCTCACATATTTCTTCAGCCAGTTTCTTTCCCTCATCTTCCTCCATTCCCACATCCAGAAAAATCACATCATAGCAATATCGTCTCAGTGCATTTTTCATAGAAAATATCGACTGATGAATATGTACTTTGATATTCATAGAATTTTCATAGCCATACTTAAAAATGTAAGACTGCAAAAGTTCAGTATCCTGAAAACAAGCATCACAAACAGCAATCAGCATTACTCAACACCTCCCTTATTACAAGCAGAATAAATACTGCATATTTGTAATAAAACAGATTTCCCTAAAATTCGCAATTCACTTGTAATAAAACGCAGCTTTTTGTAATCAAAATCACGAAAACATATAAGCCTGTTTGAAAATTCACTCCGCCATCTGCACGCCCCACTTTGCAGCATATTCGCCCCGAATTCAGGTTATATAGCCCGCTATGCGCACTTCATCCGGGACAAATCTTCCACAAACTGTGACGCACAGCTGTCAGAAAATAATTTTCAAACAAGCTCTAAAACATGCTATAATAGTATGGAATAAAAAACAGGAGAAACAAACATGAAAATAGCTATCTGTGATGACAATATACAAGACTTAGACAACTTGACGGGGCTTCTGGAAGATTATTGTAGAAATCAACAAATACCTATTGAACTTTCTGCCTATACATCTTCCAGAGAACTTCTTGCGGACTTTGAAAAATACAGATTTCCCCTTATTTTTCTGGATATCTATATGAAATCACCGGACGGCATGCAGACAGCAAAATTGCTGCGAAAAAAAGATACCGGCTTTCATCTGATTTTTACAACAACCAGCCTTGACCATCCTTTACAGGCATTTAGCGTATCCGCTACCGATTATCTCATTAAACCAATTACATATCAGGCACTGGACGCTTCCATGAAAAAATGCCAGGATCTTCTGAATCAGTCTGCACATTATCTCGTTGTGAAAGATAAGAAACTGGTACGTAACATATTCATACACGACATTTACTGGACAGAAAGCAGAGGACGCCTAACCATATTGCATCTTAAAGATGAGATTATCGAAACATACCTCTCCTATCGAGAGTTGAAAAAGCAGGCTGCCGGATTGCCATTTCTTGATTGTATCAGGGGCTGCCTTGTCAATATGAATTACATAGACGCGGTTTTGGAACATGATTTTCTGCTGAAAAACAAAGAGAAAGTTCCAATCCGCCTGCGTGGTTCTCTGGCGGTGAAACAGTCCTACTATGACTATCTGTGGAGCTGTACGAGGAAGGAGCAGATCTAGATGAAATGTTATGCAAAAATAACTGCAACTGCTTTTATTTTCATTTTTCTTATACTTTTTTCCTTTCTCTGCCAGCCGGTATCAGCAAAGGAAAGAGATCCGGCTGTTGTGGAAAATATGGATATGGTTTATTCCAGAGAAGAACTTATGGACTGGTTTGCCAAACATCCCGGCGGAGGAGAAGTATCCCTGGGCAGTAATATTGATACCGGCAGATATCTGTCCCTGGAGGCAAATTCCCCTGTAACGATACATATGAACGGCTATGGCATTCGGGTCCAGAGCTTAACCAATATTTCCGGACCGGTGAGAATATACAGTTCTCATAACCCAGAACCAGTATTCGATGTGGCTCCTGCTACAGACATTTCATTTTCAAAGGATGTAAAAATAGATTTAGTAAACAGCTGCGGGCTCTATTTTCAGAGCGACGTAAATTTAGATTTACAAGATAACTCCAGCAGTTCTTTTAACGGCAGTTTTTTCAATATGTCTGTCTCCGGACCTGAAGGAATTGGTATTAAATGCAGAGGTGACCTTTCTCTTGGCTTTTTTAATATCCGTTTAGAAAAAGGTGCCTGCGGTATTGAAGCAGAGGGAAAAACCTCTTTATTTTTAACCGGAATTACCGGAAATGGCAATCCATTGCGTACATCGGGGGAAGTCTCTTTAGACTGCTGCGGCATATCTTCACTACCTGCAAATGCAACTGTCATTAACCGGACAATTTTATCTAAGGACTCCTTTGTTAATTATATTGTATCCCCGGGTACTTCAGAAGAGCTGCTGAACAGGCTCCCTGGATTAACACAGTTTACATTTCAGTCCGATGATCCCTCTATACCGAAAAGGACAGCATTGTTGCCAATCACCTGGAACATTGAAAATGTAGATGCCGGGACACCTGGCGTTTATGAGTTTTCAACCTATTTGGAAACCTTTCCAATTCTGGGTTTGGACATTGATTTCCCTCAGCTAAACGGCACCATTTTAGTTACAGAACCTGGAAAATTCTATTTATACAGCGCATCTTCTTCGAATAAGAATGTCCGTCTTCACTTTTATGAGTCTCCAGCATACGATTCTTACATTGAACTTTTTTACTCTACAGATGCAGGTACCACGTGGCAGCCTTTTGAAGACTTTTCGTTTATACATCCAGGTGAACTGTATCTGGAAACTCCCCTGGATAAAACTTTCCAGTATTTATTCCAGGCGGATATTACGACAAATGGCATTAAAACCAGAACCAATATCCTGAAAGTGAAATTTGGTCCGGATGGCTTTATTACCCCTCAGATCACAGATGGTGACCGGGATGGAAGTGACCGGGATGATCAGCCCATACTTCCGCCGGATAATGAGGTTAAGCCTCCAAATGAGACATGCCCGCCAGGTGATATGCTGCCAGCACCGTTCCCCGGAGATAACAGCAATTCTTCTGAAGAACCCGAGACATCCGCCCCAGGGATAGAAACAGAACCGTCTTCTTCCGAATTGCCAGACATCAATCCGCCTTCCACTAAGCCGTCTTCCACGAAACCGCATTCCACGAAACCGCCATCCACTAAGCCGCATTCCACGAAACCGTCTTCCACTAACCGTCCTTCCTATGAAGGGAGCGATAATAATACTCCATCTTCATACGATAACAGCAAAAAGAATGATACCGGTATGAATACGCAAAATAGTTCAACACTGGAGACGGAAAAGACCGCGGTTACGAAAACTCCGGAGACAGAAGTCCCATCATCAGACAATACAGCAGATAAAGAGAAAAAGGGATCTTTTATGCCGGAAACATCTCCCGTTCTGAAAGCAAACCCGAATAGTGGCATGGACTCATCCCAAAGCAATATCTCAAATCCCATGCCAGTATCCAAATCCGGACAGGTACTGCCGAAGTTATTACTTTTATGTTCCGCAGTTATTCTGGCTTGCCTGACACTGTATTGGAGAGGTAAACGGAAATAATGGCAGGAATGAATTTTCAGACACGCTCTAACACCCGATATGTCAAAATCTCTTGGAAAGGAGCTTCCTAAATTGCAGATATCAGGCAAAACAAAAGACAAATATCCTATCCTGCTGGCTGTGGTTATTCTGGCGGGCATCCTTCTGTTTTCGTTCAATGCAGTCTATAATAACAAATATGCACTGCAAACCCCACAGGGAAAAAACGGAGTGTTGGATTTGAGAAATACGGATACGGATTATTTATATCTCATCAGCGGTTGGGAATTCTATCAATACAGGCTTTTTACGCCTGAAGAAATCCAATCCCAGTCCCCCGCCTGCAGCGGCTATGTATCCATCGGACAGCATGGCGGCTTTGAATTGGGTGACAAATCCAAAAATCCCCATGGAAGTGCAACATATCGCCTGACCGTCCTGACTGACTCTGACTCCCCTCAAGTGCTGGAGGTTCCTGAGATTTATTCCTCCAGCCTTATCTGGATAAACGGTGAATTAGTATCTTCAATGGGATCTGTAGATCCAGACAGTTTTAAAAGAGGAATCGGGAACACCCTGATCACCATTCCTCCAACGGATTCTGTAGAAATTGTAATTCAGGCAACCGACCCGAACGGCCTTTACAGCGGACTTACCTATCCGCCCGCTTTTGGTAATCCCACCACAGTCACGAAACTTTTTATCCTCCGGCTGTTGATTTACACCATGGCATTTACGGTTACTATTCTTATCGGCATCTTTTACCTGCTCACCCAGACAAAAACAAAGCAGAAAAAAACGTCTGTACTGTTCTTTTTACTCTGCATTTTTTATGCAGGATATATCAGCTATCCACTGGTTCATGCCATGGGATTTAACAGTTACTTCTGGTATCGTTTAGAATCGTTCAGTCTGTATGCCATGTTATTAATACTGATTATACAGCAGGGTTCCATCTGCCGGATTCCCGGGAAATGCCGCTACCCAATGGCTGCTGCCGGCTTTTTGGTCTGTCTGGCAGTTCTTATTATGCCGCTATTATGGAAAGATAACATAAATATCATGCTCCTTTACAGCAAACTTTTAATGTACTATAAATGGATTGCGGCTGGTTACCTGATTCTAAGCACAATGGCTGCCGTATTAGATAAAACCAGATATTCCAGACGCCTGCTGGCAGGCTTTGGTCTTATGGGCTCCTCTTTGGCAATAGACCGGATCTTTCCTTTATATGAGCCTGTTGTCGCCGGATGGCCCCTGGAAATAGCAGGATTTATTGTGGTTCTTCTGCTATACAGTATCCTTTTTTCGGAAACCGTATCCATTTACCGCAGCATGCTGGTACTAAAAGAACAGGAAAAATATAACAAGCGCCAGTTAGAGGTACAGCAGGAACAATACCAGCGCCTGATCTCATCCATAGAAGCAACTGCTAAAAACCGCCACGACCTGCGTCATCACATCCTGGCAATTCGTTCCCTGGCTGAAAACCGGGAGCAGGAAAAACTCCTGCATTACCTGAATCAGTTTGAAAATCATTTTAAAACGGCATCTAATCTCATCATTTGTCAAAATCATGCCATTAATTCCATTCTGGTTCATTACCTGATCCTGGCCAGAGAGGAAGAAATCCCCGCAAAATCAGATATCAATCTGCCGGATGACCTGGGCGGTTTATCCGAAATCAATTTGTGTGTGATATTAGGAAACAGCCTGGAAAATGCATTAGAGGCATCAAGGCGTATGCCAAAGGGAGAAGCCCGCTTGCAGATCTGCATTCAACCAATAGGTTCCATGCTCTCCATCACAATAGATAACAATTGTGAAGATATCGCCCTTTCCGATGCAAAAGGAGGGTTCTTGTCGGACAAAAGGAGCCGAAAAGAATCCGGTCTGGGCGTTGTAAATATTCGGGCAGCGGTGGAACAATGCAAGGGCATTGTAAAATTTGAAACTTTGCAAAAAGAATTCCGAACATCAATTTTGCTGCCTATAAAAAATGATTAGTACTGCTGCGAACGTTTTATAGTGTTCTATTAAAGGGATTATATTGGGGTTTAGCTGAGGAAGGACGCTTTGTAGATGGAGGTAGTGTACGGAAAGAGAAGGGGGCGGATCAGGAGAGGTGTTTGGAAGGCTTAACGCAGAACTGGCATTTTCTAACCTTCCCGAAGCGCTTTTTGGCGGCACGCGGGCATTCGCTCCGAAATCCTGATGCATTTCGCAGCTCACTGCCCGCTTA
>UQGG01000029.1 GCA_900540475.1 uncultured Robinsoniella sp. | reverse complement strand
TAAGCGGGCAGTGAGCTGCGAAATGCATCAGGATTTCGGAGCGAATGCCCGCGTGCCGCCAAAAAGCGCTTCGGAAAGGTTAGAAAATACCAGTTCTGCGGCCAGCTGACGGAGTCCATACCAGTTTCCCACGCCCATCTTGACCTACACTACCTATCATTTACAAAGCGTCTTAAACAGCTAAACTCCAATATAATGCATTTAATAGAACTCATATAAAGCGTTCGCTCTAGAAAACGTCTAGAAAACTTTCCACATTTTTTCCAAAATAAAGATTCCCTTTTTTCATTTACAATGATATAATGCTATCAAATTGCCTAGAGATAAAGGGCAAAAAATTTCATACTACTTGGGGAGGAAGTCATGTCACTTCATTTTAAACACACACGAAATGCCTGCTATCTCGGTTATATTACGCAGGCTATCGTCAACAACCTGGCACCGCTTTTGTTTGTCACGTTCCAGTCACAGTTCTCCATATCCCTGGAGAAAATCGGTCTGTTAATTTCCATTAATTTTGCTATGCAGATGTTCGTGGATATCCTGGCTGCCAAATATGTTGACAAAATTGGTTACCGTATCTGTACGGTTGCCGCACATGTATGCTGTACGGTAGGACTTGTTGGAATGGGAGTTTTTCCTTTTCTATTCTCAAATGCCTATGCCGGGTTGATCGTTGCTGTATTGATTAACGCCATCGGCGGAGGTCTGATTGAAGTATTAATCAGCCCGATTGTGGAATCTCTGCCCGGTGACGAGAAGGCATCCGCCATGAGCCTGCTGCATTCCTTTTATTGCTGGGGGCATGTAAGTGTCGTCCTTATTTCTACCCTGTATTTTGTGACGGTGGGAATCAGCAAATGGTATCTGCTGACTGTATTCTGGGCAATTATTCCTTGTTTTAATGCCTTTTTCTTCAGCAAAGTACCCTTACATACCGTGGAAACCGAGGCGGAATCCATGCCGATTCGAAAGCTGTTCTCCATGAAGATCTTCTGGATGTTTCTCATACTGATGATCTGCTCCGGTGCTTCGGAACAGGCGATGTCACAGTGGGCTTCTCTGTTTGCAGAATCAGGACTGAAAGTATCCAAGACTTTAGGGGATCTGCTGGGTCCCTGCGCTTTTGCCGTATTGATGGGCGTTTCCCGTGTCTTCTATGGAAAATTCGGTGCCAGAATCAAGCTGAAAAAGTTTATCATTGCCAGCGGGTTCCTGTGCATCATCAGTTATCTGCTTGCCACGCTTTCCCCCTATCCGCTGCTGTCTCTGGTTGGCTGCGGACTGTGCGGGTTATCGGTGGGGATCATGTGGCCCGGAACATTCAGCCTCTCCTGCCAGTACTGTCCACAGGGCGGAACCGCTTTGTTTGCACTTTTGGCACTGGGCGGCGATATCGGCTGTGCAGCCGGTCCCGGCCTGGTAGGTGTAGTCTCCAACCTGGCTAATGACAGTTTAAAGAGCGGACTGCTGTTTGCCATGGTATTCCCAATCGTGATGGTAATCGTCACCGGTATGCTGCGTAAAATTAAAAAACCAGCTGTTGTACAATAACTAAATATCTGTTGGGGCAAATGTGAAAAAGCCATAAAGGATGATATTTCAAAATCCTTTATGGCTTTTATAATATTTAATTTTAATATTTAATTTTGTTATTTATATATGAATCATTCTCATTAGCTATAGGGTAATTCTTTTTCTGCTTTTAGAACCTTACAATTTTTCTTATAGAAGGCAATTCCATAACAAATCAGGCTCGTGTATCCATCCATAATCAACTCTTCTCCATAGTGCATTCTGGAGATTTGATCAAGGGCTGCAGCAGCACATTTTTCCATATTCATAAAGCAATCCGCAACTTTCAATTCCAAAATAATCACTGGCTTCTCAACATCTAAACTGCGAATTTTTATATCGTAGCGTCCATCTCCGGATTCTCTATTGGAGTCTACTATGAAATCATTCAGCCTTCCCAGCACTCCAATTAAGAAGCCATGATAGAATAATTCTGCATTATCATAAAAACTAATACTTTCCCGCAATAGAATCGTGATTTGCTTTTCCAGAATCTCATGATCTCCTGCCAGTAAAGCCGAATATAAATTTGAGAGGTCTTTCTCCTCTACCTTATTTTCAAACCACTCTAAAATTTTAGATTTATATACCGTTTTTACTTCTGTATTTGGAATACCCATGGTTAAATACCGTTCGTCCCCAAGCATCTGCTCATTTACCTTTTTCAGATATCCAGTAAAAAATAGAAAGTTCCATAGATTATCTTGTGACTTATTGATATCCTCGTAAGTAATATCTTCGTGTATCAGTTTTATAATACTGCCGCCATCTATTAATTCTTCAATTTCCTGTTTAGCATTCATATCTGCTTTTTCAATCAGCATTTTCACGATGCTGTTTGAACTAGTATTCGACCAGTATGGCTGAGGCAGAGCATCTTTATCTGCTCTGTAACGATCCGTATAGTTTAAAACACTCCAGGGATTAAAAACATCGGTAAAACCAAATCTATACCCATCATACCATTTTTTTATCGTAGCCATCTGCCGGGAGCATCTATAATACTCCAGCATCTGTGCAACTTCATATTCTGTAAATCCGAAATGCTCTGAATATCTGCTGTCCGTAATGGATAGTATCTTCAAATTATTTAATCCTGTAAATATACTTTCTTTTGATATCCGAAGGCAGCCCGTGATTACCGCAAACTCCAAAGATAAATTCGTTTTCAATGCTGATTCAAACAAGGAGCGTATAAATTCAATCATTTCCTGATAAAATCCACAGAAATATGCATTTTCTAAAGGAACATCATATTCATCAATTAATATTATTACCTTTTCTCCATAAACTTTAAACAGACAGTCCGATAAAAATTTTAATGCCTTTGCAAATTGAACAGGAGTGGCTTCATTATTTTGGATTTCTTTAAATCTCTTTTTTTCATTTTCCAGGATTTTTGAACTTTCAACTACATCATTATGTCGATTATATTCTCCTATTATTTCATCCTTAATGCTTTCCACCGCCATATCAAACGAAGGTTGTTTTCCACTTTTAAGCGATAAACTGATAACTGGATATTTTCCCATGCAGGATGTATATTTGTTTCCTTCATTCATAATAGCCAAGCCATGAAACAATTCAGACGAAGGCTCTGGTGTTTTTTCAAAAAAATATCTCAGCATACTTAAGTTTAAAGTTTTACCAAATCTTCTTGGTCGTGAAAAGAGGTTAACCATCCCTTTATAGTCTAATAATTCTTTTATAAACAGGCTTTTGTCCACATAATAGTAATCGTTCAATATCAGGCTTTTAAAGTCATCAATTCCGATAGGCAATGGTTTATAATCCATGAATTTTACCTCCCTAAACATCCTATTTCACTTATTATACCCCAGATATTGAACAATCACAAATGGTTTCTATGGTAACGATCGTGTCCATCCATAACTCCGCCATATCATAACTGATTATATTCAAAATAAATCCTATCAAATCACAAATTCGTATACCCCATCAAAGATTCATCCACAGCTCTTGCCGCTTCTCTGCCCTCCCGGATCGCCCAGACTACCAGCGACTGTCCTCTGTGCATATCCCCCGCCGTAAATACACGCTTTACAGAGGTCTGATACTGCAAGAACCCGGTTGCCACATTGGTTCTTGTGTCCAATTCTACTTTAAATGCATCCGTAACATATTTCTGTGCCCCTAAGAAACCTGCCGCGATCAAGACCAGATCCACATTGACTGTCTCCTGGTTTTCCGTGATGGGAACCATCATCATGCGCCCTGTTTTTTCATCCTTTTTACTTTCCAGCTTCACAATTTTAGCCTGGCTGACCTCGCCCTTTTTATTTGCAATAAATTCTGAGACGGTTGTCTGGTATACGCGGGGATCGTGTCCAAAGACCTCAATTGCTTCTTCCTGGCCATAATCTGTTTTACATATTTTGGGCCATTCGGGCCACGGATTATCAGCTGTACGTGTATCCGGTGCCTTTGGCATCATTTCAAGCTGGATTACGGATGCCGCACCCAGACGTATTGCAGTGCCAACACAGTCGTTACCGGTATCCCCCCCACCGATTACCATGACTTTCTTTCCTTTGGCAGAAATAAAGTTCTGATCAGCAAAATTGGAATCCAGCAGGCTCTTTGTGGCAGCTTTCAGGAAATCTACCGCAAAATAGATTCCCTTTAACTCCCTGCCCGGAACACTGATATCCCTGGGATTGGATGCACCACAAGCCAGAATTACACGGTCAAAATCTTTTAGCAAACCATTTGCCTTAATATCTTCACCAATATTGGTATTGGTAATAAATGCGATTCCCTCTGCTTCCATAATCGCAATTCTTCTGTCTATTATGGACTTATCCAGCTTCATATTGGGTATGCCATATCGAAGAAGTCCTCCAATCCGGTCATTTCTTTCAAAGACCGTCACCTTATGGCCTCTTTTGTTAAGCTGCACAGCTGCAGCAAGTCCGGCTGGTCCGCTTCCCACGACTGCCACTTTTTTTCCCGTTCTGACTTTGGGTGGACCAGGAACCACCAATCCCATCTCAAATGCATTTTCAATGATTGCCCATTCATTTTCTTTCGTGGCTACCGGTTCTCCATTTAAGTTGCAGGTACATGCTGCTTCACACAGTGCCGGACATACCCTGGCGGTAAACTCCGGGAAACAATTGGTTTTCGCCAGTCTGTGATATGCCTGCTCCCAGCTTCCGTTATACACCAGATCGTTCCATTCCGGAATCAGGTTCTGCAGCGGACAGCCCGATGCCATTCCTCCGATCATCATGCCGGACTGGCAGAACGGCACACCGCATGCCATACATCTTGCTCCCTGAAGCCGCTGCTTTTCCCTGGATAAGGGAACGTGGAACTCGCTGAAATTCTTAATTCGGACTTTTGGACGTACTGTCACGCTGGTCTCTCTGTTAAAATCTAAAAATCCTGTTGGTTTTCCCATTTAATTTCCTCCCATCTCCAACCGGCATTTATCCGCCGGTGGCCATTATCCTCTCGTATTCGCATAAAATGCTTCAATCTGTGCCTGTTCGCTGCTCAGCCCTTTTTCTTCCATCTGGACAATTTTCATCAGCATCCGGTTATAATCTTTTGGAATAATCTTTTTAAATTTGGGGAGATATTCTTCAAAATGTTCCAAAATTTTCTTTCCTTTTTCCGAATTGGTGTAAGCTGCATGTTCTTTGATCATTTCTTTCAGTTCAAGGACATCATATTTGAATGTAATCTTATCAATAGATACCATCTCTTTGTTCAGCTTCCGGTAGAGGTCACTGTTCTCATCCAGTACATAAGCGATTCCGCCGCTCATGCCTGCCGCAAAGTTCTTACCGGTACTTCCAAGGATTACAACCCGTCCTCCTGTCATGTATTCACAGCCATGGTCGCCCACGCCCTCCACTACCGCATTGGCACCGGAGTTACGAACGCAGAAACGTTCTCCTGCCACGCCATTCATATATGCCTTTCCACTGGTTGCTCCATAGAGGGCAACATTTCCGATAATAATATTTTCATCTTGTTTGTATTTTGCAGATTTGGGAGGATAAACAATCAGCTTTCCGCCGGACAGTCCTTTGCCAAAATAATCGTTGCTGTCTCCTACCAGTTCCAGGGTAAGTCCCTTTGGAATGAAAGCTCCGAAGCTCTGTCCCCCGGCACCGTTACATTTCACGGTGTAAGTGTCCTCCTCCAGTCCGTCCGGATACATTTTCGTGATTTCAGAACCAAATATCGTTCCAAAAGAGCGGTCCGTATTCATAACATCTACTTCGATGCTTCTTTTCTGCCGATTGGACAATGCCCCTTTTAATTTCTTCACCAAAATTTTCTCATCCGCTGTTTTCTCAAGTTCAAAATTATAAACCTGTGCCGGATCAAAAGTCACTTTCATCCCTTCTTTTGCAAATGGGTTATTGATAATTGCGCTTAAGTCTACTCTGGAAGCTTTTTTATTAGCAATATCAGCTTTTCGTTTTAATAAATCCGACCTTCCAACCAGATCATCAATAGTACAGACACCCAGTTTTGCCATATATTCACGCAGCTCTTCTGCGATAAATTTCATAAAATTCATGACATATTCCGGTTTTCCGCGAAACCGCTTGCGAAGTTCCGGATTCTGGGTTGCCACTCCTACCGGACAGGTATCCAGGTTGCATACCCGCATCATAACGCATCCCATAGTGACCAGAGGGGCGGTTGCAAATCCATATTCTTCTGCACCTAATAATGCGGCAATTGCCACATCCCTTCCGCTCATCAGTTTACCGTCTGTTTCAATCACTACTTTATTGCGCAGACCGTTCATAATCAATGTCTGATGGGTCTCTGCAAGCCCCAGCTCCCAGGGCAGCCCGGCACCCAGAATAGAACTTCTCGGTGCTGCACCGGTTCCTCCATCATATCCGGAGATGAGTATTACCTGGGCACCTGCTTTTGCCACACCTGCAGCAACGGTACCTACCCCGGCTTCCGCCACCAGCTTTACAGAAATCCTGGCTTCCTTGTTGGCATTTTTGCAATCATAGATCAGCTGTGCCAGATCTTCAATAGAATAGATATCATGATGGGGCGGCGGTGAAATCAGGCTGACACCCGGTGTGGAATGTCTGGTCTTAGCAACCCAGGGATAGACCTTCTGCCCGGGCAGATGACCACCTTCTCCTGGTTTTGCACCCTGTGCCATCTTAATCTGGATTTCTTTTGCACTTACCAGGTATTTGCTGGTGACTCCAAAGCGTCCGCTGGCAACCTGCTTGATAGCGGAACAGCGGTTTATACCGTCTTTCCCCGTTTTCAAACGTTCATCACTTTCTCCGCCTTCACCGCTGTTGGATTTTCCATGGAGACGGTTCATGGCAACAGCCAGCGTCTCATGTGCTTCCTGGGATATGGATCCGTAGGACATCGCTCCGGTCTTAAATCTCTGAACAATGGAATCCACACTTTCCACTTCTTCTATTGGTACGCCTTTTTCCGGATAGCGGAAATCTAAAAGACTTCTCAAATATCCCGATTCTTCCTTATCCACCATCTGTGTATACTGTTTAAATAATTCGTAACTGCCCTGTTTTGTAGATTCCTGAAGCAGATGTATAGTCTTGGGATTATAACGGTGCTCTTCTCCCTGGCTTCTCATTTTATGTCTTCCAATACTGTCCAGAGTCAGATCTACGCCAAGGCCCAGGGGATCAAATGCCGCAGAGTGCAGTGCGTCCATATCACCGGCTATATCCTCCAGATTAATACCGCCGATTCTGCTCACCGTATTGGTAAAATATTTCTCCACAACATCCGGGTCAATACCTACTGCTTCAAAAATCTGTGATCCCTGATAGGATTGAATTGTTGAAATTCCCATTTTAGAAGCAATTTTTACAATACCATGCAAAACGGCATTGTTGTAATCATCTACCGCCGCATAATAATCTTTGTCAAGCATCTCGCTGTCAATCAGCTGGCGGATTGTCTCCAATGCCAGGTATGGATTAACTGCACAGGCCCCATACCCCAAAAGTGTGGCAAAGTGATGTACTTCTCTTGGCTCACCCGATTCCAGAACAATCGCCAGTGAAGTCCTTTTTTTCGTCTTCACCAAATGCTGGTGCACTGCGGATACTGCAAGCAGGGAAGGGATGGGCACGTGATTTTCATCCACACCACGGTCTGTCAGAACCAGAATGTTGGCACCGTCCCGGTGCGCCTTATCCACTTCTACAAACAGACGTTCAATCGCCCTGACAATACTGGTGCTTTTATAATATGTGATAGGAACTTCCGCAGCCTGAAAGCCGTCTACCTTCATGCTTTTGATCTTCATCATATCCGTATTGGTTAAAATGGGATTTTGCACTTTGAGCACCTGGCAGTTTGCAGCCTGTTCTTTTAACAGGTTTCCATCCTTTCCCACATAAACAGTTGTGGACGTTACGACTTCCTCACGAATGGCATCAATGGGTGGATTGGTAACCTGGGCAAAAAGCTGTTTAAAATAATTAAACAACGGCTGGTGTTCTTCTGATAACACTGCAATCGGCGTATCCACACCCATGGCTCCGATTCCTTCCGCGCCATTTAACGCCATATTACGGATGGAGGTGCGGTACTCCTCATAGGTATAGCCAAATGCTTTCTGCAGTCTTGCCAATTCTTCCGGCTGGTACTCATGTGCCCTTGTATTTGGAATCTTAAGATCCCGCAGCTGTACCAGATAACTGTCTATCCACTCCCCGTAAGGCTGGCTTTTCGCATAGCGCTCTTTTAAGGTATCATCATCCACCACTTCTCCCTTAACGGTATCTACCAGCAGTATTTTACCGGGATGAAGCCTTTCTTTTAAGACAATTTTCGCCGGGTCTATATCCAGGACCCCAACCTCAGAAGATAAAATCATGTATCCATCATCTGTAATATAGTACCTGGAAGGCCGAAGTCCATTGCGGTCCAGCACTGCCCCCATAATATCCCCGTCGCTGAATAGAATCGATGCCGGTCCGTCCCAGGGTTCCATCATCGTCGCATAGTACTGATAGAAATCCTTCTTTGACTGGGTCATATTCCGGTTATTATCCCATGGCTCCGGGATCATAATCATAACAGCCAGCGGCAGATCCATTCCGCTCATTACCAGGAACTCCAGCGTATTATCCAGCATTGCAGAATCGGATCCCTGGGTATTTACAACAGGAAGAACCTTATGTAATTCATCCTGTAAATGTGGGGAAACCATTGTCTCTTCCCGCGCCAGCATTTTATCCGCATTGCCTCTGATGGTATTGATTTCACCATTGTGCACTATCAAGCGGTTTGGATGTGCCCGCTGCCAGCTGGGATTGGTGTTGGTGCTGAATCTGGAATGCACGGTTGCAATAGCAGATTCATAGTCCGGGCTCTGCAGATCCGCAAAGAACGTACGAAGCTGCCCAACCAGAAACATCCCTTTATATACAATGGTTCTGCTGGAAAGGGATACCACATAGGTATTATCATTACTCTGTTCAAAAACCCGGCGGGCTACATAAAGCCTTCTGTCAAAATCCAGTCCCTTTTCCACATCATTTGGCTTTTTGATAAATGCCTGCATAATGCAGGGCATACATTCCAGTGCTTTGTGTCCCAATACCTCGGGAACCGTAGGCACCTCTCTCCACCCCAGAAGTTCCAGTCCCTCTTTTTCCACAATGATCTCAAACATCTTCTTCGCCTGGTTTCTCTTTAATTCATCTTGTGGAAAGAAAAACATGCCAATCCCATATTCTCTTTCAGAACCTAAAAAGATGCCGAGGGATTTGCAGGTCTTCGAAAAGAATCTGTGAGAAATCTGTAATAGGATTCCTACACCGTCACCTGTTTTTCCTTCGGCATCTTTGCCAGCTCTATGTTCTAAATTTTCTACAATCTTTAAAGCATTCTTTACGGTCTCATGGGTTTTCACACCTTTGATATTCACAACGGCGCCTATGCCGCAGTTATCGTGTTCAAACGTCTGTCTGTACAGCCCGCTTCCCCCCGATCGCAATATTCGATTTTGTCTCGTCATATTTTCGTTCCTTTCTCTCGTTTTTCTCTGAACATAATATACACCTATTTTTTTCATCTGTAAACCATTAATTTTTAAGTTATTGTCAGATTATTCGTCTATTTATTATTATCTATTATATTATCTGATTATTGTAATTGTAACTTTATTTCTGCCGCCACTGTAAAAACATTAGACAAGCTATTATCAATCATTTTTCCAAATATTTTTTTTATAAATTTTACTTCATATTCCTTTCAAAACATTATTTTTTTAATTGTGTACAAAATTAAAGGACGATTTTGGATACCAGAACGCGTCTGACAACTCCAAAATCATCCTCATCCTTCCGTTAAATAAACGCACTGAATAGAACAGAAGATAAATTAACTGCGATATGAAATACAATTGGCGCCTTAATGGTTCCCCATTTTTCATAAACCCAGATCAGCAGAAGTGCCATTGGCAATGCAAATAAAAACTGAATCATGTTACCATGATAAATTGCAAATATAAAAGCCCCCAGAAATACTGCCGTTTTCTTCGATCTGACAAACCGTTTTATCCGCTGGTACACCAGCCCTCGAAACAGATACTCTTCCATTATCGGCACCAGAATTCCCACACCTATAATCTGTATCCAAAGCCCGCTTCCAAACAGAGCTTCCTGAGCTGCATTAGAGAATATTCTGTCAACCTCTATAAGATTAATCAGATAAGACAGCACCTGATTGCTGATGACCGCCATCACAATAATCAGCAGATAGGTCCATGCCGGCATGGCGTCCGGGCGGTCCTTTTTCCGCCCATAAAGCTGCCCGTCCTTCCAGTATAGAAAACATACTACCGGAAGCACAATCAGCGCCGACAGCGTTGTCAGCAATGCAGAATCAAATCTGCTGCCAAACACCGTTACCACTCCTGCCGATGCCAGAAAATGAATCAATATCGGAACCAGTACTCCTGCAACATTATCAAATATCATAAATGAACGCGCCCCTATCTTCCAAAATAGTCGTCGATACCATTAGCAATTCCCTGTACCATCACATCCTGGTTCCCAGAATCCGCCATATATGCATCATCTCCCGGATTTGTCATAAATCCCATTTCCAGTATCGTCACCGGTATCTGGCTCCAATTGATGCCTGTCATCTCATCTTCTGCCAGAATTCCCCGGTTAATCAGCCCTGTGGCTTCACAATAGCGGTCAATCAGGCATTGTGACAAACGCATACATTCCTCTAAAATGCTTCCAACGTAAGGATTCGACTGTGTGGGCGCCATAGTTAGTGCACCGGCAACACTGCTGTCTTCTGAACCATTTGCATGTATGCGTACCAGAATATCTGCCCCCGCTTCATTGGCGATGGTTGCTCTGTCAATATTCCCAAGATCAACTTCATGGGTTGTCCTTGTCATCACCACCTGATAACCTCGTTTTTCCAGCTCTGTCTGAAGTTTTAAAGAAACGTCCAGATTCAATTCGTATTCATCCAGACCGGATACACTACCTGTGGTACCGGTAGCGAGGCGTGCCTTCATTACCTCAGAACCAGGACCGTTTGCTTCTGTTTGGCTCATATCCTGTCCCGGTCCCTGATGACCTGCATCCACGGCAACAACAGGTCCCTGGGCTTTTGTTTCCTGGGAGTTCGATGTTTCCAGTTCATTTTGTACGGTTCCCAGATCCGTTTTTGTATCATTTCCGGGCTCTTCCCCTGTCTTTCCCGGTTCGTTATTTGTTTCTTTATTCTGTTCTTTATCGGTTTCATTATTTGTTTCTTTATTGGTTTCTTTATTCGTTTCTTTATGCGTTTCTTTATTGGTTCCTTTATTCATTTCTTTATTCGTTTCTTTACTCGTTTCTTTATTCGTTTGATTATCCTTTTCCGTCTTTTGCTTCCCAGTGCTTCCACCTGCAGAATCAGAACCTGCTTCTGTTACAGCCTCTCCATTATTGGTATTTCCGCTGCTGTCCAAAAACGTACAGCCGGTTGTTAACAGCACAATCGCCATTGCTGCTCCCAAACATTTTACTAATTTTCTATGCATTTTTTGTTCCTTTCTCCTGAGACTGTTCATGATCCAAACATAAATCCGCCTTTTGAATGATTACATAATGGCTGGTATTTTATCATCTTCGGGTTCTGTTCTCCATAGGACATTATTAAACAGAAGTTGAAAATATCTAAAATACCAGCCACATGAATGTATCTCTTTTAAAATAAATTAGGTAACTCCATTGATTTCAAATAACATTTCCCACCTTGATAAATAAAATAAAATTTTGCTTCTTTGGCATAAGACTGGGATTCTTCTGTTTCAGTGTCCCCATCTTCACCTTCCGCAATACGGGTTCCTGTATATTTACAATTATATTTTGTCTTAACTTCAATTCCAATGTAATTTTCTTCTTTCGCATCCGGAAAATACGGCTCTCCATAGGTACTGTTAAACCCGCTAAATTCCAGCTGTTCAATTACCAGCGCAGTATCTGAGAACAGATTCCCGCTAACCGTTTTCAATAAAGTTTCTTTATCCTGTACTTTATCAAAGACGGCTCCCAGTGACTGTACCGTCTGCTTCTGTACTGCTGACGAATAGAATTCTTTCAGCGCCTGCTTGCCAAGCTCCTGCATCTGTGTCTTTGCATTTTCACTAAGCTTGCATTCCTCTCTGACATCTACGGAACTTTCATCCTGCTCCGGCTTCCATTTCGTCTCATATTTTTCAAAAGGTAGTCCTGACACCGTCAATGTGTATTCCTTTTTCTCCAGATATGGTACTACATAAGATTTTGCACCTGCAGACAGTTTCTCATCTTCTTTCACCAAACTGTTCTCCAATGCTTTTTGATCCAGCATAACTTTGGAATCCACCGGTGCCGTAACCTTCACCTTCTTTGCCTCGTCTACATGGTCATTGCACACCCAGCGTTCAAACATGCCATATCTCTTATTATCCTGGCGAACCAGATCTACCGTTCCTGTTACCGGATCTTTACTATCTTTGGGCGTATAAGTAAAGGTAAACGTCTGTACCATTTTCCCGTCTTCACTTAAATTGCGGTCTCCGGACTGCAAAGTATACTCATCAATATTTTTTTCATTTTTAATGTAACGCTCTGCACTTTTCTGGGGATTGCTGTCATACGTTCCCTGGTAAACAAATGCACCTGCCGCTGATAAAACACCGGCACAAACAAACCAGGCTGTAAGTATTCTTTTATTCTTACGATGCTTCCGCCATTTGTACTGCTGCTGCTTGTCCATTACTTTTCCTCCTCTATCTCTTTTCTTCATAAGCAAGAATTACTTTCAGATTTTTCTTTTCAAAATCATTCAGTAAGTCCATAGAGTCAAAAGTTTCCGGATCATAAGTAGGAACGTACCAGGTTTTTGTACCAAAGTAATCATTCCATTCCTGTTTCGTAAATTTCCTGCCATGGCGCGCAAAGATTTCATTTCTGGCTATTGCAATTTCCTGGTCAGTCATATTATACAGTTCATTTTCCGTTATATATCTCGTCGCAGTATCCGGGAAGAAATAGGTATCATCCCAGGCTGCCGGTGGTGCCTCTGTCTGGGGCGGCTCTGTCTGCGGCGGATCCGTCTGGGGTGGATCTGTCTGGGGCGGATTCGTCTGTGGGGCTTCTGTCTGCGGCGGATCCGTCTGGGGCGGATTCGTTTGCGGCGCCTCCGTCTGGGGTGTACTTGCAGGCGGATTTACCCAATTTCCATTCTGTGAATCCCCGTTTCCGTCTGTTCCTCCGTTCGCATTTGAATTTCCATCATAATTTGTATTTCCATTATAATCAGAACCGTTGGAACTATTACCTGAAGAACTGCTGCCACCATTATTGTCCGAATTTCCAGCACTTTGGGATCCTCCGGTATTCTCACTTCCGGTACCGGAGTTCTCTTGACCAGTCTGATCTCCATCGGTTTTCTTATCGGTTTCTTTTTCCGTACTCTTTTTTTCCGGTACGATAAAAGAATCTTTGGTTTTAGTGATCAGCTCGGTTTCCTTATCACTATTCGTTTGTTGCATCTCAGATGTCTTTTCTGTAACATTATTTTTTTCAATTTTTGTATTTAAAAATGCCAGTCCTGAATCTACCAGAAAAAATGATCCTGCAGATATCGCACAGGTACCGACTACAACCCCAGCTGCCGTTAGTATCTTTTTAACGACCTTTTTTCTTTCGTCATGCATTTTATTCTCACCTCTTGAAGAAAATAATAGCATACCATCCGTAAAAAGTCTATTCTTTTGAACGTCTTCTTCCCCATCTTCTATAAGAAAAAACTCCAATACAAGCTCCGGTCATTACCATAAGCGCTTTTATTCCAAAACGAATATACCCTGCACCACGTTCTTATCAGCCCCTTTTTTCTCATTCTCCACAAATTGATCAGATTCAGTCTTCCTATATCTATCTTCTCCTATCTGCTTTTCCCCATTTATTACCTCTGGTATAGTAAAAGTCTCTTTGTCCACTTGCTCACGGTCTCCTTTCGTGAAGTTATTCTTTTCTTTCAAATATTCCGGGGACATTGGAATGGCAAGGATCCCCTTTTCTGATTTACTGATGCAAAAAGTGATCTTTCTTTTTGCTTCATTTCCTGCCTGATCCACAGCCCAAACCTTCATCTCCCGCCACTGATCTTTCTGCAGGATCGTAAAAGAAGTTTCCTGATTCGTACTGCTTTTGATTAAGATTCCATCCAGATAAACCATCTGCTCCTTCAGCTCCGTATTATCCCTGGAATCTACCACCACTGATCTGTCCTTTTCCGGATAGAATGATTTATCATCCAGACCGGCAATCATGATAGACGGAGGAGTCTTATCTATCACAAACTCAATATACTTTTTCTGCAGTTTATGATCTCCTTCATTACCTGCCGCATCTTTTGAATTTAAGGAAACAGCGTATGCCCCCTCAACTTCAAAACATCTCGCCGGTATCAGATAGCGGTACTCTTTATATCCGTTCTTTCCTTCTATTTTTGTCACAGAGTAATCTCTTTCCGGGCTTAATATTCGCAGTTCTCCATCTCGTGTAACCGTCAGCTGGGCCTCCTTCAGACTGTGCAGGTTGATTTCCCTTATTTCTACATCAAATGCTTTATTACTGTAATAATAATCTATTTGTTTCCTGGTTTCTTTTCCCAGTCCATAGACGGATCCAAATCGATTTACCGAGAAATGAATCTCACGTGTTGCTATATTTCCCGCCTGATCTCCGGCTGACAGGTAAAGTACATAATAGTCATCCCACTCCTTCTTCTCCGGTATTTGTTCAAAAATTAACTGTTCCCCTTTATCTGTTTTCTTTCTCTCGTACTTTAACTTCTTTTCTCCGTTTCTGTCTCCTATGAGCGTTGCTTCCAGGCTGCCTTGCCAGTAATAATTATCTTCACACAGGATACGCAGCTTTAAACTTCCATTATTTGCACTCTGATCTGTCACGCCCTCTACGGTAATCCTTGGGGTGGTCTTATCAATAATAATGGTATTTCCTCCAAAGTAAGCTGCATTTCCCACCTGATCTTCCACCCTGGCAAATACCTGATAGGCTCCCTCTTTTTTTACTTCCGTGCTGATTCCTGATCTCCATAAATTTTTCTGGTTTTCATAGCCTGCTTTAATTGCAGATATCGGCTGAACATCTCCATCCTGAATCTCCCGAATCCAATACATCACAGACCTTATACCTGCTTGGCTATCGGAATATCCCGTAAATTTTATCAAGACGCTGTTATGATAAAACGTTGTTTCATTCATACCGCCGGAAAGTCTTTTTTCGTTTGCTAATATCCCCAATCCGGCTGGGGGTAAATAGTCAACTTCATAAGCTACAGTCTGTTTTTCCGACTGTGCTAATAATGTTCCAGCTTCATCTCTTTTCTCCAGTTCAAAGAAAAAAGTACCACCTTCCATAAGCTCCTTACTTATAATTGTCTGATTATATCCTGACTTTTTGTGTGGCACGATCTTAAGTCTCATCCCTTTTTTTACAATTATTTTGCCATGGTTATTCCTAAGATATCCTTCCTGTGATTCCGGAATAACCTGATAATCGTCTGTTTCACTCACCTTTGTTTTCACCAGCGTAATACTACCGGGGTGATAAAGCCGGGAATCTCTTAGCAGATTATAACAATAGTTGTCCGTTGTATTGCCTGTAATATTTCCTCTCTTGTCCCTTTTCACAACCAATGCCCTGGCATATTTTTTAAGTGACCCCTGTTCATACATGGGGCTGTCTTGCTTTAACACCCGCTCATCTATAGTGATTTCCGGTTTTTGAAATTCTTTCGGATATTCTTTTACCGGCCTTCCATTTTTCATAAACCCACTTACCTTTACAATTTCATCCTGCCTTTCATCAAACTCCAGTAGCTGCATACTGTTTTCTGAATAATAGGGCTTTCTTCCTGCGGCAATCCGGATATTTAATACCCTGGGAATAATATGTACTTTTATATTGGATTTCTCCACTTTTAACCTGTAGTTTTCAGTATCCTTGCCCGTCAGTTCACAAGAAACCTCTACTTTCCATATACCAACTCTTCTGTGCTCTGACTTACCGGATATTAAAACCTGCATCTCTGCCGGAAGCCCCCGCACATCTGCTTTTAATTCCACATCATTAGTATCATCATATTCTCTGCTGTCACCCGGATAAACCGTCCTTATATTCTCTACGATAACCTCACGTGGCAATTCAGTTTCTGATTCCGGCTCAGTCTGAGTTTCGGTTTCTGACTCCGTTTGTGGCTCGGATTCTGAGTCTGTTTCTGTTTCGGTTTCCGTTTCTGTTTCGGTTTGAAGTTCCGATTGGCTTTCGGACTCGCTGTCGGACTGGCTCTCAGACTGACATTCCGATTGACTTTCGAACTGTTCTTCCCAATTGCTTACTGATTGACTTTCGGACTGGTCCTCACATTTACGTCTTGATTGACTTTCAGACTGGCTCTCCCATCTGCATCCCGATTGACTTTCAGACTGGCTTCCCCATTTACCTCCCGATTGACTTTCCTTCTGAAGCTCCCATTTACCTCCCGATTGACTTTCCGGCTGAAGCTCCCATTTACCTCCCGATTGACTTTCCGGCTGAAGCTCCCATTTACTTACTGATTGGCTTTGCACCATTTTCATGGGATTAATCGGATTTATAACCGCTTCCATTTTATTTCCCGTCTGCAACAGAAAAATCATGCTAAGTACAAAACCTGTTTTTAGAAATCTCATTCAATCCCTCCTTTTTTATAATTATTATAGATTCTTGCAACGCTATCCATTGCCAGTTCAACATTTTTTAGAATATCCTGTTTTAAATCCTCTAACTCTCTGCTTTCCCCAATCCTATCATCCTTCTGCACCTTTTCTCTTATTTCCGTCAATACGGAATCTAAATCATCTCTCTCTAATCCTGCCCGGCAAAATCGATCTGCAAAATAATAGATCTGTCCGGAAATTTCCTCCCACAGCAGCAAAACTATTTTTTCACTCTCCGGAACTGATTCCTGTATATCATAAAGTTCCATCAGATCCTTCCAAAATGCCAGATAGAAGCTGTTTTGAGTATCGTCTCTCAGTGTACGGATTTTGCCATAATACCCTCCCATCTTAGCTAATACAGCCGCTCTTTTTCTCTGGTTTTCTGTAATCCCGGTGTTTTTCACTGCCTCTGCTATATGCAAAAACCATCTGGCAGCATATGATTTTCCGCCATCTCCTTCAAAATAATACCAATAAGCCATACCAATCTCATAAGAAACCCGAAGAAATGCTTCTTCATTTGTGCGTAATACCTCTTCGTGGCTTTTGGTATCCCCTTCAGACTTTTCTTTTAACATTTTTCTTAAAAAAATATCTTCCTCTTCTGACATTGATCCGTCTTCCAAAAATATTTCAATTAGTTGCTGGTATGCTTCTTCCCGAACGGGATTTAAGAATATTGCTGATCGGCAGTTTTTTAGCTGCTCTTCATAGATATTAAATTTTGCATCTTTCAGATATGACTCATAGGACTGCTCCCGGATAAACGTGCCCTGTCCTTGCCTAGCCCGTATTCCTGCAGCAAATATAACCAAAAGCGCAGCAATCATTAAAAAGAACCTGGCTTTTCTCTGCCACAAAATTCTCCTAAGCGCTCTTTCACAGAATTCTATTCCATAGTACCTCTGTGTTCTGTCCGATTTCAGACATCTGCAGATTGTTTTTTTCAATCCATAGTATTCTGGACACGCTATGTCTTCCTCCCTGCCATCCCCAATAACAGGCTGTTTTCCGGTAACAAACTGAAGCAGAGTAACACCTAGACTATATACATCTGCCCGGGTGTCCACGATACAGGCACCGTCATATTGCTCCGGCGCCGCATACCCCTTAGTTCCATAATGACCTCCGTAAAAACTTCTTCCTCTTACAAAGGGGGACACTGTGCCAAAATCAATCAACACCATACTTCCATCAGGCCGGCAAATCATATTCTCCGGCTTCAGATCCCCATAGACTACAGGGGGATCCTGACTATGTAAATAATGCAAAACCCTGCATATCTGTATCCCCCAAATGACAGCCTGGCGCGGTTTTACTTTCCCCTGCTCCTTTAAAATCTTTGCTGCATTCCTCCCCTCAATATAGTCCATGACAATCAGAATCTCAGTTTCTGTTACGATTACATCTACAACCTCCGGCAAATTGGGATGTGAAAAATGTTTCCACAATTCCAGTTCCCCGCTGTCTCTGCCCTTCGTCACAATTTTTATCGCCCAAAACTTATATGCATTTTCGTTCAACGCCAAATAAACACTTCCCTCACCTCCGGCCCCCAGTGGTTTTAAGATCCTGTATTTGCCGTCAACTAAAGCCCCAATCTCCAGTCTTCCTCATCTCCTTTATTCAATTTGTACTGCTAAAATGGAAATATAACGAAACGTTACCGAATTACATGATGCGGTATAGAACCGCGATTAGATTTTGTTATTCTACTACAAATAAATGAATTTGTCCAGTGGCAGTTTGCACAAAGTTTACATAACTTTATTTTGGGATCCTGAGGAAATTCTCCCTTAATTAAAAAGTACAGCAGTTTTGAGATTACAAAACCACTGCACTTTCCTTTTATATTTTATCAAGCCGCAAAAGACACACCTTGATTTTTACATTCTCTCAGGCGCTGAAAATCCCAAGACATCAATACAGCTTTCCAGCACATCCCTTGCCAGCAGAAGCAGCTGGATATAGCTTCCTTTTTGTTTCTCATCCTGTTCTGACAAGATTTTAGTCTCATGGTAAAAACGGTTGAACGCATTTGCCAGATCATAGATATAAGAACAAATTTTATGAGGCGCAATTTCCTCAAATGCATTTTCCATTACATTGTTAAATTTGGATAATTCCAGCATCAGAGTTTTTTCACTGTCACTCACCGGTTCCCCGATTGCATACTCCCCTAATTTTCCGCCGTTTTCCTGATATTTATTCAGAATTGATTTTATGCGGACAATGGTATAGAGAATATAGGGTCCAGTATTTCCTTCAAAAGAAGTAAAGCGATCCACATCAAACACATAATCCTTTGAAGCCTGGTTGGATAAATCTCCGTATTTTACCGCGGACAGTCCAACAATTTTCGCTGTTTTTCTGGCCTCTTCCGGATCGATTTCGTGATTTTCTGTAATTTTGCGGAACATCTCGTCATTGATGCTGGTAATCAGATTTTCAAGTCTCATAACGCCGCCTTCACGGGTCTTAAAAGGCTTGCCATCTTTACCGTTCATGGTACCAAACCCTACAAAAGTCAGGTCCGTGTCACCCTGGATAAGCTTTGTCTTTCTTGCACAGCGAAATACCTGTGTAAAATATAGTTCCTGACGCTTGTCCACTACATAAATAATATGATCCGGATGATACAACTTCATCCGCTCTACAATCGTAGCCAGGTCGGTGGTATTATAAAGAGAAGCTCCATCTGATTTTAAAATCATACATGGCGGTATTTCTTTGGTGTCCGTTTCTTCCTTTACCTCTACTACCAGCGCACCGTCATCCAGATGGGCATATCCATTGTCTTTCATATACTGAACCATGTCCGGAATATAAGGCTGGGCATCAGACTCCCCTTTCCATAAATCAAAATGAACATCTAAATGCTTATAATTTCTCTTTAAATCGGTTACAGAAACCTCCAGAATATGCTTTAAAATGCCCTGATAGCCCCGATGTCCCTGTTGAAGCAGATAAGTTGCCTGCATCGCTTCTTCTTTGTATTCCGGATGTTCTTTGGAATACGCACTTGCCGCAGGATAAATTTCTTCCAGTTCGGAAATGGTAAACGGCGCATCCGCAGGATATTCTCCGGTATAACTCTCATCAAAATAAACCAGTTCCGGTTTTCTCTTTTTCAATTCTGTTATGATAAGTCCCATTTGAAGACCCCAGTCCCCCAAATGTACATCTCCGATCATCTCATGTCCCAGAAATCTTCCCATCCGTTTAATACTTTCTCCGATAATCGCAGAACGCAGATGGCCTACATGAAGAGGTTTTGCAACATTCGGACCGCCGTAATCAATAATAATTTTCTTCGGTTCCTTTGTCTTCTCTATGGATAAATGTTCATCCGCCTGCATTCCTCTCAGATAATCAGCTAGATAATCTTTTTTCAATTTTAAATTAATAAAACCCGGATTTACTGCATTTACTTCTTCGAAGACCTCACTTTGTTCCAGTTTTTCAACAACTGCATTGGCAATCATAATGGGTGCCTTCTTATATACTTTGGCAGCTGCCATTGCTCCGTTACACTGATACTCGCAAAGATCCGGACGGTTTGAAATGGTTACTTTTGCATAAGATGTGTCATACCCTGCTTCGGTAAAAGCACCTGTCATTTCATCAGTGATCATATCAAGAATTTTTTTCATTTTTATGTGGCTTCCTTCCTAATTTCTTCTTTTGCACACAAAACAGCCGTTTAAACGGCTGTCCCTGCAAAATTGTCTCTGTGTTACATTATACTTTGTGTTTCCGTTAATTTCAACTTCTTTTTCAAAGACATGTTTTCTCATGCTTTCTAACAAATCTTATTAACAACTCCTTTACAAGGTGCTGCTCCCACCGTATAATTTATATAAGTCTTATCATAACATATATTTATGGGATGTGCAGTAGTTAAAATCCCCGCTGCGAGCCGCGAGGTTTTTAACCCTCGCGGCAGTCGCCAAATGGACGCGCCAGCGTGTCCGTTTGGCTCGTTGCTCGCGGGAATAAATAATTACAGATTTATTCACATATACCATTACAGGAAAGGAGATTTATAGCCATGACACCAATGCAAGAATTTTATGAAAAGCAGGCATCCGTCATCATTAAAAACCTGGAAAAACGAAATATGGAGGGTTATTACTGCTCGGACAGCAAAAGTGCTGTTGAAAAAGCCATGAGTTTCTTACCGGATTCCGCAGTTGTATCCTGGGGAGGCTCTATGACCCTGAGTGAATGCGGCATGATGGAAGCACTCAATGGCTCAGGCCTGACACTCATTGACCGCTCAAAGGCTGCTACACCGGAGGAAACCAAAGCTATGTACCATCAGGCTTTGTGTTCAGATTATTATTTTATGAGTTCCAATGCCATCACGCTGGACGGTAAACTGGTGAACGTGGACGGTACCGGCAACCGGGTTGCTGCACTTACTTATGGTCCTGACCATGTCATTTTACTGGTAGGCATGAATAAGGTGGCAAAAGATGAAGCTGCTGCCCTGGAACGCATACATATCAGTGCCGCACCTCCAAATGCCATGCGCCTGAATATGAAGACCCCCTGCGGACTGACTGGTGTCTGTTCTGATTGTACTGCAAAAGAATGTATCTGCAGCCAGACACTGATTATCCGCTATAACCGCTTTAAAGGACGTATTAAAGTCATTTTAATTGGAGAAAATCTTGGATATTGATTTACCACACAGAATCTTACAGTACCAACGGAAAGGATGAACATTATGATAACCCCTGCTGACCATTTTCACGGAAGTGATTTAGAAGCAATTGAACATGACTATGGCATCAAAAAAGAAAAAATCACCAGCTTCAGTGCCAATGTAAACCCTCTGGGAGTTTCGCCCAAGCTGCGTCAGACTCTGGCTGCCCATATCGATGTAATTACCACCTATCCCGATCGGGAATATACAGCCCTTCGCAGGTCCATCGGCACCTATGCGGGATGCGATCCAGATCATATTATCGTTGGAAATGGCTCCACAGAATTAATATCTCTGATGATTCAGATACGGCATCCCAAAAAAGCAATGATTCTGGGTCCCACTTATTCTGAGTACGAAAGGGAAATTTCTCTGGACGGCGGGGTTTCCTTATACTATCCGCTAAAAGAAACCCATGATTTTCAGATGCAGGCAGAAGACTTGATGAGCAGATTAAATGAGCAAATTGACCTGCTTGTCCTTTGCAATCCCAATAATCCCACATCTACTTCCATCTGCCGCAATGATATGCGTAAAATTTTAGACTGTTGTAAACAGAATGATATATTTGTTATGGTAGATGAAACATATGTGGAATTTGTACCGGAACATCTGGAGATCACCAGTGTTCCTCTAACCGATTATTATAATAACATTGTAATATTAAGAGGTATTTCCAAATTTTTTGCAGCACCCGGACTCCGTCTCGGATATGCCATAACAGGCAATCTGGATCTGATCAAAGAAGTAAATAAAAAGAAAAATCCCTGGACCATCAACAGCCTGGCAGAAGCTGCGGGAAAGCTGATGTTTTCCGATACGGAATATATTTCAGCCACAAAGAAACTTATTTTTTCAGAACGGGATTTTATTGTACGTGAGCTTTCTCTTATAGAAGGCATAAAAGCTTATCCTCCCACGGCAAACTTTATTCTGGTACGGATATTAAAAAATGGCATAACCTCAAAGAATGTCTTTGAGTATGCCATTCGCAAAGGTCTTATGATCCGGGATTGTTCCACATTTCCGTTTCTTGGAAATCAGTATTTTCGTTTTTGTTTTATGTCAGCAGAAAAGAACCGGGAGTTGCTGGCATGCATTCACCAACTGTTTGGTAATTAGACTACACTATCCGAACACGAAGGACTGTCACAGGGGAGGAATAACTACTTATACGAGTTATTCCTCCCCTGTTCTTCGGACTATCTTATATCTCAACAGCCCTTTCCTCTTTTGTTTATCTACTTTTTATTTGTAAGACACTTTCTTAACAAATAAATTATATAGATCAATAATAAAAGCTTTACGATGCCCCAAACTGCAATTAGAATAGTCAATAATTTTCCCTCAAATTATAATTTTAAAATGTATTTGTTATTGTTACATCATTTCCACTTCCAGTAGCCGTAGCTCTTAAATACCCTGAAAAAGAAATAACTCCATCCCAAGACTGTACCCCTAGTCTATACTGTCCATATGTAGAAGTTTTTGTAAGACTTTCACTTGTAACATTGCACCCAATTGTTGTATAGCCTTCATCCCATACGGTAGTTACCTTATTATTCGTTAATTGAACGGTGAACCAACAGTTAAATAAAACTGCTGTATAGGAAATTTTCCATGCATTAGTAGCTCTTGCTGAAGAAGGTTCTATTTTAACCGTGTACGCTTCTCCTCTTTTATCAATTCCTGTGTATTCTTGCACCGGATTCAGATTCAAATCTTTAAAAACAATCTGTTCTTCATCTATCTTTCCAAACTTTTCCGATGCAAATGCATTCATCGAAAAAGTCATTAAAAGAACTAATGTTAATAATAATGATATTCCTTTTATTTTCTTCTTTTTCCTCATCATTTATCTCCTTTAATTTTGACTTTTATCGCAAAACAATAGCTACTTTCACATAAATTGTGCCTTGGATGAAATTATTAAATCTTAATCTTTTATACTATAATTATAGTCGACTATTTTTATAGTCATATAGTATCATAGATACACTTTCATGTCAATGATTATTATCTATTATTTTCAATTTATGGAAAAATTCGTTATTAAAATGATACTGGATAATATTATACAGAAAACACAATAAATTTTGATAAACAACAAGATAAAAAATGTTAAATATATTGAATATTTACTTTTTATCTACTTTATTTCTAGTTGACTATTCTCAGTGATCATATTATTATAATTTTAAAATACGATAGTTTTATGAAAGGCAAGGAATCAATGGAAGAATTACACGAGTTAACGAAAAGTGAGTTAGAGATTATGAAGATCTTATGGCAGACTGACCATGATCTGTTACTTTCAGAAATATTACCACTTATTGAAGAAAAATATAATAAACGTTGGAAACGTCAAACTGTGTCTACCTTTCTTTCTCATTTAATTGAAAAAGGCGTTGCAGACTCTTATAGAAAAGGGCGGTATTTTTATTATCGTGCAATCGTTACAGAAGATAGCTATAAATTAAATGAAATTAATAATACGGTGAACTTTTGGTGTAATGGCTCAGTGAAAAATTTAATATCTGCTTTATGTGACCAGGAAAAACTTAGTCTATCTCAGAGTGAAAAAATCGAAAGGATACTAGATGAATTGGATAATTGATCTATTTTATTTTTTAATATCAGTAAATTTATTAATAGCTGCATCCTGTTTATTTTGGGTTATCTATCATAAAATATTACATAATAAGATTTCCTCTACTTTTTGTTTCAATAGTCTAAAAACCTTAATTATTTTTTTATTAATCTCAATAATAGGTTTTCAATCCCTGCATTTTTCAACATATACAGCTAAACACCTACAAGACGTAAGTATAACAAACTTGATCTTATATCAGATTTCATTTGTTATAGTAAGCATTTGGGCATTTGGAATTATAATTTATATATTGATTACTCTCGTTAATATCATTAAATTTAAAAGACAAATTTCTTTTTATAATGCTTATATTTTAGATCCTCGATATATGCAAATACTATCTCGAATTAAATGTGACTTCAATTTTAGCAAATCCGTAAACCTCTATTCAAATTGTAACATAACCATTCCAATAGTAATCGGTGGGATAAAACCGAAAGTTATTCTCCCTGAAAACATTACATCAGACAAAGAGCTATATATTATTATGCTTCATGAATTTATCCATATCTACAGAAAAGATCTGTTATTTAAATATCTGTTAATAATACTTAACGGTATCTTCTGGATGAATCCTTTTTTCCTATATCTTTCTAAACAATTAGATACATGGGGTGAGTATAGCTGTGATGAATATGCCTGTAAACATCAACAGCATATATTTTCAAATAAAGAATATTTCACAACCATATTTCGCTACTCAATACAATTTAAACAGAGATTCTTTATTACAACGGCATTGTGCAGTCATAAATCCAATATAGAAAAAAGAATAAGATATTTTAAAAAATCTTATTTTACATCAATTTTCGTAAAATATTTTTCTATTCTTTTATTCGTCTTGATCATGCTAATAGACGTTTATTTTATCTATTCGGCTAGCCATTATCAAAATACGTTTTTTCGCACCTTTCAGCAATGGAGTACCATGAATATCATCCACGTTCACAAAACCCAGGAAGCAATTGTTCCCAAATAACCCCTTAGTACACCACTTCAACCAGACACAGCCCTCTGGCAGGCGCCGTAATTCCTGCCAGCGCGCGGTCTTTCCCCTCTAGAATCTCCTGCATCTCTTTTGGTAAACGTTTCCCCTGCCCCACTTCAATCAGTGTTCCGGTCATAATCCGCACCATATTGTACAAAAAGCCCTCGCCTGCATAAGTAATTTGCAGCTCACCTTCCAGTTCCGTAATTTCTATCTTATTTAATTTCCGGACGGAAGATTTTTTCATTCTCTTATTCGAGCAGAAGCTCTTGAAATCATGAGTTCCAATTAATTCATCTGCTGCTTCCTCCATAGCTCTTACATTCAGGTGCTCACCGAGAAGGTAAATATATTTCCGTTCAAATACATTTTTCAGAGAACTGGTGGAAATCCGGTAACGGTATACCTTCTCCCTGGCATTTAAACGGCTGTGAAACCGTTCCTCTGCTTCTTCCACTTCCAGGATGCCGATATCCTCCGGCAGATATTTATTCAGATAATCTCTGATATCTTCGGTTAACACGCATCCCTTTGGAAGATGGAAATTAGCGGTCTGTCCAAGAGCATGTACCCCTGCATCCGTTCTTCCTGCCCCCTGTACTTCTATCGGCATACCCGCCATTTTTGATAAAATAGCCTCCAGTTTTCCCTGTATTGTATTATCGGTATTCCCCTGTTTCTGCCACCCATCATACCTGGTGCCGTCATATTGAATGATCATTTTATAATTCATTTACACTGCTCCTATCTATGCTGTACTGCATTTTAAAATGCAGTTTAAGTTTCTAACATATTTACAGTGTAATGCCTGCTGCGGGTAATGTCAACGCTCATTCTTTTATGGCGCCTCCCTGTCATTACAGAGACTCGATATGGCTTTTGAGTTTTTGTGCTGCCTCCTGGAAGGCTTCATATTTTCTCAGCCTTTCATATCTGTCATCTGTCATCAGAAGGTTTAACTGGGATTGTTTGATTCCTTTCACCTGCCCCGGCGTTTCATTGGCACTAAGGGATATCGTATCAAAATAAATGCGGTCCCGGAACCCATAATCCATTTCCCGGATACGATCCATATACTTTATGATGCACTTTAAAGCCTCCCCCTCTTGATCTGTTTCCAGATACAACTGAGCTGTCTTTTCCCATGCGAACAAAGATCCGCCACTGCCAAACAGCTCTTCCAGCTCACAGCCTGCTTTCGCATACTGAAAGGCTCTCTCCATATTCTCTGTCCTACTGGCTGTTACAGTCAGGGAGAGTAATGCCATCTGTGCATTCCTTATGCCTGTGAGTAAATTGGTTTGTAAAAGTTTTTCTGCCTTATCATAATCTCCCTTTTTCAGATGGATACTGGGACGCATCTGCGCCGGATCTATTTGCTGCTGGGGAATGGAATCCAGAAGCGCTTCTGCCTCATCGTAGTTTTCCGCCTCCATACATCTGGTAATCAGATATACTCTGGCATTCTCACGGATTAGCGGGTTGGAAGAATCCATAGTTTCCCTTGCCATTTTTTCCAGCTGCTTCCCCCATTCGGTCCATTCTTTTTCCATAAAGTCCTGATCCATGGTATAAGACAGCATGATAGAAGCAGATATCACCTTCATTTTTAATTCTTCAGAATTTGGGTACTGGTTCAAATAGAACTGTATGGTCTTCCTGCCTTCCCGAAAACCGTTCTCCTGGCACTTTATACGGATATCTTCCATTACAGCATCCAGCGTAGTCTGATCCAGCTCCTGCGTGTAGGACAGCAGGTAGTCGATTGTCGTGTCCAGCGCCCTGGCAATAGGCGGTAAGAGCAGAATATCCGGATAAGTGCTTCCGGTCTCCCATTTGCTCACTGCCGGTGCAGATACGCCGATTGCCTGCGCCAGCTGCTCCTGGGTTAATTGTTTTTCTTTTCTAAGATTTAAAATAACTTCACCTATATTCATGTTGCATGCTCCTCTTCTCAACTTGGAAACGGCCATTTCTTATTTCTTAGTATACCGAAAATACAAACAAACTGCAATGGAGCCGCAATATAGTTCCCGTTAACAAAACTTAACCCTCAGGAAAGGTGCAAGAAAAATCTTTTCAAATTCTTCACAGTCTCTTCAATCGTCTGTCACACTTTCTTCATAACTATCCTTTATAGTATAAATATGAAAAGCCAATAAGACTTTTTCAAAAAATCTTTTTCATTTTCGCCAGTATCGAACAGGTACTGGCCTTCCTTCCGTTTATGGGTAAAAATAAACTAAATTTCAAAGATTTTAAAATATATTTTATTTACCTTGACAATACAAATCTTACATGGTATATTAAGAGAGTATTTTGAATGAATTTTTGATCTTCACATATTTTTGTAAGTCACTAATTTGATTGATGATTTACAAAAATATGTGATTTTTTTTATTTTCATGTTAAGATATAATATTATAATTGGAGGTACCTACTATGAATAACGGTACAGTAAAATGGTTTAACAGCACTAAAGGATTTGGATTTATCACAAACGACAGCACAGGAGAAGAATTCTTCGTACATTTCTCAGGAATCGCTAGTGAAGGATTTAAGTCTTTAGAAGACGGACAGAAAGTAACTTTCGATATCGCTCAGGGAAACCGCGGTATGCAGGCAGTTAACGTTTGCGCAGCTTAATCAGCTCAGCAAATAATCTGGTCATTGATTAGATCATTTAAGCCGATGTATAATACATCGGCTTATTTTTTTGCCTTTTTTGTTCCTTTCCTCTCCCCTTAAAAGAAATTTGCAGAATTTTATCAATTTTTTAAAAAATTCGTTGACAAGCGGTGTTACTTATGATAAAATTCTTAACTGTAGCGGTTATTAATATCGCAGGCTGATGTGGCACAGTCGGTAGCGCACCTCATTGGTAGTGAGGAGGTCACGGGTCCGATTCCCGTCATCAGCTCTTTGGAGCCCTGGATTATATCCGGGGCTTTTTTCGTATATGCCGTTACACGAAGTGCCGGTCGGCACTAATTGTCCATCTTTCAAGAAACCAGACTAACAGTGCCGTTAATCTGTTTTCCGGCAGAATGGACTACTGGCAACCCGTTTACTCAGAATGTTTATACAGAAGAGAGGATTATGGCAGCTTATCAAAGAACGACCAAAAAAACAACATCCCGGAGACCCCGGAAAAAAATATCTGCTGCACTGTCTGTAAATGGCCGCAGCTCCGCTAAAAAGCGTCTGAGCCAAAAGGAACAGCTTTTAAGAAGAAAACGCCAGGTGCGCCGTATCTGGTTTCTTATTGGATTTTGCATTTTGGCTGGCGGCGGATTTATCTGTTATCTGGTATTTTCAGGGATTTCTAACCCCGGTGGATTGACCAAAAGTGTTCTTCAATATGAAGACCAGGTTAAAAAATATTGTAAAGAATACAACATATCCGAATATTCCGATGTAATACTTGCCATGATGCAGCAGGAAAGTGCAGGAAAAGGAACTGATGTCATGCAATGTTCCGAAAGCCCTTTTAACACCCAGTATTCAAACGAACCTGGTAGTATTACAGATGTAGACTATTCCATTCAGGTGGGGGTAGAAACTTTTGCCTATTGTCTGGAGGAAGCCCAGTGTACTTCAGTAAACGATATGGATAAATTAAAGCTGGCTCTTCAGGAATATAATTTCGGAAATGCATATGCCACATGGGCAGCTGAAAATTATGGAGGATACTCTCCGGAGAATGCCCAGGAATACTCAGACAAAATGAAAGCCCAGCTTGGCTGGACTACTTATGGTGACCCGGAATATGTACCGCATGTTTTACGGTATTATAAAAAATAGCCCCCAATACAGAGGGAGTGCCAGTATCTTAAGATACTGGCAGGTTATGAAAAAGATTATTAACAATGCTTATTTGCTTTGTACACTTAATACTATAACGGTTCACTGTGAAAAATCTGTGTATAGTAATTGAAGACTTTGTGAATATTTTTCTTGCGCCCAATGGATAAAACGGCAAAAAGAAGGACTGGCCATCGCCAGTCCAGGAGGGAGAGAAAAGTTTATGTAAAAAAGCTTGTTTGCTTTGTATGTATATACTATACCAATCAATTGTGAATAAGTTATGGCATCGCGCTTAAAGCTTTATAAAGTTGTTTAAGATTTTATAAAGGTTTTAAAAAGAAAAGCTTTTCCCTGTTGACTATCTCTGGTCTGTAAATAAAAAAAGCCTCTATACAGAGGGAGAGCCAGTATCTTGGCGGATACTGGCGAGTTATGAAAAAGATTTATATGAAAAAGTCTTATCGGCTTTTACAAGTATAACTATAAAAGATAGTTGTGAAAAATATGTGACAGCCTGTTGAAGAATTTGTGAAAATGCATCGATACCATTTCTGAAGGGTTTCTATAAAATTATTTCCTATGAAATTGGGCTCTACATAACTGCAGCCTTTTTCGGCTCGTCTCTGTCTTCTCCCAGCGGTTTTATGATTCTCGCCAGATATACAGCTGGTGTATCCGCAAGGCTTGTGAATATAAAGATCACATAGCTTGCCCACATAATGCTGATTAGCGTTCTGGTGTCATAGGTTCCCAAAAATGCTCCCATCGTGAACAGCACTGTATTCAAAAGCTGGGAAAGTAACGTTGATCCGTTATTACGAAGCCACAGATAGCGTCTGCCGTCCCCACAGAGCCTTTTTGTCATCCCCCACCACTTATGATACAGCCAGACGTCAAACTTCTGGGAAACGGCGTAGACGACGAGACTCGCCAGCATCATCCTGGGGGTATTGGAAAAGATACTGACGATGCTACTATGTGCCCAGTCATTTGCACCAGGCTGATACAGCAGCCAGGACTGGGATATCAGGATAAAGGTAAAGGATGTGAGGATTCCGATGTTTACCGCCTGATTTGCCGCCTTTTTGCCCGACACCTCACTTAAGATATCCGTTACCAGGAATGTTGAAGCAAATAAGATATTACCAAGGGTCTGCTCCATTCCAAAAGCATCCACCAGAATTAAAACCTCAATATTTGCAGAAATAGTTGCCAATACCGTGAATGCCATCAACCCTTTGCATCCCAGCAGTTTATACCACAGCAGAACACTTCCATAAATAATCACTACACTCAGGACTAATAGAATCTCATTTCTCATCTGTTATTTATCTCCTACTCCAAAATCTGTATTTTCAATTAATATATCTACCCGCGGATTGTCCCAGTATGCCGGCATCAGTTTCGTTACAAATTCCCTTATGACAGCAGGGGCTGGTTTAATTGGTTTACTGTTCTCATTCATAATATTGACGCAGACACGTTCAAAATATTTTAAACCAGTTAAAATATCCTGTTCCATAGATGCTGCATTCTGCCCGGGAATGCCAAATAAGAGGCAGCATTCATCGTAGTATTCCGCTATCTCCTCCGGCGTATCAGCCGTTATCCCCTTATCCAGATAGCTTTCCCGAAACAGGGCATCAAATGTTTCCACCCCAATTTTGATTTTAACCATAATACCGTGGTTCCCAAAAAACTTCTTAATGTCCTTAATTTTATCCCGGTGCATCCAGTGGCCTTCAAAATGAAGCTGTACTATCTTTTTTTCCAGGCATTTGTTTAAAACAGCATGCATTGTCTTGTCATCCAGATCTGTAAAACTCCCGGAATTGATTACCTCCAGTGTTTGATAAATCCCGGTTACTTTTTCAATTTCTGCCCTGTTGAGCTTGAAATTTTCTTCTTCGTTTCTGGAATAATCCAGATGATAATCGCAGAAGCGGCACCTTCTCCACTTGCAGCCGTCCCCCCGAAGCAGGATAATCTCACGGGGATTTTTTTGAGCAATAATAGAATAGCGATTTAATTCAGTCATTTTTTTCCTTTCCGTCCGGCAATCCGGTGCATCCGGTATCAGCCGTTCCAGAGCGTTTCGTTACACGCTTGTAAGTGATAATTTAAGGAAAAATAAAAAAAAGACGCTTATCATTAAGCGCCATCAAAAATACCGGTAAAAACACGCTCTGATGCGGTTTTTTCCGATTTCATTTTCCCTAGTTTTATTTATAGACAGGATGGTCACGAACTGTCTTATTTAATTGCGTATTACACTATAACAGCATAGAAGCGGCTTGTCAACGTATTTTTTTACGGATTCGCTGCAGTGCATTGTCAATAGACTTGGGCGGCTTTCCAAGAAATTCCCCGATCTCCACGTAGTCCTTTCCCTGTAAATAGCAGTCCAGTACTTTCTTTTCGAATGCGCTTAAGGATGCTTCCAGCTTTTCCTCAATCTGCTTTTTATTTTCTTCATGAATCAGCAGTTCTTCCGGATTACTTTCCTGAGTAAACAGGATTTCTTCCAGGGGCAGGGATTCCTCTCCCGCTTCCAGGGTTCCGGAATACAGTGAAACATAGGAATTTAGCGGGGTATGTTTTTTTCTGTTGGAAGCTTCAATTGCATGATAGAGCTGCCTTCCGATGCAAAGTTTTGCAAAGTGATAAAAGGAGGCATCCCTGTCCTCCCTGTAATCCCTGACGGCTTTGAACAGGCCAATCATCCCCTCCTGGATCAGATCGTCCTTGTCTCCGCCGATTAAGTACAGTGCCCTTGCTTCTTTACGCACCAGATATTTATACTTTTCCATGATGTAGTCCGTAATCTCCGGATTTCCACCCTTAAGCTTTACAATTAATTCTTCGTCGGTATATCCGTCGTAGGACACCATTTCCTGCCTCCACCTGTTATATATTTACATTCTCTGCCTTACGATCTCATAAGCCAATACACCGGCAGCTACAGAAGCATTCAGAGAGTCAATATCCCCTTTCATAGGAATAGACGCGGTAAAGTCACATTTTTCCTTCACAAGGCGGCTGACACCTTCTCCTTCACTTCCGATCACCAGTCCGATGGCACCTTTTAAGTCCAGCTTATACATCACTTCTCCGCTCATATCGGCACAGACAAACCAAAGTCCTTTTTCCTTTAACTCTTCAATTGTTTTGGTAAGATTAGTAACCTTGGCAACCGGAGTATAGTTCAGCGCTCCTGCAGATGTTTTTGCAACAGTTGCCGTCAGCCCCACTGCACGGCGCTTTGGTATGATGATACCGTGGGCACCAGCCAGATTTGCTGTACGGATAATAGCTCCCAGATTGTGGGGATCTTCAATATTGTCCAGCAGTATAATAAATGGCTGTTCACCCTTTTCTTCTGCTATCTTCAGTATATCTTCCACTTCGGCATATTCATAGGCAGCTGCATAGGCAATCACACCCTGATGCTTTCCGGTTTCCGAAATCTGATCCAGTCTTTCTTTTTCCACATAGTTAATAATAGTATCATGCTTTTTTGCTTCCCTGATAATACTGCGTACCGGGCCATCCTGGCAGCCATCCAGAACAAACAGCTTATCAATGGGCTTTCCGGCACGAAATGCCTCTATTACGGCATTTCTGCCTTCAATTGTCAATTCCTCATATCTCATTGGTATTCTCCTTTGCGGCTTCCACTGCCTTGGGGTTTTCATCAGCAGCTTGAGCTGCCGGGGCATTTTCTGCAATTGCAGAGACTGCCCTGGTGTCATTCGCCATAGTGGCTGACACCTTATCCACATTTATTTTGTTTTTAACGTTACTATCCACATTTTCCAGGTTCCGAATCCCTTCCTTTACCAGGTCAATCATGCGATGCATCTGGTTTTCCAGATACAGATATCCCATCAGCGCTTCAAACCCCGTTGCTTTTCTGTAATCCAGCATCGAGGCATTCTTCGCCATTGTATAGGATTTGGCATTCCGTCCCCTTTTGTAGATCTGCTTTTCCTCCTCCGTCAGAAGAGGCATAATCTTTTCAATCATCTCCGCCTGGGCAGAAGCCTTCACAAGTGCACTGGTGCGCTTATGAAGCTTATTTGCAGGGCAATTTCCCTGGCATACCACCAGGGTGCGGATTATCAGGTCATAAATGCTGTCTCCGATATATGCCAGGGTCAGCGGCGAATACGTCTTCATATCCAGATCATCCAGGCTAAACTGCTCTTTTAAATAATCGGAAAATGAATCTACGCCTTTTTCCATTTTACACCCTCTCTGGTATCTTCCAGTACAATGCCCTTTGCCAGCAGCGCATCACGGATTTCGTCCGCTTTTTTGAAATCTTTAGCCTTTCTTGCTGCCTGACGGTCTTCGATCATCTTTTCAATATCCTCTGCCAGAATCTCTTCTTTTTTATCTACGATGATTCCAAGCACATCGCATAAGCTGATCATTTTATCTAAAACAGCCTGAATAAATGCTTTCGAATTTTCAGCGGAAACATTGGTATTTGCATATTTTACAAATTCAAAAATTGCTGAAATTGCATCTGCTGTATTGAAATCATCATCCATAGCTTCATCAAACTTGGCTTCAAATGCATCCGCCTGCTTCAGACCTTCTTTTTCTTCCTGGGACAGTTCCTGCTCTGCGGCATTGCCAAGGAGGAATTTCAGGTTCTCCACAGCAGTAATAATACGCTCCAGGCTTGTTTTGGAAGCTTCCATCAGGTCTGCGCTGAAGTTCAGCGGACTTCTGTAGTGAGCACTGAGCATAAAGAAACGCAGTACCTGCAGATCATATTTTTCCCCAATTTCACGAACGGTAAAGAAGTTTCCAAGTGACTTGGACATTTTGCGGTTATCAATATTTAAAAAGGCATTGTGCAGCCAGTATTTTGCAAAATCTTTTCCATTGCAGCATTCGCTCTGTGCAATTTCATTCTCATGATGAGGGAATACCAGATCTTCTCCGCCTGCGTGAATATCAATTTCTTCACCCAGATATTTTTTAGACATAACTGAACACTCAATATGCCATCCCGGACGTCCGGCACTCCATGGAGACTCCCATGCCGGCTCTCCTTCTTTTTTGGGCTTCCAGAGTACAAAATCCAGCGGATCTTCCTTCTGGTCCTCTCCGGATACTAAAAGTGAACGGTTTCCCGCACGTAAATCATCCAGGTTCTTATGAGAAAGTTTTCCATATTCATCAAACTTCCTGGTTCGGAAATAAACGGTGCCATTCACATCATAAGCAAACCCTTTTTCGATCAGAGTGCTGATCATCTCCACCATTCCGCCGATTTCCTCTGTAGCCAGGGGATGGGTCGTTGCTGGCAATACATTCATAGAAGCCATATCTTTTTTACATTCTGCGATATATCGTTCTGATATTTCCTGGGCGGAAACTCCTTCTTCAATGGCTTTTGCAATTATTTTATCATCTACATCCGTAAAGTTAGACACATAGTTTACGTCATAGCCCTTATGTTCCATGTAGCGTCTGACCGTATCAAATACAATCATCGGCCTGGCATTGCCAATATGAATAAAATTATATACCGTTGGTCCACATACATACATGCTTACCTTTCCCGGCACCAATGGCACAAATTCTTCTTTTTTCTTTGTTAAAGTATTGTATACTTTCATATTCTGTTCTCTCCGTTCTATAAAATCTGATGGCTGTTCAGTCATAGGATTTATCGCTAGTGCGTCCCTGCGTATTTACGCAGGGAGACACTAATACCCAATGCCATTAGTCTATGCAAAAATCTTCCATTTGTCAATATCCCGGCTGTCTTTTCCACTAAACTATTTCATCCAGAAATATCTGATCAAATATTTGGATTTTAGAAAGAGGCAGGGAATCCGCTTCTGTTCCATCGCTTACGCCAAAAAACAATCTGGTCAGTTCACTTACAGACAGTACCGCATCAACATCTTCATCCCTGCATTCCGTTATACGCCGTGCACATCCCCGATGCTCATCCAAATCAAAGCGAAAAACTCCCTGATTGCCCGATAGTATCCGGTCTTCTACCTTAATGTTAAAAGATACCGGCTCCCAGCTTCTCAGGCAGGACGCAAATGATTCCAAATGAATAATCCTTACCATGATCCATGATGCGGTTTCAACACTTTCCCCGAAATTATCCCCAAAAGCAGTAACCGTTATGACCTCTTCCTGTCCGTTCTCAAAAACACCCTTTTCATTATAATAAGAGAAAAGAGCTGGCATTACCGCTTCTTCATACCCCGGCTCACATAGAAGTTCCCGGATCTGCGGCTTTTCTTCCATTGCACTGAAACAATAGCCAACGGGTCTGCCTTGCGCTAAAAAGAGCAGAATACCACCTTGCTCACTTTCCTGTTCCTTTTGCAGACGCTTCATATATGCCTCTGTCCGAAGGGTATATACCTGGTAACGTGCTCCTAATAATCGCTCAGAGAGCTTGGCAAGACAGCCGAGATCTTCTTCCCCTGCCTCCCGTATCCGAAGCTCTTTATCTCCAATCTTACCAGAACATTCCGTTTTATGGACAATCATGCTTTTCTGCCCGTAAACTGTTTCAAAGTCAAAGGGTTTGTAAATTGCCTCCGCTGCAGGCATTAAGAACATAAATGCTTCCTTTCTGTCATACCCGTCACTTAATGCCCGATGCAGAATTTTCCTCATCATTCCCTGATGCCTGGATTCCGGTCTGGTGGCAACCGCCACGATATAATGGGTGTCCACCGTTGTTTCACCCAGATGCACCTGATAAGGATTAAACTGTGCCATAGAAAGCAGCCTGCTTTCATCATCCATAATTCCGTAGATGAGATTCTCCCTGGTACAATATTCATAATAATAATCCAGAAATTCATTTGTATCATCGGTAAAAATTTCTTCCCACAGTGCTCTGGTCTTGTGATAATCCTTGGGATTTATTCTGCATACTTCCTGTGCATTCATATTCTTTTTTCCTCCATGCACTATTTACAGCAGCCGCCGCACCCCTGGCAGGACCTGCCTGCAATCCGGTCATCTGCTGCCAGATCAAACATCGGAATCAAAAGGCATACTGCCTGTGAGCTGATCCCTTCTCCTGCCCCGGTAAATCCCAGCCCTTCTTCTGTAGTAGCCTTAACATTTACCTGGTTCTCCTCTATGCCCAATGCATCTGCAATGTTTTTTACCATTTGTGGCATAAACGTCAGAAGCTTCGGCCGCTGGGCAATAATAGTAGCATCTATATTTTCTATCATATAATGATTTTCTTCCAAAAGCTGCGACACGTGCTTTAATAATGTAATGCTGGAGATCCCTTTATACTTTGGATCTGTGTCCGGAAAATGTTTTCCGATATCCCCAAGTGCCGCTGCTCCTAAAAGCGCATCCATTACGGCATGTACCAATACATCCGCATCAGAATGCCCCAGCAACCCTTTTTCATATGGTATCGTAACACCGCCCAGAATCAGTTCCCGGTCGGTCGTTAACTTGTGTACATCATATCCCATTCCAACTCTCATATCAACCTCCATTTTAATCTATTGCAAAAAATGCCAAGCGGCAGTCTATGCTGATATACAGCATGATCCGTTAGCTGGTCTTAACGCTTACCTATATTCATACCCTGCTGAATAAATTTCATACAGATAGTTTCACAAACTACAGAATCATTATAAGTCATGAATAAGAGAAATGTCAAAGGCATATCTATATATTGAGAATTTTCATTCTTAAGAAACGAAAAAACTCCCCGATCCTGGGACCGGGGAGTCTTCTATGTTTAAATTATAAATTACTCAGCTGCTGCTTCTGTTGTAGCTGCTTCTGTGTTTTTAGCCTCTGTTGTAGCTGCTTCTGTTGTAGCTGCTTCTGTTGTTGCAGCTTCTGTTGTTGTAGCTTCTGTTACAGCTGTTGTAGCTGCTTCTGTTGTTGTAGCTTCTGTTGTTCCTTTATCAGAACTTCCACAGCCTACTGCTAATGCTCCTGCTAATGCCATAACTGCCATTAAACCTAATACTTTTTTCTTCATAGTTGTATCCTCCTCATATTGACGAGATGCATTTGCACCTCTGTTTCATTACAGGGGGTATCTTACCACATCCAAAATTAGAATTCCTGCTATTTTTATTAAATAAAAGTGAAAGTTTTCTGACGTTTCTTAATTCTTCTTAAGAATTGTGCCATAATTTGACACAAAAAAAGCATAATGAATATTCATTATGCTTACGTAGCGGAAGGGAGATTTGAACTCTCGACACCACGGGTATGAACCGTGTGCTCTAGCCAACTGAGCTATTCCGCCATATTTAATTAAAAGACATGGGACCTACAGGGCTCGAACCTGTGACCCTCTGCTTGTAAGGCAGATGCTCTCCCAGCTGAGCTAAGATCCCATGGTCAGCGGCCTGATTACCAAACCGCTTAGTCATTATACTATTAAATGCGTGAAAATGTCAAGCACTTTTTTTGATTAAATTCTACTTTTTCTCCGTCTGGTCCAACTACCGTAAAAAACTTAACTCCGAACTGGAAAAACGGCAGTTCTTTTACCAGGTAATCCAGGCTTTGAAGCCCGATTTTCTTTGCCTCATAAAAAGCTTCTTCAATATCACACACATCCAGCGCTATATGATCAATATGACCTGCCCCCCTGGTTTTTAGCTCTTCCAGACCAGCGCCCACCATCTGTATTAATTCCAGAGTAAAACCTTTTTGATATACAAAAGCTATTTCAATTCTCCCCTCCGGAGTATCCAGATACCCTCCTCCGGTTTTATGAAAGCCCAGCTTTTCATAAAATGCCATGGAGTCCTTCAGGCTTTTTACTTTTACCGCCAGATGTGCCCAGCCCTGCAAACCGGTTTTAGAGCCATAGTCCACACTGTCATCATGACAGAATTCCACAACCTCCTGATTTGGTCCGACAAAATTTGCCCCTTTTACACCCTTTTTGCCTAGATGCTCATAATGAGTAATTCCGCTGCCGGTGGATGCATGAAATTTTAATCCTTTATCCACTGCATCATTTACGCACCACTCCAGATCAGGCACATCAATGGCATAATGATCCAAAATACCGTCTTTTCTTTCTGCCACTTCAGCCAGTTCGCTTCCGGAAGGCTGGAATAACTCTAAAACCAGATCTCCCAGCTGTAAAAATGCAACTTCAATTTTATAGGGATTCATGACGATTTTTTCATGAAATTTTTTAAATCCCAGATTTCCTTCATACCAGGCAACAGCTTCTTTTAAATTCACCACCGGTATTCCCAGATGCTGGACTCCGGTTATATTCTCACTCAGGTTCATAGCCTTTCCTCCTTGCCATTTTTCTTTCTTTATTGTAGCACAAGTCCAGGGCGGTAGAAACCTTAATTTTTCATTAATTTTTTAAAAAAGCATTATAGTATTCCCTTTTTTTCGTTATTATATATATAGGATTAAATCTGTCTGCATTCCCTTCGATGATAGCCTTTAAATTTAAAAAGAGCTGTATCCTGGTCAGCGTCCAGATAGTTCATCCAAACTTCTGTATCAATAATTCCACTTTTGTATCTGCCAATGTAGTCATTATAACTGCACCACCAGTAATCTCCCAGATTTTTTACGGTATGGCAGGCAACCGGAATCAAATGTATCTTACCACAATATTTAAATACATTCACCCAGCCTTCGATTTTCTCGCTTTCATAATATCCGCAGATCCGCTTTTGCAGCCGATGTCCGGAATTTTGATTGTAATAACGGGAAAACTCTCTGGTTACTTCTTTCAGCACTTTTGTATTTTCCCTGCTATTCTGCGCACAGATCACCATATGTACATCCGTGTCGGTGATACAATATGCAAAAATCCGGAATTCTATTTTTCGCCGGACTAAGGCGACAATATCCAGAAACTTTTTCTTGTCAATTTCATCTGCAAATACATTTTTCTGATTTTTCCATTTTAGATTTGAATAATAGACGTGCGTATCCCTCACTATACGTGGCATTAGATTGCCCTCCTTCATATCAGCAAATTTTCATATATTCCATTCCCACTTTTACTGCCCCTCTTAGTCCTATGATGGTGCAGTGACAATATATCCCATTTTTCGACAAATTGCAATATGTTTTATAATTTTGCAATAAGTTGTGTCAATCAGTGCTTTTTCTTATTCCGCAAGAAACATGCTGAATCCTTTATGCCACGTTTTGTTGCTGTTTTTGGCGCAGCAAAAAAGCAGGCATTCAGCCAATCTCTCAGCTAAACACCTGCCTCTATTATTTCTTATTTAAAATAAGCTATACCGGATTCGAAGATCTTCAGATCCTGTTCTCCATAAATATTAATTGCCACAGAAGCATCCCGTCTCTCGGAATGCGCCATCTTACCGAATACACGGCCATCCGGGCTTGTAATACCTTCGATGCAGCAGTAGGAACCGTTAACGTTCCATTCGCCATCTGCACTCAGCTCACCGTCAGCATTTACATACTGGGTAGCTACCTGTCCGTTTTTAAATAATTTCTGCAGCCATTCCTCATTTGCTACAAATCTTCCTTCCCCGTGGGATGCCGGATTTACGTAAGTCTTTCCAAGTTCCGCCTGTGCAAGCCATGGGGATTTATTGGAAACTACTTTTGTATATACCATTTTGGAAATATGGCGTCCGATGGTATTGAAAGTCAGTGTAGGTGAGTCTGCTGTCTGCCCCGTGATTTCTCCGTTTGGAACGAGTCCAAGTTTAATCAGTGCCTGGAATCCGTTACAGATACCAAGTGCCAGACCGTCTCTCTCATTTAATAATTTCATCACTGCTTCTTTGATTTTCGCATTCTGGAATGCGGTAGCAAAGAATTTCGCAGATCCGTCCGGTTCATCACCTGCTGAGAAACCGCCCGGGAACATGATCATCTGTGAACTGTTAATCGCTTTTTCGAAGATTTCAACGGAATCACGGATATCTGCTGCACTTAAGTTCTTAAATACCTTTACAATAACATCTGCTCCGGCACGTTCAAATGCCTTAGTGCTGTCATATTCACAGTTGGTTCCCGGGAATACCGGTATGAATACGGTAGGTTTCGCCACTTTATTTTTACATGTATAGACTTTTTTCGTACTGAAAAGACCATTTTCGATCACAGCATCTGCATCTGCGCATGTAACATCTACAGAAGAAGGTACCTCTGACTCCTCAGCATCCGGAACGGATTTAAATACTTTCTCTAGTGTCCCCGTCCATGCTTCCAGAGCTTCGTCCATGGTAATTCTGGTATCTGCATATTCAAATTCCGCTGTATCCAGAACTTCACCGATCACAGTATAGGAAATGGATAGTTCGCCCACTTTGCCATCCGGAACTTCTGCTACAATGTTACCGAAGCCTGCTGCAAACAGATCTCTCTTATCCACATTATGCTCAATCTTCACACCCATATGGTTACCAAATGCCATTTTACTTACTGCTGCAGCCAGTCCCTTAGCATCCAGTGTATATGCAGAGATAATTTTTCCTGCTTTTACGTCTGCAAAGAATTTGCCATACTGATCCATGATCTGTGTATAATCAGGAAGGTCGTACTCATCTGTCTCGATCTTTAACAATACCAGTTTACTTCCGGCTTTTTTAAGTTCCGGTGTAATGATGTGCTTGTCGCTGGCAACATCAACTGCAAAGGATACTAAAGTAGGAGGTACGTCTATTTCATTAAAGGAACCGGACATACTGTCTTTTCCGCCAATGGAAGGAAGCCCAAATCCAATCTGTGCGCTGTATGCACCTAAAAGTGCTGCAAACGGCTGGCTCCAGCGGGAAGGATCTTCGGTCATACGTCTGAAATATTCCTGGAATGTAAAACGGATTTTGCTGTAGTCCCCGCCTGCTGCCACGATTTTAGCAACGGATTCCAACACTGCATATACGGCACCGTGATATGGGCTCCAGCTTGATAAATAAGGATCAAAGCCATAGCTCATCATGGTAACGGTATCTGTCTTTCCTTTTAATACCGGAAGTTTGGCAACCATAGCCTGGGTTTCTGTCAGCTGGTATTTTCCACCAAATGGCATAAATACAGAACCAGCGCCGATGGAACCGTCGAACATTTCAACCAGACCCTTCTGGGAACAGGTATTTAAATCTTTCAGCGTATTCAGCCATTTTTCTTTGACATCCCCTACTTCTTCTCTTACAAAGAATTTATCCTGCTCTGATGGGATATCTACGGAAACGCTGGTTTCCTGATGTGCTCCGTTGGTATCTAAAAATGCTCTGGATATATTCACGATCTCTTTTTCTCTCCAGATCATAACCAGACGCTTCGCTTCGGTTACCACTGCTACTTCCACTGCTTCCAGGTTTTCTTCAATTGCATAAGCCAGGAACTGTTCAACGTCTTTGGGATCCACTACAACTGCCATTCTCTCCTGGGATTCGGAAATCGAAATCTCAGTTCCGTCAAGTCCAGCATATTTTTTCGGGACTTTATCCAGATAGATATGAAGTCCGTCTGCTAATTCTCCGATGGCAACGGATACTCCGCCTGCACCAAAGTCATTACATTTTTTAATTAATTTACTTACTTCTCCCCGTCTGAACAGGCGCTGAATCTTACGCTCTGTAGGCGGATTACCTTTTTGAACTTCCGCTCCGCAGGTTTCGATGGATTCCTCTGTATGTACCTTGGAAGAACCGGTTGCACCGCCGCAGCCGTCACGTCCGGTACGTCCGCCCAGAAGGATGATAATATCGCCAGGATCAGAGGATTCCCGGATGACCGCTTTTCTTGGAGCCGCCCCAAGTACTGCGCCGATTTCCATTCTCTTCGCAACGTAATTCGGATGGTAAACTTCTTTTACAAGTCCAGTTGCAAGTCCGATCTGGTTACCATAGGAACTGTATCCGTGAGCCGCACTTCTCACAATCTTTTTCTGGGACAGTTTTCCTTTTAATGTATCTTTAACGGATACGGTAGGATCAGCCGCACCGGTCACACGCATTGCCTGATACACATAGGTACGTCCTGAAAGAGGATCGCGGATTGCTCCGCCGAGGCAGGTTGCCGCACCACCAAATGGCTCAATTTCCGTAGGGTGGTTATGAGTTTCATTCTTAAAGTTAATCAGCCATTCTTCTGTCACACCATCGATTTCTACGGGAACAACAATACTGCAGGCATTAATTTCATCTGATTCTTCCTGGTCGTCCAGTTTTCCTTCTTTTTTCAGCTTACGCATTGCCATCAGGGCAAGATCCATCAGGCAGACAAATTTATCGTCTCTCCCTTTGAAGATTTCTTCCCTGTCTTTTAAATACTGCTGATAAGTTCCTACGATAGGATCTTTATAATAACCTTCTCCAAATACTACATCTTTTAATTCTGTTGAAAATGTAGTATGACGGCAGTGATCGGACCAGTATGTATCCAGTACACGGATCTCTGTCATGGAAGGATCTCTTTTTTCTTCACCTTTGAAATAATTCTGGATATGCATAAAATCCTTGAATGTCATAGCCAGATTTAAAGAACCATAAAGCTCTTCTAACTTTTCTTCGTCCATTTTCGTAAAGCCATCAAATATTTTCACATCTGCCGGCTCATCGAACTTCGTTACCAGAGTCTGTGGTTTCACCATGTCTGTTTCTCTAGAATCTACAGGATTGATACAATAGGATTTGATTGCTTCAAATTCTTCCTCGTTAATGCTTCCTTCCAATACATAGGTGGTAGCTGAACGGATAATCGGTTCTTCATCCTCATTCAGGAACTTTACACACTGTACTGCGGAATCTGCTCTCTGGTCAAATTGTCCCGGAAGAAATTCTACAGAAAATACTTTTGCAAAATCGGCTATATCAAAACTCTCTTCATATAAGGTATCTACCGGCGGTTCGGAAAACACCGTATTGCAGGCAGCTTTATAAACCTCGTCGGAGATATTCTCCACATCATAACGAATCAATACACGAACACCTGTTAATGATTTGATTCCTAAATAACTGTGAATCTCATGTCTTAATTCTTTTGCCTGCACTGCATATGCCGGCTTCTTCTCCACGTACACTCTTCTAACGTTGCTCATAGGTTCCTCCATGCTATTGTGATAATATCTTAGGTTTAACTTCTTTTTTATTCTACCACCTGGTGCTTGTTATGGCAAGGAGGGTTTTTCGTTAAAATATCTACCAATATTGTGAGATATGTCACATAAAAACAGATCTGTACGGGTTCTTTGTACAGATCTGCTTTTTGCTTCAGATTTATAAAGTGAATTCTATGATCAATTACTAGTTCAGCGGTGCTGAACTAATGCCTGAAACCCCCTGCCAAAATTCCCCCAGCTTATCTCCCAGATTATCCAGCCGGCAAGTCTCATAATTGTCCCATTCCCTGGGAAACAGATACTGGTACTGCCTCTGCAGAAAGCGTTCATCTAACAGCAGGATCACCCCCTGGTCATCATCTGTCCGGATCACCCTGCCTGCCGACTGCAGCACTTTATTCATTCCGGGATACAGATACGCATAAGAGAAACCATCCATATTCCGCTTATCATAATAACTTTTTAATATTTCCCGCTCATTGCAGATCTGGGGCAATCCAGTGCCAATGATCAGTGCACCGATCAGGCTGTCTCTTTTCAGATCTATCCCTTCGGAAAAAATCCCGCCCATTACACAGAACCCTACCAGGCTGTTCTCCTGCTCCCGCTCAAATTCCTGCAGAAATTCCTCCCGCTCTTCTTCTTTCATATTGCTGCTCTGGCATATGCAAAGCACGTCTTCCCCCATTTCTTCCCGGAAAATTTCCTCTACTTCTGTCATTAGCTTATAGGATGGAAAAAATACAAGATAGTTGCCTTTTTGTCCCTCCATGGCTTTCTTAATGTACCATGCCATTTTCTGATATTCACAAAAGCTTCTTCTGGTATATTTACTGCTGATATCCGTACCAATCAGCACCTTCTTTTTCCTGGGGTCAAAGGATGATTCCGCATAAATTGTATAATCATCCTCTGCTTCACTTAACAGTTCCATATAATATTTTACAGGGAGCAGCGTTGCGGAAAAGTATATGGTGCTGTTCCCTTTATCCAGACACTCCTGGATATTTTTAGACGTATCAATACAGAAGAGTTTCACCTTAAATCTTCCGTCTTCCTCCATTTCGGAATATATAACATAGTTTTCATCCAGCTTCTCATGGGTATCTAAAAATGCTCTGGCTTCAAAATAAAGATTTGTAACCACATCCTTGACACCGGGCTGATCTGACTCTTCCAGAAATTTTTCAATTTCCGCACACAAGTTCATTAAGGCGATAACAAGAGGACCCACATTTTCCAGAACCTCATAATTCTGGCATTCCCTCTTCATCTCCAGCATAATCTTATTGCATTTTTCAAGCTGGCGTTCCACTCTCCTGCTGTATGGCTTAATCGCCCTTTTTACTTCCAGAATCTCTTCCTTATACAGACTGGCACTGAACATCTGCCGTCCCCGCTCCACCAGATTGTGGGCTTCATCGATCAGGAACAGATAGTCTCCCTGAATCCCATCTGCAAAAAAGCGCTTCAGACTGGCCCTGGGGTCAAACACATAATTGTAATCGCAGATAATGGCATCTACCCACACAGATAAATCCAGTGACAGTTCAAAAGGACATACCATCCATTTTTCAGCCTGCTCCAGAATATCCTCCCGAAAAAACCGGCTTTTCCCGTTTAAAAGTTCGTACACGGCATCGTTGATCCTGTCGTAATGGCCCTTTGCATAAGGGCAGTCCTGAGGATTGCAAAGTGTCTCCTCACAAGGACAGATCTTCTCCTTTGCCGTTAAGATAATTACTTTGTACTGCAGTCCCTGTTCTTTTAAAAGTTCAAAGGCTTCTGCCGCTACTGTTCTGGTTATGGTTTTGGCTGTCAAATAAAATATCTTATCGCCCAATCCTTCCCCAACTGCCTTCACTGCCGGAAATACGGTTGAAATCGTCTTCCCCACACCGGTTGACGCCTGGATGAAAAGCTTCTTCTTTCTTTGGATCGTGCGATAGACAGCGCCAGCCAATCCTTTCTGTCCCTCACGGTATGGAAAGGGAAACGTAATTTCCCTGATGGAATCTGTCCTTTTCTGTCTCCATTCCTTTTGGAAAACTGCCCACTTCTGATACTCAGACACCAGTTTCTGAAACCATTCCTGCAAATCCTCAAACCGGTATTCCTGATAAAACCGCTTTATTACTTCTGTATCCAGATTGCAATAAGTCATCTGTACCCCGATATTTTCCAGCTTTTCTTCATTTGCATAGATATAGGCATAACACATAGCCTGTGCCAGATGAACCCCCACCGGTTCATTTAAAAACTCCAGATCCCGGTAAACGCCTTTGATCTCATCAATCATCACTCCAGAATCATCTACCTGAATGCCATCTGCTCTTCCCTCAATACTGATTGCAAAATCTTCAAACTCCACCAGATGTTTAAGTGGCACCTCTGCCTTATAAGCTGCCCCCATCTGCCCCTGGATTTTCCGGTGCAGCTTACTGCCAAGCTGCATGGCTTCTTTATCCGCCATGGCACCTCTTCGATTATCTATATCACCGCTGCGCAAAATGAATTCTACCAGATTGCGCACCGAAATCCGTATTACGTCCAATTCCCTGTCTCCTATTCCATCCGCTTCCCGCAAATCGTTATAAACCTTCTCCAGATATACGCTCTGGAAAACTTTATCCGTACATGTTTTTTATTATAACACAAAAAGCGCATAACCTCTATCCAAGATTATGCGCCTGCTTTTCCATATGATGTTAAACGGCTAAGTCAAATTAAATTGTACAGCGTAGACACACTCTAAGATGCACAATACTTACTTAATACATTTTCGAACTGCATATCTTCTCCGCCGTATTTTACAGTAAGTACACGTGTCAGGTCTAAGCTTAACACGCCTAATATTGACTTGGCGTCAATGACAACTCTGTTATAGAATACATCGATATCAAAATCACATTTACCTGCAGTTGATACAAATTCTTTTACTTCATTGATTTCGGAAAGCTTAATTTTCCTTTCTGACATACTTTTCACCTCACTTAACCATGTTTGACTAATTTATTTGTTGCCATATTATGTCATGTCAAGGAGATTTTGTCAACACTGCATTTTTATGATCATTTTATGGTATCGATTTCGTCCCGTCATTTTATCCAATTATATAAGAAAAGAATTTTCTAATCTATAAATTATAACTATTCTATTTCCTTTCAGCCTAAACTCACTATCTGCAACACCAGCAATTTATCTATGATTTTCTTCCAAATTTTTACACTGACAGTTCATATAAATTCCGGCATGTACTTTCTGCGTTTCAAAGGTACAAGCTTGCGCTGGAGCTGCTGATTCTTACGTTCCTTAATCCCGATACTTTTACAGAAGCCTTTCCACAATTCCTGAAATTCCATCTCTCTTTCCGATGCCCGGTATAATTTTTCGGGATCGTTCACTTCCCCGGTAACCACTACCCAGTCTTTTCCCACCTCATGCACCATAAGCATCTGATGGGTTTTGTCAAAAAGCAGAAAATTCTCATTGGGAAAACGATTGGCAAAATGATCTCCAATTACCGGAATAATTTTATTTTCCGGCTCTATCACCGAACTGAGTACTTTATTCTGAAGTTCTTTAAACCGGACAAACCCCAGATAGTGATGTGCTTCATTTCCTACATTTCTTGACAGTTCAAACACCTTACAGATATGGGGATTCCCCAGATTCTGGATCACCGGTCCCCGGTAATTGCCGCTAAGCCCCAGCACAATCATGCGGTAAATGGCATCTGCTTTGTCATTCTCCTTTGACAGGGTTGCCTGATAAACCGCCTCATAGTCTTCTTCCACCATTTTTTCCCGGATTGTTCTTGCTACCTTATATGCCTTTTCATGATCCACCGGAACATCTACGTAACTCGTAAAGAGTTCATAATTTATATTCGTTCCTGACTGCAGTGCCACATTCCCGTGCCCCAGCTTGCTTGCCCATGCATCATACACCCCGGTAAATATGCCATCCGTACTGTCTTCACATCTGAATATTATCTTTTCCATTTTATTTCCAACCTCACATTATGCCTGTACAATCAACTTTTGAGCATAGGCATTCAAACCGGCATCCACATTGTAATCATCAAACAGACTCAACTGGCGATATCCAGCTGCCTCAAAGGGAAGCTTCTCTCCCACGCTCAAGAGATTCCGCAATATATAATCTTCATCTATCTTTACCGGATACATCATCTTTCCCTGGCAGGTGATAAAATACAGTGCTCTTTTGAGCACAACCCCCATTTTCTTTAAATCCTCAAACTTCAGACTCCCAAACCTTCTCGCCTGCACAATTCTTCTGGCGGACTTCGTCCCGATTCCCGGCACCCGTAGCAGCATAAAATAATCTGCCCGATTAATCTCAATTGGAAAATTCTCCAGATGCCCCAATGCCCAGTCACATTTTGGATCGATCAGCACATTAAAATTGGGTCTTTTTTCCGACAGCAGTTCTCCCGCCTGAAAGCCATAAAACCGCAGCAGCCAGTCAGCCTGATAAAGCCTGTGTTCCCGTAACAGGGGTGGTCCTCCCGGAAGCATGGGTAGATTAGAGTCTTCATTTACATGTACAAAGGCGGAATAAAAAACACGTTTTAAATCAAACTTCTGATACAGGGACTCGGCTACCGATATGATCTCATAGTCATTTTCCGGCGTTGCGCCAATAATCATCTGGGTACTCTGCCCAGCCGGCACAAACTTGGGTGCATTGCGATATACAGCCACGTCATACCGGTTCTCCTCCCGTGTACTCTGAATCTGCCGCATAGGTGCCAGAATAGTCTTGCGGGTCTTATGTGGTGCCAGTTTCTTCAGTCCTTCGGACGTGGGTAGTTCCAGGTTGACGCTCATCCTGTCTGCCAGAAACCCGGTTCTGTCGATTAAATCCTGGGATGACCCGGGTATCGCTTTCACATGAATATACCCCTGGAAATGATATTCGTTCCGCAGTTTATACAGCGTCTGATATAAAAGTTCCATAGTATAATTGGGATTGCGCAGTACTCCTGAGCTTAGAAACAGCCCTTCAATATAATTTCTGCGGTAAAATTCCATAGTCAGCTCACATACTTCTTCCGGGGTAAAAGAAGTGCGCACTACATCATTGGAAGAACGGTTAATGCAGTATTTGCAATCAAAAATACATTCATTTGTAAATAAAATCTTCAGCAGTGAAATGCATCTGCCGTCAGCCGAAAAACTGTGGCAGATACCAGGTGCTATACAATTGCCGATCCCTTTTCCATTCCCCTTGCGGTCCACGCCGCTGGAAGTACACGCCACATCATATTTAGCTGCATCCGATAAAATCTGTAATTTGTCATAGACACTCATCGATTCCTGTATCTTCATATAATAAAATCACACCCCAAACATTTGTTTGCTTTTATTGTAGCACACGCTTGTCCGGGATGCAAGCATTTTTTCGAACATATATTCGATTATTATCCTTAATTTCTATACTTTTCTTGAAGCATTTTTTTGAATCTGGTTTTTTAAACTTTTAACTTTTTCATTTCAGTTTTTGGAACGAATACTCTTTCCCAATCACAAGACACTTTGAATTACTGCCATGTCCGATTTCTTCTGTTTTTGCAACCGGAAGAGATGGATTATCCGCCGCTTCCAACAGAAGATTTTCTATTGCATACTCTTTTGACCTGTCCAGTTCCGAAAAGGTGCCAAGGAGCACACCTGCGGAATGTTGGAATACGCCCATCTGTTTTAACTGATACAGGAACGTTTCTAACTTTGCTCTGTCGCCGCTTCTGCTCTCCAGGAAAAGTATTTTATTACGAACATCGGGAAAATACGGAGTGCCCGCTAGTTTTAAAAGGCACCGGATATTGCCGCCCACAACAATTCCTTTCATTTCCTGCTGCTGATAGAATCGGTAAGAAAAGCGATACAAACTGTCTCCTCCCTGAAGCATGGTTTCCCAAAAATTTCTCTGCTGCCCCACTGCTGTCTCGGACCGTGCTTTAAAATTGCCTGCTGCACAGAGGTTTCGAATCTGGTATAAGTATGTCTGGCATCCTGTTTTTGTATAAATACCATTCAGTACAGTTGTCAGGTCACTATAGCCAAAGAATGGCTTTGGATTTTTTTGGATCAGTTCATAATCCAGGTATTCCAGGATTCCATTAGCCAGGTCCCCGCCTGAGACATCAAATACAGCATCTATTTCATCCTGCCTGTAAAATTCCATCAGCGCTTCCCCGCGTTCTTTAGCTCCACTGCTGTAACCATCACTATTTTCAAAAATGCAGGGACTGATTACAGGCTCCAGTCCCATTTTCATTAATATGTCTGATAAATCATTTATCTGTTCTTTGGATGTCAGTGGTAATCCGTTGGAACAGGCTATAATGCCTGCTTTACTTCCAGGTTTCATTTTATGATCTATTCCTTTCTATGTGCTTTTACCATTTCGTCGTTCGATTCTTTCACACAACATTCCCGGAGTGTTTTTCGCGGATTGTATGCGGCTGGCTCCCACCTGATACTAAGCGGGCACTGCACAGCACTAAAAGAAGCAAAAATACCTGCCGGTAATCTGTTTATATACAAGATACTCTTCGCCAAATACTATCTCCAGATACTTTTCTTCCTGAAGGATCTGCAAATGCAACACCAGAACCGTACATACCGTGACAGCTAAAAGTACGGGATTAAAAAATGCAATTAAAATCCCCAGGTACATCAAGTCAAATCCTAAGAACGCAGGATTCCTGCTGTACTTATAAATTCCCTCCGTTATCATCCTGGTATCTTCCTGATCCGGAATCCCGGCGCGCCAGCTGTCACGCATCGTCCACATGGCAATGATAAATATAACAACTCCCGCTGCTGCCGCAAAGATCCCCGCAGTACGTATGAAATTGTTAAAATACCAGTGACCTCCATTTAAAATACTGCCCAGTTCAAAAAATACAATAAGCACCGTCAAAACGCCCAAAGCTCTTTCCACCAAAAGCGTAACACTGTCCTTCTTGCCTTTACCAATCTGATTTGTTTTAATTCCTTTTTTCCTCTGAAACAGCATTTTCATAAAATATGCCCCATAAAAAGATACTAAAATTAAGATACCGCCAATCTGCAACATACTCATCCATATCCCTCCTCTATATAATAACATATGTTCACTTGTTCATATATGATAACATATATTTTTCCAAATGAAAAGCATTTTCTCAATTATTATTTCATATCCGAAGAATTCTATGCCAGAGGGAACCATTTCAGGGTACAAATATAATGCGAAAGTTTTATTTCTTTGCTTAGTAAGAATATAGGGTGCCTTGCGGTTTATAAAATACATGAAAACGTGTCTTAAAAATCATCCCCGCAGGATATACGTCCCACAACCTGTGACACACATCCTGCAGATAGCATTTTTAAGACACGCTCCTGTTGATCACTATTTTATTTTCCGCAGCGCTGATGCCGCATCACTGATGTATTCATTTTTCGCCTCTTCAAAGCATCCTTCATCTGCCATTCTTGCAAACTCAGGATCAATGGGCATTTTTCCTAACAGGTCCACATCCAGTTCTTTGGCAATCTCTTCTATATGGCTTTCTCCAAAGACCCTGATTTCTTTTCCGCAATCCGGACATTTTAAAAAGCTGTAATTTTCAACGATTCCAAGTACCCGGATATTCATGCTCTTCGCCATGCTGTATGCTTTCTTTACGATCATACGAACTAAGTCCTGTGGGGAAGAAACGATCACAATGCCATCTACCGGAAGGGACTGGAATACGGTAAGAGGAACATCACCTGTTCCCGGGGGCATATCCACAAGCAGATAATCCAGTTCTCCCCAGATTACATCTGTCCAGAACTGTTTTACCATATTTGAAATAACCGGACCTCTCCAGATTACCGGCGCTTCTTCATCCGGAAGCAAAAGGTTGACCGACATTACCTTAATATCGTTTTTGGCCAGCATTGGATAAATTCCCTGATCATCCCCCTGTGCTGGACCGTGAAGTCCATACATTTTTGGAATGGACGGTCCGGTAATATCCGCATCCAGGATACCCACCCGGTAACCCTGCTCCGTCAGCTTATTTGCAAGAGAAGCAGTAACCATGGACTTACCAACTCCTCCCTTACCACTAACGATGCCGATTACATGTTTAATTTCCGTATAGATATTAGGCTCCACAAGAAAACTTTTCGGATTCTTACTTGGACACCCTTCGCAACTTTCTTTGGTACAGCTTGAATTGCTGCATTCTTTTTCTGACATGATATTTCCTCCTTAAATCTTTATCTCTATTATCTCTTTTAAATCTTTATAATCTTTTATATTTTTATATCTTTTGTATCTTTTCATATCTTTCGTATCATTTCGTATCTTTTGTATCTTTTCATATATTTTATATCTATTTATATCGTTTCATTTCTGTTTATCTCATTTAATTTTTCTATATCTATCATTTCTGATTTTTTGATTTTTCTATCTTCTCGCCCACTGACTCAATGTACTTCACTTCCGGAACAGCACGCTTTTTTAATCTTCCATATACGGACTCTCTGAACAGGGCATAGAATACGGATACCAGAGGTACGAATACCAGCATACCGAACAGTCCCATCAGACTGCCGCCCAAAGTAACGGCTATCATAACCCACAGACTTGGCAGGCCTACGGAGGTACCAACGACTCTCGGATACATAAAGTGCTCATCAATCTGCTGAAGCACAATAATAAATACTACAAACCAAAGGGCTTTTATTGGATTAGTTACCAGAATCAGCAACGCACCCAGCCCTGTCCCGATAAATGCACCAAGCACCGGGATTAAGGTGGTAAATCCAATCAGTACCGAAATACTGATGGCATATGGGAAATTAAAGATTAACATTCCAATATAGCAAAGTATTCCAAAGAGCAGGGCTTCCATGCACTGCCCGGAAATAAACCCGGTAAAAGTTTTGCTTGTGAGATGCCCGATCTCCGTAATCCGGTCTGCTCTTCCCTGAGGCAGATAAGCGTATAAAATTTTTCGAAACTGTGTACCCAGCTTTTCTTTTTGCGCCAAAATGTAAATGGAGAAAATGACTCCAAGCATAATGGTGGTCAGTACACCGATCACAGATGTAGCCACACCCAGGGTGGAAGACAATACATTGGTAACCCCGCTTTGCAGGACGCCCAGCACCCGTTCAACGATAGAGGGCCAGTTCACTTCTAATTTGGAGATATAATCCGTAATGTCCGGATAGTTCTTCGCCAGACCTTTCACCCAGCCGTCTAACTGGTCTATAAACTGAGGAAATCCCTGATTCAGTGATTTTACCGTATTTACCATTTCCGGTATTACCGTCATAATTACAAATACGATAATGCCAATCGCCAGGGCATATGACAGGATAATGCCGGTAAAACGCAGGGCACTCTGTTTACCTTTTATCACTTTCCCCAGGTATTTTTCAAAAAACCGGAGCGGTACATTCAGCACAAAAGCAATCGCACCGCCTAAGATAATCGGCGAACAGATGCCGATTACATAGCTTAAACCCCGAAAAAGTAATTCATGATTATTCAGCCCCCAATACAACACAATAGCAAAAGCGATGGCAATAAATATTGTTTTCTTATTATTGATTTTAAATTCCAAGCTTTAAGCTCCTTCCTTATCCTACAAGTATTTTTTCCTGAGGAAGTTCGATTGGAGATATCTTTTTTCTTTCTGTGAAGGAAAGGGCAAAAGAAAGGCTTCCTAATCTTCCGCAGTACATTAGTATCATAACTGCTATTCTTGAGACCGGCAGCAGTTCTCTGGTAATTCCTGTGGTCATACCAACCGTGCCAATACCGGACATGGCTTCGAACATGACATCTGTAAGCTGTAAGGGCTGAATGGTGCAGATCAGCATCACCGCTCCCAGAGAAAGCAGCAGATTAATACACAAAACTGCACTGGCTTTCTTAATTGCTTCATCATCTATCCGCCGCTTAAAAATGTTAATCCCCCTGGTTCGCATCATGGATGCACGCATGTACATAATAAATACCACAACCGTAGTGGTCTTAATACCTCCAGCTGTAGAGCCGGGGCTGCCTCCGATAAACATTAATATCGTGGTAAGCAGCTTGCTGCTCTGGGATAATGCAGCTGTATCTGTCGTATTAAATCCTGCCGTTCTGGCAGTTACCGAATCAAACATCGCAGTGAGGAATGCCTCCTGGCCCCCCATATGTGCAGATAAATTATTTCTCTCAAAAACAGCAAACAAACATGCTCCGCCAAATACCAGAATCCCCGTTGCAATGATAACAATTTTGGAATGTACATGAAATTTTTTAAAATGCCATTTATGAATAATAATATCATCCCAAACTAAAAATCCAATTCCACCGATAATAACCAGCGCCATAATTGTGAGATTGACCAGCCAGTCCCCGGAATAATGCGTCAAAGAAGCGTATGGTTCGAATTTCCCCATCAGGTCAAATCCCGCATTACAAAAAGCGGATATAGAATGGAAAATACCATTTCCAATACCTTCTATCAGTCCAAATTCCGGAATAAAACGAATGGAAAGCAGAATTGCCCCCGTTCCTTCTATAATAAGGGTTCCAATCAGTATCTTTCTCACAAACCCCACCACGCCGCCAAGCTGCATGGCATTGAGGCTCTCAGAAATCAGCCCTCTTTCCCGTAGACCGATCCTTCTGTGCATTGCCATTGCAAGCAGCACTCCGAATGTCATAAACCCAAGTCCGCCAATCTGTATCATGGTAATGATCACCAGCTGTCCAAAAAGACTCCAGTGGGTATATGTGTCGACTACTACAAGTCCCGTTACACAGGAGGCGCTTGTTGCCGTGAACATACAGTCCAGAAAGGGCGTTACTGTTCCGTTTCTGCTGGATATGGGAAGCATCAGCAGCAATGTTCCCCCCATAATCAAAAGAAAAAATCCCAGTGCAATTATCTGCATTTTTGATAGCTTCTTACGTGTAAATTTTATCATTCTACCAATTCCGGCTTTCCTTATCCCAGAACGTGTTTGAAAAATCATTCCCGCCATCTGTCAGATAGCATTATCAAACGCGCTCTAGACTTTTCAGAAAATCCAGAACCCTTTCTTCATATTCTTTTCTTGCAACATAGTAGCTTTCCGCATGTGCTGCATCTTTTACCAGCCATAGCTGTTTTCCGGATGCACAGGCATCGTAGATTTCCCTTGCCATACTGGCTGGAACAAATCGATCCTTCTCACCATGAATAATAAAAACAGGAATGGATGTATTGGCGGCTTCTTTTCTGGCATCACAGTCTTTAAAACTGTACCCCGCCACAACTTTATTGATCAGATTCACAACAGGCAAAACCGGATATACCGGACAATGATATTTATGCTTTAACAGATAAGCAAATTCCTCCCAAGGGGAAGTGAATCCGCAGTCTGCCACAATTCCTTTTACGGAAGGCGGAAGACTCATAGAGCCAGCCATTAAAACAGTTGTTGCCCCCATGGATATTCCATGCAAATAGATAGAACATTTTCCCTGAAAACGATCATGTAGAAAACGGGTCCAACGGTATACATCCTCCCGGTCCAGGCATCCGTATCCCACATATTTGCCTTCACTTGCACCATGCGCCCTGTCGTCCACAAGCAGAACATGATATCCGTTCTCATGGAAAAAATAGGACATGGCTGCATACTCATTATCCCCACAACTGGTATATCCATGTACTGCCAGCACAACTTTTTCAGATTCTTCTTTCGCCGGAAGCAGCACGCCTTTTAACTTCAGTCCGTCAAAAGATGTAATACTGACCGGCTCTGTCTTCTGCTGGTCAAGCCATGCCAGCCTGTTGCGTATAAACGGCAGGGTAGTCTCCCAATGTGTACCGGCTTTTGCTTCTTCCGTAGCGTGCCTGGGCGGATTATCCACCCTGAGTACTGCCCTTCTCCAAAAAGCATACGAGCCTGCGCCTACTGCTGCAATTCCAGCTGCAATTAAAGATTTTATCACATTTGAAGTTTTCATTTAAATCACTCCTTTCTACCATTCCAAAAGTTTCTTCAAATAAAGACAAACGACATTTGAAAAGCTGTTAATATCCCGGATGTAAGCAAAATCTTTTCCGAAAATCTTCTTCTCCGCCGCCAGATCATGTTCTTTCCCGGCAAATACCCCTAATACAAATATACCCAGATTCCGAAGCTTACGCACTTCAAATGCAGTATCTGACACTGCGTAATCCCCATGATACGGTTTTGGATTCCGGCTGCCGGGCCGGTTGACAATCACATCATTCGGCCTGCCATCGCTTAACACAATTAAAATTTTATTTTCTTCTTCCCTCTGATACAGAGAATCACCTGCCGCCCGGATTGCCAGGCCATCCCGGTTATTGGAAGAAGTGGTATACTCAAATATCTTACGGTTAGCACTTCTGTTCTCGTCATATTCCCGGAAACGCTGCATGACGGTATAATCCCAGAAGCTGCAAAAACTCATGACCCGATGAGGAATACCCACATTGCTTAAAGCCTCACTAATGATAAACGCCTGAAGAGCTACCTGGCCCTGCCGGTCTCTCTGTGACCCGCTTGCATCCATCAGGATATCCACCACAAACTCAGTGGAATTCTGCTTACATGCTTTTGTAAAAAGCTTCCCGGTATCTGCCCTGCCCACTCTCCAGAGCCGCCCCGGCACAATCTGACCGTAATCAGCTTTCATATAATCGATCTGACTCCGCAGCATCAGGGACCGTCTCAGGTTATCGGTCATAATCTCAATATTGCGTCTGGATAGGGTTTTGCTGTTATGATAGACCAGACGATTCTTGTCGGCCTGCTTTTTTGCATTTACATACTGGGCATTCACCCGGACTGTATTTTCCAATACACCATCGGTATAGTATAAGCTGCAGTCTGCATGAGCACCGGTACACAAACGGTTATTGATCCTCTTTTGTTCCAGCGGGTTCAGATAAGAACGTCCATATGTCAATTCAATATAACCATAGACTTTTGCAACCGCTTCCTCATCCAGTACGATGACACGCTGTCCGCCATTTTTCTTTTCCTGCTCCGAAGGCTCATCTTCCTGCATTTCGTCAAAGGAAGTGACCTGATTACTCACCTGCTCCAGATACTGTTCCAGTAAGTCCTCATACATCTCTTCCTCTAACAGGTCTTTCCAGTCAAACTCCTTCAGATCCTCAAATGTAACCGCAAGAACATGTTCCAGATCTCCATGCTTTTTCACAAAGCTTTTATCTACAACGGTGTTATAGAGGTGATCCACCGTTTTAATAATTTCCATGGTATCCTGTGCTTCTTCCAAATGCTTTACTGCATCAGCCGTATCCAGAATCTTCTTTTCGGCTGTGAGGTTACCGGTGAGCGCCTGTCGCATCAGACAGATCTTCACCCTGCCTATAAAAGACTGGGTCATTTTCCCAAAATCATAATCTAAGATAGCCTCAAATGCTTTTTTACGAATTCTAGGCACACCCGGCCGTTCTGCAGCTATCTTTTTATAAGATGCTGCATCTACACAGATTTGGGCAATATTCAAAAGCTGTGCCTCCTCTGCACCGTAGTATACCTTCTTAACAATATACATCGCAAACTGCTCTTTGTCAAAAAAGCGGGCAAATGCCCCCTGTTTGACTGCATCATAGAGGGAAATATATTTAGACTTGCGAAAAGAAGCCACATCCAGCTTCACATCCAGCTGGTAATTGCCGCTTACCGTCCACATCAGATTCTTTATTCGGTTTTCGATCTCCAGTTCATCTTCAAAAAATGCTTGCACTGCTCCAGTCCTCCGGAATTCGGGTCATTACAATGTCTTCAATTAATTCACGTTCAAATATATCAAAACTTTTATTGATGATTCCCATACGTATGGCAAGCTCCGGTGAAAGTCCCGCCCGGATGGTTTTGATTGCGCCAATCAATCCACGCAGATCCAGTGGTTTGGTGGAAATCTCATTATTCAATGCCTTTTCCTGTAAATCCATAAATACACCGGTGAGCTGCCTCAGCCCTGATCCTTTTGCTTCCGGAAAAAGATCCTTTAATATCTGAAGAAGTATCCCTTCTGTAACCGGAGGCATATCAATTACCATGAATCTGGAAACTAAGGCTTCATTTAATTCCTTTGTTCCCGCATATCCGTAATTCATAGTTCCGATAAAACGGGATGCATCATGGAGTTCAATTTTTTCATAACCCGGAATATCAATCATTCTCCGGTAATCCAACGTTGCATGCAGTACAGAGACCGCATCATTTTTAGCCATGTTTATCTCATCAAAGATTCCGAATCCGCCATTTACCGCGCATTCATATACCGGACCTGTCCGCAGCTGAACCTCATTATTTTTAAAAGTATCCGTCCCTATTAAGGATGAACTGTCCGTATTCACATTAAACGATATATTATAGGAAGGCCTTCCGAATATATATGCCAGGTTCTCAGCCAGCACATTTTTTCCCGTAGCCTTTGTTCCCGAAAGCAGTACATTTTCACCCTGAAGCAGGGCGGCTGCCGCCATTTCAAATACTTCTTTTCCAAGAAACGGTATCTGCGGCTTTACAATACGGTTTGTAAATCTCTCTTCTGCCGGGTATCTCTTCCGGAACTTTTCTATATCCGCTAACAGCCCTTCACTTACCTGCTGTTCTTTCAATGACGCAAATAACTGTTCCATGTTTTCCTCCTGTAATTTCAAATTTCTTATTTCCGCGAGCAACGAGCCAAACGGACACGCTAGCGCGTCCATTTGGCGACTGCCGCGAGGGTGCTGTGCGCCAGTAGCGCACGTTTAGCACGAACCGAAGCGGAGCGTAGACCACATGCCCCATTGCAGCGGGGTTTTTGATTTGCAAAAGTGGATACATCTATAATGTACCCACCCATTTTTCTTATATTTCTGTAAATGAATAACGCTGTTTAATTCCGGAAGCCATAATATCGAATACGATAGTTCCATCCTTTAAAACTGATTTTTCAAAAGTTACATTCTTTCCTTTAAATTTATCCAGAATAAATTCTTCCGGATCTTTGGTTTCTATTTCATCCACAAAGATGTCCCTCATCTGATTGTTGGAACATTGATTATATATTTCCCATACGGTTTCGTAGCTCTTCATTATATAAATCCTCCCTGAATGAACAATTCCTGTGTCTGCCTTTGCTTAACAATAACCGTTCTGACTTCCTCTGATCTCAACCATGATTTCATCTAAAATACAGTTTGCCGCATCTTCTTTTGACATAATAGAAAGGGGGATTTCTTTCTTTTCAGTTATGATTGTGATCACGTTGGTATCTGTACCAAATCCGGCTCCATCTTCCTTCAGGTTATTCGCAATAATCATGTCCAGATTCTTCTTATGCAGCTTCCCTCTGGAATTTTCCAGCATATTCTCAGTCTCCATGGAAAAACCGCAGAGAAATTGTCCCTGCTTTTTATGTTCGCCTAAAAACTGCAATATATCATCGGTGCGTTCAAGTTCCAGAACCATTTTATCACCGGATTTTTTTACCTTTTCTTCGCTTACATACTGCGGTCTGTAATCAGCCACAGCTGCCGCTTTGATAATAATATGCTGCTCTTCGTGACGGCTGCAGACCGCCTCGTACATTTCCCTGGCGCTCTCGATCTGGACTACTTCTACAAACGGAGGTTTCCGGACACTTGTCTGTCCTGTCACCAGCGTTACCTTCGCCCCTCTCAGCATACAGGCTCTGGCTACTGCATAGCCCATTTTCCCTGTGGAGTGATTAGTAATGTAGCGAACCGGGTCAACCGCTTCCTGGGTGGGACCTGCGGTTACCAGCACATTCATGCCTTCCATATCTTTTTCATGGGAAATTTCTTTTAATACATAATCCAGAAGCACTTCTGCATCCGGAAGCTTTCCTTCTCCCACATCCTGGCATGCCAGCATTCCGGTGGCCGGAGCTATCACTTCAAAATCATTCATTTCCAGTTTCTTTAAGTTGTCCTGGACAATTTTATTCTGATACATGCGGGTATTCATGGCTGGTGCCACTATTTTTTTACAGGTACATGCCAAAACAGTCGTTGTCAGCATGTCGTCTGCCAGTCCGTAAGTCAATTTTGCAATGACATTTGCCGTAGCCGGAGCCACAAGAACCAGATCCGCTTTTTTAGCAAGTGCCACGTGTTCCACATTATATTGGAAATTCCGGTCAAAAGTATCTACCAGGCAGCGATTATTCGTCAATGTCTCAAAAGTAATCGGGTGAATAAAATTCGTCGCATTTCTGGTCATGATGACATGTACATCACAGTGCAATTTGATCAGCATACTCGCCAGATTGGCTATTTTATATGCTGCAATACTGCCTGTTACTCCTAAAATTACAGTCTTTCCTTTTAACATCTGTTTATTCTTCCTCTCAAATCCTGTATATATTTATGAAAAAAGCTCATGCTTTTCTTATCGGCGTCTGATGCATTTATTCCCTTTATCCCAATATTCTAACATATCTTTCTATAAAATGCACCTGTAATTTAAATCTTGTTTTTGGTCACTGATCGTGCTATACTAACGCCGTAATTGTATTGTATCCCATTCGGATGTGTCTTAAAAAACTTTTTTAAACGCAATCCCGGGAATAATAACAAGGAGGAAAAAAATGAATAACACAAACGCAGTAATTGCGAGGAAACCTCGCACACTGGGCATGGTACAGGTTGCACTGTTCGCAGCACTGATTATTATCCTTGCCTTCACACCATTTCTGGGGTATATCCCGCTGGGCTTTACGCGAGCGACGATTATCCACATACCGGTTATTATCGGTTGTCTTTTATTAGGTCCGAAAAAAGGTGCCCTTTTAGGGTTCGTATTTGGCCTCACAAGTTTTATTAATAATACAATTAATCCTACCGTTACGTCCTTTGTTTTTTCGCCGTTCTACACACTTGGCGATATTCACGGCGGCATAGGAAGTGTTATTATCTGTTTTGTCCCAAGAATTTTAGTTGGTATTGTACCTTATTATGTATATCACGGGCTTTACAGGCTGACGAAAAAAAGCAGCTCTGGGCTTCTGGTATCTCTGGGTGCCGCCGGACTGATTGGCTCATTAACAAATACACTTCTGGTTATGAACCTGATCTTTGTATTTTTCAAAGATGCCTATGCTTCAGCCAATAAAGTAGCTTCTGATGCAGTATACACCTTCATTCTTTCCATCATTGGAATCAATGGTGTACCAGAAGCAATTGTTGCAGCTATTCTGGTAGCCCTGATCGGGCGTATACTTTTAAAATCCAGAATCGCGCAGCAGTAGATTTACAGCCCTGGAGCGTGATTAAAGGAATTAATATACAGTTTATATTTTACAAAAGATACAAAAGGAGACCCATATATGATTCTAGCCATTGATATAGGAAATACAAATATTGTTATCGGATGCATTAAAAATGATAAGATTCTCTTCGTGGAACGTCTTTCCACTGACCATACGCGAACGGAATTAGAATATGCCATTAGTTTTAAAAATGTCCTGGAAATGTATGCCCTGACGCCCAAAGAGGTAACCGGTTCTATTATCTCATCCGTCGTTCCCCCGATTACAAATATCGTAAGGGATGCTGCCGAGAAAATCACCGGGCACTCTGCCATGATTATCGGTCCCGGCGTCAAAACCGGCATGAACATTTTAATGGACAACCCTGCCACTGTAGGCAGTGACCTGATTGCCAATGCGGTTGCAGGCATTCACAAATACCCGCTGCCACTGATTATTATTGACATGGGAACCGCCACCACAATTTCCGTAGTGGATGGGAAAAAGAATTATATCGGCGGCATGATTATTCCCGGGGTGAAAGTTTCTTCTTCCTCTCTGACCAGCCGCACTTCCCAGCTGCCGAAAATAAGTATGGAAGCACCCAAAAAACTAATTGGCACAAGCACGATTGAGTGCATGAAAAGTGGTTTAATCTACGGCAATGCATCCATGATCGATGGCATGATAACCAGAATCAATAAACAGTTGGGCCAAAAAGCAACTGTCGTAGCAACCGGCGGATTGTCCAAGAGTATTGTAAAGCATTGTGTGGAAGATATTATTCTGGATGATGAACTACTGCTGGAAGGATTGTTGTTGATATATAAAAAGAATATGGGGTTATAAAAACGCACCAAACGGGATCCGGACAAATTGTCATGGATCCCGTTTGGTTTTTTCTTATGTTCATTATGCCATCTGATATAAAATTCATTTATTATGAATTAAAATATTGGTATACCATCCGGCTTATATCCTGTATACGGGTAACTGCTTCCTCATCAGATGTCCACCCCTCCGACATCACACATATGATATAATCTCCTCCATCCGAATACACGATAGCACAATCATTTTCACAGTCATCCGTTTCCCCTGTTTTATTTGCTACCTTAACATCAGATGGCAGACTCTCCGGTATTTTATAATCTACTTCCTGCTGCAATAACAGCTCAAGCATATCATTTGATGCTTCTTCTGAAACCATATTTTTTCTGTATACACTTTCCAAAAATTCTCCGCAGTCATTCACAGACGTGGTATTTACACCCTCCCCGCTCCACAGAGAGACATCTCCGATTCCATTAATCTGTTCTGTATCTAAAAATCCTGCTGCTGCAATATAATTATTCACTTTGTCCAGGCAATCTGTAAATTCACTTTCCGGCTCCAGTGCACGCACCAGTTCATTGGCACTTTCATTGTCACTAATGGTTATCATCTGATCCAGTTCTTCGGATATCTGATTTTCATAGAGTGGCAAATCCCCCATTTCTGCCTGCTGATACACAGCTCCCATAATATAAAGCTTAATCAGACTTGCTGCCTGCATCTCATGACTATTCAGACTGATGCTCCTGTCATTTGCTAAATCTTTGATATAGAGACTCCAGTCGCCATCGTATCCATTCAGGCTGGATTGAAGCTTTTGTTCCAATGCCTCCCAGGAGGTATCTTCCGCAGCCTGACTACTCTTTTCTTCCGCCAAAGTCAGCAGTGAGATATCAGCGCTGGTGGTATCTTCCGGTTCCAAAATGGTAATTCCTGCTGCCTGCAGTGTATTTCTGTTATTTGTAATGTTTTTGCTTTCTGATTCATCTACTAAATGCTGAAACCCGGTACCAACGGCAATCATGACAATTGCAGTTACTACTGCTATGGTCTGAATCCATTTCCAATACTTTCGCTGTTTATTTTTACGATTCTTCATTTCATTCCCTTTTGTTTGTATGTATGCCATTTTCATTTTACGACTCTATCATACACTTACAAACTGAAATTACTCTGAAATACCCTAAAAAATAACGATCCGTTGTAAATGCTGTTTTTGAGATACATTCTTACCTCGTTCAACATTTTACAAAGAATCGCTATTCTTTATCTAATACTATCTAACCCGCTGTTCTTCCCGTTTCAAAATCACAAAATAGGCGATGATCAGAGGAATATTAGCTGCAACCCATGCAATGGGATTCGCTGTACAGATTCCTGCATAAGAACCAATACCGGAAGCAATCACTGCTACCACCGCTCTCGCTGCTAACTCTGCCACACCTCCAACCATAGGCATTAAGCCATACCCCATTCCCTGCAGTCCATTTCGGAATGTAAATATAATTCCCAGTATCGGATAAAATGTTCCGCAAATTACAAAATACGTCTGCGTATATCCCATGATATCCTGTGGCTGCCCAACAATGAAGAAATTAACCAAATGTCTTCCAAAGAGAATAATACCTCCGCCTGCCAAAACTCCGTAGATAATCGTGTAGATTACACTTAACCGAATTCCCTGCCGGATACGTGATATCTTATTTGCTCCTTTATTCTGTGCACAATAAGTTGCCATGGTGACTCCCAGAGCACTAAAAGCCTGTGTCAGGAATATTTCAATTTTCGAAGCCGCAGAATAAGATGCAATTACCCTGGAACCCAGCGTATTAAGTGCACTTTGAATCATAATCGTACCAATTGCTGTAATAGAGAATTGAAGTGCCATGGGCAACCCAATGCCCAGCTGATTCTTTACACAATAAAAATCCAGCTTAAAATGCTCTCTCTTTAACTTTAGCATTGGAATTTTAAATACAATATAAAGTATACACAATACACCGGACACTCCCTGAGAGATAACCGTAGCGTAAGCAGCTCCTGCAACTCCCATATGGAATACTATAATAAATATCAGATCCAATACAATATTTAACAGTGCTGATACCACCAGAAAATAAAGCGGAACCTTGCTATTTCCCAGTGCCCTCAGAATACTGGCAAAAAGATTATACATAACCTGAGTAAAAAATCCGAATGCCGTAATCAACATATATGTATATGTATCCTGAAAAATATTTTCCGGCGTATTCATTAAATGCAGCAACGGCTTCAGCCATATAACGCTGACAAACGTAATTACAATTGTAACAATCACAGATAAAATGATCGCGGACCCAACCGTCTTACGCATGCCTTCCATGTCGCCATACCCAAAACGCTGAGCGGTTAAAACCGTGAATCCAGTTGTCATTCCCATTAAAAATCCCAAGATCAAAAAAATAATTGTCCCGGTAGCCCCAACTGCTGCCAGAGCATCAACTCCAACAAACCGTCCAACAATAACCGAGTCAATCATACTATAAAACTGTTGAAAAACATTGCCGATAAATACCGGTAACGCAAACGACAAAATAAGTTTCGCCGGCCTTCCAACCGTCATATCTCTTTCCATGAAAAAATGAATCCCCCTTCTTTAATTCCTTTTGTTTCCCTGGCAAAACACCAGTTTGAATATTATACAATATCCGTTCTGGATATTCCAGATTTAATATTACAGAAATATATTAGATTTTGCAGTGCTTTTCGATAAATGTTGACAAAGATTACATTTCCACACATTCCCATGAACTTTACATCTTCGTTTTTAGACAAAAAAATAACCAACCTTCGGGTTGATTATTTCGTTCTGTAATAGCAGGGGATGAGAGAATCGAACTCCCACTAAAAGTTTTGGAGACTTCTGTCATACCACTTGACCAATCCCCTCTGTAAAATTACCGACTTGTTATTTATACCATAAAATTGTGGGGACGTCAATTGATTTTTTACTTTTTATTTGAAATTTAGTATGGTTGATGAAGATAAATCGCGATGTTATTTAATTGTTTATATGGAAATATATGCTATATTGCTATTCATGTATGATTTTACTTTTGAATTTAGGTGCCTAAATTTGTTTCGGTTCATATCATATTACTTTTAATCAGTTGATATTCTGCAACTGGTTCCTTGGGTCAGGGCTTCAAGATATCTTATATTGCTTTTAATCGAGATGTAAAATGGGATGTTTTTCATGGAATTATAGTTTTGAATATATCCCATATTGCTATTAATCGGAAAGCCTATGATTGACGATGATACAGCAAGCTCGTTTCAATACATCCTATATTACTATTAATCAGGGACAGCGGTATAAGTCCCGGAATAATCAATAAGAGTTTCAATACATCCCATATTACTATTAATCGAAGAAGCCATCTTTCCATGCATAGAAGCAAAAGGTTTCAATACATCCCATATTACTATTAATCGGAAGACGTAATAAAATACGCACAGGAAAATATCGTTTCAATACATCCCATATTACTATTAAACCTTAAGATATTTTGGCAATTATCTATTGCCTCCCGTTTCAATACATCCCATATTACTATTAATCCCGGTGCATTCCACGTCCGAGAGTTAAACATATTCGTTTCAATACATCCCATATTACTATTAATCGCGACTTCTCATAAGAACCCACTTGCTTGCTAAAGTTTCAATACATCCCATATTACTATTAATAACCTGGAAATAGTTTTGGTTTCAATACATCCCATATTACTATTAATCTAAAATGCCCAAGGTGCAAAGAACTAAACAAAATGTTTCAATACATCCCATATTACTATTAATCCGGACAACGAACTGTGCATTTATGCCATTCGTCCGTTTCAATACATCCCATATTACTATTAATCCATTTAAGGAAACAAACAGAGTATTTATTGAGATGTTTCAATACATCCCATATTACTATTAATCGAAATAGACAACCCGGCAAAATGTATCGAAAGCAGTTTCAATACATCCCATATTACTATTAATCCAAACAAGAATTGTATAATTTAACGTCTCCATTGTAGTTTCAATACATCCCATATTACTATTAATCATACATCGGGCGTTGTTTCTTCCGTCCAACAGAGTTTCAATACATCCCATATTACTATTAATCAGAGTTGTAACATTTAAAGATATCGACCTTGTACAGTTTCAATACATCCCATATTACTATTAATCAGACATCTTAGAAACACAGCAATGTCTCGATACTTGTTTCAATACATCCCATATTACTATTAATCGTTACTACTTTTACATATTCCTCATAAGCGACTGTTGTTTCAATACATCCCATATTACTATTAATCCTTGGTTGTTTATTCGGGGGTGATCTGGATAGTAGTTTCAATACATCCCATATTACTATTAATCCCAGCAGGAAAGTCCTGTGCAGATTGTAAATATATGTTTCAATACATCCCATATTACTATTAATCAGAGATTATAAATCTGTTGGTTCGCACGCTTTAGTTTCAATACATCCCATATTACTATTAATCATTCGTTAGGAGGAAAAAAGAATGATAATGTTTTTGTTTCAATACATCCCATATTACTATTAATCGTTATTTTAAATGTGTTTGATTTGAAACTAATTCGTTTCAATACATCCCATATTACTATTAATCAGCATGGGGCAATCCTAATAACAGAAGACTTTCTAGTTTCAATACATCCCATATTACTATTAATCGAATTACGGAGTAAAGAAAGATGCATAACAATATCGTTTCAATACATCCCATATTACTATTAATCCAACCAATATCCAACATTCTATCTTCCCACTATACCCCAATTCCCTTTTAAAATCAAGACTTTTCTAGTTTTTTCCCAGCCTGTGACTAATTTCCAAAATAAATATCCCCCACCCATTTTCCCTTGAAAACACAACACATTTATTCTATTTCAATTTTTACCGCCTGGTAAACTTTTCTTAGCCAGCTTACATATTTCATTAACTCCCAGTAATGCACCAAACGCAGATTAGAACTTCTTTCCTTTTAATCCGCATCCCCCTGTTCCCCAGCATCCATTTAGCGCTTCTAACAAAGCCGCGTCACTTATTCCTCTTTTTTTATCTGCGCTACCCTTTCACTGCTCCAATCATAACCCCTTTTTCAAAATATTTCTGAATAAATGGATACACACATAAAATCGGCAGTGTAGATACAATAATCACCGCATACTTCACCTGGTCAGCCGAGCTTTGGGCATAACCGCCACCTACAGCACCACTGCCGCTGGCAAATGCTTCATTTAATAGCAGGATGCGGCGCAGGACAATTTGTAATGGTTCAAATTTATTGTTGCTGTTAAACATCAGGGCATTGAAAAAATCGTTCCAGTGAAATACTGCATAGTAGAGAACCAATACAGCTACTACTGCCTTGGATAGCGGCATGACTACTTTAAAGAAATATTTAAAGTGGGAACAGCCATCGATCACGGCTGCCTCGTAAAGGTCATTGGGAATTGAGGACTCTATGAAGGTCCTGGCAATGATCAGGTTATAAGTATTCACTGCCACTATTGTAATCAAAATCGTTCTGGTGCTGATTAGTCCCAGTGAACTGATTGTCATATACAGCGGAACCAGTCCTCCGCTGAAGAACATCGTAAAAACGAAATAGAACATTATTTTACCCCGTCCTTTAAAATCCGGTCTGGACAGCGCATAAGCTGCGGGCATAGTAACCGCCATATTCAGCAGTGTGCCCAGAACTACATAAATGATCGTATTCAGATATCCTCTCCAGATTCTTGCATCCTGAAATACCTGCTGGTATCCATAAAAACGAATGTCTTTGGGGAAAATAGTTACCTTCCCCAGATTCACCAGATTGGAATTGCTCACAGATGCAATCAGGACAAACCAAAGTGGGTAGGCGACAATTGCGAAGACCAGAATACTTATGAGAACTATTGCTGCCCCAAAGATTCTGTCAGCCGGACTTTTGTATTTTATTTTACTTCTTACCATTTAATCTCCTCCTTACATCAGACCGGTTCCTGTACTGCGTTTTGCAATTGCATTAGTAGCCATCAGGAAAACAAAATTAATCAGTGTATTGAATAATCCCACTGCCGCACCAAAGCTAAACTGGGATGATTTGATTCCTACTGTATACACATAAGTGGAAATTACCTGGGATGCGCCTAGATTCAGACTGTTCTGCATAAGGAACACTTTATCAAAGCCTACATTCAGGATATTTCCCATATTCATAATCAGCATAATGATAATCGTGGGCATGATCGCCGGCAGATCAATATGAATCATGGTCTGCCATCTGTTTGCCCCATCGATTCTGCAGGCATCGTATAACTGGGTATCCACAGAAGACAATGCCGCTATAAAAATAATGCTGTTCCATCCCATTGTCTGCCAAACTCCTGACAGCACATATACCGGCATAAATGTAGACTCGGATCCCAGGAGATTTACGTCCTTGCCCACAAGATGAATTGCTTTCAGAAAGTTGCTGATGACTCCGGTATCGTCTGCAAGCATTATACGAAGCATGGAAACAAGTACTACCACCGAGATAAAATAGGGGATATAAACTGTAGTCTGTACGGTTCTCTTCCACTTTTTGTTGCGGATCTGATTAACCACCATCGCCAGAATAATTGGAATCGGGAACCCCACAAGGATACTGGCAAAAGAAATCACAAATGTATTTTTCAAAGTCGTGAAGAACATAGGGCTTTCAAAATACTGTTTAAAATATTTGAAACCTGCAAAAGCTCCTCCTGTAAGCCCCTTGGAAAAATCATATTCCCGAAAAGCCAGCTGGATTCCGTACATGGGCACATAACAAAATATCAATATGTATAACATGGAGGGAAACAGCATGACCCATAACTGCCAATTGCGTCTGAAATATTTTTTTATATTTACCATAAATATTGCTCCTCTCACTGCATCTGGATTCAGGATGAAAACGCGGGATGCAAAGTCAGATCACACCCCGCGGTTCCTTTTATTTTGCCAGATAGTTGTCGAAAGCTTTCTGGCGTATACTGAGTATCTCATTAAGTCCTGCCGCTTCCACATTTTTTACATAAGTATCCCAGTCTGCATCGATATCCGATTCTCCGGTCATCCACAAAGACCAATAATTATCGATTATATTATTGATATTTGCCTGGGTGAGTGCCATGGTATTCTGTTCCTCTTCTGAATATTTCATAAATAACTGAGGGTAATAATCTTTATCTGTTACCTTTGCAAGTGCATCCTTATAGACCTCTCTTTCTTTTAACGCATTATTCATATCCTCAGACATCTCAATATTGCAGTCCTTTCGAATATAGAGGGGTCCGAAATCGGCAAAGGTATTTGTCCACTTCCAGGTTCCCGGATCGGTAGATGAATCCGTTGGGGGAAGTACCTTAAAATTATGATCGTCCGTCTTCTCCAGACAACCGTCACTGATTCCGCCAAATAATGTCTCTACACTTTTTGTTTTATCATAGAAACCGTCAATAAATTTCATAGCTGCATTTTTATTCTCACACTTTGCACTCATTGCAACACGGTTCGCCTGCATATTCAGCTGGTCAAAATCGTAACTCCAGCGTGTATCATAGGTGCCGGGTGCACAATCCACATCGTAATCAAGCGGTGCCAGTGCCGTATACTGACTGTATAAATCCGGTCCGAATTTATCGGTCTCTTCCCATCCAAAGACACAGCCTACCACTGCCTCTCCCTTTTCATTTCCTCTGGAAAGAGATTGAAAAGCCGAGTAATCATTTGTAATTGCATTACTGTTAATCAGCCCCTGAGTGTAAAGCCTGTTTAAATATTTCATGAATAGTTTATAGCGTTCATCCACCGCAAAGCATTTTACTTTCTCATCTTGTGCAAAGTACCCGTCAGTTACTATGTCCGTCATCTGAATCCCCATGGAAGGCAATAACTTTAACAGGGAATATGCACTGTTAAACCAGGCATTATTTCCGCCATAAGCGTTGAAATCCAATGGTATCTCATCACCCGGATCTCCGTTTCCGTTGGCATCCTGTTCTTTAAACGCTTTCAGGACAGTTTCCAGTTCGGTGAAAGTTTTCGGTTCTTTCAGCCCCAGATTATCCAGCCACTGTTTATTAATAAAGAGAACCGTATTGGTATCCGGCCACTTACTCTGGCACTTGGGAATTCCATAGATCTGTCCTTCCGGTGTCTGCGCCAGAATTTTCGTATCCGGCTCATCGTTGAACATTTCCTTTATATTAGGTGCGTCTGAATCAATCAGCTCTGACATATCCTGAAACAATCCGCTGTATTTGGTGTAATCGGAATCTGTTGTGGCGTTAAACAGGATATCGGGAATATCCCCGGATGCAAATCTGGTAGATTTCACCGTTTCCCAGTCCTGATAGATCTGTTCCCATTCAATCTCCACATTGCACTGGTCTTCTAATTCCTGCAGCCACTTCATATCCTCCACGCTTTTCGTCAAAGCATGGGACACAAACACTGCTTTTAACTTCGTCTTTTCCCCACCGCCGGTATTGTCCGTTTCCCCACTGCTCTCTTTCCCTGCTGCTGCCTGCGTACTTTGCCCTGTCTCTTTACTGTCTCCGCCTGCGGTGCTGCTTCCTGAACATCCTGCCAGAGAAGTAACCGCCATAGCAGATGCCAGTAGAATTGCTGTTGTTCGTTTTTTCATTTTCACAACCTCCATTTAATTTTTTACTCGCATTTTTTCAGATAAAGTTCATCAAAAATGCGGAATGTTCCTTCTCCTGAATCATTTTGAAATGCAACCTCTATAACTTTTTCATCAATTGATTCGGTACTTACCGGGAATTTATATGAAATATGGTAGAATTCCTCTTGCTTTTGCACCACGATATCCTTTACCAGTGTTCTGCCATCCACCGTTATCCGATAGGCATTCCCCGCATCCCGGCTGCACAGAGTCATACAAAGTTCCTGCCCGGCTTTTTCCATTGTCATGCGGTAAGAAAACCATCCGTCTTCCCTGCAGAAGCGGTAAGGATGTCCCGCCAGACGCTGTGTATCTGTCTTTTCTCCTTGAATGCCATGTGCCAGTTCATATTGGTCATTTCCTATAGGAATCACATCCGTCACAACACTTTTTAATTGCTTCGATCTTTTCTCTCTTTCCAGCAAGTTCAGCAGTTCGCCGGACTGCTTTTTATACAGTCTGAAGTAAATCCCATACCGTTCCCGGTATCTGGCGTAGTGGGGTGTAAAAATCAATTCTTCCCCCTGATTATCCAAATGAAAGGCCAGCTTTCCTTTTTCTTTTATTAAATATTGGTCAATGCGGCTTTTCCAGTCCGCTATATCTATATCCTGCAAGATCAGATAATCTTTCACCGCGATTTCCTTCTTTGGAACTAATACATCAACTCCAGTTACCGTCATATCCATCATAACATTCCCAAGCCCCGCACTGAGCAGATACGGTCCATAGGAAAAAGCTGCTGCATTTTCATTATCTGGTAACCCATGGATGCGCAGTGTCATTTTCATATGCAATTCCAGCACATCATTCTGTATCCATTCCCGGCAAATATAGAAATATCCGTTTTGAATTTCACCTTTTAAAAATCTCCCGTTCAGCAGCAGCCCGGCATCCTTTTCCAGCCAGTCCGGGATTCTCAGATACAGACCAAATTTGTGGAGGGGTACTTCGGTAAATTTTATCTGCACTTCCAGTGTATCTTCCTGAATCACCGTATTCATTTTTATAGCAAGCCTTTCCTTTTCCCATACCAGCTCCGAACTCACATACCGGCAGATGTACAGATCCCTATCATTGTGAAAATAAATCCCCTCCTGCACTTTTGTGAAATTCTCCATCCCGCTTCCGGTACAGCACCAGAAACTGTTGTAAGCCGTTGTATAGACTTTAAAATATCCGGTTTCCATGGGTTGGAAGTACATTGTCATTCCGGTTTCCGGATTTTGAGAGGACAAAATTGCATTTATTTTTGTATGATCGTAATAATCCATATATTTTTTATCACCGGTAATCTGAAATAACCACAGTGACAGCTTTAGCATGTTATATGTATTACAGGTTTCGCAGTTACATGCTGTTCGTTCGGCATCCAGAACATCCGGTTCTCCGAAATGTTCCCATTCACTATTTCCTCCGGTGGCATAGGTATGGTGTCTTACTACGATCTCCCAAAAGTTCTGTGCCGTTTCCAGGTAAAATATTTCCGTTTTACCCAAAACCATATATCGTTTTAATGCACCCAGTATCTTAGGTATGGTAGTATTGGCATGGAGGCCATTCAATACATCCCTGCCGTTATGCAGCGCCTCAAATAGGGTCAACTCATCAAATTGGTGTGCCCCATGCATAAACTGTTCTTCTCCGGTAATCCGGAACAAATCATACAGGCAGTCATTCATACCCCCGTACTCCACCGATAAGACACGGTCTCTAGTTTCCTGCGACCACCCTTTTGTACGCTTTGCAATCCAGGTGCCGAGCCTTTTCATGACCTTATCTGCTGTCTGAAGCTTGGTAACCTCATATACCTTGATGATCCCACTGAGAATCTTGTGCATGGTATACCATGGTACCCACGCCGGTTTTCCATTTTCCACCCGGTCAAAGATCTCCCTGTGGGATGCAAATAAATAGCCATCTTCACTCTGGCATCTGTGCAGTTCCTCCATGATGTAATTTATTTTCTCCAGCCAAATGGAGGACTTTTCCGATACATAGATCTGGGCTGCCGCTGTGAGAAAATGCCCCAGGGTATGACCCTGAATCTCCGTCACTTCCCATCCCGGATATCTCCCGGCTTTTGCCTGGTAACCTGCCGTTTCTAAAAATCCCGCCAGAAGACGGTCGACATCCAGGGACGCAAGATATTCCTCCTCCAGTCGGAAAGCATTTCTCCATTCACTGTCTGTTAACTTGACCTGATTATAAGCAAATTCATAGATTGCTAAATTGACACATTTCTTTTCTGTATTCATTTTATGCTCCTAAATATCTTTCTCATTTCTGTGCTGGCAGAACGTATCTTCATATTATTTTCTGACAGCTGCGTATCACCTAGTACTGCATCCGGCTAGACACGTTCTAATATACCCCGAGTTTCCATATTCGTAAATATCACTATCCTGTAAAAAGTGTCAAAAAGTCACTTCTTTCTTTTTGATACATCTATCTTCTATCCTTTTGACACTCTTTCTATCCTTATGTACACATATAACATTTTTCTTTACTTTTTTTGAATTTCATTGTACAATATCCACAGTTTTGAGCATAGTTTATAGCTCTCCGTAACTGCGGCACATACCTGATCCCATAACTGCTGGCAATTACCCAATACCCAACCATAAGGAGGTGTGAAAATCACATGTACGTATATGAATTTCCCATTAGTCGACCGTTCATTTATAATTTCACAGGAAAATTTGAGGCACCGTCTGAGCATTGGATACATGAAGATCTTTTATTGTTTAACTATGAGCTTTTCGTCATGACGGAAGGCACCTTATATCTGACTTATAATAATGAGGACTACACTGTATCCGCAGGCGAATTTCTATTACTGCCGCCCCTTCCTGCGCCCAACAACCACCGCCGGGGATTACGTCCTTCCCGTTGTTCCTTTTATTGGCTGCATTTTGAAACAGGTGCTCCTTTCGTTCTAAAAGATGTTTCCGAAAATGCGCTGCAGGCCTGTGCCTGCCAATTGCCGGAAGATACCATATGCATCCCCAGACAGGGAACTGCCGGTAATCAGGAGAAAATCATCGTTTTAATGAAACAGCTCCAGGATGCGGTAAAGAATTTATACAAACCCGTAATTCTGAATTATATGTCAACCGTAATTTTGTGTGAATTATTCAGTCAGTTTTATACCAAAAAGGAAGTTCTGGGGAAATCCAGAAAGACGCAGAAACAGATCTATCATGACATCATTGATTTTGTAAAACTAAATATAAACCGGAACTTAAAAGTATCGGATGTTGCAGCCCACTTCGGCTATAATGAAAAATATCTTTCCCATTTATTCGGTACCGTTGCAGGCATACCGCTGAAGCAGTTCATCCTGACAAATAAAATCAATGCCGCTAACTTTATGCTCACCGATACCAATAAATCTATCTCCGAAATAGCACATGCACTGGGATTTTCCGACAGCCACAATTTTTCAAGAGCATATAAGAAAATATCAGGCCTCTCCCCTTCCGAATACCGGAATGCATTTGCACAGAGAATGCTGTTTCATGTATAGGTTCCTGATTTCAGGCAATAAAAAACACCTTCCATCTGGAAAGTGTTTGATCGCTAAACAGGGGATGAGAGAATCGAACTCCCACTAAAAGTTTTGGAGACTTCTGTCATACCACTTGACCAATCCCCTCTGTAAATTACCGACTTATTATTTATACCACAAATTTCATATAATTTCAATAAGAAATTGCATTTTTTCACAAAGTTTTTTAATTATCTCTTTAATAGAAGCAGCAGTCGTCGCCCGACTGCTGCAAAATTTGTTTTATTTCATTTTATTTTCCCTGAAGCTGGATGATTGCCAGCTCGGAATCAGTGCCAATACGCAGCGGAGGTCCCCAGGTACCAATGCCTGAGGTTACAATTACCGGTACTCCTTTTTCAGTGGTATACGATCCGTAATTGAATTTTTCATTCAGCCGTGTCAGCAGATTAAATGGAAATACCTGTCCTGCGTGGGTATGTCCACTCATAACCAAGTCCACATTTTCATAATCATTGGCATTGGAGGGACGATGATCCAGAACCAGAAGGGGTTCATCCCCCTGGATTTCTGACTTGATTTCTTCCCAGCTCCTGCGTTCGCTTCCCTGGCCTCCAATCGGTGCAGAGTCTTTTCTCCCTGCTATATTGCAGATACCTTTCAGATTAAATACCTCGTCTTCTAAAATATGGATACCTGTTTTTTGAATTAAACTCTTCATTTTCTCATATTCTTCGCCGGCGTCATGGTTTCCCCAGCACAGGAAGACGCCATACTTGCTTTCTATCATGCCTAACAGCTCTGCGATCCGTTCCGGATTACGGACTCCCTCATAGGTGCTGTCAAACAAATCCCCTGCGATACAGACAAGATCAGCCTGTTCCCCATTTACGGCTTCTACAATCTGCTCCATCCGCTTCTCCCCATTAATATGTCCCAGATGCACGTCTGACAGCAGTGCCACCTTAAGCGGCGGACCATCCCAGTTTTTCTCAGCGGTTATGTCATATGATACCTTCTCGATATCCAGGGCATGTATTCTTCCTCCGATGATCAGCAGGACACAAAGAAGGAGAACCACGCCAGCTGAAACAGCGGAAAATTTTACCCTCCCTTTCTCACTAAGCCTATGTATCACCACACGCCTTACGATTTCTAAAATCACAAAAAACAACATGCTGTATGCAAAAAATCCCATCCAATAGCAGCCGATGGCTCCGGCAATTCTTACCCATCCCCACATCGGCAAACAGGACGGCAGCACATAGGTGCATCCCAAAACAGCAAATACCACTGCCACCCACCAGAATCTCACGCCGGGAATCACCGCCCGGATAAAGGGCGTATACCGCCAAGCCAGATATACATTCAATAACGTATATACAATAACAACCATTATGATACCTATAATCAAATACACTTCCTCCTTTGTCTTTATCGTTTTATCAGTGCATTCCTCTTGATGGAACTTATTATACTTCTCTTTTCGCTGTCTGTAAAGAAACGTATTGCAATCATGCATAAACCGGAACGTTTTTATTTCTGTGGACACCCCAAAAGTGTGAACAGTAATCGGTTTTCTGCAAAATGGAGGAAAGATATTTTACTTTCCCCCATTTTCTTACACTACACAATCTCAATATGATACTGCTCCAGCCAGTAATTCACCTGAAGCATAAAAGCAAGCATTTGCGGTCCTGCCATGAGCTGACCATACCAGGGCTTTCCATAATCGGAAGGGCTGTTAACAAAATCATTTACCTTCTTTGTATCTAACAGCTGTCTGACAGGCGCATTGGGGTCAGCCAGGACTTCCTGAAGACGTTTGCCCAGCAGCTGCTCGTATTCCGGATGGTAGGTTTTCGGATAAGGGCTTTTTCTCCTCCATAATACTTCATCCGGAAGCATTCCAGCACCTGCCGAGCGCAAAAGACCTTTTACAATACCATCCGGGCATTTCATAGCCCAGGGCACATTCCAGATATATTCCACGATTCTGTGGTCAGCCAGGGGCACTCTTGCCTCCAGCCCGGAGTACATGCTGGTTCGGTCCATACGGTCCAAGAGCGTCACCATGAACCAACGCAGATTCAGGTATGCAATTTCTCTTCTTCTTTTTTCTTCGCTGCTTTCTCCGAGAAGCACCGGGGTCTCCATGATGGTCTTTTGGTACGCTTCATGGGCGTATTCTTCCATACGAAGTTCACGGATCACATCTTCTGAGAGCAGCGTCTTTCTGGGTTCCATACTCATGGACCAGGGAAATGCATCTGCCTCGAATGCTTCCTTCTTATGGAACCAGGGATATCCTCCGAAAATCTCATCGGCACACTCACCGGTCAGCGTTACACTGTTTATATCCACCACCTTAGAGCAGAAATAAAGGAGAGAGGATTCAACATCCGCCATGCAGGGAAGATCTCTTGCATCCACAGCCTTAAACAGATAATCGATTAATTCCATATTGTCACATTCCAGATAATGGTGGTTTGTCTGGCAATAGTCCACCATCATATCTACCCAGGGTCTGTCTTCACTGGGCTGGAATGAATTGGATTTGAAATATTTCTTATTATCTTTAAAATCAAAAGAAAATGTATTCAGTACCTTGCCCTGCTTTTTCAGCTCTTTTGCACAGATTGCCGTAACCAGGCTGCTGTCTACTCCGCCAGATAAAAACGTACTGATGGGTATGTCGGACAGCATCTGCTTTTTCACAGAATCTTCTAAAAGATAGGCTGTCTTCTCCACTGTCTCCTCATAGGAATCCTCATGTGGCTTGCTGACCAGTTCCCAGTAAGGTTTCTGTTCCCAGGTGTGTCTCGCAAAACGGATAAACTGCCCCGGCAGCACTTCCATGACATTTTTAAATACACCTTTGCCATAAGTCTTAGCAGGCCCCAGTGCAAAAATCTCACATAACCCCTCCCGGTCCAGTACCGGTTTGATCTGGGGATATTCAAACAATCCTTTGATCTCAGAAGAAAAGACCAGCGTCTCGCCTGCCATGGTATAAAAGAATGGCTTTACTCCCAGACGGTCACGGAACAGATATAAACATTCCTCATTTCCATCCCAGATCGCAATGGCAAAAATGCCGTTTAATTTCTTAATATAGTCCACTCCATGAAGCATGTAACCTTCCAGTATCACTTCCGTATCGCTGGCGGTCTCAAAACAGGCACCTTCGTTTTGCAGCTCTTTTTTTAGCTCATTCATATTATAAATCTCGCCATTGTAGACAATGGCACATTCCCTGGAGGCGGCCTTCTTAATCATTGGCTGATGCCCGGTGACCAGATCAATAATGGACAGACGCACATGGGCAAGACCGCATCCCTTATTCAGATAAGTCCCCTCATCATCCGGTCCCCTGCGCTTTTGTACCTGATTCATTTTCTCCAGGATGCCTCTCCACTTCCCTTCCTCATTAGCATACTCCGTAAACGGATTACAAAATCCGGCAATTCCACACATAGCATCACCTTACCCTTTCTTACAACGTACTTTTTGTTACTGAATGATCGGCTGATATTGCCTGCCCTGAAGCGCTGCTTCTACGGTCGGAATCAAAAGTTCCGTATGGGCTACCATCGAATTTGGCTTTTTCACCGGATCATCCTGACCAAAAGGAACAAAATAAATATGCTTTGCATTTAAAAGCAGTCCGATATTTTTCATATTCATTCCCAATGCATCATTTGTGGAAACAGATACAACCAATGGCTTTTCGTTGCGCAGATGTGCCTTCGCCGCCATGAGAACAGGGGTATCTGTAATTCCATTGGCAAGCTTCGCGATGGTATTTCCAGTACACGGCAGGATCACCAGCAGGTCCAGCAGACTTTTTGGACCGATGGGTTCCGCCTGGTTGATGGTCATCATCGGTTTGATACCGGTTATCTTCTCTGCATCCGCTACAAAATCTGCGGCCTTTCCAAATCTGCTGTCAATAGTCTGGGAGGCATTGGAAAAAATAGTCTGTACTTCAGCACCTTCCTCCACCAGCTTCTTCAGTTCTTCAAATACTTTTTTATACGTACAAAATGATCCTGTAAAAGCAACCCCTATTTTTTTACCCTTTAATGACATATCACTTCACTCCTTCTAAACATGCTGCTGCATTTCCTGCATCAAAACGTCAGTCATTGCCCTGGCAGATGACTCAGGTGCATATTTTCCAGGAAGTCCCGGGCACAGCCACGCCGGAATTCCTAATTCTTTCGCTGCCGTAAAATCAACTCCGCCGGGAGCGGATGCTATATCAATGATAATCGCTTGTTTTTTAACAGACATTAATAAACTGCGGTCCATTATCATGTTGGGAATTGTGTTGAATATAAAAGAATACTGCTTAAGATTATCCGGAATATCATCAAAGCTGATTACTTCATCTGCTAAAATCGAAGCCTCCGAACGGACATCCGGCCTTCTTGCACAGACGGTAACCCTGCAAAACATACCTTTCAAATATGCTGCAAGTGTCTTGCCGCATTTACCGTACCCCAGCACCAGACATTCACTCCTGTGCAGGTTCAGCGGACTTTTCTGAATTGCTTCCGCAATGGCACCTTCCGCTGTGGCAATGCTGTTGTATATCGCCAGTTCTTCCTTTTTCATAAAATCACAGCATACAATGCCTTTGTCTGCTGCCTTATCCCGGAACCCTTCAGGAATACATCCTGCAAAAAAATATTGTCCTTCCTTCAGCGCCTCCATCAGTTCCTTTAAACCCAGATCATCTTTTCCAGCCTGGTTGTTTAAATCCTTTTTATTCTTTGTCATTGGAATCGGTGCTATGATAATCCCTGACTTCTGAACCGCATCCGCCAAAGATTTTTCACACAGAACAGGCTCCCCATTTTTCACGTTCGTCTGCATATCGGGGCTTATCTCTTTACATAAACCATAGACACAGACCCGGTATCCCTGCTCTGCCAATATCTGAGCCATATAGACCTGTCGCAGATCTCCACCGATTATCCCAAAATCATAAATATTGGTTATCATTCTTGTCTCCTCGCTGCATAGGCTCTTATTACTATATGATCGCGTTGGAAAATTGCGCACAAAAAAAGATACTTTCCATTGGAAAGCACCTTTCTTCGCCAAATCCCCCGCATCTACTCGCTGAAATACCGCCCTAACAGATATATGGGGCTGGCTCCCCATGCGTGGCAGAGGCTCTTGCCATAGGGATCCCCATACATTGCAAGACGCTCTTTCTCATCTTCGTCAGGATCATAAGTTTCCCAAAATGCAGTGGCTCCTTTTTCAATCATTCCTCCCCAGTAATCCCGGATCTCATCCCATACATACTGCCGTTCCCCGATCTTTCCCATCATATCCAGTTCAAAAAACTTAAAATAAGGCGTTACAATCTGGGGAATCTTATCATTGTGAATCACATTTTTTATAATTTTATGTTGCTTATCCTCATCAGCGAAATCATATAGCACAGCAAAAATATTCGCATGACGGGTTACCTGCTTTTTACCGGAAGAAAAGCTGCTGATATATGCTCCCTGCTCTTCATCCCAGAAATGCGTATCAATATCCCGGCACAGTATTTCCAGTCGTTCCCGGTAGGCCGATTCTTCTATTCCCAGAATTTCTGCAGACATCAGAATTGCTTCCAGACTCTTTGCAAATAAAATCTGCTCTGCACATACCGCTCCATCTTTATCAATATCCGCCCAGTCTATAAAAACCCAGTCGCTGCATTTTTTAACAATAAACCCATTTTCATCCGTTCTTTCGATGCAGAATTCCATCAGGCTTTTCATTTTCGGATAAATCATTTTCAAAAACTCTTTATCTTTATATCCCTGGTAATATTCATAGACACTCATAATCCAGAAAAAAGAGTAATCTGTAATGGTATTAATATGGCACTCTACCGGATCTTTCCCCCGAAGTGCCAGAATCGTCCGTCTGTTCAGGTCTTTATCCTGGTAGAGATACTGGTTTATTTTATAAGCCTGATAAGCATCCCCTGACCAGATCCACCGATCTCTCTTTATTCCATCCAGGAAAAATTCTCTGCTGTTCAGATGGAAGGTATACTCCGATATCTCCCATATTTTATTTAATAATTCGTCCTGGCACTGAAATCTTTTCACCGGTTCTAAAGGAAGATATTCTTCGATTGCAGTCACTTCCATTTCGTTTTGGTTCTCCACCAGCAGATAGCGGAATGCCCGGTTTTTAAATACCATCTCATCCTGTACATAACCGGTCTTTTCATATAGGTAACACTGCTCTTTATCTAGGGCTTCCCTTCTGGATTCTCCATAGTAAAGGCCTAGTTCTCCTTCTTTTCCCCTGTTTCTGACCACAACGGATGCAAATATCTCCCTGCCAAAATCATATAACATCCCAGCTTCCAGACGTTCTGCCGATACCGGACGCGTCTCCTTATAGGAAAATGGAAATGTATCTGGTGTTCTGCCTTTATCAAAATACAGTTCATTAAACCCTGCCGGCAGCCATTCATCACTATACATATTCACTTCCCAGGAACCATTGCTGGCTGCATTCCCGCCTTCAGCATAGAGAGCCGGCAGTCCTTCCGTATGATATACCACAGCCAAAAGTTCGTGTTCTCCTTCCGGAAGCAGAACCGCCTCTCCAAACGGATATTTTTTACCGTCCACATCCAGGTATCCCTTTCCATTCGCATAAGCACAGATACTGAATTCCTTTTCAAAAAATGCTTTTTTTCGGAATCTCACATTGTGATAGCAATCATCCAGCCTCCAGAAAGCCGGCCACATAATATTTCTTTCTTCTCTTCTGGTATTTACCTTTAACGCATGATAGATTTCAAAATCCCCCGGATACCAGATCCACCTGGGACTCTGCAAATTTCCGTCATTCTGCGCCTTTATGTCTCTGTAATTTTCTTTCATTGTTCTACCAACTTCCTTATATTATTTCATAAACCCGGATCATGTTTTAAATTTATTCCCGCTTTCTGCACCACATCTTTTTGGCAAATTTGCCTGAAGCAGAATTCTCCGCTATGATTAGCCCTTGACTGCTCCGTCAACCAACCCTTTCACAATATATTTTTGAGCAAATATAAAGAAAAGAACTACAGGAATCATGGACAACACCGCTGCTGCAAAAGCCAGGTTATAGTTAGAGGAATACTGTCCAAAGAAAACATACTGCTGTATCGGGATTGTTTTTACCGTATCTTTTTGCAGTACCAAAAGGGATACATTGAATTCATTCCAGGTCCATAGCGTCATCAGTGTTGCAATGGTAAATGTAATGGGTTTTAAAAGTGGGAAAATAATGCTCCAAAAAATCTTTCCTCCCGTACATCCTTCCATTTTCGCAGCCTCCTCCAATTCAACAGGAAGGGCTTTTACAAATCCCGTATAAAGCATGACTGCAAACGGAAGATTCACTGCCGCAACAATGATCATAACGCCCACATGGGTATTAAGCATCCCCAGTGATTTAAACATCTTATAAATAGGGATCATAACCGTCTGAAATGGAAGCATCATGGATGCCATTAATACCATTTCATAGATTTTCATGGACCGTTTGTGGTAAAACCTTCCGATGGCATATCCTGCGGTAGAGGCACATAATACAATCAGCGCAACCGTCCCCACAGTAATCACAATACTGTTTAAAAAGCTCTGGGCAATTTTAGCCTGCTCCGCTGCCTGAGCGAAATTCTCAAAATGTAAGACCGTAGGAAGCCCCAGTACATTGCCGGTTGTCTCCTGTGGGGTCTTAAATGATAATAGAATACTGATTAAAAATGGTGCCAGAAAGACAAGGGCAAGCAGATAAACCACAAGATTCACTGCAATAACGCCTGGTTTAAACTTTTTTCTCATCTTAGTACTCCACCTCTCTTTTTCTGAAAAATCTCAGCATCAACGTCCCAATAAGCGCCAGCATAATCATAAATACAAAAGATACTGCCTGTCCGTATCCTGCCTTTTGAAACGAAAACAGGTTTTTGTAAATATATATCGCCAGTGTTTCGGATGATCCAGCCGGTCCTCCCCCGGTTGCCGCCATTACGGTACCAAATTCGCGAAGTGCGGTAGTAAATGTTAAAGTGATACAGATTGTGAAGGTAGGAATCAGCATGGGCAGCGTCACATAACGGAATTGCTGCCATAGTGTTGCCCCGTCAATTGCAGATGCTTCATAGTACATATCTGGAATATTGTCCAGCCCCGCCATGTAAATAATCAGATTTGATCCAACTGCATTCCACAGTGCAATGATGATAATCCCCGGTATTACCGTAGACGGATTCCCCAAAAGGCTGTTTATTCCAAATACCGCCGAGAATACATCCTTGTAAATAAATCCCCAAACAAATGCAGCCAGCACGGAACTGAGTACCATCGGAATAAAAAACACCGTTTTTAAAATCTTGCTCCCTTTAATCCATTTGTTTAATAATAATGCCAGAACCAGCGATAACAGATTATTCAGCGCTGTATAACCGATCCCGTAAATAAATGTATTTTTAATGGGCTGCAGTACACTCTTATCGGTAAAAAATGTCTTGAAATTCTGCAGTCCATTATAATGGTACGTCTGGGAAATTCCGTCCCAATCCGTAAACGCAATGTTAATACCCATAATAAAAGGAATGACAATAGCAAAAGTAAACAGAAGGGCAGACGGCAATGCAAATAAAAGATAACTCTTTTTTGATTTCATATTTTCATCCTTTCCGTTCCGATTATTCTATTTACTTTCAGCCCCGGCAATACGGTCAAATTCTTCATCCAGGTTCTTCAGCAAGGTCTCCACATCCTTTTCTTCAGACAGCAGGTGTTTGGAAACTAAGGTTTCAAGAGCCGTTCTGTATTCATTTGGGAAATTGTGGTCAATGGAACCCTGGCTGAATGTCTTGCCGCTTTCCACATAGGCATTGATATCCTGCAGTGCCGGATCATCTTCCGGTGCTTTTGCGCCCTTTACAATAGTTGGTGTATGGGATAATTCCGAACCTCTGGTAGCCGCTTCCGGAGATGAAATATACGCAAGGAACTTCAGTGCCTCCTCTTTATTCGGGGAATCACTGTATACCCCGGAGCCGGATGCCGCCGACTGGATAACCATCACCGTATCATCTGCATTGTTGCTGTAAGGCATTGCAAAGATCCCAAGATTCACATCAGGATTCTTTCCCTGTACATGAGTAACTGCCCAGTTGCCGCACAAAATCATGGCAGCTTTTCCCGTTGCCACCAAATCACCGGCACCGTTCCAGTCTGTCCCAAACGGATCGTCATTGGTATACTGGAAGCGGTCTGTAAAGCGTTTAAATTCATCTCTCCATAAATCACTGTCCACAAACTTTTTCTTTCTGGAAGTCATATCGGTAATCGCATTTTCATCCTTAGCCAGTACCGAGGAAATATAGTCCGTCTGGAGATTTCCGGAAATGCACCAGGACTCTTTAAATCCATTGGCAATTGGTATAATACCGGCTGCCTGCAGCTTCTGACATGCAGCATCAAATTCATCTATCGTTTTCGGTACCTCCTGAATTCCAGCCTGTTCGAACAAATCTTTGTCATAGGTAACGCACATCGTGCCAAATGAATTAGATACTGCCATCACCTTATCATCTACCGTCAGGCTTGCAAGATCCTTTTTATCAAAGTTCTTCATAAATTCTTCGTTGGAAAGATCCGTAAGGTATCCGTTCTTTGCAAATGATTTTAACAAATCCCCTTCTACATACATTAAATCCGGCGCATCTCCGCTTGCAATTTTCGTCTGTACAGAGGTCACATAATTATCAAATGCCAGTCTCTGGATATCTACTTTAATATTGGGATTCTCTTCCATGAACTTCTTCGCCATCTCATCTTCCCACTGTGTATCGGTATCCTGCCCCGTATTTTTCATCCAGGTAATCGTTACATTCTTTTCCTCTTTGTTCCCAGCCTTTGCTTCATTTTGTGCCCCTGCACATCCCGTACACAATCCGGCTAACAATGTACCTATAATAACCGCTGCTAAACCTCTTTTCATTTTCCATTCCTCCTGTTTCTTTTGATAGGTATATTGTAAGTCCTGCAGGAACTGAGTCACAATTAACAAATTATTGATTTCTTTCACTATTTACGGGTTTTTCACTTTTTACGGTTCTTGTACTATCTACGGGTCTTTCACTTTTTACGGTTCTTGTACTATTTACGGGTCTTTCACTTTTTACGGTTCTTAAACTCCTGTACAGTCATATTTGTCATTTTCTTAAAAGTAGTAGAAAAGTATGTGGTATTTTTAAATCCCACCTCTTCCGCTATCTCATATACTTTCATGCCAGTATCCGCTATCAACTCCTTCGCAAGCTCGATCCGGCATCGATTCATATAGGTCACCATATTTTCTCCCGTTTCTTTCTTAAACAAATTGGACAAATAATTTTCGCTGAGGCCTATATACCCCGCTACCTCTTTTAAATTAAGATCTTCTTTAAAATGTTCCTTTATGTAATGAACCGCCCGGGAAATATCCTTGCTGTAAACCTTCTTTCCATCCGTCATAACCGCATAAACCGGTCTTAAGTATTTATTCAGAGTCTCCATTTTGCCATTGAAACTATCTTCTTTCTCCAAAGACATCTTTAACCCTTCCAAGTCCCCAAAGGATATTCTTTTCATGTCTTTCTTTTTCAAGACCTCCGTATAAATAAAAATATAAATATCCTGCAGCAACTTATCCAGATATTCCACATCCGGCTGCACACGTAATATTTCTTCCTCTAAATGGTGTAATACCGCCGTAAAGCCTTCCAGATCCTGATGGTGTACCGCATTTTGGAGAGACATATAGTCTACCTTTACCACCCGTTCACCAATAACGGTGCTCTCAAATCCATAATTATAAATCTGATTTTTCCCCTGATACACACTTCTGCCGCAAGCCGCCTCAGCCTGCTTGTAAGCCTCCCTTATTCCATCCCACTTATAGCAAAAATCACTTACTCCCAGGGTAACTTCCTGATATTCCTTTTCCTTTAAACATTGAAAGACATCCATCATAAACTTCTGTTTTTCCCCATGCACCTCACTCATACTCCTGCTGGTACCAAAATCATATAACAAAAAGCCGCTGCATTCATCCAACTGGCAGAATGCCATTCCCCAGGGCCTGATTATTTTTAAATGATCGATAATATCCGTCCCCATCGCCCGATTGGTCTTCATTATCAATACACAAAGCTGTACTTCACTCCCAATTCCTAAAAGCTCCATGCATGTTCTCAGCTGTTCACTGGAATATTCTTTACCTTCCACAATACTTTTCAGGAATCCTTCAATAAAAAAGTTCTCTTTATGCATAATAAACTGCCGGCGTTCTTTTTCTTTCAGCATCTCCAGTAATTTATTTTTCATTTCTGCGATCACCTGCTCTGTTTTTGCTTCCTCCATGTCGTACTTTAAAATATAATCCTCAGCTCCGCACTTTAAAGATTCTTTAACAAATTCAAAATCATCATAAGCACTTAATGCTAGAAACAACACATCTGGAAACTCTTTTTTCGCAATTCTGATCAGCTCTACTCCATTCATAAGAGGCATACTCATATCTGTGACAACCAGATCAAACCTCTCCTGGTACATCAGTTCCAATGCCTGTTTTCCATTTACCGCTTCTTCTGCAATGACAAAATTATACTTTTTCCAGGGCAGCATTTCCCTGGCGGCATACCTGAAATTCTGGTCATCATCCACAATTAACACTTTATAATTGTTCATTAATCTCCTCCTCCCTCATATCCTGATAAAGGCAGCCTGATTTCAATCTTTGTTCCTTTTCCCTCTTCACTTGTAATATGAAATTCAAATTCATTCTCATAATAAGCCGCCAATCTTTCCATTACAATTTTAATGCCAATGCTGTTAAATCCCTTATACTTTTTCTCCTGATGCAAGATCTCATCCAACCTCTCTTTTGAAAATCCCACTCCATTATCCTCAATCTTTAGCATTAATGACTGCTCTTCGGCAGTAACCCTTATCAGGATTTTTCCCTCTCCCGTAGACATATCAATTCCATGGTAAATAGAATTTTCTACTAACGGTTGTAATATAAATCCAAGTATTTTAAGTTCTTTTGCAAGAGGATCAATTTCATAGGCAACCTGAAAAGCCTCTCCATACTTTGCCTTCTGCAAAAATATATACTGATGTATGTAATTAACCTCTTCCTTTACGGTAATAAATGCATCTGTTTTTTTAATGGCAAATCTCATAAGCGAGATAACAGAATCCACCATGCTCTCCACTTCCGAATCCTGCTTCTTGTGAGCAAGCCATTTTACAGATCCCAGCGTATTGTATAGAAAATGAGGGTTAATCTGCGCCTGAAGCGCTTTAAACTCAGCCTCCTCTTTAGCAAATTTTTCTTTAGCAAGATTATCAATCAGATTTTCAATCTGAACAGACATATAGTTAAACTGCAAACCCAGCATACCAATTTCATCATAACTAACCGGACGCACTCTTGCCTTGAAATCCCCCTTTTCGATTCTCATCATATTTTCTTCCATCAGTGTTAAATTCCTGGTAATTGTCTTGGATATAATCCAGGTAAATAATACCGCAAACCCAATACTAACCAGAGCAATCAACGCAGCTGCCAGAATGATAAGCTCCTCTTTTTTCATCAGTTCCCGAACTTTAATCAGACTTACCACATGCCACTGTTTCTTACTGCTTAAAATACTCGTTACCTGATACTCCTCTTTTTCATAAGGAACTCTGTAGTTTTTCAAAAAATAATCCTGATCTTTATCAAATACAATTCCCTTTAAAGGTTCATTCTCTAAATCATAACAATAGTTCTGAAGTACTTCAGACTGGGAATTGGTAATGATCAGATTCTCGTTGGACAGCAGTTCATCTCCCCTGTCAATAAAGTCAAAAAAAGACTGGTTCATAAAAAAACACAGCAGTCCATTTTCCTCAAAACTCCTGTCGTTTACAATTAATCTTATAAATACAATCTCCCCATCCAGAACTGCCCAAGCAATGGGGCTGATCTTCGTCACCAGCCCTCTTACATCATCCAGTTTTTCATTTGCATCCGCTATGTTCTGCACCTCAGTCCCACTTCTGGAAAACTGATATACCATCCCATACTTAGATTCCAGAATCGCCGCCCGGGAATACTGATAAAGAGATGGCTGCTGAATAATGGTATCTGCAAAATTAGTATTCTTCTCCTCATATTCAACAGAATCATCTTCCATGTTTTTCTGAGACAGTAATTCCTTCATACTCTGGAAATTAACGATTCGATAAGATGTACTTTCAAACTCCGCAATACGTTCATCCAGATTATAAGCAATCTGCTTCACCAGGTTATTGGATAACTTCTCAGCATTTTCCACCATAATCTCTTTAAATATAATAATACCGGCAATTCCCGAACATAATATACCAAACACGCTGACAAATATAAGAGAAATCATAATTTTCCTTTTCAACTTCATGTTTTTCAGCTGTTTCATCTTTAGTAATAAATTATCCCACATAATTTTGTCTTCTAGAAGGGAGCATTCACTAACTCGACTTTATAGTAGAACAAATTCGCCCTTCTGATTCGCTCCTTTTTATATTTTACTTGTCTAATATGTATACTTTTTTGGCTTTTTACTCAATCTTACAACTTCTATGATCTGTTTCTGATTATTTACAGTTTAATACATAAGATTGGAATCTACAATATAATTGTTAGCATCTATTAAGGTTTTACATTAAATAGTTTAAATTATATTGAAATTTAACCACCTTGCAGCCTTAATAATCATAGTGAATGCTGATATTTTAAAGTATAGGTCTTACTATGAAGCCTGAGCCTTACCTTGAGACCCTTGACTTTTTAGTGAACTCAGACTTTAAATTATATTTTTTAGATCTTACATACAGATTTTTAACATAAAACCTTAAGTCTGTTCCACTCCGAGTGTATTAACCAGTCTTACATTGTACTTTAAGATCTATCTTGAATCCTTAGTTTTTTATTGAACACTAAGTCTTCCTTGATCAATAAGTTTTAGATTGAATACTAAGTTTAGATTGATCATCAAGATCTTCATTGAATACTAAGTTTACATTGATCATCAAGATCTTCATTGAATACTAAGTGCTTCGTTAAATACGAATATTCAGCATACACTAAAATCTTTGTTTGACCCATTTTTTTGATCTCTAATTTTTACATTAAACAATTTAAATTTAATTTGAACCCTGAGAATTAACATTAACGACATCATATTTATATTAACACCTCAGGCTCTACTCGATCCTTATGCTTTATAATTTTTCATCAAGATAAATAATAATATTCAATGCTTTATTATTATTTCTTAAATATTATACATTACATATAAAAAAACACACAAAAAAAGCAGCTACCCCAATAGCTGCTTCACATGCATATACCTTCAAAACCACATACAGAAATTCATCAAATTATCATCCGTTCTTGCA
>UQGG01000028.1 GCA_900540475.1 uncultured Robinsoniella sp. | reverse complement strand
CGCTTTTAAGCTTTGTCGATCCTGAATTCAGATAAATATTCTTCGTGTCAATTGCAAACCCTTTTTGATTCGTCCCCGTATCTCTTATATCCAAAACGCAGGCATTTTCTTCTCCGGTATCCCTGGTCTTGAATTTAATGTCAATGGTCAAGCCGTTTGGAACATCATCCGCAAAAGGACGCAGGTCTATTTCCACGTAGCTGTTTCCATTGCATTTCAACGCACCTTCTATCCATCCATTACCGCCATAATTAAAGTTAACAAGACTGGCTTTCACACCGTTACCGGATTTATCCGTCCACTCTGTTTTATTGATATCCTGGTTCGTCCTTCCAGCTGCATCAAACCAGGCTATCAAAGATGCATCCTGTACAGGCTTCAACGGGGTATAACTGGATGCCTCCACCCTAAGCCGTTTTTCTACAAAGGCAGTCTTTGCTCCGTCTTTAGTCGCCACATTGATTCGAAGGACATGGTCACCCACCTCCAGATCTCTTGTGCTCCAGACATTATTTCCTGCGTTAATTTCCAGTGTCTTCACTGTCGTTTCATCAACCAGATACTGTGCATCAAATTTACTGACGCCTTTTAAACTTACCCGGTAAGGAATTTCAACCAGATCACGATATTTAACACTGTCCGTATTATAGTCACAGATTATCGTCAGGCTGTCAGCGTCTTCGATTACAATGTTATAGCTTAATAGATTACTCTTATACACTCCGGATTCCGCTTGTATAGTCACTTTGTGCGCCCCCGGGGTCAATGATGGCAGTTGAATGACATTATATCCATTCTGACCGGATAACCTTGTCTGGCTGCTGTCTATGGTCTGGATCAGATAAATCGGTTCCAGACTGATGGTGTCAATCGTAACAGGAATCTTTATTACACTCTTAATGGTAAAGTCCTCGGAATCATCAAAAGAAGAGATGAGATCCAAGCCTCCAATACGTACTGTAAATGATAGTTTATCCGTTGTCAGTGCGCCTCGATCCGTAACATACATTAAAATGGTATGGGATCCTTTTAAAAGATCTGTTACAACCGCCCGGTTAATCCCCTGCTGTACTTCTGCAGTCTGCACCTCTACGTTATCCACCATCAGATGCAGAATGCCGTAACCCTCATTCGGGCTGCTCCACCGGTAACGGATTTCTATTTCTTCCCCTACTGCAAAGCTTCCTCCGGTAAAGGTACTGGACATGATTGGAATGGTAGAACCACCACCACCGCCTCCGCTGGACAGTTCCTCAATTGCCTGTGCGACTTTAAGGGGTGTCATAAGTTTATTATCGTCTATTCCAGCCCTGGCTTCTGCTTCTGTAGCAATCGGGTACTTGGCAGCGCCGTTCTTGATCTCATCGATATCGGTCTTTACCGCCTCCAATTCAACTGAAATATTTTCCCGGATATTTGTTTCCACTTCTTTGATATCTTCTTTTACCTGATTGATCTGAGTGGTAATGTTTTGATCAATATCTGTCTTGATCTGTTCGATATTTGTATTGATTCCAGCTATTGCATCTGCCATATCAGCCTTATGCAGGTTAATGGCATTTGTATTTTCAGAAATTCTTTGATTAAGTGCGCTATCCTGTATTGCGATTTCCGCATTTATATCATCTATAATCTTTCGTATTTCTTCCCGGTATGTTGTTTCTTCCAGGGATATCTTCTGCAGGTCTTCCAGAGAAGCAAGGTCTTTCGTCTTCCCGCCTCCATAGCAGATGGTAACGGTCCCGTTTGTAGCGATTGCATATTCTCCCGGAAGCAGGCTGCTGCGTACCAGGTCATTGATGTCTCCCCTTCTATTTCGTATTGCCATGATTTTTCACTTCCTTTTCCAGGTTTTCTACTCTCATTATCAGTTCATCAATTTGATGTTTTTGTTCCTGTAACAGTTTGAGCATTGGGGGGATTAAGGATCTTTGCGACCAGCTTTCCGGCGCCCCATCTTTATTTAAGATTGCTGCAAACGGATATTTTTCAAATACTTCCTCTGCAATAAAACCGATATGGTGTTTTCCTTCGCACGGATCATCCGGGGGAAGATACCCTTTTTTATACTGGAACTGTACCACCTGCAGATCATATAACTTATTCGCATTTAATTCATTTTCAATATGAGATGAAATATTTTTTTTGTATTTCCTGGATGATGATTTCTCTAATAGAATATTCCCATTATAGTCCATTCCCAGCGTTCCGGCCGAAGTAGTTCCCGGGTTTCGCAATGTCCATGTGGAAACAATTTTATTTACATAGAGATCCAACAGGTTTGACCTTCCTGATACATTCAGCAAGTCACAATTAACCCCGCCCACCTCCAAATTTCCCATTCCGATCAGGATCGATATTTTTTCATTTCCTTCCCCGTCCGTCAAGGTGTTTTTTATCCTTCCTAAGTAATCGATCGATAATTTTACTTTTGGGTAATTTGCTGTCGGATTGGTGTGTTCAATATAGAACACTTCGTCTGAATCAACAGCCGTCATAAGTGGCGGGCGTAAAAATACTTTTACTTTTTTATCCCCCATTGTCTGCTCTGAATATAACCCGTCTCCATGCCACCCGCCTGACGGATCAAACACCCAGCCGCCAATCCTTCCCTTTGAAGCAATAATTCCTTCTTTTCCCCAGCTTCCGATAGCAATATTATCCGCGTTATTAATAATCATTTCCCCACTTGTATTGTTATCCCCGCCAAGGACAAGAGTCCCGCCCTTTATCCAGTCACATACAATTCCGATTGCTGCAACCACGTTAAGTACTGCATTACCATCCTTATCAAATCCATTATCAAAAGTCTTTCCCCCATCATGGCTTATAAAGAAACCGTCTATGGATTTTTTATAAACAACTTTACTTTCAGACATCAGCGGTTTGTCATGCATATATTTTATAGTGCTTCCATCATCCCCTGTATCCGTTGTCTCATAATACCCCATCGCATTCATTGCCAGGCTGTTAAGCTGCTGGACACGCTGGTCATAATTCGATAGCTGCTTTTCAGTCTCTTCCCTTGCTTTTACAATTGCTTTCGTAATCTCACTATAACGCTGTGAAGTTTTCCTTGCCGGCGGTTCAGCGTCACAGGATAAGCTTTCAAACCCGCCCATTGTGTAGCTTAAGTTTGTAACGTAACAGTGGTAAGAATTTCCTTTCCGGTCGGTTATGACTGCACAGTCACCCGCTTCTATGGACGGATCACCCAGACAGCCTGCATCTGCCGGACGAAATCTCATCCCGCCAATTTTATCATACAGATAATCCGCCACAGTTGATGCTTTCCCATATTCAACAAATGGATTAGAGGGAAGTTCCAGTATATATCCTGCCTCACCAGAAAGCACCGTTTCCCCTTCCTTCGCTTCGCCGTTTTCTTCTTTTCCTGATGCCGTTACCCTGATGCCTGTTATAACCACATCATCTACCGCTATTTTTAGAGAAGACAGGCTGTAGATATGATGGTACGGCAGTTTTGTCGTAAATTCGCCTCCATCGCCAGAATCACCGGAGCTGTAATTTGTAAAACTGCCCCCATCTATATTCGCACCAGAACTGTAATCCGTAAGATTCCCGCCATCCAGGTCATCCAATGCCGGGAATGCTGCTGTGTCGTACCATTTAAGCTCCAGCCTTCCGTCCGGATTACATCTGGCATAACACCCGGCAATCTGCGCACAGTAAGAAATTATTTCCCGGTATGTCACCTGGGGATTTTCTCCAAATGGGGACTTTTCCACACGATAGGTATAATTATCAAATTGATTGGTATTCAACAAAACCCCGCATTTACTACAGCAGTAATTTACAATAGTCTGTAGATTTGCCGGGAAACTTAGCTTACCATCATACTGCTTATCGAATTTAGACATATTATCCAGGCATTCCAGGGTAATAACACTTTGGGTAGATGTTGGATCATCTGCGCTAAATACGCCTTTCTTAAGCCATTCAATGCGGCTCTCCAGTTGTAGTCCTACAAACACTGTAACTACTGCGTCTGTAAAATTATAATCGCTGTATTCGTCTTGCATGTTGTTTATATTCAGTGTCAGTTTCCCGATTACTGCAGACCCGATGTCAAAGCTTCCCGGACTGCTTACACCGTCATCTATTTTTACCCCGCCCTGCATGATCTGGCTTCCTGACAGCTCTAAGACAGTACCATTGGAAAGTAATATATTTACTTTTGGTATGAATGAGCGTTTATCTTCATACAGGGCTTTTCTATATTCTAAACTTGTATTAACCATTCCTTTACCTTTCTATCAGATCAAAAGTTAAGGACGTGTACCGTTTATAATTTACGGTCCACGCCCTTATGGGTGCTGTCCTGTCCCCTACATAGAATGTGCGGATCTCATTTGTTCCGCTCATTGCATCTGGATACATGATATTAATATATTCTGGATTAACCGCCTGCAGGATGGAGGCCGTCTCCTGGGGCGTTGGGTTTACCCAGCTGACAGAAAGCTTCCTCTTCTGCCCTACCCGGTTTTTATGCATGATCGTATCTTCTGTACGTCCTGCCTCGGATGTCGATATGTCCTGCAAGCCCCAGGTGAATGTGGTAGGGTCTTTTACACCTGCCCCATTTATTTCTAACATTGCCAATAACACCACCTCCGTTTCGAAATTATCCCAGTAAACAAAATAGGAACACCTACATATGTAGCTATCCCTACCTAATTTAAATTATTTGTTTATAACATCAATTGTTAACCCGCTATTAATCACCAAACACTCACCATCCGACAGTCTCACATTACTAGCCGTTTTACTGTACAAGTCCGGCAAACTTTCTAATCCTGTACTTCCCTCTGCCCCCAAATTATATGTCTGGGTAAATGAATATTCACTATCTTTAAAATCATCATATGATTTATAAATATAAATCTGACTACTACCTGTATTAGCGATAAAGTCATACTTTCCGTTTGGAATGTCTTCTCCTATTATAAATGTCCCTGCGGATAATTGGAATGGATCCATTATTCCCTCTGTTTGCACCATTTCGGTTTCGACCTCGCTCTCTGTTTCCTCTGCTGGGTCACTGCTTTGTTCGGTTTCGCTGGTACTGTTGCATTTTTCTTTTAATGCGTTATACTCGCTGGTTCTTTCTTTAAATGCGTCTTCTGCATTACTTAACTGTAATTCTAATTTTGAATTTCTTTCTTTAAGAGTAGCTATTTCGCTTTCGTATTGATCCCTTGGATAACACCCACCTAATATTATTGTTGACAATAAACATACACATATTATCTTTATGTATCTCATATAATCACTCCCTCTATACGTTTTTCTAAATTATACCAAACGTATAGAGGAAAGTAAACTATATGGTGGCAACTACTTCATATCTATTTTCATATTTCTGTTTACCTTTTCTAACTATTTTATAAAATGTTTCTGAATCAGTCATAAGTGTAAACTCGATTACTGGTGTTTTGCTACTATTATTAGAGTTATCCCCCATAACAGCGGCCACTTCCATCATCCCATCAACTACAGCAGCTTTAATACCTTCTGTGATCTGTTTATTATTTGCAACAACATTTCTGTTGCCCATTTTACCGATCATTTCTGGTCCTGCTTCATTAGCCATGAACATTTCCCCGTTTGCTGGGAAGCCGCCACGCGCATACCAACTTACCCCATTGAATTTTGGGACTGAGAAGGTCAAATTGCCAACAGACCAATCTTCCCAGCCGATATCTATCCTAGGTGTAGGTATATGAATGGATTGGAACCCATCCGCAAATGACTGAATAGCGCTCTTTCCAGTACCGCTTAAGTCGCCTACAGAAGAAGAGACCTTTTCTTTAATATCCCCAAAAAAATCAAAGGCTTTTGAGAATGCACTTTCTAAGTTATTTGAAAATCCCTGTCCTACATATTTTGCATAATCTCCAAATAATTTTGATGGTGAATTAATTTCAAGTTCATCTGCAAATGGCTTTGCTATTCCGTTAGCAGCAAACCCTCTCATTGTTTTAACAAAATCAGATTCCATTTCCTGAATTTTATCTTTATATCCTGCCGCACTGTATGCCGCCCAGCCCCTGAAATTAGTTTTCATTTTTTCCTTGCTGGATGATATTTCTTTCTCTGCACCTGAATTAAGTGCGCTTACAGATTCTTTCCCAATTTCTTCAACCATGCTCTTAATCTCAGGTTTTTTATCTTCGAAAGAGTTTCCAAACTGTACCATTATGCCATTTCCAACATCATAAACGCCCTTGCCGTTATCCTTATACAACCCTTCTTCTATTCCCTTATATATGTCAATTGCTTTTTGTCCCATGACCTGTTTGCCGTTTTCGAATATTCCACCTACATCATCGATCATAACAGCGTATGCCTTGGTAAGACCATCCGCTTTTTTACCGGTATTGTCTACGGCATCTCCCATCCCGTACATATATTCCGTAACAGTGTCAATACTCGCCTGTGATTCATTATATTTATCCATCATATTACGCATGGATTCTTTGTTGCTGTCCAGTTTTTCTTTTGCCTCAGCAACCTGGTCCTTTAATTTAACCACTTCAGGGGTTAATGATGCAGCACTAAGTCCTAACGCTTCATTTTGTTTCGCATTTTCTTGTTGCGCCGCATTAAGTGCATCCTCTTTCTCTTTCAGCATCTTTACACTGTCGGAAACCTCTTCAGATGCTTTTGAAACAGCTTCATAAGACTGTAGACGTGCTCTTTCATATTCTATCAAGCTTTCTTTTGCTGCCTCTAGTTTATATTGTTCTAACATTTTGTCGATAAGGTTTTGCACTTCTTCTTTTTTGGCTGTTATAAGTCCAGTTTCTTTATTATAACTGGTTTCTAATTCAGGAACCATTTTAATCAAATCTTCTGAAAGTCTCTTCATCCTCTCTTTTTCTGCATTAGTTAAATCCGCTTTTTCAGCTAGTTTGTAATACTCTTCTGCCACTATTTTAGCTGCTCCAACTTCTGCCTCACCAGCATCTTTCCATTTATCCGCCTGATCCAATCTTCTTTGTACTTCATCATTAGTTTGCTTTAATGAATCGTTAAGGTCATCCATTCCTGAACTCCATTTATCAAATTCGGGATCTTTCATTGTAGCATTAGAAAAACTAACAAGCGCACCCGCCAAACCCGCAACCCCAATTATAATGGCTGCTACCGGATGTGCTACAATCGCTGACAGCAAACCTGATATCGCCGCCTTGGCTCCGCTTATAATACCAACTACGGCATTTACAGCTTTAAACCCAAGCAAGGCTGTGCATATTCCACCAATCGCTCCTCCAATTGCCTCTGCAACTGGTGCAGGTATTGAATTTATAGCATCTGCTAATATTTTTAGTGCGGATGCTATTCCAGACAAGATTGTTGCAATTATTGGTGTTAATATCTTTGCCATTGTTTCAATAAATGACACTAAACCCCTACCAATAGCAGCAGCAAAAGGTCCTAACGCATCCCACAGTATTTTCAATGCTTCGTTCAGTTCATCCCAATCGATTTTTGATATTAATTTACTACATAAATCATAAAACTTAGGAAGACCTTCGCCCATAACCCAAAGCCCCACTGGAACTAGAAACCCTTCGTAAAAATCCATCAACGCTGTCCAAACAAACTTTGTCGGTTTCTTTAATTCATTAAAAAGGTTTGCTAATGACTTATTAAGCTTTGGCCAATCGATTTTATTCAACAAATCATTCGTTATATTGAAAAATCTCGGTAACCCCTTATCTCCTAATGTCCATTTCCCCATAGGTTTTAAAAAGTTATTCCAAAAATCTTTAATCGCCGTCCAGGTAAAGTTGCCCAGTTTAGAAAGTCCTTCATCCCACAACTTTTTCAGTGCCCTTGTGGTTGGCTCTGCAGCCTCCTTTACCCCTTTTAAAAAGTCCTTCAGCTTCTTGGCTGCCTTTTCCGCATTTTTATTGATATCATCCAGTTCTTTATTAACGTCTGATAGAACACTTCCGTCAAGTCCTGCGTAGCCCGGAATAGATGGCGTCTCTGTACCGCCTCCTGATGGAGTATTTGTATCATCAAGCGGGCTTGAAAGCTTGTTGATCTGGTCGAATCCCATAAGCGCAAGCTGTATCTTTTTCGCCTGTTCTGCGCCATCTTTTAAATTTCCGGCAATATCTCCGGTGTTATCCGCCGCCTGGCCTGTGCTGTCTGCTAAATCGCTTCCGCCACCGATATCTTGCTTTGGAACCGGTTTTGTGCTTTGCTGTGTGGACTTTCCGAATAACGCAGCCGTAAATGCGGTAAATGCCTGGGCCGCTACCTGCAGGCGCTCTATAATCCCGTTCAGGATCTTTAATACTGGTGTAAGGGCATTTATTAGCCCCTGGCCTATTGTAGCCCTTAACTGGTCAAACCGAAGCTGCAGGACACGCGTCTGGTTTGCCCATCCGTCGCTTGTACGGGCAAAATCCCCCTGGGCAATGCCTAACTGCGCCATAACGAACTGGTAACGAAGCATTACCTTTTCCTGCTCTGTCATCTGAGCTGTAGTCTTGCCAAATCCATTATTAAGTGCGTACTGGTCAAGTGCCGTCTGAGTCATAACTACGCCCAAATCTTTCAGGGATTCTGTCTCACCGGTAAAAATTGATTTTAGTTTTGTATATGATTCATCTGTAGACAGATTGTAAAAAGATGCCACATCACCGGTCAATCCGGTAATCGCCGCTGACATGTCGTAAGCCTGCTGTGTATTCATTCCGAACGCCTTTGCCATAGCGCCGTAAGTACCCATGTACTTCTTAGCGGTCAGTTCCGATAATCCAAACTGTGCTATGGCATTCTTGGTAAACTTATCCACCTCTGAACTCATGCTGCCAAACGTAACATCTACAACATTCTGCACTTCCGCAAGATCCGATCCCAAATCAATGCAGGATTTTGCGAACGAAGTAATAGCGCCGATGCTTACCGCACCAAGCGCCATTTTTATCGCAGATCCTACTTTGCTAAATGCCTTTGACATCTTTGCTGTTTCTCGCTCTACCCTATCCGTAGCCTGCGCTGTAGCCGTTCTTACCCTGTCTAATTCCTCCCTGTATGGTCTAGTAGTAGCCTCTATAACCACACGGAGTGTCTCTAATGTTTCCCCGCCGCCTATATTGTCCACCTCCTTCCCTGTTATTCTTTAAATCTACTGTTGTGGCTGAGTGCAAAATCAACCATCTTAGCCTTGTATAGTTCCATTCCGGTTTTATTCAGGGATGCTTCATACTGCTTTCTTTCCTCTTTGAACAATCCTGGATACCAGTCCCAGGTGTTTGGTATTTTAACATCATTATCCATCATCTTATACACATGAATCCCGATTAATCCAGCAAGTTCGAAGTCTCTTGCTATCTTATCCTTTACTTCATGACGTTTTACTCTGGATCGGCTTTCTATTAAGTCGATAATCTCTCCATAGGACAGATCCCAAAACGTATCGATGGATATTCCCAGGTCCAGCGCAACCGGATAAACACTGTATATTAACTCTGTCAGTGTGGTTTTTACAGGAGTTCCTTGACATTCTCCAGGCTTTCTTCCATGATCTCCACCTGATTCTTCGTAAAAAAACCGGATACCTTCAGGATTTCCATAATTATATCTGTGAATAACGTAAGCTGCGTTCCGCCCTCTTCCACGTACTGATCATAAAGGTTCTGTACATCCGCAATCTTCATCTTATGGTTCATGCTCTGTAATGCCCCCTGGATAGCTATAAGCATAATATAAAGCGGCGGTTTCCCCTTTGTAAGAGTCTCAAACAGGTCGATATTCATTTTTGATTCAATCTGGCATATTTCAGTGGATTTAAGCTTAAGCCTGTAATCTTCACCACCCACTGTCCAAACAACGAACGGCTTTCTCTTAGGCTTCATTTCTACAATATTTTCCCTGCTTGTTTCCTCTTTTACTTCTTCCTTAATCTCTTCATCTAATCCGTTAAATTCCATGATTTAATTCCTCCTATTTGCTTGCTGGGGTCACTGTTGGATCAACTACAGTAATCTTACTCTGTAACGCCAGACTCAGCGTAAATTCCATTGCTGCATTCACACCGCCACCACCAAGTTTTACACTGCACTGCGCCTCAAAATTAAATTTGGTTCCATCCGGTAAAGCCTGTTCAAATGGGACTTTTTTCTTGGCATCCGCAAGCGCTCTAAGTTTTCGGTAAGAAGAATCCGCTGTATTCTCATAGATGAACTTATACGACAGGTCGCCCGCATCCCCGATACCCATTTCATACTGCTTTACTTCTGCGGATAAAGGCGTGTTTTCTACTTTCTCCGGGTCTACTCCTAATTCCGGTACTTCTTTCAGTCCGGTTAAATCTGTATAAGAACTTCCTGAACTGGTTTCTTTATATCCTAATGTAATTCCATTTGCTAACATAATATCATCCTCTCTTTAATTGTTTTGGTATACCATTTCGGTATGCACATCAATGATTCCTTCATATCTCATAAGTTTGTGTTTCAGCCCGCTGGGATCATCCACATCCTGGCAGGCAATACGCCGTAATCCCAGATTAGATACTTCCCTGTCAACGCCCAGCGCTGTCTCAGAGGTGCTTTTGTTATCCCAGATATCTACCCGGTATCTTAAGTATGCTTTCTGCTCCTGGCCGCCCGTCCATTCCACTACGCTGTTGTCTTCCTCCACAAACTGTACCGCCGGGAGTTCTGCCCAGTTCTTTGGATAAGTGTCTGTTACATTTTCACATGCTTTTTCCAGTGCGTTGCCTACCTGGTCTTTTACATTAATCATTTTTTCACTTCCTCCCGGATCTTCTTTGCAAGGTATTGTCCCATATTTTTAACTGCTGTCTTTTCATTGTTCTTAAGTGCAGGATACATATAAGGCTGTGCAGCTTGCCCGGTACATTGATAGAAAATGCCATCACTGGTTTCAATCTTGAACCAGTGGTACTGCTCTGCTGTCTCTTTATCAACCTGACTTTCATGTATCCACCAGGGTTTTTGCGAATAAGCCACCGCTATATCCGGTGAAATACCATCATGGTCAGCTTCACCTTTTGGGCCGGTTCCAAACTCCACATATGGTGCATGCTTTTTATTCGTATAAACAATGCCGGTGATACGGTCTTCCCGTCTCTCCACCATTGTTTTTATGCTGTTGCGAAGTTCTCCGTCATTTACTGGACATAGCAGCTTTGCTTTACCCTGTACCATCTTGGCTTGCCTTCCCACAGCCTTTTCCATTTCCTGTTCTATTACCCGGTCTGCCAGTGCCCCTAGCTTCCTGTTTAGGCTGTCTAATCCCTCTATACTCATATTTTTTCAAGCTCCATGTATAATGGGCTGTATGGCTTAATAGAGACAATCTTATAATCGGGCTGTGCATCTGGTGGAACATATACGCAAACCCCATCACCTTCACAGAGGACTAATCCGGATTGAAAGACATAATTGTTTTTATTCCGCTCAGACTGAATAGAATACAGACCATTTATTTTACAATTCATGATGGAAGCAAGCCTCTGGCCGTATATCTCTGCCTGTAGCTTGCCGCTGGCTGGCCACACTACACCTGAAAATAATGTGGCTGTCAAATAATCAATATAAGTATTCTTTTCGCTGTCCTTTTTAGAAACAGCCCTTCTCGCATAATAAGTTTTAAGCCTGTTCTGTTTTATTCTCATAGGTCTTTCCCCCTACTCTTGCCAGCCGGTACCGTTCCAGTACATCGTAGATCTGTTTTGGGGCATTATCGAAGCTGTAGCTTTCCCCGGATTCGCTCCGGCTTGCTTCCCCCTCTGTGCCCCTGCGGTTAAGCGCAATTAAAGCCAGATCCCGTACTGCCTTTTCTAATCCTGCAATTATTTTGGTTCGGTTTGTGTAGCTAAGTACAAACTGTTCTGCGTCTTCTAACAAAAAAGAGAGCAACTCTTCGTCACTCTCTCCGCTCAATATTTGCAGTTTATATATTTCCTTAGAACTATACATTTTCTCACATCCCTTATCCATTTGTGATCAGGCGGGCAATCGGTAATGCTTTCGGGTCAAATTTAATTTCCCAGCTTGCTTTTGCGAAAAGCTGTTCATCGGACGGGGACTGAGTCCAGTTGGAACCTGGAATCTTGAAACTGAATCCATTTGGATGGATTGTCTCCCTCATACGGGTAATCAGTTCATCCTGACCGCCGTTTTTCTTTGCCTCCCGGACTGTTTCCACCGGCACATCTACTCTGCCTTTTGCTGTTCTTAATACGCCATTTCCAAACAGATATGTCGTATACTTTTTCAGGTCTTTGTTTTCGCCAGAACCTCCGGTTGCCACACATGGTACGCCATCATCAATAATTACTGTATACCCATTAACAGAAGCCAATCCCATAGGGCGCTGAACACCATTAGAATCCGTCTGTTTCCAATATTCTAACAACTGCAGGTTTTCCAGCGTCTTAGCCACGTTTGAATGCATTATAGCCAATCCAAAGGAACCTTTATTATCTCCACAAGCCTGTGTAGCCAAATCATTTAGATCGGTCTCTGCAATCTTTTTTGCATTCGCTGTGGTTGAAGACAAATCAAGTGTATGTGTGTCTGACCAAGTTTTGGCAAATCCACTTGCACCAGTAATACCAAAAACAGCATCTGTAATACCGATCAATCTCTTCTGTCTTCTCTTCTGCCAGTATCTTCCGATGGTTGCAACAATATGCCCCATTGGATCAGATCCGGATAACTCTGCTGTAAAATTCCTTGCGAAGAATCCTTTTGCCCTTCCATAAACTACTCCGGTCTGAAAACCGCCGCCAACCTCGGATACAGTAATGTCTGTCTGCCCATCATAGTTCTGGTCTTCTCCATCAAGAGTGTTATAAAATGGGACTGTGTAAATATTCCCCTGTCCCTGGATCATGCCTGCAATTGTACCATCTTCTACCATAGCACCCGACTGAACCATAGCCGTTAAGTATGGGTCTGGTGCTTCGTTCCACATGTTCATAAAAATCTCGTCATCAAACGGGATTCCGAAAATTGTTCCTGCCATAAATTATTTCCTCCAATTCTTTAGTTGCCGGACAACTGTTTGTATAATTCCGGCTGTTCTGCTTTTAGTTTTAATCGTTCTGTGTAGCCCATTTTACTGAAGCTATCCTTTGTTACTGCTTCCGCGTCTGGTGCTTTCTTTGGCGGTTTCCCGCCTTTTAACCTGTCTTCCACGGATTTCTCTACTGCTTTCTGGAAAGCTGCTTCTACCGCCTCTATGGATGCCTTGCAAGCATCTGCGTCTGTGTAATTTAACACTTCCGCCAGTTCAACCGGAAGACCTTTATCAGCCAGAGATACTTTTGCTTCTGCTGTTAACTCACGCCTAGTAATGGCTGCCTCTTTGTCTGCCAGTTCCTTTTCTCTCTTCTGGTGTAAGTACTGCGCTTTCTCTTCCTTATTCATCTTTGCAAGCTTCTCAGCTTCGGAAGCTTTGGCATCCATTAATACTTCCAGCTTATTTTTCTGTGTATCAAGCGCCTTTTGAATCCTGCGATCAAACTCCGCCTGGTAGCTTCCGTCTTTTAAGATATCATCAAAGCTTTTTGGCTCTGTTGATGCCCCGGTTCCGTCTGTTCCATCTCCTGTGCCTCCGGCTCCACCGCCTTGACCGTCATCCGCCCCGGCACCGTCTCCTTCTGCAAAAATCTGTAAGTTCATTGGAACTTTGCAATATCCAAAATATTTCTTTCTCATTTAAATCTCCTTTCTGCCCCGGCCCGTTCTATGCCCAGGCCATTGCATACCGTTTATTTTAGTTTTAGGCCATTCCGGGCACAAAAATAAGACGCTTCACCCCGCGTCTCAAAGGGAGATGTTATGGATCACCTTCCTTTCTTTTTGATAAGACAATAAACTCCGGATAATAACTCCAATGGCCATGCCAAGGCAAATAAAAAGCAAGCTATTTTCATCGTGGCACTTTTGTCATAATCCATTACGGCTATATTGGCATTAAACATAATTATTACTACGACCATGTACAGTAAAAATCCTACCATCGGCTTCCTCCTAAAAATGAGCATAAAAATACCACCTGGTCTTTTCTGACTGGTGGCATCATAATCCTGGTACTGTTTCCTTTATTCCTTTAACAATATTAGCTGCCCTCTTCATTAATGAATTATCAGCTAGATATTCCAATCCTTTCAATGTGATTACTGGCTGCATAGGCTTGTGTATCCTCGGGCTATAATCGCAAAGAGCTTGATCATATACGATTCCTTCTATATATCCAGACTGTTTCAACATTATCATGATCTTTTCCCATCTTGAATATGAAATATCTAAACGCTCATGTGAAATCAAGGACACGTCAAATTCTTCGTAATCCATAGCTTTTTCCAAAGCCTTAAGTATTTTATAGATTATAGCAAAATTATCCATCTTATTCCTCCGCTATTAACTTGTTTGCCGCTTTTTCGGTGATCTTTTCTGCTCTCAACATCATATCACTACTGCCTATGCCATCTTTGTCATATCCCATCACCCGATCCATTAGAATATTCTTTCTATCCACTTCCCATCCGGAATCCTTATTGTATATATAAGGCACATATTCCTCTTCTTTTCCAACCAGATTCAAATCTATTATATGATAATATGTTGTATCCATTTATTTCACCCTTTCAATATCTGCCGGAACTTCCATTCCCTGTGACTGAGTAAACATCTTTTTTCTGAGTTCAATCGCTTCTTTTGATGCAGGATCTAATTTTCTCCAGGACTCATAATCCTTATGCATCTGGTCCTTTACCGCATAGCTTTCTGGAGTGTGATACTGTATCTCAAATTTTTGACCATTGGGCGATGACAAGATAGTGTTTACTCCGTTGTATGGGTTATGTGAATCCAGCCAGGAATTTTTGATCCTATCTGTATTATATCCCGCATCTTTGTGTAATTCAATAGCTTTTTCGGCTTTCGGCACCAGATCTTTTGCAGTTGCTGTATAAGTATACCGGATAATATCTTTTACTTCATAAGTATTTCCTTCAGGGCTGTACTCCCGTTTAATCTTGCCAAGGTATGATTCTTTCGTCTTGAGTCTGTAATCCAAACCTTCCATATTCATTCCGGTCTGTTTAGCCACATCTTTCACATGCTTTGTTATTTCCGGCTCATTCTCTACGGCTTTATTATAGTAGGTCATCCCTTTGACCTGAGCCTTTATTATTCCGTATTCATCTGTTTTATTGTGTTTTTCATCCTGAAACTTGCGGAAATCTTTCGGGACATATTCCTCACCCAGAGTATCTTTGTACGTCTCATACTGCTTCTTGTCCTTCCCAGCATTCTGGATCTTCTTTTCTTCAACCTGTGCAGCCGGATTATTTGCTACATGTTTCTTATACCACTCATCATAGGTCATGGTAGCCGGAACTTTCTCAGTTTTTCCCGTAACCGGATCTCTTGCCCTACGTTCCATCCCGGCAAGTTCTTCCTCGGTAATATCGCAGATCGTTGTAGATCTACACCAAGGATGCATGGGTGGACAATTCTTCCCGGGCTGCTGTTCGGATACCTTAAATCTTTTTCCATCCAGTTCCCGGCATTTGAAAGATGTTCGCAGATCCAGTGTTGCAACATACAGGTACCAGTCAATGTCACATTCCTCATAGCTTTTCATTTCCATCTGGTTAGCAAGGTGGTTGCTTTCCGTCCGCACAAGACGGCGTGCCTCGCTTGCTCCACTGGCAAATTTATTCTGTATAATCTCTGCCACTTCCCGGTCTGTTCTGCCCGTTACTAAATTTATAAGCAGCTCTCCTTTTAAGTCCTGCGCTAATGCCTGTGTATTCTTCCAGATTCGCTTTGAATAGTTCTCACCAGACCATTTACTGTTAATAACCCGTTCTATTGCTTTGGCATCTACAACATTAAAGCTAAATCCTAAACCAGTACGCTGCTGTATATCGAATATACCTTTATAATAGGCATCCTTTGCCAGATTTACATAGTGACTGGTGTTTTTCAACTTTTCCTGCTGGTATACGTTCTGCATAGTAAGATCAATCTGGTTTTGTAATTGCTGCATTCGTTCCAGTCTTGCCTGGTATGCCGGACTTTCCAACTCTGCTAGTATTTCAGTCTTTGTCTGATCGGTTTTATCTGCCCGCAGCGCCTCTTTTAACTCATTGATGGAAGTTTTATCATGCATGTTATTCAAAAGCCTGTATGCCTCTGCTTCACTTAGGTGGTGCTTCTTTTTGTATCTTTCAAATATAGCATCTAATTCTGAACTATTATACCTGGATGCTTTCAAATAAAGCTCTGATATCTCATCGGCTGCCTGATCCGCAGAAGCCATGTAATCAAACATGTTCTGTGCTTTGCGGCGCTCCCAGTATGCATTACTCTTCTTCGGCATCATCCTCACCGCCTTCCGGTGGTGTGTTGCTTCCTATACCAAACATGGCCTGTTGCTGCTGCAATGCTTCCTCAGACTCCTTTTTAATGGATTCTAACTCAGCATTCACATCCGTGACAAATGGCAGCTGGGAAAGAAGCGTCCTTTTACTCACCTTTCCCCAAAGGTTAGCTACAATCTGGGACAGTTCCAGCAGGTTTTTTGGAAGCCCGCGGGTAAATATTGCTGTAATGCCTGTTATATCCACGCCCCTCCCTTTTATCTGAAGGAAGTTGTTATACAGGCGGATCCTCTTTTTCGTCCCCTTGCGGTAATACCGGGTTTTAATCTTTGCTATGTTCTCAAGCCCCAACAGCTTGTATTCCATTGCAACACCAGAAGTATTTCCTGCAAAGCTTTCATCACTCAGGCATGGTATATGGGAAAATTTGTGGATGTCCTGCTCGATTGCTTTTTTCAATATTTCTACTTCGTTCTCATTGAATGTCCGTGTAATGTACTCTGCTTTAGAGCCTAGCGGCAGTTCCAGAAGCCCCAGCTCCTTAAGTGCCTTCATTGCCTCTGATTCTTCATTATCATCAGACAACAATGTCCCGTAGATCGCAAGAATGGAGTCAATAAACTGTTCCTTGTCATCCACACGGTCACTCATAAGCAGGTTATAAGCATCAATGAGGGGTATGACACCTTCAAAATCCCCTTTCGCATCCTTGTTATTCTGGTATTCAATAACCGGAATCTCTCCAAAGAAATGTTTCTCCGGGGTCTCATCCACTGGCTGGTATTCGTCATTATCTAAAATACACAGGACATATTTGTAATTAGCCGTCAATACCGTTGCTGCATACCTGGTTGGTGTTTTGTCGGTATCATCTTTCTGTTCGTAATAATATACAGCAAATAATTCATTTTCTTCGATGGTATCGTCATGCACCATAAAGGTATTTAAAGGCGTCAGCGTCTTGCTGACCGGCTGTGTTTCCTTTTCTTTCACATAAACATACTCATAGGCTATCCCATACACAGACAGGTCTTGGATATTGTCCCCGTCTATATCATCCACGGATGCAAACTCAAATGCATCCAGCAGGCTGTCTATTACATAATCCGACTTGTATGTAATCGGATTCCCTCCGAAGTAACTGGTTGCAGTTGTCACAATATCCGCAGCATGGTTACATACTAACCGGTTATTCGGCGCACCTTCATTCTTTTTCCTGTCCAGTATTGCATGTTTCCCATCAAAATATCTTTTGTTCTCCAAAAGTTTTCTATTGAATGCAATATGCTTATGAATAAGGTGGAGAATATCTTGCTTATTCAAATTCTGTTCATCATATTTCTCTAATGGATAGGTAAATCTATACAATTTATATCACCTTCTTTCTAATGGAATCCGTATTTGCGCTTGTCCCTGATTCTTGCTTTTTTCTTAATCATATCTTCCTCTAATCCATATCTGGCAGCATCAATGGTGTGGTTGTCCTTATCGGGATAACTGCCTTTGAAATTCCCATTTTTATCCTGCTCCAGCTCATAGCCGGTAAATTCCCTTTTAGCATTTGGACATTTTCTTGGATCAATGATGATCTCTTCCAATTCATCAGATAAAAACTCCATACCGTGGTCTATGGAGCCTGGCCCCTTCTTTGCACCAATCACACGCATTCCCATTTCATTTAGCGCATCTATTGCTCTTGGTTCCTCTGAGTCCGCTGTAATAAGTTTGTTCATGGGGTTTAATTTCTTTATTTCAGCCGCAAGCCTTGTATTCCCCATCTTAACTGCATATATTTCTCCAAAAATAAAAAGACGCTTACGAGTCTTATCGTAATGCATCTTTAAATACGCCAATGGATCTCCTGCATAACCGAAGTCTAATCCATTTCTTATTCTGTCAAACCTTGTAATTTCTTCGTCCGTGATAGTTCTAATTGTCACATTTTCAAACACCTGACCGCCAGTGCCGGTTGCTATACCTAGATATTCATGCTCATATGCTTTTGCTTTTACTCGTTGTAAATGCTCTGCCTCAATGAAGAATTGTTCTCCAAGCCATTCCCTGGGTACTGTCCGGTAATCACTATGATGTATGTAAGTATCTTCCCGGTAATCCAATATGTCCTGGTTTACCCAGTTGTTCATGCTCTTAGGTGGATTCCAGGAATAGAATACTACATAATCCGTTCCTCCACGCATAAGAGACTGGAGAATCGTTCGTTCTTCTTCGGGTCCATCAAATTCAGCCCGTTCCTCGAACCATATATATTTAAAATATCCATTGGATAGTTTTACAGACTTGATCTTTTGCGGGTCATCCGCGCCCCTAAATATAATTCTATTTCCAAAGGGAATGTAAGTTAACCCTAGCGGGGAGAGCCGGATCTTCCACTTTTCTGATACGCCAAGCGCGTCTATCGCCCATAGTAACTGTTCAAATACAGATTCTTCCAGAAACCGCCCTACCTTGCGCATGACAATTCCGTTTGCCTGTGGGTCCTGCATCATACCCATTATAAGTTCTATACTGATAAAAGAGGATTTTGTCGATCCTCGTCCACCAGCAAGTTTATAATGAGTATGTTTGTGCTCAACAATATCCCAATGAAGTTTATAGAACGCTGGTGCAATTAGATCAGTAAGCTTAATCTGCGTCTGGTTTTGGGATGTCATTTACGATCACCACACCTTCCACACTTCCGCTGTGTTCCACTTTATCGGTAAATAGCCTGTACCTCTTGCCCAGAAGTTCGGCAGCCTTTGTACGGTCCGCTAATGCAGCGTCTAATCCAAACTGATCCTTTTCATTGCCGCGCATGACAGCCGTGAGGTATTCTAACACTTCTTCCTGATTTGCAATACGCTCTGTGTCTAACTGTTTCTTGCGTTCTTCTATATATTCCTTAACATTAGTATTCTTTAGTAGCTTGTCAGTATTTGTCCCCGCATACTTCTCAGAATACCCTGCCTTTATTGCCGCCTCTGTCGCATTTCCCATTTCAAGAAAGTAGTCCGCGAACTTTAGCTGTTTCTCTGTAAGCTTCATACTACTAACCACCCACTTCCTTTAGTTCTACCAGCAGAGCCTGCACTACTGCTAACGGAGATGATGTGCCTATAATCTGTTTATCTGTCATCTTTTGCTTTACTTCGTTCCACTCTGGAGTTACTACGTTGTAGAATGTTGTTATTCTTCCGTGCTCTTTGTTGTATTTCTGGTAAGTATGTATTTTAACCACCTTTCCCTTACAGAGCAACGCTTGCTGCAACTTAGTTATTTTGCTTTTAAGATTCATTCCATCACCTCCCGAAATTTTATAAAATAAAAGAGCCTGCATCTGCAAGCCCTATTTAAATAACAATTTCATTTTATTTCATTTTCTTTATCTTCTAACAATTTTACGAGATCATCAGATAATATCTTATTATCTTCGCTCATAGGGAATAGCATCTTTATTTCTTTGGGTGTGTCAATTGATGTATAAATCTCGACTCCTTGATTCATTAGATTAGCTAATTTTTCCAGACACTTTTCTACTTTCCCTTCCTCTTCGCCATCCTCCAATGGACCTATCTCACTTTTAAGTTCTGATACATACATTTTTAATGTAATTGACTTCATTTCCTTAAATGTGTCTATAACCTCGCTTCCCATATGGTTTTTTTGTCTTATTTCTTCAAGCATTTCTGCTTGTTGCTTATATGTAGCGATATGGGATTTTATAGCTATTGCTTTATCGACAATTTTAGCAAGATTATTTAATATATAGAAGCCAGTCCCGCATATTACAATAAAAGATAGCCATGTAGATCCAACATCAACGTTATTGAACTCAATCTTTTCGTCAACTGAATTTAAATAAGGGCATTGGTTTAATACGAAGTCAATATCTTTTAATGCGTCAATATAATCTGCTAACTCTTTGTAATCTGGCATCTTGATGTCTATTCCGTTTTTTACTTCTTTGTGTCCAAATGACTCATACAGCTCTATTACAGCTTTCATTTTCGCACTCAGGATGCGAGTCTTTTCTACGAATATTTCATATGAGGTATCCGTTATTTCAGGCAACTCAAGATTTCTATCGTACACACTTAACGTTTGATATATGTTATCTATTGCATTTCTCAAAAAACTCAAAGAATATAATTCCTCTATGGAATTTTTAATCTGACGCCAATTTTTGATTTTAAATGTTGTGGTTCCGTTGGCATAATCTTTCTGCTCATAATCTGGAATAATATTATTTACAAGCTTTTTGCATATAACATAATTATTGTAAAAACGCATATAATCCTCCCTTAATACTTTTGGTATTCTCATTATATGCCCCCTTTATATTTTTTTCAACTAAATTCGCTATTCAAAGAAGCACCCACCCGGCAATCGCCTAAGTAGATGCTTCTCTATGTGTTTTCCCCGGCTCTTCCTGGCTGCCGGCTTCCTATCGTTCCATCCCTGGAACCTACGGTTTAAAGTATATGCGCCGTAAACTTTATTATGTCTGGAGAACTTTTTCCAAATAGATGAGCTGTATCCATTTGTCTACTCTACCATATTAACACATACCTAGTGGGCATTGTGGGCAACTTTGAAATAGTTATAAAATTTTCTGGATGCCGTTCTTCTATCCATTCCGATCTCATCCCCTATCTCTTGCCAGTTCATATTGTTAATACATCTCAGACGCAATATCAATCTAAGTTCTGAATCTTTAACTGTATCCAAAAACTGCTCAATTTTCTTTCTCTCTCGCTGCAATTTCATTAAACTATATCTTATCATGTCCTCTATCTCTAATACACTATTCGTATATTCTACAAATAAATCCTTAGTATCTCCGCCATGTGGCATATCTGACATGGTTATAGGTTTCAAAAATGATTGTTGCTTCAGTTCTGCCAGTTCCTTATATAGCTCGCCAATTTCCTTGTTTATGTAGTAGATCTGGGTAGCATCTTCAAATGTCATCCGCCGGCTCCTTCCTCATTTGCATATACTTTTGCATTTCCTGATATCCGAAACATTCTTTAACACCACTTGGATGTTCACAAAGAATAAAACTTGGATATAACTTAATGATCTTAATAATAACTTTCTTAAACCCCAGATACTTTTCACTGGTCCCCTCCCTATCAGGAATATATAAAACCACTCTTTTCCCTGGTATCAACTTCATATTTTCTTCTTCTCCTTTAGCCTGTGATCAAATTCATCCAGCACGTCCAGAATAATTTCCTTGCAAAGTCTGGACGGATACTTGTCATGCAGTTTATTCGATTCATCCACCATAGCCTGCCAATAGGTGTCTGTATTGTCGATATGGTAAAACTTTTTATAAAAATTCCATATATCACTACAAAATTTAAACTGTTCTGGTAATTCACTATTCTTTGCAGGATTCATTTCAATCCCTCCATAGCTCATGATCTATATCAAGCACCTGAATTTCTTCAAATGTTTCTCCCTTATGAAATTCTAATACCCTGGTAAAATAATGGTTTGGAGATCCCTCTTCGCACCAAAACAATATTTTAACTACCGATCCTCGTTTATTGCTATGAACCTCACGTTCCTCTACTCTGCCTTTGGTCACATCTGTCACATGCCCATCTTGATTCACCAGCACCTTTGCAATATGGACATACTCGGATCCACATATCGGACAGCAAACCTTCTTTTCAAAACTATTTACGCCTCCCTGGTATAACCCATCTATCAAATTATTCATCTTCTACCTCCTCAAATGGTGATTTCTCATTATATTCTAAAAATCCATCCCCTGACTTTTCCCAGCCATATGCCATGTCAAAATCCTTTTGATTATCCGCTATTCTTTTTGATACTTTATCATAATAAAGCCTTATACCCGCCTTGGTGAGTCTGCCTGTCAGTCTGTTCTTCGATATTAACAGTTCCCTTTCATCCTCTGGTATATCCTTGCCGCGCTTATAGGTCATTACAACATCTACTCGATTAGTTATATCAGCTGTGCCGCTCACTGAATCATTTTCATCCGATCCAAAGCTGTTCTTCCTTGGATGTGCTACCAGTATGACTACGATTCCCTGCTTCTTTGCCAGTTTGCAAAGCTTATTAACGAACTTTGACTGCGCCCGGTACAAATCTTCTTTCATGGATACATCTAATGCGGTCATAAGGTTATCAATGCAGACCAGGTTTATACCATACTGCATCACGGCTTTTTCTATAGTCTTTAAGAGATCTTCCAGCTCATCATCTTCAACGATATTATTATCATAAATAAAAGCCCTGCCCCGGTACCAGTCATTTATCTTTTCAATCGTAGAATTTGTCAGAAGATAATGCGTTTCCTCATCCCGTTCATTTTGTATAATATTCCTGCTGCCGGCTGCCTGCATGTCTAGCCACCTCTTAAAGAAATAGTCCTGCAGCTCACCTGAATATGCAAATATGTTCTTTCCCTGCTCCAGAGCCGCGACTGCTATCTGCCCCATGAAGGTCGATTTCCCGTCCCCACGCTTTCCAGTCAATAAAATAACCTGCCCATAATACATCCCTCCCAATAGTCTATCTATCTGATTCATGCCTGTTTTTATTTTAGGCATGGAATAGATATCTACAGCCTGTACATCTGCCAACTCCTTAACTCTTTGTACCGGAACCGCCAATGCATTCTCTATTGCACTACGAAGTGCTTCCCTGCCATATTTGCGCAGGATATCATTTGCGTCCTTCTCTTCCTTGTAATCTTCCTTTCTGACCGATTTAACCGTTCCTGGAAATCTTTTCTTCAATTCTTCCAGAAGCGATATTTCACCTTTTTCATAATCTCCAAAAACAATCAGTTCTTTAAATTTAGAAAACCATTCCCAGACATGAGGTACCCAGGTAAATCCCATTGCTCCGGTAGGTACCGATACTGCATTCTCAATTCCTGCTTCCGCCAAAGATAAGCTGTCGATCTGCCCTTCCGTGATAATAAGCCGATCAAATTTATCGTTACACTGTTCCATTCCAAACAGGATCGGCATACACCGTTCTTCGCACCACTCCTTGTTTTTATGAATACCCTTTTGAAAGTTCATATTGCGATATTTAATAAACTTCAGATTGCCTTTTTCGTCAAAGAATGGAAATGCTATGATATCTTTCCCATAATTGTCCGCTATGGTCAGTTTATATTTCCTGACTACCCCTTCACTGATACCTCTGGCTGCCATTAATTCAACTGCATGATCCTTTGTTTGGATCTCCTTTTTCTTGAAAGTACGAAACTGAGTCTTGCTACTGAAGTAACGATCCGCCTCATTCCCCAATGAAAAATCAAAATCTTTTGACAGTGTAATGAAGTTTCCCTGTACTCCACAAGAAGCGCGCAGGCATTTATACTGACCAGTCTCAAGATTGATGGAAAAAGTTTTCTTATCCTTTCCACCTTTTCCACCGTTACAGTATGGACAATATGTAAACTGAAGTTCATCACCTGATACTTTTGCCTCTGCGCGTTGCTCCCTTGCAAAACGATAGGCATCCTCATTTTTAAATTCATAGATTTTCATTGGTTCCACCTCCACTTCGTCTCTTATATTTTAATTATTATACTGAATGCATAATCGCCTATACTGGCTTAACGTAACTTCTCTTATATCTTCACTATTAAAATATTTTTTTAATTTTTCTACTGGCGCTGTTGCTGCTTCCGATCTTTCCCCTATTTCCAATTTAGCTGCAACTCTTTTGTCGTGCAGATCGTAATATCTTTTCATTGTTTTTTCTCCTAAATTTCAATTACAATCATTCGCCCGCCCGTTTTAGTTTATTAAGGCAAGCCATGTTTGCTGTCCACAATATGGACAGCGTCCATTCCATCACCGGGTTTATTTGCTACAATAATCACAAATCAACTCTATACTACGTTTCTGCCACTTAAGTATTTGCCCGTTTCAATCACGCTTCCCAGAATCCCTGCATTGTCTAACTGCTGCTTTATGTTCTTTGCGTAATAGTCATTGTAAAGTCTTTCAAAGTCCTTCATACAGGCATTTGTCTTCGCCGGATTTCCGTTTATGCAATAATCAACGTAATCCCTGGTTAGAATTTTCAATGCATATTGACCGCCCTCTGTTAACTCATATATTCTTGCGCCATCCAGTAGCATCTTCCAGTCAATAGACCATTCCTGAACAATCTCATTTCGATAGGCAGCTCTCAAATCTGCTATGGTTGGCGTGTATCGACTTCTCTTAATATATTTTGAAACCGCCTTTGACAAAGTTGTATATTCCAAATCATTCAGCATAGCAAACCATACTTCTATTGATTCTTCCGTCCCCATTACCTTAACTTCTGGATATGCTGATTTAATCGTTGATGCAATCACCATAAATTCTCTATATTCCATACGGTCCTCCTTACTGATATTTCTTTCCCACATTCTGCAGCATGTCCGTGAAGCTGCTGTCTGCTGATTTTCTCCTATTCTGACTCTGCACATACAGCACTTCAAACTTTTCTCGAAACTTTTTAGCACTTCTAATATTCGATTTCCAGAAAGGATCCTCTATGGCATACTGTAACGCCTGTTTAATCTCTTCCTCATTTCGCTTGTCCAACCGTTTCATCCGTTCAATTTCCACTGCCCATTTTTCCTTCTCAGCTATCGTTGAGGGGATCCTGCTATTAGGGAATGATTCTAAGCAAGAATTAATCAGAGTCTCCACACAAAGCATTTCAAAACATCCTGTTGGAAATTTTACATCGGCAGGCGTTGCAGCGAAAGTTGCAACTATGTCTTTATTATCTATCTCTATCTCTTTCTCTATCTCTAACTCTTTCTCTTGTCGGACATTGTCCACTTTGGATAGGACATTGTCCTTATCCTGTCCTATTTTATTTCGGTAATTCCGCTTTTTTTCAGCCCATTTCGTTTCGCATCCGGTCATATGCGCAACCTCTGTCATAAATATTGTCATATCATCAAGAACCTCTATCATTCTTAATTCTGTAAAAACACGTATGGCTGATCTGACAATATCAACATTGGTGTTCGTAATCGTTGCTAACATATTTTCTTCATAAGGAATAGCATCTGAAAAGCGCAACATTCCATCATGGGATACGCTTTCGACCAGTAATTTCAAGTAAAAAAGCACATAATCTTTTCCGTTTGGCATGGCTTCAATAATCCGTATATCATGCCGCTTAAAAAAGTCTTTATTAAGCTTTAACCAATAATATTTCTTTTCCATTATCTCCTCCAGCTTTATAAGTTGTAGCCATAATCTTATTAATATAGTGCTACTTTTCATTAACCGGTTCAGGCGTCCTTGTGCCGCCGCTGTTTATAAATTTTCTCCGAGCGATCACAAACAGTTGTTTTAAATCTGTTATATCTGTAATTTCATCTGCCATAAATTTGATATACTTTCTATAATATTCCTCTGACATTTCATTGCTAGGATGATTCGCAGCCATTAACATTTCCCCCTTTCAATATCTGCATTAGGTGCAGTAAAACTGTCAATTAGCCGATATATGAGATCAATATCATTATCTGTTAATTTACCACTTGTCAGATTATGAACTATAGCCCATTTATAAAAGCTGTTTTGCCCAGTTACATCATCACTTGCAAAATCTTCTGACAACCTGTAAAGCGTTCTAAGACGAACTACATTTTTGATCTTATCTGCATTACCTGCAATAGCCCTACGGAAATCATTCTTATGTACAGGCTTTGTTATATTCTTACGGTGACTCCGCTCTGCTTTCTGTCCCTGCGCGTATCCATAAGTAAAGGCATAACTTATTACATTACATAGACCGGATGACTCTTCTTTAATCTCCCTCATCTGAAATGCGTTGATATCGTAACGACAGTCTATTTTTCCCTGTTCTAATCTTATTTTTTCTAAAAATTTCATGTAATATTTCCCCTTCCTTTCACTGTTTTGATGGGTTTGCCTTCTCTGTATATTCCGAATTTATAAATACTCTATTCGCAGCATTATATATCCGCTTTAATCCATCTTCATCATGAATCATATCGGCAAGTTTCTTTATACAATACCTGTAATCCTCATTGTCCATCTTACCTTCACTAACTGAGCCACCGGCTTTTCTCTCACTTCTTTTCTCTGTAGCTTTCATCCCTTGTATGTATCCATAAGTAAAAGCATTGCTTACTACGTCATAAGCACCATCTGAATCTCTTACAATCTCTTCCATTTGGCTTACACGTATGGCATAACGGTCATCGATTTTAACCCGTGATAGTTTAATTTTTTCTATGAAATTCATACTCAGACTCCCGCTTTCTCTAATTTTTCAAAGACCACCTGGTCACATATTAAATTGATATAATTAAAACTATACTCCGTCGCTAACCCTTTTTCATTAAAGTCTCTAAGACATTTGTTTCTAAAATCTTCAATCTCATTAACTGGCTTCTGTTTCAACTTGCATATTAGTTGCCTTGTAATCTCTTCTATATCGCGTTCCATAAAAGCACCTCCGCTTTCTAAATAGCAAAATTTATTATCTGATTATTGTTCTTTCCTATGTTGCGCATCCTCTTTACCTGAAGTCCATAATCGCATACAGCATCAGATAGATCTTGCGCCTTAAATAAATTCTGTCTTCTTAAATCTTCTCTGTAATCTTCTCTGAATTTATTGATGGACCACATATCCCAGTTTACTATTTGATCAATCATTAGAACTATGTTCTGCGCTTCTCGGCACACCTCATCTCCCCTAATTTTACACTGATATGCGTATCTAATAAATTTCATCCACCTTTCATATTCCGCTGTTTTAGATGGAAAATTAATAATCTTTATATTCTTCATTATAATTTCCCTTTCATTTTTACCGGAACTATGCTATATTTTAAGTGAGATTATATATCATAGTTCCAGTTATGCTACAGCCTCTTTAATTTGCCGATTTTAGAGGCTATTTTCTTTTAACTGTAGTAGATCCAGGCATTCTTTGAACCCTCTTATGTACTCTTCGCTATTTTGATTCTTCGGATCTCTATCTACTCCTCCTTAATCTGGTGTATTGAAAAAATCAACCGCTTGCTTCTGCACCATTTGATACACCTTCTTTCTCTAGGATTCTGCAGTTCCATATTTTTCATTTTGAATACTAAAAAACTGCTCTAATGGATCCCTGTTTTGTGTATATATCGCTAAATCTTCCACTACTCCCATCCACTGCACCATAAACATTGAGATATCGTGATTCGTGTAGTCCCACAATAAATTAATAACATTCTCATGAGACCCAAGAGCACTGTCCATACCTATATTTTCAATAGCATCCATCGTGTAGAAGTAATCTTTTATTTCGTACTTATCACCATCATATTCTTTGGTAATCGGAAACATCTGCGTTAATTCCCTAGGAGTCATCAGTTCTAATGCAGCCATTAGTGACTCAATCTTCTTATACTCCTGACCAGTATTCATGCTTTTGTTATGTGAATATCTTGATTTTCCGATGCATTTCACTCCTAAGAAAACATACTTTTTTAATTCATCCCTTTGTAGATTCTCTGGAATGATTTTATTTTCGTATTTTTCCATAAATCTTTCTAATGCCTCAAGATATACAATCCATTGATTCTTTCCTTTAATCGCCTTAGGTTTATGTATATTTTCCGCTGTTGTATCTTCTATATTTTCGCAGCACTTCTTCAAAACTGAATACACTTTTCTGTATCTGAATCTGATATAGAAATCTTTTAATTTATTTATCAGATATATTCTTACGCCATGTACTGCCCCTTTGCATTTAAGTTCTTGCTTTAAATATTCTTTCGTATACGGCATTTTTTCTTCGTCATCGGTGTTTTTATTCAACTCTTCTAATGACTCACGGATATCTTTTTTACTCATATTGCGAAGAGAATGAATTAAACCGTTTCCGGCTGCAGTTGCTTCGCTTAGAGTAAAAAAAGCATCTAATATTTCATCAACTGCCTCCTGTGGCACATAAGACAAGAGAATGTCTTCGCACTTCAAAAATCCTATTTTGTCTACGCAGATATGTCCCGGATAAGCCAAATCTATTACAATATGTTTCTCATCTAACAACTCAGCTTCCGCTATTCGGTCGCAACACATTTGCCCATATATTCCCATCTCATAACTTTCCAGAAATTTATGAATATCTATCATTGGCTCCTCGATGTCAGTGCGTGATTTTATATGTTCTAATATTTTTTCTTTAAAATCCATGTTTTTTTCTCCTTATTTTTAATTAATTCTCCTAGTTTTACATTGAGTTACTGACAATTCGTCATCCTCTCACATTTTCTTTTACATATTCCACAAAGCAGATCCACGCGATATAAATCACTGTAGCGCTGAGTACTGCTTGTAAATTGGTCAGATCGACATCTGGAAGAACGCAGAACGTAGCCACCGTTAAGATATAAGCTGCTATCATTACCCTACCTGCATTTTGATTTGTTTTATTCGCCATTTTTCGAATTCCTCCGTATCAAATAAGATCGGGCTGTGCGGGTTTGATATGTTCTGTTTCCAGGCAAAGCGTTGCCCCCTGGTGTTGTATGCCTGCAGAAGCCAATATTCCGTGAAGCCCATCTTCTCAAGCTCCGTTTTTTTCATTACTGGTTTTGGATACTGCATAATTCGTCCTCCATTCTAACTTGCCTTGCAGCCGTATTTAACTGCCATTTCTTTCACAATGGCAAGGTATCCTTCAATCAGCTTCTTGTCATCTGCAATAACATCCAACTGGTTCAACTTATCAATTTTGGATTTGCAAACACCATTCAGGGACATTGTTTTCTTCTTATTCGTAAGACGAATGTTTAAAGCCACACCCATGCGCTGTTCCAGTAATCTGTAGATCTCGTCCCGGATTGGTCTAATATGCTCATAGCCTCCAAGATCTTTGGCTATTTTATTAATTATGTTTGCGCTGTCTTTTCTCCATTGTGTCGGATTCAAGGCAACCACCTCTTTAATAGACGTAACTTTATCATCCAATTGTTCTAATTTCTCAGCCTGGCGCTTCTGCTCTAACTCATTCTTAGACATGGATTCCACAAGCATGTTCATTAACTGCATCTGTGGTGAAAGTTGCTGGCGGTTTATGGAGTCTTCCTTCAATTCGAAATATTCATCTATTAGTTTGTCATGTACTTCCCAGGCTTTGTCTGTGTCCATAATCTTGATCAACTTTGCATAGCCGCGTTCTGATAACAGGTAAATGTGTTCTGCCAGGGTGATAGACTGCTTGGCATACCCCAGATTTTGGAGTAATTCCAACGTGGTAATCTCATCACCACGTTGCTTAAGGTCAATAAAATCAACGCTTTCTTTGAATCTCGCAATATTTCTTCCAATTGATTTCCTAATTTCCCGCTCCGGTTGTACATGTATTTCAGCAATAGTCTTATCCGATAAACATCTCTTTCCGATTCCAAACCCACCGGATACTACTGGTATTTCCTTTTCCATAAAACTTTGCGTTCCATTAATCGTTAATTCATTCATTATTTTTCTCCTTTTCTTCTTAAACAACGCTGAATAATTTTTTCAGCTTATTTTTTGGTTTTTCAATTTTAAACTTTTCGCCGGTTTCGTCATTGACCAAGTATCCCTCATTTTGATGGTAGGTTGTCAAGGGTATTCCTTGTTCTTCGAAAAAATCAAGCAGCACATCTCTGCCTCCCTGGAGTTGATACCCTCGATTGATAATTGCTGTCCAGGTGCACATAAAAATTTGAGTATCTGTGTTCATATAATCGAATAAAAAATCGTATGACTCTCCAATCGGGTTATCAAATCCCATCCGCTCAATAATATTCATGGTAAAGAAATAATCTTTCGCTCCATACTTCTTGCCATCATATTCTTTTGTGATTGGGAACATCTGCATAAGTTCCCTTGGTGTCAGTAGCGCAATCATGCCGCCTACATTATCAACCAGGCCAAACCATGCCGTTATCTCATCTGCGGTGTATTTGGTATGATAATCAAACGTTTTTGGGATATATTTCACAATAAGATACAGATATTTGGTGAATTTTTCTGGGCATCTCTCTTTCCACTCCTCTAAGCTAACATCGCCAATACTATGCTTCAAATCATCCATGATCTTATTTAATGCCCTGAAATAATGCTCCTTTGTTGGTTTATAGCTGATTAACTTTTTTCCCTCTAAAATGTGAAAATTGTACATTTGGTTCTCCCTTCTTATTGCGCTTTAAATGTAACGTCGTGACCGGGATTTTCTTTTACAAGTTTCTCCTTAAGGTCCGCGACCGTAATATTGTTGTCTAGCGCTGCCTGAACAACGTCTACAAATTTCTTTCCATCCAGGTAAGCCCATATCGTTTTTCTTTTATTTCTCATTGTCGTCCTCCTTTCTACGAAGCCTCATATAACCTCATCTGTGAATTAGCGTCCTTAATCTGTTCTTCTAAAATTAGCGGCAGTTCATACCTTTCAATAATATCAACTGCTTTATCACATTGACTGCGCTTAATAGCTTTATAGGATGTAACGCCGAACTGTCTTTTAAGCTCACCGTAGATATCTGCGTATACTTTGCTTCTTAATGACCTGTCTTTATAAGCTTCGGAATTTTTGCCCCCCAAGGCACTGCACACCTTTACGCCTTACCGCATCGGTAATCTTGCTTTCTTCTATTCCGAGAATTGGCATATCCTGTTTGAAGCTCTGAAGATCATTGTCTATAGAAGTAACTCTTTCGTCTATCTCTCCAATTGCCTGGGACTGCAACCTCAATTGTTCTGTGGCAGACAGTGGTTTTTTCTTATTGAAATAGTTGTTTACCAACTGCCGCTGTACTGTCCATGCCAGATCATCAGTAAAAGATTTTACCAGCATCAGATATCCTTGTTCTGTGAGAAGGTAAGTTCCTGAATTGTTGATTTCGGACCGACGAATTTCGTCGTCCCGGATATCGGATGGCTTTACAGAATAATAATCTTCTCCTTCAATGAACCTATTCTTATTCTCCCTGAAGTTTCTCCCTGCTGTACCCTCTGGTCTTTCATGTACCAGATCAATATCCTTAAAAGTTACTACTCTCAGACCTTTAAATTCTTTTTCTGAGATCTCTTGATTTCCGATTTTAATTAGATTGTTCATGGATATTTTTCCTTTCTTGATATGTTATTTAATAGTTTTTCACTCTTTATTATTTGACATTGTTTTCCAACTCTCCTATAATTTAAGTACAGGCGGTGACGCGCCAAGTGTAAAAGAAAAGAGAATAAATATGGTTTCTGATGAACATATTAAAATTTTGAAAATGTTGCTTAAACAGAAGGAATATCCCATTTCAAATCCTGAACCACTTGGAAATCAACTGCAATATCTTGCAACACTTAAATATGTGCACCTTATTAATAATTGTAGCAAATGCGGCGAGCCTTCCAACCCCAGATACATAATAAGCGAAGAAGGAAAAGCGTATCTTTGTGAGTTAAATAAGCATTCTAAAGAAAAATGGATTCCTTATATCATTACAACAATAATATCAGTATTCGCCCTAATGAAATCTTATGGATTCGGGATTGACGATGTCATCATCTGGTGTATGAAACGATTAGGGCTATAATAGCAATAATCATGGGGAAATACGGGTGTCTTTCTGGAAATGAAAGATGCTTGTTCATCTCTTTATTTTTCAATGGATTCTTTTCTCCTTTCTGCCACTTCTTGTACAAATTTAATCATTGTGATGCTTTAATTATTAGTATTGCAATAGCAACTGCCAATGATATACATGAGCAAATAAGGCTTGCTATCGCCAAGTATTTAGATTTTCTCAAATTGCGCCCCTCCTTTCTACTACTTGTCTAATGGGTTACTGGGTGAAACTTCCTTGCCATTTCCTTTCTCATCTCCTATAATATTGGTACAGGCTGTTTCAGCAGCCGAGTGCATCTGAAAGGAGTGTTAATAATATGGTTAAAATTCCGTATGTCGATAGTGCTGGTCATCTCTCTGTCGAAGTTCAACTCAAAAACTCCGCTGACGTTTTTTTGGTTGATTCCTCTAATTACCAACATTACAGGTCTGGTAGTCGTTTTAAATACTTTGGTGGGCATTATTCTTCTTCTCCGGTGCGAATTAGTGTATCTGGCGTTGGTCGATGGTATTTGATAGTTCGTGGTAGTAACTATTCCTATTGATTTTATTAATTTGTTTATACCCTTTCTCCCTGGTTTCCTCCGGGGAGATTATTTCATACTAAAATGAATTTGGTAGCTTAAACCTTTGTCTAATAATCGATCTTTCTTTTTCAACAACTTTCTTATGTCTTTAAATACTTCTTTCGAATCCGCTTTATTTTCTGTTTCGACAAGAATCTCAATATTATTTTCTTTGCGTTTCTTGCTTCTGTAATTATGCACAATCCCGCTACCGATCTCTTTCTTCTTTATTTCGGTTTCTCTGAATCCTTGTTTGTTATTTGTCATTGTGCGTCCTCCTTTCTTCGATTGACATGTTAGTAGTTCTCAACTATAATGGGGTTTAAGAACATTTGTTTGTTTTTTTTCAAAGAGCCACTCGAAGTCATATTCAGGAAAGAAGACTCTTTTAATTGTTAATGCCTCGTTAACTGAAAATTCAATTTTTACAGCACCTTTGCATTTATCAGACACAGTCCGAAGTTGGCATTTAAGTAATTCTGATACTTGAGTAAATGTTACTTTTTTTTCTTCCATTGCCGCTATTAAATTCTGATACATGTTATCACCTCCTTCTCATTAGCGTAATTACGCTAATCACGTTCTTAATATACACGTAATCACACGAATTGTCAATAGCAATTTGCGTAATTACGTGTATTTATTTTTATGAGCATGTTTTTCATGCGTATTTACGCATATTTTTATTTACATTTTGCGCAAATACGTGTATAATAAGTATAAGTGAGGTGACAAATATGGAAAAAGCAAAGGTACTTGAAAAATTAATAAAAGATAGTGGATACAGCAAAAGAGCATTTGCCGCAAAATGTGGAATACCTGATAGTACTCTATATACGATACTTCGTAACGGAGTAGATGGCGCAAGTGTTAATATAGTTATTACTATTTGCAGGACACTCGGAATTACCGTAGAACAATTAGACGAAATGTCAAAAGGTGCTTCTTACAAAAACATAGAGCCTACCTATGATGACATGCAGCAATTAATAGCAAGAAATGGAAACAAACTTACGACCGATGAAAAAATGTTTCTAATAAAGTTATTGTCGGAATTGTAAGCAGAAATAATATCAGGAATCAACAGGCAAAAGCCTTTGATAATAAAACGAAAAGAGGAAACCAATATGGAAAATATTTTAAGCCCAGAAGAATTTGACAAATTATCTCTGGAAGAAAAAAGGGAAGAGATAATCAAATTAACTATGCTGATTCCAGAAGAAAAAAGAGAAGAACTCATTGCCGGAATAGAACAATTAGTTGCAGAAGAACGCTCTAACGAATAAAGATTTCGTAGCGCACATTGAAAATAATATATTTAGCCGGGCAGCCGGCAGGGCGTTACACCATCCGTTCTGAGTCTTGTAAGAAATGGGGTGGTGCCGATGTACGTTACATACAGTGATTTATTCACCTTTGTAATTATGCTTACATCCGTTATAACCTTAGTTGTAACCATTAAAAATAAGCATAAAAAATAACGCCCCCATCCTGGTAAGATTAGGCGTTATTTTTTAGTTGTATATTGCCAGGGCGGATAGGTGCCACTATCTCCCGGCTGTCTTGCTAAGTATATTATAATCAATGTTCAGATATTTGTCAATATAACAAAAACCGCCCGGTGCTGGACACACCGAACGGCTTTCACATAAGTAACCTATTAACCCAAAAGATGTAGATTAATTCATTTCAGACACTTGAATTATATCACACATCCTGCAAAATGCATAGGGTGTATTTTTTATACCCCAAAATAAGGAGATGATATATTGGCAACCAAATATACGCAGCAAAGTAATGGCATGTGGCAGACAAAAGTATGGGATGGTACATATAAGGCAAATGGGACAAAACACCGGGTTTCCCTGTATTCCACCAAATCAAGTGGGGATCTGGAAAAGAAGGTAAACAAATTTAAAAGAGAAGTGGAAAAAGGTCAAGTCACCGTGAAGTCAGATATGACTTTCATGGAATATGCCAAGACCTGGAGCACTACATATAAAGCCGTTCGATCAAACAATACGAAAAAAATGTATTCCAATGTAATAGATAAACATTTTGCCCCCATGATGGGGATAAAACTGTGTGATACCAGAAGGACGCACTTCCAGGAATTAATAAATGAGGCTATGCAAAAGCCGCGGACCTGCCAGCAAATTGCGCTTACTTTTAAGCAGGTCATAAAGGCTGCCGTATCGGACAAGCTCCTGCCGGCATCCGCTGTAGAAGACATTTGTTCCGGTGTGGATCTTCCCAAATACCGGCCTGGAGAAAAAAGAGCATTATTCCCGGAGGAAAAAGAAGCAATAAAAGCTGCCGATTTGCTCCCACGTGAGAAAGCATTTGTGTATATTATTCTCGGCTGCGGGCTGAGACGGGGAGAAGCCTTGGCACTTACCATTTTTGATATATCCCTTAAAAAGTCAGAATTGACCGTAAATAAGGCTTTGGAATTTGGGGTAAACGATTCTGCCATAAAGGACACAAAGTCTATAAATGGGGAACGTACAGTGCCTATGCCCCCATATTTAAGAGCCTTTATGCAAGAATATATACTTACATTGCAAGGAACTAATCTATTTACAAAACTTGACGGGTCTCCCATAACCAAAAGCAGTTATGATAAGATGTGGCGTTCCATTGTAAAGAAACTGAACGCCGCTGCCGGTGGGACAGATGAGTTTCCAGTCATAACCGGTCTAACTGCACATGTGTTCCGGCACAACTACTGCACCAATCTCTGTTATCAGGTTCCAAAAATAAGCCTGCGGAAAATTGCGGAGCTTTTGGGAGATACTCAAAAGATGGTTATGGATGTTTACAATCATGTAATGGAAGAAAAAGAAAATGTTGTTGATGCGGTAGAAAGTGCTACCGCTTTGTAAGACATTTGTTAAGACATTTGGTCGTCAAGACGACTATTAAGACACCAATAAGACATTTATTTCGGGTTATAAATGGTTAAAAAAGTTCAGCACAAAAATAGCGGAAACGCCTGTATTTAAAGGCTTTTCCGCTATTCTAAAGTAGTGAGACATCGGGGATTCGAACCCCGGACAACTTGATTAAAAGTCAAGTGCTCTACCAACTGAGCTAATATCCCGTATTCAATTTTAACCATATTGATCGTAAGTATTTCTTACGGCTTTCGCCAAACTGGGCTAGTTGGATTTGAACCAACGAATGCAGCAGTCAAAGTGCTGTGCCTTACCGCTTGGCGATAGCCCAATATGTGGTTAGGGTGGATAAAGGGATTCGAACCCTCGGCCTCCAGAGCCACAATCTGGCGCGCTAACCAACTGCGCTATATCCACCATATTAATTTTTGTTTTCTTTGCAGCAGACACTTGATCACTGCAAAGAAAAACGAGCCTGAAGGGATTCGAACCCCCGACCCACGGCTTAGAAGGCCGTTGCTCTATCCAACTGAGCTACAGACTCAAACAGCGGGTGATGGGAATCGAACCCACGTATCTAGCTTGGAAGGCTAGTGTTCTACCATTGAACTACACCCGCATATCTGCGTTATTTTAGGAACAAGTCGGGGTGACAGGATTCGAACCTGCGACCTCCTGGTCCCAAACCAGGCGCTCTAGCCAAGCTGAGCCACACCCCGATGGTGTCTTGTTTGTTTTTGTTGTTTCGTCTGTTCCCTGACGCAAGACATATTATATTATAGCTCACGCCAAATGTCAACAACTTTTTTCAAATATTTTTTTATTTTTTTGAAAAAGCCCGAAAGTGTTGAATATTCGGGCTTTTTCGCCAATTTATTTTTTGAATTTATTTCTTCATGTTGGTCAAATCGAGCTCTTCACCCTAAATAATTTATGGTAAAATGTGCTTCTCCCTTATGATCAATTTCCATAATTATATAGCTTGGTTTTCTCCCATCCTGTCTGGGATAGGATAAACTGCCGGGATTTAATGCAATGACATCTTCCTGTATCTCTAAAACCGGTCGGTGTGTGTGACCAAACATGACAATGTCAAAACCTCTTGCTTTTGCTTCTTCTTTGATGGAACGCGTATCCAGGGATACATAATAATAATGTCCATGAGTGAGCAGAACTTTGTACTTCCCAAGCAGCAGTTCTTCTTCTCGAGGCAAATCACTGAAGAAGTCATTATTTCCGCTTACGATATATACCGGGCAGTTGGCAATCTGCCTGATATAGTCCTCACTGCCCTCTGAATCGCCCAGATGGATTAATTTGTCGATGGGGCTAACTTTTAATAAGACCTCTTTTAAATTGGCATCTCTGCGATGCGTATCACTTACAATCAGGATCTTCATCTGGCACCAATCTCCTCTAAATTTTATTTTTTAATTGTTCTTTCATTGCCCGAAGTGCTTTTCCTCTGTGGCTCAATTCATTTTTTAACTCCATATCCAGCTCTGCTGTGGTGCATTGATACTGTGGGAGATAAAAAATGGGATCATATCCGAATCCATTACTTCCTTTTATTTCATAACCGATCATGCCTTCAATGGTTCCTTCTGTAGTCAGTATATCGCCGTTTGGAAACGCTGCCGCAATCACGCATACAAAACGTGCCGTCCGCTTTTCATCCGGCACCCCATTCAGGCGTCCGATCAGATTATTGTTTTTAATATCATAGGAAGTATCCTCTCCCATATACCTGGCTGAATAAATACCCGGCTCTTTATTCAGGTAATCAATTTCAAGTCCAGAATCATCCGCCAGTACAATATCACCCGTCATTTCCATAATTGTCTTCGCTTTAATTACAGCATTTTCTTCAAATGTTGCGCCGTCTTCTACAATATCCGCTTCAATACCTGCTTCTTTCAGGGATAATACCTCTACATCAATATCCGCCAGTATCATTTTTATTTCCTTCATTTTACCCTGATTTCCAGTTGCAAAAATAATTCTTTTACTCACCGTTCCACCCTTTTCTTTCCGTAAATTTTATGAAATTATAACACACGGGGAATGAATTATCAAACACGCCCTCATATATAAACGCTATGCTCCTCTTGTGTACACCTTCAGACAGACATTGCAGGAATGCTCCGTCTCCGTTCTGGTCCAGGAATACCCGCTCATACTGATATACCCTTCCCCATCGGATATATCCACGTTCTTTGTGGCTTCATCAGCCTGATATTCCGTAGCAACCGGATACTGAAGTCCCGGAGATTTGATTTTTACCATAATGGCAAACCGCTGCCCCTCAGACACCTTTACCGGTTCATCAAGGTCTACGGTGTAATATCCCCCGTTGTCAAACTTACCGGTTTGGTCCGGGCTCCAGGATATCAATGATGAAGGTCCGTCAAACGTTTCAATGATATGTATTTCATACTCCGTATCTTTCCCGGTAGCGTAAAATCCCACGGCGCTCAGCATTTCATCCCGCCTGGCTTCGTATACATTGGCAAAATAACAGGTATCCGAACCATAGCCGATCTGCCCAACCCAGCCGCACAGGTCGGTCTGGTAGATATCATCATAGTTCCCGGTATTTTCAACTCTGGAATAAGTAACACAATTATTCCCCAGATTGGCATCTTCATAAGATACGTAAAATATGCCTTCTTCCCCAAAGTCCGGTCCCCAGCTGTTCTGGCAGATAAACGCCCCGTCCTTCTTAATATCCGCATTAAACTTAGCCGCCGGATAATTGTCATCCCAGCCAATAATCAGGATATCATGATTGGAACGTGCATTCCCCACATAACAGTATGTGCTGTTGATTTTATTAAAGAACACCGAGGAACTCACGGTATTCTGAAGATCCATATAAAGAGAAGACTGGACGGCACCATGGTCATAAACTGCCCGTTTTACTGCCTCATAATCTTTATCCTTAATCATCTGGATCTCCTGGACATGCTTCACAGGAACCAGACCATCCGGTGATACGCCATCACCGTAAGGGTCATCCTTTTCCAGCACCGGTCCCTGCCAGCCGGCAAGATACGCCATTGCCATGGTATAATCCCCGCCATCGTTCTGGTTTTTTGCGAAATGATTCCGAAGCGATATATGGTCTGCCGAAAATACCAGGTGCTCCCGTGGAAGCAGGGATGCTTCCAGCGCCGAGGATGTGGCTACCGCCCAGCAGGTGCCAAGTTCCCCCTGATTTTTAATAACAGGTGCTCTAGCCTCATTCCGGCTGTCATAGGACGCAGGAAGCTTTTCCGTTTTATCTGTAGCTTCCCGCTCCGTATGATCTTCCGGACCCGAATATTGGTTTTTAGAACCTTTCTCCGACTCCCTGTGCTCCTGCTGCTTTTTGCCGTCCAACAGCCCTCGAATTTCCGGCTCCATATATTGAAACGCCCCGTATCCAATCAGCACAACGATTAGAATACCAATGAATGTCTGAATTTTTTTAATCAATGTCTACCCCTTATTTTTTGATCTTAGGCGGTCTGGGACCCAGGAATTGATAAAAATACGTTTTTATCATTCCATTATAAATCTTTCTGTTCTTATCAGCCTTTTTGCCAATATACTTTTCCGCTTCTTCATAGGAAGTAATCAGATATTCCGACCAGGAATCCAGCCGTTTAAAGCTTTCACCAATTTCCCGGTACAATCCCGGCAGATTCTCTTTATCCTCTATTCGCTCACCATAAGGCGGATTGGTAATCACAAAACCATACTTTTTCGGATGTCTCATCTGGGAAATACTTCTCTGCTGAAAATGGATCAGATGATCAACTCCCGCCAGCTTTGCGTTTTCTCTGGCTGATTTAATTACATCCCCATCCAGATCATATCCCTGGATATCCACCTCAATCTTGTCATTTACATTTTCCCTGGCTTCATCCATCGCATTGTACCAGTGTTTCTTCTCAATCAGGTTGTCCCATTCTTCCGACAGAAAAGAACGGTTCATTCCCGGTGCGATATTAGCCGCCATCAAAGCCGCTTCGATGGGAAAAGTACCGCTGCCGCAGAATGGATCAACCAGTATCCTGCTCTTGTTCCATGGTGTCAGCATAATCAGCGCCGCCGCCAGCGTCTCGGTTATGGGTGCCTTGCTGGTAAGCTGGCGGTATCCCCGCTTGTGTAGAGAGACACCGGAGGTATCAATCCCAATTGTAGCTTCGTCTTTCATAAAAAATACACGAACCGGATAAGCCGGACCTGTCTCCTCAAACCATTGGATGCCATATACGCCCTTTAAACGCTCAACCATGGCCTTTTTCATGATCGACTGTATATCGGTAGGGCTAAACAGCTGGCTCTTAATCGAAGTTGCTTTGGTTACCCAGAATTTACCGTCCTTAGGAATGAAGTTTTCCCATGGGAGTTCTTTCGTCCGCTCAAATAATTCATCAAAAGTTTCGGCATGAACCTTTCCGACTTTTAAAAGTATACGCTCTGCCGACCTTAAAAATACATTGGCATAGCTCACTGCTTCCATATCCCCGATAAAGGTAACTCGTCCATCTTCTACCTGGCTGACTTCATATCCAAGGTCAATAATCTCCCGTTTTAACACGGCTTCCAGCCCAAAATGGCAGGGTGCTATCAATTCAATCTGTTTCATCTTTTCTCCTATCTGTCTGCATTTGCAGGTATCTTATAATGCCAGCTGCTTTACGGTATTTCCATCAAAATCTTTAATGGTAAATAATCCATTTTCCAATATTCCATATGTTGGCACATTTCCCTCTTTCGGCAAAGACACGGAACCCGGATTTAACAAGGTAAAATGCGGATATTTCTCTGCAACAGGTACATGGGTATGTCCATGAATAAAAATGTCCCCATCAGCCAAAGGAGGCAGATTGTCTTTGTGAAAGACATGACCATGGCTGGCATAAATCGTTTTGTCCCCTTCCATGATTATACAGTAATCTGCCATTACAGGGAATTCCAATACCATCTGGTCCACTTCTGCCTCACAATTGCCTCTTACTGCATAAATCTTGCTTTTCAAAGGATTCAGCATGGCGATGACCTCTTTGGGAGCATATTCCTTTGGCAGGTCATTTCTTGGTCCATGATAAAGAATATCTCCCAGAAGCACCAGGCGTTCAGCCTCTTCTAATCGGTATGCCTCTAACATCTTTTTACAGAAAAAAGATGAGCCGTGTATATCTGACGCAAACATAAGTTTCATTTGCATTTCCTCCATTCTTTTCATCTATCTCCTATATTAATGCCAGTGTCTGCCCCTGTCAATATTTTTACTTCCTTAATATTTTCAAAATGCGATCTATAGCGTGTGGCGATAGGATTCCAGGTATCTTCCACGGTATGCGTGGATTCCACCGATCATAGTCTTTACATGATAGCCTTTTTCCGCAAGTTCCCTGGCTGCAGCCATACTGATGGAACCACGTTCACAATATACGATAATCATCATATCCTGGGGCAGTGTATAACAATTGCCCAAATTTTCATAAGGGATATTTACAGCTCCTTTTATATGACGTTCTACGAATTCGTCCGGTGTTCTGAGATCTATAATAAATGCGCTTTTATCCCTGACGTACGTATCCAGTTGTTTCGGTGCAATCATCTCAAAATTCATAAATACATACACTCCTTCCTGACATAATATATGCAGCCATTTGGAAATGTGTGCAAAAAAACAGAGCCCCGGCCAAATTGTGGCCAAGACTCCGTCTCTTGTTAAAACCATCTTATTTTACTTGCTGTCTCTGCCTGATGTCGTTAAATGGTTTTAGTAGTTGCAATCGCTGTATTCATCAGATTCGTGGTGACAGTCTGTAGAAGAATTGCTGCTTGCATTTTTGGAAGTATTGTTGCTTGTAGCGTTCTTATAAGAATTGTTGCTGTTCTTGTAAGAGTTATAGGAATTCTCGGATTCATTAGTACTGTTGTAAGCACTGTTTTTTTCGCTGGCATTCTTATAAGAATTGCCTGCTTTATTACTTGCTTTGTTCTTTGATTCTACGCTAGATTCATAGTTGTTAGTACTATTTTGAGTCTGGTTTTTAGAATTCATATTCTTTGCCATAGTTTCATTCCCTCCTGAATAATAAATATTTTTATTACAAAAGTTATTATCTCAAAAATAGTAAAAAATATGTATTGCATTTTTTTCCAATCTATATTATAATTTGAGATGTAAAAAGAATTTACCCTTCAAAAAATTTTTTTTACAAACCCCTTATTAATTATTTATACTCCCCTCGAAAGACCCAAGTAGCTCCCCTGCTTGGGTCTTTCACTGTCTAAATATAAGTAAAAACAGATCTGAAATCCTATTCTGCCTTTATTTTTTTCCACTTTTTATTGCGTATAATATCGAATACAGAGTCCATGATAAATACAGCCAGTGCAATCATACCCGCTATCTCCATTGTCTGAAGCAGCGTATTCATTGCCATTTGCTGTTCCCCCAAAAAGATCTGGTAAACCGTCCGGTACATACCGGCACCCGGTACAATTACCAGAATTCCAGGAATCAGGAATACCGTTACCGGAGCTTTGAAGATTCTGGCAAACACATGGGAAATCAGCGCAATCACAAGCGCTGCCAGAAAGTTCGCCATTACAATTCCTTTACTGTCTGCATTCAGCAGATACACAAGCCACCCTGCCGCTCCGATCAGGCCGCAGTAGACCAGATATTTTTTCGGCACCTGGATCACCGTTGAAAATGCCAGTATTGCGATAAACGCGCCCACTACCTGTACAATCATGCCTTAACACCTCCCATAATAAGCATTCCGAATGCAACTCCAATTACGATTGCCACTGCCTTTACGAACGCCTCAAGGGCTTTTGCCCCGCCTGCAACATAGTCTCCCTGCAGGGTATCTCTTATGGCGTTGGTAATCGCTGCTCCGGGCACCAGGGGCATAATGGTACCAATAATAATCATGTCCATATTCATAACAGTAAACGGTATTCTGGATAAAAGGATTGCTCCCACTGCGATTACGGCAGATGAAGCTACATCCTTAAAAAATGGATTAAATCCAATTTTAATCCCCAGCTTCAGCACCAGAACCAGCAGCGCTCCGTCAATTGCAGCTCCCAGTGCGTCCATTGCCGTTCCGCCTAATAAAAGGGCAAAGGCAGATGCCACTATAATTGTAGAAATATCCAGCACTCTTTGGGAATATTCACGGGATTCCAGGTGTTTCAGATCATGAAATGCTTCTTTCAGGGTAAGTTCTCCGGCACAAAATCTTCTGGAAATGGTATTTACCAGCGTAATTTTATTCAGATTCGTCTCCCTGTCAGCAATTCTTCTAATAACGGTGAGCGAATCAATCTGTGGATCGTCCAGCGTAACAATCATTCCGGTAGTGGTAACGTAAGCCTCTGTGGTTTTTAAGCTGGACATCTTTAAGATACGGTGAATGGTATCTTCCACCCGGTATATTTCAGCACCGTTTCGCAGCATGATCTGTCCTGCCAGCACCGCCGTATCCAGTAATAGTTTATAATCTGTAATCTGTTCCATTTCTGCAATTCCTACTCTTTTTATTTTCCATTGCTGTCTTTTCAATATTTGCTTACATTCTACAATATTTTTTCCATAAAAGAAAGCTGTTATTAAAAGAAAATGAAATTGCATTTAAAAGCATGAAAAAAATTCCTACTATATATAGAAAGCGCCGGTCCTATGACCGGCGCCGGAATAAACCTTACGCTTCAAATAATTCGGTTGAGAGATATCTCTCTCCGGTATCCGGAAGCAGTGCAACTATAGTTTTCCCTGCATTCTCCGGCTTTTTCGCAAATTCAATTGCAGTGTGAAGAGCTGCTCCGGAAGAAATACCAACCAGAATTCCTTCTTTTTTTGCGATTAATTTTGCCGCTTCAAATGCTTCCGCATTTTCCACTGTCACAATTTCATCATAGACATTCTGATTTAAGTTCTTAGGCACAAATCCAGCACCAATGCCCTGGATTTTGTGAGGACCGCCGGTTCCTTTCGATAAGACTGGGGATGCAGCAGGCTCTACGGCGATTACTTTTACTTCCGGTTTTTTGGATTTTAAGAATACACCGGTTCCGCTCAATGTTCCCCCGGTTCCAACACCGGCTATAAACATATCCACTGCCCCATCTGTATCTGCCCAGATCTCCGGTCCCGTTGTAGCTGCATGGATTGCGGGATTGGCTGCATTTTCAAACTGTCCCGGAATAAAGGCATTGGGGATTTCTTTTGCAAGTTCTTCTGCTTTAGCAATTGCACCTTTCATTCCCTTGGCACCTTCCGTCAGCACAATTTCCGCACCATATCCAAGAAGTAACTTTCTTCTTTCAATGCTCATGGTCTCCGGCATGGTAAAAATCGCTTTATAGCCTTTTGCCGCTGCTACACTTGCAAGCCCGATCCCGGTATTTCCGCTGGTTGGCTCGATAATCGTAGCACCTGGTTTTAAAAGCCCTTTATTCTCCGCATCTTCTACCATAGCTTTTGCCACTCTGTCTTTTACGCTTCCTGCCGGATTAAAGTATTCTAATTTTACTACTACTTTTCCCACAAGCCCTAAAGAACTTTCCACATTTTTCAGCTCCACAAGGGGAGTTTTTCCTACCAATTCTGTAATACTTCCATATATATTAGCCATTTTAAACATCCTTTCTTAAATGCGTCAGGCTCACGGCTTTCCCTTACTTGGCAATAGCCTGAAATGCCTGATCTAAATCATAAATAATATCATCAATGTGTTCCGTACCGATCGATAACCGGATTGTATTTGGTTTAATGCCGGATCCTGCAAGTTCTTCTTCTGTCATCTGGGAATGCGTAGTGCTTGCAGGATGTATTACTAATGATTTTACATCCGCAACATTGGCAAGTAAAGAGAAAATTTCCAGTTGATCAATAAAATCCTGTGCTTCTTTGGATCCGCCTTTAATTTCAAAAGTAAAGATCGAAGCCCCTCCCTTAGGGAAGTAACGCTGATACAGTTCATGATAGGGACTGTCGGAAAGCGCCGGATGATTTACCTTTTCTACCTGGGGATGCTTGCTTAAATAATCCACAACCTTTAAAGCATTTTCCACATGACGTTCTACGCGCAGTGACAAGGTCTCCAATCCCTGTAAGAAGATAAATGCATGAATCGGGGAAAGTGTAGCTCCTGTATCACGCAGTAAAATTGCACGGATCTTGGTAACAAATGCTGCCGGACCAACGACTTTTGTAAAGCTTACTCCATGGTAGCTTGGGTTTGGTTCGGTAAGTGTCGGGAATTTCCCGGATGCCTCCCAATCGAATTTTCCGCTGTCTACAATCACGCCTCCGATGGTTGTTCCGTGTCCTCCAATGAACTTTGTCGCGGAATGTACCACGATATCTGCTCCCAGGTCAATGGGGCGTACCAGATAAGGTGTTGCAAAAGTGCTGTCAACCACTAATGGTATTTTATGCGCATGGGCAATTGCCGCTACCTTTTCAATATCAATCAGGCTTGCATTGGGATTGCCGATCGTCTCTATAAAAATTGCTTTTGTATTTTCCTGGATTGCCTCTTCAAAGCTGCCTTCTACATCCGGATCTACAAAGGTTGCTGTAATTCCGTATTCCGGAAGAGTATGCTCCAGAAGGTTATAAGTTCCACCGTATATTGTCTTGGCTGCTACGATGTGATCGCCTGCATGTGCCAGATTCTGAAATGTATATGTAATAGCTGCTGCTCCGGAAGCCACTGCCAGCGCTGCCACGCCTCCTTCCAGCGCTGCGATACGCTGTTCGAAAATATCCTGTGTGGTGTTGGTAAGCCTTCCGTAGATATTTCCCGCATCCGTAAGGTTAAAACGTGCAGCGGCATGTGCGCAGTTTTTGAAAACATAAGAAGATGTCTGATAGATCGGTACTGCTCTGGCATCTGTTACCGGGTCCGGATTTTCCTGCCCTACGTGTAATTGAAGTGTCTCAAATTTTAATTCTCTTTTTTCACTCATAATATTTCTCCTCACTTTTCACTATATTCTCATTGTCTAACGAGTTATTCTTCTGGTGTATCATTGCCAGCCGCTTATGTGCTGCAGTCCGTGGTTGTTACCACAAATTTATTTTCATACCGTGCTATTATAGCACTTAGTATTCCAATTAATATTATTGATTAAGTAGGAATTATTTTTGAAAGAATATTTTACAGTATATATGGATTAGATATAGTACATATATTCTTCTTCCCCGTTTAATTTCTGATATTCTTCTACTAAATCAGCCAGCGTCGTACTTTCCAGGTAGTGGTTTACCTGCTGGTTAATCTTTTCCCATACCAGCTCGTTAATCGCCATCTGCACTTTATCCTGCTGTTCTTCCGGCGCCACTTCATCTATAATACTGAACTTCCCTTCCAGCGCTGTTAAGATATCTGATACCTGCATCACTTCCGGCTTCACCGCAAGCATATATCCGCCCTGTGGCCCTTTGATGCTTTTCACCAATCCGGCTTTTCTCAGGGTTGCAAAGACCTGTTCCAGATAATTGACCGATATTTTCTGCCTGTTGGCTACACTTGCCAGGGATACCGCTTCACTTGTAGAGTGAGATGCCAAATCTACCAGTGCCCGCAGGCCATATCTTCCTTTTGTTGAGATTTTCATTTCATCACCTTTTCTTGTTTATTTCCTACCAAACCGATATATTAAATAATATATTTATGTTATACAGGATAATATTGTAAATGTCAATACCTAATTTCAAAAAAACAGAAAAAAATAAAAAAAATAGAACTGCTTATAATCCACAGCTCTATTTTGATTGACTTATTTTAAATGGGAAAGCATCCTCTGATCATTCAGCAGGATAAAATATCTGTCTGATAACTGGCTTTAACTGGCTTTTTTCAGCAGATCTTCCAGTCTGGTCTCTTTTGCCGCATCCTTAATCAGCTCCCACATTTGGTTCCAGACACGCCTTGTAGGACATTTTTCGCAATCGATTCCACAATCGGTAGATTTAATCAGGCATTCTACCGGTGCCAGGTTTCCTTCTACGGCTGTCAGGATATCATAAACCATAATTTCACCTGCCGGTTTCGCCAGGCAGTAACCGCCTCTAGCACCCCTGGTGCTGCTCACCAGATTCGCTTTTTTCAGCATACTGATGATACGTTCCAGATATTTTTCCGAAAGATTTCTTCTTCCTGCAATATTCTTAATACTCTCCAAATGCTCCGCATCGGAATGCATCGCCAGATCCACTGCTATTTCTAAAGCATATATGCCTTTGGTAGATATCTTCATCGGCGGCCCCTGCCCTTAACCAGTGCCACAACAAGCACAATAACTACAATCGGAATAAAAAATCTGGAGAGAATGGCAATCGCTGATCCCAAAATGCTGAGTATCACTACAAGTATGACTACGACTCCCGTAACCAACAGCCACTTTGGTACTCCTGTCTGAAGATTAAAAGAGCGGAAGCTGCCTTCCGGACGCCTGTTATCATTCTCATCCGGCTGATAAGAAGAACCCTGCCCCTGATTCTGAGAACCTGCTCCATTTGCTTTATTGCTGGTTTCAATAATCGTTCTTGCAATCAAAAACGGACTTCCGATCTCATTTAAAATCTGGGATTCTGATTTTCCATTTTCCATTGCATCTCTGATATATTCATCATAATACCGGATGTTCTCTTCCACTTCCCGTGAACTGATCTCTCCCGATAATTGTGAACGCAAAGTATTCAAAAACTCTTGTCTATTCATCTTCGAATGTAAATCCTTTCTGCAGGCAGAAACTGCCTCAAAACAAAATTAGTAGTATTCCCACACCTGACAGCATTACCTGTCGTAATTGCTGACATTATAGCATAGGTTTCTAGTGTTTTACAAGGCATTCTCTGCAAAAGTTATCAGAACAGACTGTTTTTTCAATTTTTCAATCTTCAAATAATTCTGTGCTGTAATAACGTTCTCCCGTATCCGGAAGAATGGTAACAACTCTTTTTCCCGGGCCCAGCTTTTTGGCAAGGCGCATGGCTGCTGCCACATTGGACCCGCTTGAAATGCCGCATAGCAGACCTTCTTCTCTGGCAAGCCGTTTGGATACATCCAGTGCTTCTTCATCCGTCACAATGCAGATATCCTCATAGATATCCATATTCAGATTCTCCGGAATCAGCCCGTCACCAATCCCCATCTGCAAATGTGTTCCGATACTTCCGCCTGATAAAATAGCGGCGTGTTCCGGCTCCACAGCCCAGATTACGATATCCGGATTCTGCCGTTTTAATACCTCGCCAATGCCGGAAAGTGTACCGCCTGTACCGACTCCGGAACAGAAACCATCAATAGGTCCTTCTACTTGTTCTAGTATTTCCACCCCTGTATGGTATTTATGCACCAATGGGTTATCGGGATTGACAAATTGCTGGGGAATATAGGCATTGGGATCTTCTGCCCCAATACGAAGCGCCGTCTGAAGACACTCCTCGATACAGGCTCCGATATCTCCCTCATCATGTACCAGTATCACTTCCGCCCCATACTGGGTCACCAGTTTTCTGCGCTCTTCACTCACAGAATCAGGCATTACTATCTTTACCTTATATCCCTTTACAGCTCCAACCAGCGCCAGTCCAATTCCCTGATTCCCACTGGTAGGTTCCACAATTACGGAATCCTTATGAAGCTTTCCTTTTTTCTCTGCCTCAGCAATCATGTTGTACGCGGTCCTTGTCTTCACGGATCCTCCCACATTTACCCCTTCGTATTTCACCAGAATCTCAGCGCTGTCCGGCTGGGACAGTTTGTTTAGACGAACCATGGGTGTATGTCCGATTGCCTCCAATACATTATTATAGATCATTTTCTGCGGCTTCCTTTCTATCTAAAGAATTTTGAGCTTATTCAACCGGCATAATGTTCGATACTTTAATATATGCCCATTAATATTATGATAATCTGCAAAGTCCTCTTTTAGACCTGATATTTTCTAATAGGAAGTATAGCATAGACCAATTGGATTAGCAATACACTCCGATCTCCCATCCGACATTTTTCCGACTGTTTTCCCCGCCCATCTCATTCATTCCCATAAACCATCACCCACTTATTCCTCTCCCGAAAAAAGATCAGCTTCACATTTTTCAAAATGCCCTCTGCTTCCATTTCACACTGATACTCCATGGAAGAAACTCCCGCAAAATTTTTCTGTTCCGAGCACAATACACGAATGCTGCCAATCGTATGTATTTCTCCTTCTTCATCCTGGTATTTCACTAACCTGGGTATGCTGATCCCCGTTCTGGTAAACCAGCAGTAACAGGCTATTTCTATCTGCTTTCCCCGAATTCTCCCCGCATCCGGAGAATCCATATTTATCCCTGTACCAAAAGCCATGATTATTCCTCCTGTCATTATTTTTCGAACATTTGTTCTGTTTTTTGTTATTATAGCAGAAACTGCCCTTAATTTAAAGTAGTAATAAAAGGAAAATATAAACAGCTGCACCAACGAAATATTCTCATAATCCTGGCAATGTTATTTATTCTTAACACCGATTTTTCATATAATAATCACATTTTCGGTATATAATAAACAATCAAAGCATATCTGAAAAACGCCTGCAGCACATCTTCATTGGTTGTTCACAACTGTACTACGGGCATTATTTTTCAGACAAGCCAAAAAGGAGGTATGTAACTTGGAACTTTTATTCCAGAATGAAACATCCTATGATGATGAATTCGAAAAATTATATTTGGATACCCTGTTGGAGAATTATACTCCTGCTTATAAGGCGGTCAAACGTTACCAGCTCTGGGGGATTGGTTTCCTGCTGGTGAGTGTTCTGGCTTTAAGCCTGGCACCTCGTTTGCGGAGCTGGAGCCTGGGTGCAGCAGGAATGGTGGCATTGGTTCTTGGGATTATCTTCATTTATTATGCCGGAGACTTTTTTAAGAGATCCTTTGTAAGGAATCTTCACAAATCCAAACAGGATTGTCTTAAAGGCAAAAAGATGACCTTTCAGATTACCCCAAATGCCCTCACCCAGATCGCTCCGGAAGAAACGACGGTGGTTGACTGGTCGGGCATTAAAAGCTGGACCTTAATCCATAATTATTATTTTCTGGAACACGGCGGCAGGTATCTGGCTCTGGGGAAGAATAATTTTACAATCGGCACCGCGGAACATTTTCAAATCTTCCTGGACAATAAATTCAAAAAAAATCAGCCGGATCTGAGAAATTGTTCTTTTTCCCAGTAAAATGAGATCGCTGCAGAATCATGTTCAAACCAGAGAGCTTTTACATCTGGTATGATATCTGATTCTGCAGCGATCCCATTTTTATTTACTGAAATCTGCAAATGAAAGGCATTAGCGCCTGTTTAAAACTGATTTTCAAATTCTTGTTCCGGTATAGGTCTGCTGATGAGATATCCCTGGATATAGTCACATCCGAATTTACGCAGCAGCTGCAATTGTTCTTCTGTTTCCACACCTTCCGCCACAACCTTCATATTCAATGCCTTCGCCATAGAGATAATACTGGATATTATGGTCTGATGTCTGGGTTCCTTGAGATTTTCATTGCGGAAAAACATCATATCCAGCTTTAAGATGTCCACCGTAATATCTTTTAACAGGTTCAGGGAAGAATATCCCGAACCAAAATCATCCATGGAGAAGAAAAATCCGCTTACCCGCATGGTACGCATAACCATTTCCAGCAATTCTGCATTCTCTACCAGCACAGATTCCGTACACTCCAGTTCCAGCAGGCCATTAGGTATATTATACTTTTCCTTAAGCCGAATATAATGTTTGGAAAAATCCCGTTGAAATACACTGATCCTGGAGACATTCACCGATATTTTGATGGGTTCCCGGCCTTCATCCAGCCACTTTCGTAAGAAACGGCATGCCTCTTCGAACATATAACTGTCCAGATCAATGATAAACCCGTTCTTTTCGAATAACGGGATAAACCTGTTAGGCGGAACCACGCCATAGCCCGGACGTATCCATCTTGCCAGAGTCTCTGCCCCGGTTATCCGTATTCCATCCTGTATCTCAGCAATCGGCTGAAAATAAGCACAGAACTCCCGGTTCTCCAATGCTTTGTACATAGCTGATTCCATTTCTTTTTCCGACAGTATCTGCCGGCGCATGTCTTCTGTATAGACGGCATATCTGCTGCCTTCCAATACCTTCACACTTTTTTGTGCAAGGTTGGCACAATCTATCATGTCCTCGATCCCAATGCTTTTTCCGTATTTTTCGATCAGATAAATACCTGCCACCATTTCAAGACGCAGCTTTTTCCCTGCCAGTCCTTTGAATTTAGCCAGAATACCTGCATTTTTCTGGAACCTCTTTTCCAGTTCTTCGATGCTGTCATACCAGAGTAGGGAAACAAAATGATCTGCGGACACTCTGGCAAATATTTCTCCCTCACGCTGGTCACGGCTGCTGATTTTTGCCCAGTATTGCAGAACCCGGTCCCCGAAATCGTAGCCGTAGACATTGTTCACCAATTTAAAATTGCGAAGATCACAATACCACAGTGCATATTTCTTTTCAGTTCTGTTCTCCAGGATCTGCCTTGCCTCTATTTTGAATCTGCTGAAATTAGAACATCCCGTTAAGTCATCATATTCTGCCCGGTATTCCAGCTCTCTCCGGTTTCTGGTGGCTTCATCCACATCGGTTATGGTAAACAGGGACCGGTTGATGGAACCATCTTCCGCCCTTAATACCGTCAGAACAATATGACACCACATATACTGCCCGTCTGTTTTTTTCAAACGAACCGTTGCTCCTGCATTCATGGCTCCGTCCATCACTTTTTGAGAAATCATCCTCGCCTGCTGCCAGTCATTGGGATGAATATCATCCGGTGTGATAAAGCGCTGGTTGCCGAAACTTCCTACATTTTTAATAAATGTAAACTGCTTTGCCGGAGGCGATGCGTAGTAGCTGTCATTCTCCCTGTCATATTCCAGTAATATCGTCCCCGATAATTCCATGATTCTGCGATAGCATTCATCTTCAATCTGTCTGCGCAGCTGTATCTGGAGTGTCCGGTTTTCTTCCTCACGGACTTTTCTGGCATGAATGTCCTGAATCAGACAGAGATACACCTCCTCCTCATTGCCACTGTCCATCTGAACCAGAGAAAATCCTTCCCATTTATAGCTTTCTCCATTCATACCAATCCTGAATTCACCATAAACAACAGCATTGCCTTCCTGTATTGCTTTTCTCACCAGCTCCCAGTTGGTAAACTGTTTAAAGCGCACCTCGTCTTCGGGACAGATCCGGCTCTTAGCTATGGCATCCAATTCTTCTGCCAGATTACCAATCTCCCATTTCTGCATCCCTGCTTCGCTCTCATCCAGCATCCGCCTGTAATAATTTTTCGTTACATTCATCACGGCAATATCGCTGTATATTTGGTGAACCGACTTTATATAACGGTTAATCAGATCTCTTTCTTCCAATTGTTTCAGCAGGCTGAACTCAGTCCGATATTCTTTATTGTCCGTACTTTTAGACTGCTGATCCGTAATTTCCATATCTGCCCCGGGTTCCGTTGTTTCCTTATACCTGCTCCGGTCCCTTTTTTTCTGCTCCATTCCCTGCTGATAGAATACAAACTGATTACGCCCCATCTCCTTGGCAGTATAAAGCGCAGCATCGGCGCGCATATAAAGCTCATCAAAACTGGTTCCATCCTTTGGATAAACGGCCACGCCCATACTGCCGGATACACAGATACCCCCTTCATAATGTCTTGACAGATGGGTGATAATACTTCCCAGCTTCTGTTCCAGCAGGGTATTCAAAGGGATATCCCTTAAACACATTACGAACTCATCTCCGCCCAGACGCCCCACAATATCATTGACACGGACGGAAGTTTTTAATATATTGGAGATTTCCCTTAAAACCTGGTCTCCAAACTGATGGCCCATCTGATCGTTCAGGGATTTGAAGAAATCGATATCCACCATAATAAAGATGTGCCTGCTGGATAACGGGCTGTGTTCCAAAAGAATGGACACTTCTTCGATTACCGTTCCCCGGTTCAGCAGTCCCGTCAGGGGATCGATCTGGGAACGGTTTTCCAGCTCCAGGCTTCTTCTCTTTTCTTTGTCAATATTTCGTATCAGAATCATCGCCCGGACTTCGTCCTGATCGGCATCCGGAAGCAGGAAGATACAGATCTCAGTCCATAGAGGATTTCCCTGGGAATCCAAAACTCTGCATTCCATCTTCAGGCTGCAATCTTTTTTATAATACTTATCCAGCAGCCTGGTTCTGGTAAAAAAGTGTTCAAACGCCTGCCTGTCATCTCCATATACCCACTGTCCCGCAGCAAAAGCTGTCAGTTCATCATAGGTATCTGCGCTTTGCAGAAGTGCGTCTGCCATGGGACCGCCCATTTGCTCCACCGTATTCTGATTCAGGTTGCATTCAAAGGACACAATCTCTGCCGCAAGCTGGTTCTCGTTATACTTCTGCCATTTTTCATAAGCAGCTTCTTTTTCCCGTTGAACGGTATAGTCTTCATATATGATAATTCCCCTCTGGGTCTCTCCGTCCGGACCATACGTAAGACGGTACTTCATTCGGTACCAGTTCAGGCTGCCTTTTTTGTTTTTTAAGCGGACTACGATCTCCCCCATGGGGATTCCCTCAGACATGGATTGGAAAAAACGGAATACTTCCTCTTTACTTTCTTCAATTACAACCTCGGTATCCAGAAGTCCATCGGGCATATCTGGAATAACTCCCGGAAGGGCAAAGTTTTGCAATCCCTTTTTATCTATATAAAGTGTCCGGTTTTTGATATCATAAATGTCCATCACCTTTCCTGTCATAGCAAAAGCGATGCGGCTTTCTTCTTCTTTTAATACCAGCGATGCTTCTTCATTCTTTTGGTCCGTGATATCCGCAATGGCACAGGTAAGTGTCCCGCCATCACCGGGATCATAGGAAGACTGTACTCTCATCCACATGATTTTACCGGTTTTGTGGACATAGCGGTATTCACATTCAAACGTATATGTATTCTGAGCGATCTTTTTTTCAAGCATACGGATAAATCTTTGAAAATCCCCGGTATAAATAATCTGCTTAACCCCGGTAATCTCTCTTGATCCTTCTTTTCCTGTATACCCGAACATTTTATAATAGCTGTCATTTGCCCATATTATAGTAAAAACCTTATCACATTTCACCCTGCACACGCCGCAGGGAATCTTGTTCCTGTCATTCTTGCTATTCTCTGTCTCCATTGTCCCTCCATTTACGGACGCTTCCTGTCGATTACGTTAATTTGGAATGTTTTTATTATACCTTGAATTCCGGTAAAATACAATTATATAGCGTGCAGAAAAGATATAATTTTCTGCACGCTCTCTCTTCTTTATCATATAATATACAGATACCATAATATAGAAAAGATGTGATACTCTTGGCAATTCGTATCTTTGTAGACCAGGGACACAATCCCAGCGGCTTTAATGCAGGAGCAGAAGGAAACGGTCTTCGGGAGCAGGATATTACCTATGCAGTAGGGGCATATCTGGCTGATCTCCTCGCCGCCGACCCCCGCTTTGAGGTTCGTACTTCCCGTAACTCCCCCACTGAAGTTCTGGGTACCAGTAATGCCACCAGTCTTCGTGAACGTGTAAATATGGCAAACAGCTGGCCTGCTGACTATTTTATCAGCATCCATGTGAACTCTAATACCAATCCTGCCATAAACGGCTCCGAAGTCTACGTATACCGCCCGGACTCCGTACCTTATTATCTGGCTCAGAATATACTGGATGAAATTGTGCGCCGGGTAGGGACAAAGGATAATGGCGTCCGGATTAATCCCGGTCTGTACGTACTGCGCCGCACAAATATGCCGGCGGTTCTGGTAGAGCTGGCTTATATCAGCAACACCAGTGATGCACAGCATTTAAGGGATGACCAGTATCAGTTTGCATATGGCATTTACGTGGGACTTTTGAACTATCTGGGACTTCCCCAGTTGTAATTGAAGTTACTTTTTCAGCTGATTTTCGTAATATCCGTTCCCTCCCGCTCTTTTTAAACAATTTCTGATCAATTTCAACATTTTTTTCTTTCTTGTCATGTTTTTGTATGATATAGTATAAAGAGTTAAAAATAATCATAAAACAGGGAGGGAATTTTCTTGAACGAAAGAAAGATCATTCAAGTTGAGGACAAGGTACCATTTAAACTGCTTGCTCCTCTGAGTATTCAACACATGTTTGCCATGTTTGGCGCATCTGTACTTGTTCCATTTATCTTTGGAATCAGTCCCGCAATCGTATTGCTTACCAACGGTATCGGTACGCTGCTATTTATCCTGATCACAAAAGGGAAAGCACCCGCATATCTGGGTTCCAGCTTTGCCTTTCTTGCACCTGCTGGCATTGTAATTGCCAAATGGGGGTATTCATACGCCCTGGGCGGTTTCGTAATCGTAGGACTGTGCGGATGTATCCTGTCATTTATCATTTACAAATTTGGGACAAAGTGGATTGACATTGTTCTGCCCCCGGCTGCCATGGGTCCCGTTGTCGCACTGATTGGTCTGGAGCTTGCCGGAACAGCTGCTTCCAATGCCGGAATTTTATCATCCACATCTTATACCCTGGATCAGGCATCCGGATTGTATGAGCAGACGGTTACTCCGGTAGCAATGAATAACCTCATAGTCTTTTTAATTACCTTAGGCGTTGCCGTTTTCGGAAATGTTCTGTTTAAAAAGTTCCTTGCCGTTATTCCAATCCTCATCGCCATTATTGCCGGTTATGTTTCCGCCGTCATTTTCAATGTCATTGATTTTGGCACCATCCAGAAAGCACTGGCAACACCTTTTATTTCCCTTCCGAATTTCCAGCTTCCACACTTTAATGGGGAAGCGATTCTGATACTGCTTCCGGTTATCCTGGTAATTGCTTCTGAGCATATCGGGCATCAGGTTGTAACCGGTAAAATTATCGGACGTGATCTGTTAAAAGATCCGGGGCTGCACCGTTCTTTATTTGCAGATAACTTTTCCACCATGTTATCCGGTCTGGTCGGTTCTGTACCTACCACAACTTACGGAGAAAACATTGGTGTTATGGCTATGACAAAAGTATACTCCGTCCGTGTTATCGGCGGTGCTGCCGTACTCTCCATCCTGTGTTCTTTCATCGGACCGATGTCGGCATTAATCAACACCATTCCAGGTCCTGTCATCGGCGGTATCTCATTCCTCCTTTATGGAATGATCGGAACTTCAGGAATCCGTATTATGGTAGATGCAGGTGTGGATTATGGCAAAAGCCGCAACCTGACACTGACTTCCGTAGTTTTTGTCACCGGACTCTCAGGTGCTGCACTTACTCTTGGCAACGTAGAGTTAAAAGGTATGGTACTGGCATGTATCGTTGGTATGCTTTTGTCCCTTTTATTCTATATCTTTGACCGGCTGAAACTGACCAACGACAGAGACGAAGCGTAGGACAAGTTCACCCTAATATCCGAAATCCAAAAATCTCTTTTCCAACAGGTATGATCCCGCGGGAAAAGAGATTTTTGTCTATCTGACAGACTGCCCCTATTAACCATAACAGAGAGGTATTTTTATGAAATTTAAACTGACTGCCCTGGAAAAGAAATGGGTCTTATACGATGTGGGCAACTCCGCATTTATTCTGCTGGTATCAACAATCATCCCGATTTATTTTAATTATCTCGCAGAAAATGCTGATATATCCGCCGTGAATTATCTTGCTTACTGGGGTTATGCCGCATCTGTCGCCACTATTTTAGTGGCACTCATCGGACCCATTGCCGGAACGATTTCTGACACGAAAAATTATAAGAAGAAATTCTTCCTTCTTTCCATTGGAATCGGCATCGCAGGATGTATCATTCTCGGCTTCATCCACTCCTGGATCTGGTTTCTGGGAATTTTCATTCTCACAAAAGTCGGTTATTCTTCTGCAAATATTTTTTATGACTCTATGCTTACCGATATCACGGTGCCGGAGCGAATGGATAAGGTTTCTTCCCACGGTTATGCCTGGGGCTATATCGGAAGCTGCATCCCGTTTGTTGCAAGCCTAGGACTGGTATTGGGGGCAGACAAGCTGGGACTCACCATGACACAGGCAATGGCGATGGCTTTTTGTATTGTTGCAGCCTGGTGGCTGGCTTCCTCTCTGCCTCTGATGAAACATTACAGGCAGACTTATTATGTAGAGAAGACCGGTAATGCCGCCCTGGAAAGTTTTGGACGGCTGTATCAAACCTTAAAAGACATGAGACGCCAAAAACATATCTTTATGTTCCTCCTGGCATTTTTCTTTTATATCGACGGTGTCTACACCATCATTGATATGGCTACGGCGTATGGCACCTCTCTGGGGCTTAATACCACCGGACTGCTGCTGGCGCTTTTACTGACGCAGATTGTTGCCTTTCCCTGTGTTCTGATCTTCGCAAGGATTGCACAGAAGCAGGATACCACACGCCTCATTACCATCTGTATTGTAGCATATCTGGGCATCACCCTGTTCGCCATGCAGCTGGATTCCCAGTTAGAATTCTGGATTTTAGCCGTATGTGTTGGAATGTTTCAGGGAACGGTGCAGGCACTGTCCCGCTCTTTCTTTGCCAAAATTATTCCGCCTGATAAATCCGGTGAATACTTTGGCATTCTGGACATCTGCGGAAAAGGAGCTTCTTTTCTTGGCACCATCCTGGTGAGCTTCATCAGCCAGCTTACCGGGAAAGTTAATCTGGGTGTGGGTGCCCTGGCAATTATGTTCATCCTTGGATTGATCTTTTTCAGACGGGCAGCGAAGCTCACAAAAGAGCTCTAGAGCGTGTTTGAAAATTCATTCCTGTCATCTGCACGCCCCACTTTGCGGCATATTTGCCCCGAATTCAGGTTACATAGCCCGCTATGCGCCCTTCATCCGGGACAAATCTCCCACAAACTGGGACGCACAGTTGCCAGAAAGCAATTTTAAAACACGCTCTAGAGAGTATTCAGTTGTTTTTGTACTTTCTCCCAATTCCACCTTCCATGTGATCTATGGGAGTCTGTACAAATACAGCACGTTTCAAAGCATCTAATCCATATCTTTTTCGAATGCGGTCTACCGCCGCATCCAGCTTTTCCAGCTTCTCAAAATCAATGGAATCAAACAGCTGCAGCTGGCGTATGTAATCCTGTTCCTGTATCCTTCCAGTGTGAATTCCCAAATGCCGTATCGGCACCCCATCCCATAATTCGTCAAACAGCCTGGCAGCTGCCTGGTAAATCTCCAGCGTAATATCGGTTGCTTCCGGCAGAATACACTGGTGGGATTCGTAATGCAGTTCAAAATTTTTAATCCCCACTGCCACTACTTCTGCTTTTACACCGTCATTGCGCAGTCTTGCCGACACGGTTTCCGCCAGTGCCAGCAACACCATCTTTGCTGTTCTACCATCCACCACATCAAAAGGTATGGTTGTGGAATTTCCGTAGCCTTTATTCGGGGGCTGCACCGGTTCTACAACCGACACGTCTATCCCATTTGCAAATGCCCAGATCACCTCGCCATGCTTTTTTAAATGGTCTCTTAGAATCTGCAGATCCGTCTGTGCCAGTTCCCCAATTGTACGTATCCCCAGCTTGCTTAACTTTCTCGTAGTTGCCCTGCCCACAAAGAATAAATCGGACACAGGCAGAGGCCACATTTTTAAGGCGATCTCTTCCGGAAAAAGGGTATGTACCATATCCGGCTTTTTAAAATCAGACGCCATCTTCGCCAAAACCTTGTTCCTGGAAATTCCCACATTTACCGTAAATCCCAGTTCCCGATATACCCGATCCTTTAAGGAACAGGCTGCTTCTTCGGGATCATTCCAGAATCCCTGAGTACCTGTCATATCCAAAAAAGCCTCATCAATGCTGTATTGCTCCACAACCGGGGTAAAATCCCTTAAAATATTCATCAGTGCAGCTGACGCTTTTTCGTACAAATCAAAATCAGGAGGAACCAGTACCAGATCCGGGCATTTCACCAGGGCTTCTGCTATGGTTTCTCCTGTTTGTATGCGGTATTTCTTTGCCGGAATGGATTTCGCCAGAATAATTCCCCTGCGCATGGCGGCATCCCCGCCCACTGCCGACGGGATTGTCCTCAGATCCTGTGCCGCTCCCAAATGCGCTAAACGGTATACTGCTTCCCAGCTTAAATATGCACTGTTCACATCTACATGAAATATCAGTTTATCAAACATATGTTCGCCTCCTGTTTTTATCTTATAAGAATAGAAACAGTAAGTAAACAGGTAATTCATGGAAAATCTATCCAAAATCCAAGGTCTGCTGCACGTACTCCGAACTTCCTTTTAAACGCGCCGGAACCTGATGCAGGATTTCCTTTGCCCGGAAATCATCGAAGATCCAGTCTCCGATCTCTTCTCTTTCCAGAATCAGAGGCATCCGGTTGTGTACGGACATCATTGTCTCATTGGCATCGGTAGTCAGGATCACAAAGCGTTCCTGCCCGTCATACAGATTATAGAATCCTGCAAGGAACAAAATTTTTCCATCCTCCCGATGAAAGGTATATTTATTCTTATGTGCATCCCATTCATAAAAATGCCTGGCTGGAACCACACATCTTCTGACCAGAATACTATCCCGAAACATCCGCTTTTCCAAAGCCGTCTCCGCCCTGGCATTAAAGATGACACCCTTTTTATCAAACCCGGGAAATCCCCAGCCAAAAAGTTCTTCCGCAAACTCGGCTTCCTTTCCAACAATCACAGGCGCCCTGGATGTGGGGAAGATATCCCCGGTTCCAGATTCCCTACAGAGATTCTCCTCAACATGTCGGACTATTTTTTCTATTTCCCTTATTGTATCATCGTCCACATAATATCTTCCGCACATCTGGAAGCCTCACCTTCTATATTTTCTTAACCCGGACCTTTTCAACCCGCCTTTCCTTCATCTGAAGTACGGTTATTTCCAGATTTTTATAGGAAAAACGGTCTCCTTCTTTTGGAATACGATCCAGTTCCTCCATTACCCAGCCGCTGACTGACACCACTTCAAATTCCTGTTCCATATCCAGTTCTTCAAACAGTTTTTCCACATTCATACAGCCGATTACCGTATATTCATCCTCCCCGGTCTGTTCCATTTCATGAACAACTTTGTCGTGTTCATCCCATATTTCACCAACCAGCTCTTCTAAAATATCTTCCAGCGTTACAATTCCAACCGTTCCGCCAAATTCATCAATTACAACTGCAATGTGGGATTTCGCTGCCTGCAGTTCCTTGAGCAGAATACCGATTTTCTTACTCTTAGTGGTATATAGCGCCGGTCGGATAATGGTAGACAGTTCCTCTTTCGTATTGTAAATATGATTGTGGAAATCCTTCTGATAAACAATTCCCTCAATGTGGTCAATGTCTTCATCATAAACCGGAAGCCTGGAATATCCTGTTCTTGCAAAAACCTCTGCAATCTCATCCTTATCTGCATCCAGTGAGATGCCAACCACATCCACTCTGGGCGTGAAGATATCAATTGCTTCTATTTCTGTAAATTCAATGGCGCTTCGTATAAGTGTGCTTTCCTGTTCGTCGATGCCGCCTTCCTGCTCTGCTTCGTCCACAATCGTCAACAGTTCTTCCTCTGTAATGGTTCTGTCCTCTGAATTCTTAAACAGCCTTGACAGCAGTTTCTTCCACTGGCGGAAGAGAAAATTAAACGGCGTCAGAATCCAGACAAAACAATTTAATATGGTAACGGAAAACATAGCGAACTTTTCCGGCGACTCTTTTGCAATACTCTTCGGGGAAACTTCACCAAAGATTAAAACCACAATCGTGGTAACAATCGTAGATATACTGGCACCCAGATCTTCCCCCAGTAATTTCACAAAAAGCACCGTGGCAAGTGAAGCCGATGCTATATTTACAATATTATTTCCAATTAAAATTGTAGATAACAGACGGTCATAATCCTGTGACAGCTTCAACACCAGCGCTGCCTTTTTGTTCCCTTTTTCCGCCATATTTTTAATCCGAATGCGGTTCAGGCTGGAAAACGCCGTTTCCGTAGCTGAAAAATACGCAGACATCATGATACAAACTACAATAATTATAAGTGACACACTGTTACTATCCATTTAAAAATATCCTCCTTCAGATATGTTCCTTGTTCCTGGTCCTGTTTGTAAATTGCTTTCTCACCAAACAGAACACTACTCTAATTGAACAATTTGATATCCGATGGTACAATGATCATCATTTCCTGAATCCTCCATAAATATCCCATCCTTTCCGCCATAATCTTATAAAAATACACAAAAAGACATAGCCTGTACTTTATAAATACAGGTTATGTCTCAATTTATCTTCATTATATTTATTTGTAAACCGATTAAAATAATAAAATAAAGGTCGGTCAGCGTCGCTATCGGCGTCGTCCATCGTTTTTCCCTCTCCTGAAATCTTCTGAAAATGTTGTTGTGATTGAAATGTTGTTGTAATTTATATATTTATTTTTATATGCTATAATGCTTACATGCCGTAATTATTAAATATATTATATGCGAATCCAGTGAAAAAATCAATAGGGTAACGCACTCCGAATCGTAATTAAAATCGTGTTATCCAGCCACTCATTTTTAAAATACCATAATATTTACCGACAGAATCTGCCATACTAATATTTACAACTTGTCTGTATTTATTGTATTTATCAAAAAAGGAGGTCCTTTCATATGAACCAAACAAAATCAGAAATCTATTTCGCAGGAGGGTGTTTCTGGGGCACCGAAAAATATTTCAGCTGTATTCCCGGAGTATTATCAACGGATACCGGATATGCAAACGGAAATGTAGAGCATCCCACTTACCAGGACGTATGCCACAGCGACACCGGATTCGCGGAAGCAGTACATGTTGTCTACAATCCGTCCCTTACGCCTCTTTCCTTTTTACTGGAGCTGTTTTATAAAACCATTGATCCCACAAGTGTCAACCGCCAGGGCAATGATTTCGGGACCCAGTACCGCACCGGAATCTACTACACCAGCGACGATGACCGCATAATCATTGAACAATCTCTGGCTGATCTGGCATCACAATACCGCAAGCCTCTGGCCGTGGAATGCAAGCCCCTTTTAAACTATTACCGGGCTGAAGAGTATCACCAGAAATATCTGGACAACCATCCCGGAGGATACTGTCATATTAATCCTGCACTGTTTCAAATGGCTGCCACAGCAAAATCAGACCGGCAGTCGGAAGAGAACAAGCGCTATAAAAAGCCGGAGCCAGCTGTTCTGAAAGAAAAGCTGACACCCCGGCAATATGAAGTCACGCAGCATAATGCCACGGAACCTCCCTTTCAAAATGAATACTGGGATCACTTTGAGCCCGGTATCTATGTAGATATCATCACCGGAGAACCGCTGTTTCTTTCTGCGGATAAATTCGAATCCGGCTGTGGCTGGCCCAGCTTTTCCAAGCCGCTTAAGGGTTATAGCCTTGATGAAATAAAAGATACTTCCCACGGTATGTTCCGTACCGAGGTTAGAAGCAAGTCATCCGATTCCCATCTGGGACATGTATTTCCTGACGGTCCCCAAGAAAAAGGCGGGCTCCGCTATTGTATCAACAGCGCCTCCCTGAAGTTTATTCCCCGCTCCCAGATGGAGCAAATGGGATATGGGGATTATCTGGAATTACTGGAACCATAGGGAAATGATCATTGACCTTGCCACTCTCTGCATTTGTCCAGTCTTACGGAAGGGTCAAATCCTTCCTCTTTTCCCATGTTGGATAACATATCACATGGGAAATCCGGACAGACGCCGCAGTGGTCATATTTATTTTTCTCACAGCAGCTCTTTACCCCGCAGGTTCCGCCCCAGAAAGGCCCTTCCATATTCAAACACCCCCTGCATCCCACTTTATCCTTTCTTTCACAGGAATTACAGCAGACACCACATCTTGATTCATGCATTTTAGATTACCTCCTTTGTACTTACAATACTATGCTTATTTGATCATTCATTCCTGTCATCTGCACGCCCCAGATACTCACTCATGAATTTTAAAATCCAATCTTCCATGGAAGATGCCATCAGATACTGTTGTTCCAATATTGTTTGACCTGTCATTGGAATATGGGTTCTCTTATTGGTATTTTCTCCTATTACCGTTTTCAGGTCTGAGATTCCTTCCCGGATATGCTCCAGTAATTCTTCTCTTTTCGCAGATTCCAGAAAATCCAGGTTCATAATAACAGCATTAAAATCCAGAAAAATACTTACCGACTGCATTGCCGTTTTTTCCATCAGTTTTTCAAAATACACGTCACCTTCAGGCGTAATCTCATATACAGATTTCTCCGGCATCTTACCATCCTTCGTTACCTTTCCTTTGATATAGCCTTTTTCCTCCATCTGAACTACTTTCTTGTATATGGATGGTGTGCTGATTTTTACCCATCTGGAAATATTCCGGTATTCCACATTTTTCTGCAGATCATAAGCGCTCTGCGGGGTCTGTTTTATCATTCCTAATACGATCAGGTCTATTGCTGCCATTTTCCCTTCCTCTACTTTCTGCTATATTTTATACTACTATACTTTATATCATCTGTCAATACAAAACTCCTGCTCCGCAGATCATATGCTGCGGACGCTGTCTCCGATGATCAGCTCTGTATTTACGTAGATCTTTACGGATTCTTCCACATCCCCTTCGATGCGTTCCAGAAGCCTGCCAATGGATACATAAGCCTTTCTGTCATGCAATGCACAGATGCAGGTGGGCTGATAATCCATCAGAGCAGTATCTGGAATGGTATCAAACCCCACAACTGAAATATCATCCGGTATTTTATATCCGTTATTCTCCAGGGCTTTGCTGATTCCAATAGTAACCTCATAATTTTCGGCAAAGATCGCCGTTGGGATATGCTTTTTATCTTCAATATAACGCTGCATCCCTTCAAATGCTTCCTGGGTTCCGCCACCGATATCCACAATTCTTTCATTTCTCCTGCTCTGCAGTCCCTTTTTCTCCATAAACCGGTTAAAAGCTTCCCGGCGCTCATACATATTGTAAAAATTATTTGTATTGCGAAAATAAAGGATATCACGATGCCCGTTCTCATAGAGATAGTCCAGACCCATGAAAACCCCCTGATGATTGTTCAGCATAATATTGTCCGTATGGAGATCATTAAAATCCTGGTCACATACAACAAAGGGCTTTTTAAAATTTCGGAAGCAGGCATAATCTTCCTCTTCCATATAAGCCGCATTTACATATACTCCTGCCACATTGTCACGGATACATTCTTCCAGAAAACTGCCCATATCATCCTTACCCCGGATCACTGTTACCAGATCCATTTTATAGCCGCATTCCCGCGCCCTCCTGGACGCCTGTTCAAATGTTATGTAAGTTCTGGTATTCTCCGAGCTGTCCCAATATGGCCTGTCTTCCAGAAATGCAAGCATACGGATAATTTTTTCATTTCCCCCGGATACCTCATCCTCTGCAGTCTTACTCTCCAGGTATTCCAATACCCGCCTTCTGGTATCCTCATTTACCCCCGGACGGTTGTTAATTGCCAGGGAAACCGTAGCCGTTGAAAGCCCCAGATCCTTTGCAATATCCTTAGCTTTTATCCTCATAAATACCTCCTGTGACGCAAAATGCGCATTTCATTAAAAGAAATAGCTTAAGCTGATTTATAATAGCCCTTAAAATTTTTAAACAAATTTAAATTCTTTTAAATTATTGTACCTTTGCTCATCCTGTTTGTCAACACACAAAGTAAAAAATATCTTACTTATTATAAAAGGTGTACCGCACATAAAAAGTCTGCACGGTACACCTCCTGATTTCTTTTTGTATATTTAAACCGGTACCAATACTGCATTCGGCTAGAAACCAAATGCAGTACCAGCCGGAATAAAAATAAGATTTACCTGTTATCCGGAAATACTGCCCTGTTCATTGCACTTCTGAATAAAAAGCATGATATTTTTTTCTTCCTCTTCTTTGTTTTGCGTATCCCTTCCCAACCGGTCACACAATCCCAAAAGAGCCACTTCCTGCAGGTCTGTCCTCTTTTTCATTCCTTTTAAATCTGCATACGGCTGTCCTTTCACTACAAATAAGATCTGCATATGATAACGTACTAATCCGCATACTTTTTCGATGAATGTTTTATCTTCCAGGAAATAAGATAGAAAATCCCTCGCCAGTTTCTCACCTTCCTGGTCATGATTATAGGAAGTAATTCTACCCTTTCTCATCTTTGTAACAGCCGGTTTTCCGATGTCATGAAGCAGTGCAGCCCACATAAATACCCGTGGATCCCGGCTCCGCTTTTTTACTTTTGCCGCCACATCAATAACCTGCATGGTATGAATCCATACATTGCCTTCCGGGTGATATATGGGGGACTGTTCTGTATCCCGCATTTTATGAAGCATTTGAAAGGGATACTCCCGAAACAGCCCTTTTTCATGCATTTCATTCAAATAAACGGAAGGATTTTCATCCTCTATCAGGTGGGTCTGCATTTCCAGAAATATGTCTCTCTGGTCCATTCTCACGCCTGTTCAACCCTGTTCTGCCCAATCCGCCGGATAGGTCACATACAGGAATCTTGCGCTTGTAAGCACAGAGAACTGAATCTTAGAACCTTTAGGGATGAGTATTATTTCACCCGGTCCCGCCGTTACACTTTTTCCATTGGCTATAATCGTAAGAGAACCTTCGATCACATAGTCGATCTCATCGTAGTTCAGTGTCCAGTCAAAAGTGGTTTTCTCCATCTCCATAATTCCGCATCCAAGTCTGGGACTTTCTGATAAGGTAAACAGATCATGTGTATAAACCTGGTCGGCTGCTTTGCCGGTATCAAGGCGGTCTGAGGGTTCTGTTTTAATATCCGGTACCTTCACCTTAATGATGTTTCCGGCAGTCTGCTTCTTGTTATCGCCTGACAGCTGCCCCATCTGCCCTAACTTTTCAGCCAGAATCTGGGCAATCATCTGCTCGATTGATTCTTTATTAATATCCATTGACGGCATTCTCCTTCTATCATTTCGTAACTGTTTGAAACCCTAAGCACGTTCTGTGTGGTCCTCTTTCAAGGTTCGGTTAGCAATAAATAAAGCTACAATCACTGCCGTGATACCCCCCACCAGTTTTCCAATAATCATCGGGAAAATCATCGATGAATTAAATCCGGCAGTGAAGCCAAGATGGTCACCGAAAACGAAGGCTGCTGAAACGGCAAATGCCACGTTTAAGATCTTGCCCCGGTTATCCATATCTTTCATCATACCAAACATGGGGATACTGTTTGCAAGGCTGGCGACCAGGCCTGCTGCCGCAATATCATTCATCCCCAGAACTTTTCCAAGCTTCATCAGCGGCTTTTTGAATACCTTCGTAATCACATAAACCAGTGGGAACGCACCGGCAAGAACAATTGCAATATCTGCAACTACGGTAAATCCTTCACTCAGAGGATTCATTCCTTTGATCAGTACGATACCCGTCAGCTGCTCTATAATGCCCACACCCAGACCAAGGGTAATAACCGCCACAACGAATTTACCAAAATAAGTAAATCCTTTGACCATGGCATTTTCAAACTTCCAGAGTCCCAGCGCAATCAGCAGTGCAAAGATAATAATCGGAATCAGATTACGCAGTACCATTCCAATAGAATATCCTGCAACCAGCCCTCCTACAAAGGAACCGATGGGAATGGTAATCACACCAGCCAGAACACCTGTCGCCAGATATTTCCGGTCTGATTCTTCAATAATACCAAGGGCAACCGGAATGGTAAATACAATTGTAGGTCCTAACATCGCCCCAACAATCAACCCTCCAAAATTTCCTGCATTGGGATCCAGGGCTAACGCTTCGGCAAGGGGCGCCCCTCCCATATCATTTGCCAGGATCGATCCTGCAAACATAGCCGGGTCAGCACCCAGAAATCCAAACAGCGGTACAATAACCGGTTTTAACAGATTGGCAATCACCGGTGCCAGTGCAATAATACCCACCATGGATACTGCCAGGGCGCCAATCGCCATAATACCTTCTTCAAATTTTTCTCCCAGGCCAAACCGGTTGCCGATAATCCGGTCTAACGCGCCTAATGCGGCGAAAAATACCATAATATAGATAATGATCTCATTGATGCCCATATTGAACACCTCCATTGTTATTTTCAGATTCCTGGATATCCAGTGAATCTATAATTCCTATTACTGCTGCATCTACCGGCGTCTTGCCGTCTCCGACTACCATCCTTGCGGGATTTCCCCGGCAGACAAGCACCAGGTCTCCAACGCCTGCTCCGATAATATCGGCTGCAACGATAAAAGATTCGTCCTCCTGCCTGGACCGCTTCATGATATCGATGACCAATAGCTTTTGCCCGCCCAGCCCTTCATCTTTTTTCGTTGCCCAAACATTTCCTATTACCTTGCCAATTTCCAAACCCTCACCCCTTAATTTCTGATAACCGCCAGATTGTGATTCGCAATGTAGTCTCTAGCCAGCGGTGTAATAATTGTATTTTGCCCCAGCAATACTGTGATACTTCCGGTTCCCCGTACTTTGATCAGATCTGATTCCCGCAGGAGGCGAAGACTGCTTAAATCCACAAAATCTTCAGCTTCCGGTCTGGGCTTTATGCGGTTCTCTTTTGCAATTTCAGACGTGTAGCTGATCAGTTCTATTCCATAGCGCTTCACAGCGGCTTCATATTCCTGGTAGAGATGATACAACGTCTTATACGCTGTCTCTTTGTATCTCCGGTATTCCAGTCCGGACTCCAGGAGATATACCCGTTTTCCTTCCAGTAAAGCCCGTAAGATACATGCTGCCTGGGGTTCGGATGGGATGCCCAGAACCAGATCAGCCATTAATTTGATCGGCAGCTGCGCCAATACATAGATATCACAGCTTTCTGATTCCGAAAACGGAACAATCTGATAGGCGGCTTTCAAAGCTTTTTCTTCGCTCTGGGGCAGAACGCCCAAAACCATGGCTGATCTGCCGGTATCCTTTTTCATAAAGTCCTGCCCGATTTTTCTCTTTAATTCCCTGATCACTTCTTCTATTAAAACTTTCTCATCCATAGGCATTTCCTTCCTCAGAGCAATTTCCCTCTAGTGAACAATTCTACAGAAAGTTCCCTTTTCAAACCCACAGGCATTGGCTTCGTCATAATCAATATGAACATACGTATCAAAGTCCTTACTGACTCTGGCTATGGTATCTTCAAATATAACCGGCCTGCTGCCAAATACTTTAATTTTCAGTGCCTGTCCGTCTTTGACCTGGAAACGTTCGGCATCCTCAGGAGTGATATGCATATGGCGTTTTGCCACGATAACGCCCTTGTCTTTCGTTACCTGCCTGTCTCCATTGGCAAACACCGCTCCCGGCGTCCCCGCAATATCTCCGCTTAGACGCACCGGAGCCTTGATCCCCAGCACCAGCCCATCGGTCATAGAGATTTCTGCCTGAGTCTCTTTTCTTTCCGGACCCAGGATTACAACATTTTTTAACGTCCCTTTTGGTCCAGTCAGGGATATACGCTCCTGGCATACAAACTGCCCGGGCTGAGACAGGTCACGTACTCTGGTAAGCTGATAGCCTTTCCCAAATAACGCGTCCACATCCTCCCTGCATAAATGCACATGCCTGCCGGAAGCCTCCACTTCCACCATGAGTTTCTGGCGGAGTTCCCTGACCACTGCTTCAACAATGTTATCTACAAGTTCATTCATATATATGCCCGCCGCATATTGCAGGCATGCCTGCAATACTGCCATAATAAAACAGTTTGAAAGAATCGCATCATGGCACCCTTTCTATATCTTAATTTTCTTTCAAACTTATACCCCTTGCATACCGCAGACGGGTCTGCGGTACTGTTTAAATAGAAAGTATGGAACGCTTTTGTTCCAAACTTATACCCCTGCATCAATAAGTAGTTTGAAACGCTTTTGTTTCAAACTTTTTCTTGCACACCTGCCCCCTGGCTGTTATTTATGCCACAGCTGTTCAGACCTGGTTCGTCATATTTTCCGGTCAGGTATTTAAACATCTGAATCCAAAAGAGAGAAGAAAGCCTGTTTAAGACCCGGATAATATCTTCCCTTTCCACATCACCGGATTCCATTTTAAAAGCGCGGTATGCCGCCAGTTCCGTTTCTCTGGCTTTTGTGCGAAGGCGGTTTAAATATGCCACCACTTCACCATGCTGATAAGTGGGCAGGAAATGTTTCATCCCATAATACTGGCTTGGATGATGGGAATGTGCCCGCATTTCATCCGTATTCAATCCCTGCATCACAATCTCTCCCACCGGTTCTCCTGATACTTCACACCGGAGTGTCCACCGTATGGTTTTGATTATTTCTTCCAGATCCTGTGTCAGCCTGTGGAGATGCTTTTTTTCAGTCACCGTCTGAAATAGTATAATCTCTGATTCCAGAGAGTCAATTGCTCCTCTGAACGCAATGCGCGGATGGTCCTTGAATACAAGCTCGTCTCCTCTTAAATGGGTCATATGCTCTGGTTTTCCATTTACTGCCTGACTGACTGCCGCGGTAACGATTCTGCGGATTTTGTCTCTTGATTCTTCCATTGCTATTAGGCCTCGTCGGAAAAGGTACCTGCCGCTCTTTCAACCTGATGTGGCAAAATAACATCTACTTCTGTGTGTGGTCGGGGAATCACATGCACAGATACCAGTTCTCCCACGCGCTCTGCTGCTGCAGCTCCGGCATCCGTAGCCGCTTTTACCGCACCAACGTCACCTCTGACCATAACCGTTACCAGACCTGCACCAATGGATTCTTTTCCTACCAGTGTTACATTTGCCGCTTTCACCATAGCATCTGCTGCTTCGATCGCTCCAACCAGTCCTTTTGTTTCAATCATACCTAATGCATTTGTATTAGCCATTTCCATTACCTCCGTAATTGTACATGTTTGATTTCATGCTCTTGATTTTTATTTCGTAATCCTAATATTATTATCCTGCAAACTGCTCATATTCATTCATCGGTTTTACAACGCTCCACCGCAAAGCAGCAGTCTCTAAATAAGTTCCTTCATAATTTTATCCACAATAGAGTCTATCATTTCCTGGCTCAGTCCCAGACCCGACATCAAACCTTCACATCCGCCTGCTGCCTGTGAATCCCTCCTGATCTCTGCCAGCTCTTTTGTCCCAAATGCGACTCTTTTAATATTAATCACATCCAGGGGACCGATATTATTAGAAGTCGAGCTTCCGCCCACTGCTCCGCAGCCAAGGGTCAATGCCGGAAACAGTCCGGTCGTAGCTCCGATTCCTCCCAGGGCTCCCGGGGTATTTACCAGGAATCTGGAAGCTGGTATCTGCAGTGCGAATTTACGCACCAGCGCTTCATCTTCTGCATGCATGGAGAAAGTGTGGCCTGCGCCTTCCATGTGCAGAATTTCAATACAGCGTTCTAATACCCTGTCCGTATTCTCTTCCACATACAAGCCTAATATAGGTGCCAGTTTTTCTCTGGAATAAGGTGCACCATCTCCAACCTTTGTCTCTCTTCCCACCAGAACTTTTGCTGTGGAAGGAATTCCGGTCAGCCCTGCATACTGTGCAATCTGCGCTGTGCTTTTTCCAACGATCATGGGATTCATGGTTCCGTTTGCCCTTAAGATAAACTGTCCCAGCTGTTTTGTCTGAGCCTCATCCATAAGATAGGCGCCCTGTTCCTTCAATTCCTTGACAACCTTTTCTTCCATGGATTTTTCCACAACGATTGACTGCTCGGAAGCACAGATTGTACCGTTATCAAATGACTTTGAATCCAAAATTCTCTGTACGGCTTTTTTTACATCGGCACTCTTATCAATAAATGCCGGACCGTTTCCTGCACCTACGCCAATTGCCGGCGTTCCTGAAGAATAGGCGGATTTTACCATGGCACCGCCGCCGGTAGCCAGAATCAGGGAGGTGTTATCATTGCTCATAAGCTCCTTGGTTGCATCCATCGTAGGTACACTGATGGCAGCAATTGCTCCTTTGGGGCAGCCCGCTTTTTGCGCTGCATCTGCTATGATCCTTACGGTTTCTAAAATGCACTTTTTTGCACCCGGATGGGGAGAAAATACGATGGCATTTCCACCTTTCAGTGCAATCATTGCCTTATATATTACGGTGGAAGTGGGATTGGTTGATGGTATAATTCCGGCTATCACGCCAACCGGAACACCAATGTCCCATACTTTTCTTTCTCTGTCTTCGTGAATAATCCCGATTGTCTTTTCATTTTTAACTGCATCATAAACTACTTTTGATGCAAACAGATTCTTGATCACCTTATCCTGCCAGATGCCAAAGCCTGTTTCTTCATTTGCCATTTTCGCCAGATGTTCTGCACTGCCTGCACCTGCATCGCTGATTGCCTTAACAATACGGTCAATCTGCTGCTGATCCATTCGCGCCAGTTCTTTCTGTGCATCCTTCGCTTCTGCTAACAGATTTCTTGTCTCCTGGACGGATATCAGGTCTTTATCTCTTAATTCCATTGTAATCCTCCTCTTATTCAAATTCCTTTGGCGCATCCGCTACGGACCGCACTGCCTGGGCAAATGCCGAGCACGCAGCTTTGCAGGCTGACTGGCTTCCGGTTAACAGCCCGCCGCCAAAGTTCGTCTCTGAGGGAGGTTCATATAACGTTACCAGCTTTACATCAGCCGCTTTAAGGGCAGCATCCAGACCATAGATTGCTTCCAGGGGAGGTGCGATCAGATAAGCCAGGGCTTCTCCTTCCCGGATTCCCGCTATCTTGGACAAATAGGTACCTGTCCTGGATACCGTATGTGCATAGTAAACGATGGAATCATCTTCATTTGCACTTACAAAGCAGGCTCCATGCTGCATAAAGTTCATAATGGAATTTAAGCCGCTTCGGACTTCTGCCGGACTGGGTCCTCCGATAATGCCGATTACTTCCCCTGCCAATTTGGTAGAAGCATTTCCGGCTCCTGCGTACATGGATTTCGCATAGACTACATCCACATCTGCATCCTTTGTTGCCTCATCCAGTGCCGTATAAGTTACATCATCCATATCAGCCGTTACAATCCCCAGACTCTTATGTCTTTGATCTAACCCCAGGGACTTGACCAGGTCATCACTGACATTTGATATAATCCTTATTGCCAGGATATTCGGCCGTAATTCATCATTTTTCATATTTGTACCCGCTGCATATAGCAGAGTTATCTGCTATACTGCCACAATAAATCCGGTTGAAAGAATCACACCGTGGCTTCCTTTCAATTCATAATTTTCTTTCAACCTTATATCCTTTTCAGATTGCAGGGTGAAATCCAACACACCCTGACCTGCAATAACTCCGCCTGCTTATTTTAAATCGATCCCGCTTGCTTTCTTTTCCAGCATCTTCATAATCAGCTCAGCTGCGTGTGCACCTGCTTCTACTGCTGTCGTTCCGCCTTTATGAATATTGCTGATTACAGTACGCTTTGCTTCTGCCAGTCCATGTTTTGGCTGGTATGCAATATATGCAGACATGGATTCCGCCGTTACAAGCCCCGGTCTTTCTCCTACCAGCATACAGATTACATCTGCATCCGTCACTTCACCGACAGCATCCATAGCTCCAACCCTGGCATATTTAATAAATAAAATAGGGGGCAGGGTAATCCCATGCATCTGCAGCCCCTGGCGGATCGCCGGGATCATATCTTCTACATTTGCTTCAATTGCAGAAGAAGACAGGCCGTCTCCCACAATCACCAGCACTTTTGGATGACTGCCGCAGGTTTTACGGATGACGTCCAGTGCTTCACTTGGAAATCTTCTTCCCAGATCCGGACGGGTCAGATATTCATCCTTATCTTTACAAAGTGTCTGTACAAATACAAAATCACATTTTTTGATAAACTCTTCCGATACATCACTGAACACCGCATCCTGGGCTGCCGCATGATCCGCCCGGACGCGAAGCATGGTTGCAGTACGGTATCTGGCACCTGCTTTTCCTATGCCAAGCCGTGCCGGCGTTTTTGCTTTCATCGCCAGATATCCGGCTGCATCTTTGGGATCCTTTACCAGAAGCTGCTTGCGCAGATCGACTTTCGTAATATCCTCCAGACATCCTCCGGTATCTTCCGGAACCTGTTTGATCAAATTATCTGCCGTTGTCTGTATGACCTCAGAGCGTTTGGGTTCCGGCGCTTTTCCCGTATTTAACATTTGCTCCAGAACCTTTTCCACCATGGACCTTATTTCTTCATCTTTCACGCTTGTTTTCCTCCTTGTCAAACCAAAAAATTATTTATACCCCCTGCATACCGCGGACTTGTCTGCGGTACTGCATCAATTATCCAGAGCCTGTTTAGAGCATGCTTCAGGCTCTAGAACAGTGTGGAGGCATCTCCCGCTTTTTTCGTAAGTCTTCCTCTTTCATCCACATACCCCATTTTCAGAAGCCATTCGTGGAAAGGTTTAATCGCAGTCAGCCCATAGATTTCCCGAAGCGCCGCTGTTTCCTGAAAACCGGTGGTCTGGTAGTTCAGCATAACGTCATCGCCGTGAGGAATCCCCATAAAATAGTTACATCCTGCAGCTGTCAGCAATACCGACAGATCCTCAATGGTATTCTGGTCCGCCTTCATGTGGTTGGTATAACATGCATCACAGCCCATGGAGATCCCGGTCAATTTCCCCATAAAGTGATCTTCCAGCCCTGCGCGGTTTACCTGACGTCCATCATACAAATATTCCGGTCCGATAAATCCCACAACGGTATTTACCAGGAACGGTGAAAAATGGCGTGCAAATCCATAACATCTGGCTTCCATCGTCACCTGATCCGCATCATGATGTGCTTCCGATGACAGTTCAGAACCCTGTCCCGTTTCAAAATACATTACATTTGGTCCCTGGGCTGTTCCCCTGGACAGCGCCATCTGGCGTGCCTCTTCAATGGTAGCCGCATTGAATCCAAAAGCCGTATTCCCAAGCTCTGATCCTGCAATTGACTGGAAAATCAGATCGGTAGGAGCTCCCATTTTAATTGCTTCCATCTGGGTGGTTACATGTGCCAGAACGCAGGTCTGAGTAGGTATCTGGAACTTCTGCTTGATCTCTTCAAAACGTTTCAGAATCCGGGTGACACTTTCTGCAGAATCATCTACCGGATTCAGCCCAAGCAGTGCGTCTCCGGCTCCAAAGGTTAATCCTTCCAGAAGCGATGCCATAATACCGTCGGGATCATCTGTCGGATGGTTTGGCTGGAGTCTGGAAGACAACGTCCCCGCCTCCCCGATTGTGGTATTACAATGCGCCGTCACCCTGATTTTTCTGGCACCATAGACCAGATCCAGATTGGACATCAGCTTTGCAACAGCCGCTACCATTTCCGAAGTCAGCCCTCTGGAAATACGCCGGATCTGATCACCCGTAGTCTCTTCATCCAGAATCCATTCCCGTAATTCCGAAACTGTCATACGTTTAATTTCATTATAAATGGGTTCATTTAAGTCATCCTGTATAATTCTGGTAACCTCATCCGTTTCATAAGGTACCACCGGATTGTTCCGCAAATCCTCCAGCGTAATCTGTGACAGTACTACCTTTGCGGCAACACGCTCTTCTGCCGTCTCTGCTGCCAGTCCCGCAAGCTTATCCCCGGATTTCTCTTCATTGGCCTTCGCCAATACTTCTTTCAGGGATTTGAAGGCATATACATGCCCAAAAAGTTTCGTCTTTAAAATCATATTTTCCCTCCTGCGCCGCATTCACTGCGGCATTGTTAATTTACTGCGTCTTAAACACCAGTGTTTTTACCACCACCGGAAGCACACAGCCCTCCGCAATCGGCCTTCCGATATCTATATAATCACCTTCCGACAAATGTATACTGTCCAGGCAGATCACTTCTTTTTTCCAATCCAGCAGATGGTACATCGTCTGCCCCAATACCTTAGCCATATCATTTTCCACAATCACAATCACCGGAAGCTTTGCTTCTATCAGTGCTTCTGCCCCCTCCAGGATATCCCTGGCATACTTCTGCACCCTGGAAAATGAGGGGTTGCCCTCTCCGTCTATGGCAATTGCAACCTGCACAAGTTTCTCTTCTACCCGAAACCAGTCCAGCTTTCTTTTAATGGCTCCCGCAAGCTGTTCCGGCTGTTCCTCTTCCCGGGTGAGCTTCAGGACTGGCAGGTTTTTCACCGGAAATGCATCACTGGTATAAGTGATGGTACTACCGCTGATCTCCGTAGTATGGCTTCCCGCTCCCACTACCGTTGCCCGGATTGTCTCATTGCTTTCTATCACTTTCAGCTTTCTGACAAGCTGGGAATTCTTAATGGCCTCTCCCAGCAGAATTCCAATATCCCCAAACTGAAACGGATCTGTGAACTTTTCCGGGTGATAAACCGCATCTGCCACTCCGCCTGAAAAACTAATACATTGAATCTGGTCTTTCTGCTGAATATTCTTGTTCGTGATCATCAGCTTAAAATAAGCATCCTCTTCCTTTAGCCCAACACTTGCCTCCAGCACCCTTACCATAATATCCAGAATGGGCTTCAGATTCTGCCGGTCAGCCACTGTACCAACAGCCAGAGGCATCTTTTCTTTTTCGATTATCTGCAAAAGCTTGGGGGCTATATAAGTGATCTTTCCGGTTCTGGCCTCTACCTTAATCAGGCGTCCTCCAATATCGAGACAACCTGTATCAATCGTATCCCCTCTTTGAAAAACAGCCAGATTGCTGGTCCCCCCTCCAATGTCCATATTGACCGCCGTCAAATGGTGTTCTTTGGAATAGAGGTCCGTCCCCGCTCCTTTTCCGGAAATCACACTTTCCAGATCCGGTCCCGCCGTTGCAACGACAAAGTCTCCTGCAAATCCGCTAAGGGCATTCACTACTTCTTCGGCATTTTCTTTCCGTGCAGTTTCTCCGGTAATAATGACTGCCCCGGTATCAATCTGCTCTTTTTTTACGCCTGCTTTTTGATACTCCTTTTCCACAATCCTGCGGACCTCATCAAAATTGATCCGCGTCTGGTCCACAAGAGGTGTGAAGTAAATATCGCTTTTATATTGTATCTGCTTCTGGGTAATTACCATCCGTGGAACGGTATAGCTGGTTGCCATATTTTCAACAATCAGCTTTGAAAAAATAAGCTGTGTTGTACTGGTTCCCAGGTCTATCCCCACACTCAGCAATTCTTCTTTCAACCTACACCGCCTCCTTTTCCAAATATTCCATCAGCGCCTGAATCCCAATTCCCTCCGGAGTGTCCACTTCGAAAATAGGGTCCGCCCCAGCCTTGACAAGTTCTTTTCTGGCTTTATCAATTCTCTGGGGATCCGTCTGGTTGATCTTTGTAATTATGCCAATTACCTTTTTTCCGAATATTCCCGCAAAAGCAGGTGGAATTGCCCTATATTCCGATGTGGGATCCGCAACCAGCGCAATCACTTTTGCATCCACCGCCGTCATGATCAGGGCATGGTAAAAATGACGGTTTTCTAAATATTCTCCCGGGGTGTCAATAGAATCCCCATAGCGCTCCACTGCCTGGGTCTTTCGGTATTTAATCGCCTGTTCATTCAGTTTCTGGCACAACGTGGTTTTGCCGCAGCCTGTCTGACCGATAAAAATAACTTTTTTCATACACTTTCCCCTCTGCCTATTACAAGCCTGCTTGCCAATATGCCTAAATAAGGAGTGCGAATGCAATCACACTCTAAGTCCTGGTAATCGGCGCCCCGGTAAATCCCAGATCCTGCTCCATTGTCCTTATAATATCTTTTATAGCCGCTTCTACTGAACTGATATCACCGGTAAAAACTAACGCTCCGCTAAAACGGTCAATAAACCCTAACGTAATATCAGATGCCTTTGTGGCAATATCAGCAGCTATAATTGCACCTTCACTGGGTGTAATCGTAAGAATGCCTATGGCGTCCATATCTTCCGGCTCCAGCCCCAGCTTGCTGTATATACCGGGATTAGGTCCGGCTATAACATGTGCCAGCGTAATCTGTTTGCCCGGTACAAACTCCTGAATGATCCGCTGTTTTTGTTCTACTTCCATTTCATGCACCTTCTTTTATAAAGCCTGTTTTAAAATATCCAGAATATCCTTTTTCGTAACCACTCTGGGGTTCGTTGCAATGCAGCCATCTGCAAGTGCGCCATCTGCAATCTGATCCTCTGCCTTATGAAATTCATCCGGCTTCAGTCCGCATTCCTTAAAGCTCACAGGCATTTTCATCAGCTTCTGCATTTTCTGTATCTGATGAATCAGGTTTTTAACTGCCGATCTGACATTTACACCGCCAATTCCGTACAGGGAAGCGATTGCCGCATATTTTTTTGCAGCCGTTTTATATTCTTTTGGGTTATAGTCCTGAATTTGTGCATTATAAGCGATTACATAGGGAAGCAGGATTGCATTTGTCCTGCCATGTGCTACTCCAAACTTTCCGCCTATATTGTGGGCAATCGCATGATTTACCCCCAGGGACGTCATATCAAATGCCAGTCCCGCCATGCAGGAAGCATAGTGCATCTGTTCTCTAGCTTCCATATCCACTGGGCTTTCATAAGATTTCACCAGATATTTTAAAACCGTAACAGCCGCTTTTTCAGCAAGAGCATCCGTAAATGCATTTGCCTTAGTAGACACATATGCCTCCAATGCATGGGTCAGCACATCCATTCCGGTATCCGCCACAATGGACGGGGGCAGGCTTTTTACAAGACCTGGATCCAGTACCGCAATGTCCGGTAAAAGTGACTTATCCACCAGGGGATATTTCACACCCTTCCCTTTATCCGTAATAACCGCAAAAGAAGTTACTTCCGATCCTGTACCGCTGGTAGTTGGAACCGCAATAAACTCCATATCCGGCAAATCACCGATCTGTTTTGAAAAATGCATGATAGCCTTCGCCTCATCAATTGCCGAGCCACCGCCCAGGGCTATCAGGGTATCCGGCTTATATGCCATGACTTCCTTCACACCTTCCACCACTAGTTCCAGAGGAGGATCCGGTACCACATTGCTAAAAATTTTATATTCTTTTTCTTTCAGCTGTTCCGTAATCCGGTCAACCATTTTTGATTCCACCATAAACGGATCCGTTACAATAAAGATCCGCGATGCGGTAAGGCTTTTCAGACAATTCAGAGCATCCGCCCCAAAACACACAGCTGTTTGTATTTTAAATTCCTCCATGTTTCACCATCCCTTCAAAAGCTTTCCTTATTTAGCTATCTTTTGTGAAATGAGACAAGATTATACAAAAAAAATAAAAATTGTTGTCTTTCCCTGTATTTTTATAACTTTTCGATGATTAATATTTCCAAAACGGGAAAAATAAATACAAAAAAAGATCCACCCGAAAGTGGATCTCGATTATAAATTTTAAAATGCAGATATATCTCTATTTCAACTGTCCGCATATAAAGCAGGCTTCGTCATCATTTGTATTTCCATAAAACTGCCGGTATTACGGGAACGGTTCAGAGCATCTGCTGCAACACATGCGGCATATCCATCCCAGGCACCCGGACCATGGCCGGCATTATTTTCTACAGCCTGCACCCATTCCGTTAGTTCAATGTCATATGCCTGAATAAACCTTTGGGACCAATCCGTAAGAATTGGCACGGTACGCCCTGCACCAGACCGGGTGATTACCGCATAGGGGTCGGGTAAGTGAACCGTCCCTTTCTCACATACCACCTGACACTGAATATCATAGCCATAGCCATCCGATAATTGTACCTCTACATCAATGCGGCATCCCAGATCTGTCTCAAGCAGGACTATCTGGGGGTTGTCATATCCCTTTACAGAGTAAGATGACTGCCTTACTTTCAGCACCTGTCCGTTCTTATATTCATCCCCCAGCAGCCAGCGGCAGATATCCAGTTCATGGATTGCGATATTCGATATGCCCATCTCACTGGTCAGCCCATCCGGCTGCTGCATATTTCGATGAGCTGCATGGATCATAAGGGGATTTCCAAGTTCACCGGACAGTACAATACGTTTCATTTCCCGGTATCCCGGATCATATCTTCTCATGAATCCCACCTGAACCAGGCGCTTCCCGCCCGCCAGTTCAGCCTTAATAATTTTCTCGCAGTCAGCCGAAGTCTGGGCAAGCGGTTTCTCACAAAGCACCGGTTTCCCCTGCTTTATACACGCAAGCACATACTCTGCGTGGGATGCATCGGAGGATGCTATAAGCACCGCATCCACTTCTGCACTTTCAATCAATGCCTCACCTGTATCATAGATATGCGGGATATCATATTGCTTTGCCGCCAGTTTTGCCGACTCCCGAAAATAATCAGAACAGGCCGTTACTGTGGCTCCTGGTACGAGATCCCGCAGCCGGCGGATATGGTCACGTCCGATTGCACCGCATCCAATAACCCCAATTTTTAACATAACAATTCTCCTGACTATCTGAATGACTTATGTTTATTTCGCTGCCATACGTCTGGCTTTGGCTTCCATACGTTCACGGGTTACATCAATAAGTACTGCCAGGATAATTACCAGACCAACCACGATATTCTGGATTGCAGTAGAAGCACTGAGCAGCTGGAGACCATTTCGGATCACTGTAATAATCAATGCTCCGATAATGGTTCCGCTCATGGTACCTTTACCTCCGCTAAAGGAAGCACCACCAATGATACAGGCTGCAATCGCATCCGTATCATAAGGCTGAATCGCATTGGCACCGTTGGCAATACCTCCGCGCCCAATCAGCACGATACCTGCCAAAGCACTCATAAATCCGGACAGCGTATAACAGAATGTAAGTACATTTGCACTCTTGATTCCGGACAGGCGTGCCGCTTCCAGATTCCCGCCTACGCAGTAGATCGAACGTCCCAAAACTGTTTTGGACAGAAATACGCCCATAAAGGCAAACAGCACAATTACCAATATAAAGCTCACCGGAAAACCACCTAACAGCGGTATGGAACTGGGCAGGGTTGCTTCTCCCAGCCAGGTAACCTGTACCGGGAACCCGGAAACGATCTTGGATCCCACAACAACCAGTGCAAGCCCCCACAATACATTTTTCATTCCAAGTGTGGATACAAAAGGATGAGGCAGATGCAGACGGGTTAACAGTGTGCCGTTGATAAAGCCAAAAAATGTACCTGCGGCTAAACCGGCTATGATGATGATAACAGGATTCGTGATACCATTTTGCAAAAGCATTCCCATTACACAAGTACAAAAGATCGCATTTGCTCCAACCGAAAGGTCAATACCGGCGGTGATGAGACACACCAGCATTCCCGTTGAAATCAATGCATTTACCGATGTCTGTTTAAAAATGTTCATAAAATTTGCTAGTGTTAAGAAGCTTGACGTAGCAAAACTCAGAATAACACATAACACAAACAGGGCAATCAGAGATCCCAGCTTATTGACCAGGCCTGAATTGGATTTTAATTTTACTTTATTCATCTAAGGTTCCTCCCCACGCAGCTCTCATAATATCTTCCTGATTAAAATGGTCACTCTCTCTGTCTAAAGTTCCCGTGATCCGACCGCCCCGCATTACCACAACACGGTCAGACATCCCCAAAATTTCAGGCATTTCTGAAGAAATCATAATTACGCACTTTCCTTCTTTTACAAGATTATTCATTACATTATAAACCTCTATTTTTGCACCCACATCAATACCTCTGGTAGGTTCATCAAAAATAAAAATACTCGCATCGGAATTAATCCATTTCCCAATTACTACTTTTTGCTGGTTACCTCCCGAAAGCTGGCCTGCGATTTCGTCTAAGGACGGTGTCTTAATACGCAGGGACGAGATATTATCCTCTCCCGTCTCCTCAATATGCTTTTCATCCAAAAATAATCCCTGTGCAAATCCTTTCATATTCGCCATAATCAAATTGGAACGGATGCTCTGGGTCAGGACAAGCCCCTGATTCTTCCTGTCTTCTGTAAGAAATGCAATCCCTGCGTTAATCGCCTGTTTGGGATTTGAGATTTTCATTTCTTTCCCATGTATAAAAATTTTGCCGCCGTCAATAGGATCCGCACCAAATACAGCTCTCATTGTCTCTGTTCTTCCTGCTCCTACCAGGCCCGCAAATCCCAGAATCTGTCCATTGTATGCTTCAAAACTCACGTCAGACAATACACCATTTTGCTTCAGTTTCTCAACTTTCAGAGCGCATTCACCTTTTTCCCCGATCACTTTAGGGAACTTATTGGCAAGAGAACGCCCCACCATGGCGGTAATCAGGGATTCATTATCCACTTCCTCAATGGGCTTTGTCCAGATGTGTTCCCCATCACGTATAACTGCAACCCGGTCGCACAACTCGAAAAGCTCTTCCAGCTTATGAGATACAAACACGATACTGATACCGCGGCTGCGCAGGTCACGGCAAATTGTCATCAGCTGCTGAACCTCTTTTTCTCCCAGCGAGGAAGTAGGCTCATCCATTATAATCATCTTCGCCCCCACCGAAAGTGCCTTTGCAATTTCGATCATCTGCTGTACTCCCATACCCATGGTCCCTGCTGTTTTGGATGGATCAATTTCCTGCCCCAGTGAAGACATTACCTCTTTTGCTTTTTTATGCATGGACTTATAATCTAAAAGGCCGTTTTTCTTCCGAATCCATTTATTCATAAAAATATTATCTGTAATATTTAAAAGTTTTTCGATATTTAATTCCTGATAGACACAGGCAATCCCTGCCTCCGCAGAATCGTTGGGGTTGCGGAAATGCTTCTCCTCACCCTCCACGATTATGCTGCCTTCATCCGGTAAATGTACACCCGTCAAAACTTTAATCAAAGTGGATTTACCGGCACCATTTTCCCCGATCAACCCCAGAATCTCACCAGGCTTTACTGCCAGGTTCATGCTTTTTAAAGCTACTACACCCGGAAAGCGCTTTGTGACATTTTTTAATTCCACAATATATTCACTCACTGCATACCTCCTTATCCCCCGGACTCAGATCACCATTATTTACCAAGCTGGGATTTCAGAGTGTCTAATTGCTCCTGTGCATTATCTTTATTTACAATTTTACTGCCGGAATCAATAAATTCCTCTATTGCTTCCCCTTTTACCGCTTTCACGCAAGCTTCCACTGCCTTATATCCCATGTCATATGCGTTCTGTGCAACTGACATTGTTTCCTCATCTGCTAAAATAGCCTGACATGCAGACTGGATTCCATCAAATCCACAGAAAATAGTTTTTGCATATGCTTCATTTCCCTTTGCTGCACGGGCCGCTGCAATAGCCATATCATCATTATTACAAACAATCATTGCCACACCATCCGGGTGGTTCTGGATAATCGCTTCCATAGATGCAAATGCCTTGTCAGCAACCGCATCCGCATACTGAATTTCACCCTCTAAAAATGTACCGCCTGCTTCTTCTATTCCAGCTTTATATCCAGCCAGTCGTGCTTCCGCAGTAGAATCACCCTGTACCCCTGTTATGGCAATGGCATTCAGTTCCGTAAATCCGGCTGCTTTCGCTGCCTCCACTGCTGCCTTTCCTCCTGCTTGCGCTGCCTCTTCATTACCGGTACCTACAAAAGATAAAACTTCCGGAGCATCAATCTTCGTATCTACTGCAATAATCGGCTGCTTCGAACCTGCGATCTTAGATGTCACCATATCAGCCTGCAAAGGTGCAATAACAAAACCGTCAAATTTACCAGCTGCCAGATTCGTTTCGATAATATTCAACTGCTCATCATAAGAAGTCTCAGATGCCGCACCCTGAATCTCTACGTTTACATTTGGATTCTCATCGCTGTAGGCTTTCGCACCTGCCAGTACATAACCCCAATACTCTGAAGCGGTAGTTTTCAGGATCACGCTGATATTAACATTATCACCGGATGCAGCGGAGCCATTATCCGTTCCAGCGTTCCCAGCCTCACTGCCGGAAGCCGTATCTGTACCGCCAGCTGCTTCCTTGTTATCTGCTGCTTCCGAATTACTGCCCGTTTGGTTATTGTTAGCTGTAGCTGTATCACCGCTGCCTCCGCAGGCTGCAAGGGACATCCCCATAATCCCGACCATTAAGATACTTAAAATTTTTTTCTTCATACAAAAAATCCTCCTTAACTATTATATAGTTTATAATTTTGCCGCAAAGCATTGCGTCCCCTTGGTTTGAAATCCATAATACAGGTACGGATCTCAATTGATCCATTGTTGGCATTCCCAATTCCAGCAATCAGATCATGCATATGTATTTTTAACCCCCGGATAAGTTCTCAAATAATTCGGACACACCCTTGCAGTAAAAAGAGAACAAACAGGTATTAACCTAAATTTCGTTTGAAGAATATTTTGAAGCAATATGCATTGAGCATATTATGCATAACACATTTTCAAAATGCACCCAAAATATATGCAATTTATTATGTTTTTTAGTATTTATCCAAATTATAACACTACATTTTGGTTAAGTCAACAAGTTTTTACCAAAACTTTATGTACAATTTGACAGTTTTACATTTGAATTTATGCATATAGCATATTTTTTCCTTGACATGCCAATGCATATCCTCATGTATTATGCACATTTTTCCATGCGCATAATTAACCATTATTGTGCATACCTCTTATCCTTGAATCAACAGCTGGAGACGGTCTGAAAAGTATTAGAACCTATAGAAAAAACATATCAAAGATATACGCCAAAAGCAGGCAAAAAGGCGGGTTATAAGATCTGGAAAACATACATTTTTTGTATTGATTATCCATATATTTTAGTTGACTTGTACTTAAAAATGTATTATTCTTCAATATAGTTAAATACTACGAGTCGGATAAACTTTTTATTTTTGATAAAAAATCATCTCTTTTTTAAAGGATGATCCTTTCCCGCTCACTGTCCATAGGAGATAAATATATGATTACAACCCAAGAACTTGCGCGGTTAGCCGGCGTAAGTCAGTCAACGGTGTCAAGAAGCCTTCAGAATTCTTCCCGAATTTCTCTGGAAACCAGGATTAAGGTTCAGGAATTAGCCGCACAGCATGGATATACCTTAAAAAAGAGGGCTGGAATGCCCAATGTTACCGGAATCGGTAATAATGGATGCATTGGAATTATCCTGGGTGCCGATAAGATGCACTCTCCCCTTGACCTTTATCTGGAATATCTTTCAAATGAGGTGATCCGGCAGATTGAAAAACAAAATTACTACTGCACAATATCATCTTACGACGCCAGTGACCAGTCCTTTGGATATATGCAATCCATTATCGAAACAGCTGATATAAAAGGCATTGTTATTATTAACGGCAACTATCACTCAGCACTGGAAGACTATTTATGCCATTTGAATATTCCGCATATTTACACCCAATACTTTTCCCGCCCAATGCAGAAAAGTTTAAATATCATTGATGTAGATCATTTTACCGGCGGATTAATCGCGACAAACCACCTATTAGAATTAGGGCATCAGCGTATCGCTACCATTACCTCCGCCGGAAGTGATTTTAAAGAACGCACAGAAGGCTATTGCACCGCACTCATCGATAACAATCTTGCCTGTAATCCAGATTGGATCGTTAAATCCGGGCTGACTTATGAAGAAGGATATCGGCAAATTGAAACCTGCTGGTCTCAGCTGCATGACTGCACCGCATTTTTTGCCCAGACAGATATTCTTGGCATCGCTGTCATTAATTTTCTCACCGATAAAGGTTATAAGGTTCCCCAGCAATATTCCGTAATTGGCTTTGACGGCATACCAGAAGGCAATTACTGCCGCCCCAGTTTAACCACAGTTATACAGCCCGTCCTGAAAATTGCAGAAAGAAGCATAAAGCACCTGACCCATTTAATAAAACAGAAAAGTACCAGCGCCACCCATTTTTTTGTGCAGCCCGAATTATATCTGCGCAATTCCACGGCACCGGTAAAATGAAAATGCCATGGCTGAAAGCACTTTTAGAGTGCTTTTGCCATGGCATTAGAACATTGTAATGAATTATCTATTTTAATTTGTCCATAGTTATTTATCTATTGTAATTCTCCTTTGTGTTTCCTTTATCCGATTCCTCTATTGTGATCTGTCTTTAGAAAATACCCCCTCCAAACCTTCCTTCACAACTTTCTTTTTAATACAATCTATATCCATAAGATACAGACCTCTTTCTTTCATCCGCTTAAAATATACAGATCCTGAAAAGGTATATTTACGTTCTAACCCTTCCTCCGTTTCCATTTCCTTCTTGACAAACGCAATCATGTCACCCACTGCCAGACTCTCCGGAAGTATCAATGTTTTAAGACCTGCTGCCTCTCTTACACTGTTATACCCCGCCAGAACCCCCGTTACAATTGCCTCTGTATGTCCAACCAGAAGCCCTGCCTTTTCGCCTGCACAGTATAAATTTTTGGCTCCCAGTACTTTAAGGCTGTTATCCCGGGGCGACATTGCCATAAAGCGAATTGAATTACCCTTACCGCCCGCATAGGGATCTTCATATCTGGCATTTTCAAATCCCGGTATCCTTTTCAGCTTATCCATAGGAAAATAAGAAGTCATAAATTTGGCATGCCCGGTATCCAGCAAAATAATATTCTCAACAAAATCAGCAATCGCATATTGCTGGCATGCCTTCTCAGACAGATGATTTTCCCGCAGCTCCTGTGGCAAAGGTATCACTGCTGCACCACTTGCCTCCAGCTCCTCTATCAATTCCCTGGAGAGAGACTCCTTAAAAATCTTACATGAACCACTCATTGCTCCCAGTTTCCCATTCGCACGTTTCCCCTGTATTTCCTGAATCCCAGCTTCTCCCGTTAGGCTGATTCTGCCGCCAAAGCTGGGACACCGAAGAATGCACATCGCACATCCGTTTCCAAATTTCTTACAATTATTCATAGGTCCTGCACTTCCGGTAGCATCAATAAACATCTCCCCGCCAAATGTCCTGCCGTCATCCGTCCGAACATTTAAGATCCGCTTCCCATCCATCTGCACTTTCGACATACGCGCCTGAAACTCAATCTTCGTTCCTATCTTCTTTAGAAACCGGTAAATCACTCCGGATATTTTACCCACATCGTATAAGGAAGCATGCTCATGACCAGGAAAATTAACATTCTTATGCCGGACGTTTTCATCAATTATCCGAAAAAGTTCTCCTCCTCCCAGGGCGATCATTTCTTCCGTTGCGGTAAAGCGTCCGTTATTTCTCATGATTCCGCCAACCAGGCCTGTACCAAGCAGCATATCTGTTTTTTCCAGCAGCGTTACCTTAGCCCCTTGCAAGACTGCTCCATATGCCGCGGCGCATCCCGCCCATCCACCTCCTGCTATCACTACTTCTATCCCCATGTTGTCTGCCTCCATTCTTCTGATGAACTAACTTTTCCATGCAGTGTAAAGGAAGTGCTTCCGAACACTGCGCCTGATTTGCACAAGCTATAGACTACCATACTTTAATGTATGGACATGTCCGCCTGTTTATTCCTGTAATCCGTTAAATTCTATCCGTCTTATATCCCACCCAGAAAACTAATACCCGTTTTCCAGAGAAATACGCCCAGATAAATAAAGGTAAGCAAACTTCCCACTCCACATAAAACCTTACTGATCCATCCGTCTGCCCGGCACAGATCCAGGCTGATTCCCCATCTGAGAGGATAAAGCAGCCGCACATTCTTATAATTAAAAATATCTGCTGCAATATGGGATAGCATGGAAATTACAAAATAGGGAACCAGAACCGGGTAGATGATATATAGAATAAAACTCAAAATTCCAACGGCAGGTAAAGAATGCATAAACGACCTGTGTGGTCTGCTCTTGCCAAATACACACACTCCCAGAAAAGCAGCCATCCCAAGCATCAGCCTGACCAGACTGCTGTTACGCATAAAACTCGCCGTAATCCCAAGCTTCCACTGGTATTCCATAAATGCAGTGGCAAGTACTGCCAGCAGCGTAATTCCAATCACTTTATTCACATCCCGTCTTGCTTCCGAAGTACTGACGTCAATATCACTGATTACAGAACCTACCGAAGCCGTCCCGATGCATAGCACAACCTCCCTGATATTTTCCGGCTGTCCAATTAATAATGCAGCCGCCGTCCCTATTGCCAAATGTGTTTTTCCTGTCATACGGTCTCTTCTCAACTTTCTCATTTGTTAAAACAACTATTTTATAACCTACTAGTTGCTACACTAGCATAAGTATACAAAAATCCAGCCCCAAACGCAAGGTATTTTTCCGTATGTATGTTCTGATAAAATGCCGTTGTAAAATTTATTCCAAAGACTGGCACGGACCTATTTTCCATGGGAATGCATCCCTGTGCAAGTCAGTATCAAAATTTTTACAACGGATTTCTTTAGTATAAATGATTCTTTCTTAATACAAATGATTCTTTCTTAATATAAATATTTCTTTTTTAATATGAATGATTCTTTCTTAATATAAATGATTCTTTCTCAATATGAATAATTACTTCTGAACTAAATGCCTCTCTGCTCCTTCACTTAATTCCTTGATACCAACCTGGCAAAAAACAAAACGCCAAGCATAAGCACAATACCAAAAGGAAGGGCAATCCAGGCACTTTGTACAAATCCCGCTAATATATATGTCAGGAAGGATACCGCCGCTGCTGTAACTGCATAGGGCAGCTGTGTCGTCACATGATTAACATGATTACACCTCGCCCCTGCTGATGCCATTATCGTAGTATCCGAGATCGGAGAACAGTGATCTCCGCAAACTGCCCCCGCCATACATGCAGAAATTGAAATAATCATCAATTCCGGATTTGATTTTTCAAATACAGCAACAACAATCGGAATTAAGATTCCAAATGTCCCCCAGGAAGTACCGGTTGCAAAAGCCAGCCCGCATCCAACCAGGAAAATAATCGCCGGTAGAAACTTCATCAGATCTCCCGCGCACTGTTTCATAGCCTCTGCCACGAAATCCGCTGCCCCCAGGCTGTCCGTCATGGATTTTAGCGTCCAGGCAAAGGTAAGAATTAAAATAGCAGGTACCATCGCTTTGAATCCATCCGGCAGGCAAGCCATACAATCATTGAATTTCAGTACTTTACGAATGCCATATAAAATAATCGTAATCACCATACCAAAAAAGCTGCCCAGTGCAAGTCCCACAGAGGCATCACTATTGGAAAATGCAGTAATAAAATCTTTCCCCTCAAAAAACCCGCCTGTATAAATCATGCCAATCACACAACAGACAATTAAAGATATAATGGGAATCAACAGATCCATTACACTTCCATGGGGGTTAGAAATATCATCTTCATCAAAATTTCCAATCTTGTCACCTGCAGAAAACAGATCACCTTCCCGTGCATTTTTTTCATGCACCGCCATAGACCCAAAATCTACCTTCATCAACACAAGTCCCACCATCATAACAATTGTCAGCAGCGCATAAAAGTTATAGGGAATTGCTCTGATAAAAATAGAAAACCCATCCTCACCTTCCACAAATCCGGTAACTGCAGCTGCCCAGGATGAAATAGGTGCAATGATACAAACCGGCGCCGCCGTAGCATCAATCAGATATGCAAGCTTAGCCCTGGACACCTGATGCTGGTCGGTAACCGGCCGCATAACGCTTCCTACGGTCAGGCAGTTAAAATAATCATCAATAAAAATTAAAACTCCCAGTACAATAGTTGCAAGCTGGGCACCAACTCTCGTCTTAATTCGTTTACTTGCCCATCGTCCAAACGCAGCTGAACCACCTGCCCGGTTCATCAGACTGACCATACATCCCAGAATAACCAGGAATACCAGAATTCCCACATTATAGGGATCCGATAACACCTTGATAAATCCATCATTAAAAATGTGTGACACAGTCCCTTCAAATCCAAAACCGGAATAGAACAATCCTCCAACCAAAATGCCCAAAAATAGTGAACTGTACACTTCCTTTGTGATCAGTGCCAGAACAATCGCTACCACAGGTGGGACCAATGCCCAAAAAGTAGCATACATGGCTGGTTCTGCTGCCCCTTCTTCTGCAGCCAGAGCCGTCATGGGAAGCAATGCCGTAAATATCAGTACCATGCTGATACTCATCAACAATCTTCGTTTCGTAATCCTCATTTGTAAATCCTCTCTTTCCCTCCAAGAAAAAACCATGAATGACAGTCTCCGTGGGGACATACATTCATGGTCATTTTAAGGTCAGATTTACCAATACCATTTCAGATAGCGCTCCACATGTCAGTGACAGTCCACAGCATATTCTGCTGCGTCCCAGAGCTAATTCCACGGACCGGAATATAACTCTTCGGCGATCTTCCCTTTCTTCCAAAACGGCTGTCCTGCCATTTGTCCCGGAATACTGATGAATACCGCACCTCTATCATTTCATTTTATTTCTCGTCTCGTAATATGCTTCTATTCTAACATTTTTTCCACAAAAAGCAAAGGGTTTCTTATAAAATCAGACTTCCTCAGAATTCTTACGCTTTCTTCCTGCTATATCTCCAAATAGCAGCCACAATCCCAATAATCAAAAAACAAGCGGCAATCGCAAAGTAAATTATGGGAAATTCTTCTGACAACCTCCAGGTATCATTACTGCCTGCCAGTTTGTCCACCATCTGATTAGTAAATCGCTCCGCCACAAAAAATAATAAAGTCCCGATCCCCAGCATAAGCCACACATTAGCATGCGAAAACTTCCGGATGAAAAACAATACCCAAAGAGCCAAAAGCCAGCAAATACTGACCGGCACTCCAAAAGACCCCGCCCATTTTTCAGGATTCTCCAGATACAGATTGGAACAAATCTCGATCAGATACAAATAGGGAATTAACGTGACACTCCATACGATAAACAATTTCATAATCCGGTTTTTACCGCTCAACAGCAATGCCCACACTGACAAGTATCCCACTATACATCCTCCAACGACAAACCATGCCCACGTCAGCTTCCGTTCCACTGCGAAATTCACAATCAGGCAGACCAATATCGCAGCCATAAATAAAACCAATACTATCATATTCAAAACTTTTCTCTTTTTCATACTCTTCTTCCTGCTTTTCTTCTCTTTTTTTGTTATTCATTGCTGCAGTATACAATCTCTTTCTTATTAAAATCTGATAACTGATTCACCGCATTCTCTATTGCTTCTGACATAGATGCCGTTAACCGTACCCCGTCTTCATACCATATATTTTTCACATCTGCTTCTTTTTTCTTTTTGTCATAGATAACTTCGATCCTGCCCACAAAACGGTCCCCATACAGAATCGGCAACACATAATGTCCAAATTTCCGCTCCGATTGAGGCGTATATATTTCCCACTTATATTCAAAACCAAACAACTCTCTCAGAAGCTTTCTGTCCCAGAGCATATTATCTAATGGTGCCATGAACTCACATCTCTTTTTCAACCGTGGATTCTTCAATACATATGTAATTCGGTGTTCATCCATTGCACTGCAATATAGAGGTTCTGTGAGATCATCTACACTGATCTCAAATATGCTTTCTTCCTCTAAAAGCTCTGAAAAAATCTGCATTCTATCTTTTGACTTTAAATGTTCAATCCCAAGCCATGCATCAGAAGCCCGATTCCAAAGTAAACCAATAGCATGTATCCGTCTCAGAACACGCCATTTTTGATGTTCCAAATCATTCGTATAAGGATCCGGCTTCGATAAAATATTCATTGGAATACATTTTTCAATTAAATTATAATACTTCATGGTACCTTTTTTAAATTGAATTGCCAGTTCTCCAGTAAAATACATATGTTCCAACGCAGCTCTGGATAATTTCGTATCACTCCAATACCAGGCTACTTTTTCATTCATATTTAAATCAGCTGAGCAAACTGCCCCAGATTCAGCGATCCTCTGTTTAATCAATTCATATACTTTTGATATTTCATCATTGCTCCGTTCAAAACACTGATGATACTGCCGTTCCCTTGCAAAATACGGCCAGTCCTCAACTAAAAATATAGAAAGATTCTTATCAAAATAGTCCACCAATCTACGCTCTGAATAAAGCAAGTCATAGAGCATCTGCTTTTCAAATCCCTTAATCCTTGACAATAAAACTAATTCAGCATTTTTACCGCAGACATCAATCGGGTCAAATTGTATACACCCCGCCTGACGAATAAACTCCAGAATTCCTGTCTTTCCGCTAAACTTATAATTGCCGATCAGTCCCTGCTTCAGCAGTATGAATAATCGGGCTTGTTTCCTTGTAAGGTTATATTCCACCATGGTACTCTCCTTGAATAGTATATGACTCTGCCTATCTTTTCTTATAAATTACAATCACTATCCTTTAGTAACTTCGCCTGTGCCATCGATTCATTTTGAAAGTGGATGCCATAAAATGTTCCTTTTTTATTCGCATGATAAGTATACTCTTCCACAAAATCAAAATAAATCCCGGCATCTTCAAGTAAACTTTTCGAATAATTAGTATAAGAACTTCCTCTGTTATCCAGTTTATTATCCCATTGAAGAACTTTTGCATCCAGCAATTTCGTTTCTGATAAAAACAACATATATTTTGTTCGTATTATATTTCTCTAATAGTATCATTGTTACTGATTTTTTTCAATATACAATCCCTGTTGATAATACCTTTTAGATAAAAATATCAGAATTGCAAAAATAAATAATACACTTCCTGTTGTAATCATCATAGAATCAATGGGAATTAAATCTGCAAGAGGACCAAATACAGCCATACCTAATGGCATACATCCGCAAAACATGATATTCATGAAGCTGAATACCCTTCCCTGCATTTCCTGTTCTACTTTTTCCTGTAGAATAGTCATAGATGCTGACTGAACAAAAGGAATCGAAAAACTGATCAAAAACATAAACGCTGTAAATAGTAAGAATGCTTTCGATAACCCCAGACACACTGCAAATCCTCCATAGAACAAAACTCCGTATGCTAAGGATTTACAGCGATTCTTAAAGCCTCCCCATACACCGATAAATAATCCTCCCAACATCATTCCTGCAAATCCTGCCATTTCGTTAAGCGACAAATATAAATAACTCGCCCCAAACAATCTCTCTATCATAAGTGCTGTTAAAAAGCCGGATGGTACGCTTAAGAAAATAAAAAAACCGTAAATCATTAATGTTCTTCCTATAAATTTATTCCTGATAATATAAGAAATTCCGGCTTTTACATCACCTATAAGTGAACTGTTCCGTTGTATTCCTACTTCATTATGTTCTGGAATTTTCAGCAGACATAATACAAAAATACCAATCATTGCTGTACCTACATCAATAAACAGGACACCATCAATGCTCCCTAATTCAAGAATTGTTCCTGCTGCTAACGGAGCTGCAAATTGTACCATTGATTGCACACTGCTGTTAATTCCGTTAATTTTCATGAGCTTATCTTCCGGTACCAATTGTGGCAGCATTGCATTTACTGCAGGAGTCTGCACCCCAGCGCCCAACGATCGTATGACAGACACAACGACAATCCCAATTAATATATATTCCTCCTGATTACCTGACAAAACAAATAGTGCAAGAAATAAGCTGGCTAATGCTATAACTGCATCCGCAATATTAATTAGAATTTTACGGTTAAAACGGTCAGTCCATACTCCGGCAAAAAAAGAAATTAACATTTGTGGCAAATAAGAACACAACGTTAAAACGGTCATCCAAATACCTGAGGATGTCTCGAAAGTTACATACCAGATAATTGCAAATTGTACAAGTGATGATCCAAATAATGTAATGCATTGGCTGGTTAAAAATAATAAAGTTTTTGATTTCCACTTTTCAGATGTATTTATTGTCATAACTAAATATCCTTTCCATTATAGGCTTTCCTTTTTATGTTTTCTTTTAGCATTTGGGATTATATCAAATTACAAAACATTGGTGGCAAAGTGGATGGTTAAGAGCTAAGTTAATTATAATTTAGAATAATTAAAGAATTTTTTATATTAGAAAGAATTATGGAAAGCTTATATAGAAAGCATTACCTGGACTTAAATATTAAACAATAAAGAGTCTATTATTAGGAAAACTAAAATAAACAAAAAAATAAGCCCTTGCAAAATTATTATTTTACAAGGACTATCACGTGCGTGAGAAGATTCGAACTCCCGGCCTTTTGGTCCGTAGCCAAACGCTCTATCCAGCTGAGCTACACGCACATATTTAATTGATGATTCTGAATGCCGGCGACCGGAATCGAACCGGTACGGGAGATTAGTCCCGCAGGATTTTAAGTCCTGTGCGTCTGCCAGTTCCGCCACGCCGGCATTTCATGGTATCACTACCAAATGGGACCTACAGGGCTCGAACCTGTGACCCTCTGCTTGTAAGGCAGATGCTCTCCCAGCTGAGCTAAGATCCCATGGGA
>UQGG01000027.1 GCA_900540475.1 uncultured Robinsoniella sp. | reverse complement strand
TGAACCGAGAAATGCATCAGGATTTCTCGGTGAATGCCCGCGTGCCGCCAAAAAGGACTTCGGAAAGGTTAGAAAATACCAGTTCTGCGGCCAGCTGACGGAGTCCATACCAGTTTCCCACGCCCATCTTTCCGTACACTACCTACATCTACGAAGCGTATTTAATCAGCAAAACCCCAATATAATGCATTTAATAGTACACATATAAACCCTTCGATATAGTACTATCACACAGAAAATCCCCCCGGCAGATTTTCATCCATCGGGGGGAATCTCATACATTGCACGCTACAAAGTCAAAATATTATAATCGTTTTGTACTGATTTTATTTCGATCACAATACTTACTTCCCTTTCACTGTTTTTACAGTACTCCATTTACCATAGACTTTTTTGCCCATAGAATTTGTCGTATATCCTCTGGCTCTTACATAATATGTCTTTTTCTTTAAGCCTTTGAGTGTATAAGAAGTATTCTTAGTAGTTTTCGTAACCGGTTTACCCTTAAATGTTTTCTTTAAGGAATATTGAATCTGATAACCGGTTGCTGCTTTATCTTTTGTAAGTGTTACCTTTATTTTGCCCTTGGTGCTCTTGGTAGATTTGATCTTTGCTTTTCTGCCAACTAATGCTAATGCATTGGAATCCTTCTTCGCATTATTTCTGGCATCTGCAATTGCTTTATCTGCCGCAGCCTGGGCTGCCTGAGCTGCTTTCATTGCACTCTCGGCTGCACTTTGTGCTTTTTCTGCTGCAATTCTGGCTGCTTCGGCATCCTTTTTCTTTTGAGCCGCATCTGCTGCTGCTCTTTCCGCTTCTTCTTTTGCTTTTTTAGCTTCTGCTGCCGATTCAGCCGCTGCTTTTGCTGCTGCTTCCGCTGCTGCTTTCGCTGCTAATGCATCTGCTCTCGCTGATTCCGCTGCTGTTTTGGCCGCTATCGCTTCCATTTTTGCAGCTTCTGCTGCTGTTTTCGCTGCAATGGCCTCTGCTTTTGCGGCTTCTGCTACTGTTTTCGCTGACTCCGCTGCTGTCTTTGCTGCCGCTGCATCATTTTTCGCATTGACTGCAGTATCTCTTGCTGCTTCCGCTGCTGCTTTTGCTGCTACCGCATCATCTTTTGCGGTTTCTGCTGCCTTTTTGGCTTTGTCTGCTGCCGTTGCTGCGGTTTCTGCTGCAGTTTGTGCCGTTTTCGCTTCATTTCTCGCGGTTTCTGCTGCACCTTGGGCTGCTTCTGCTTTTCCTTTGGCTTCTTCTGCCTTTTTCTGGGCTGCTTCTACATTAGTCTGGGCTGTTGCTGCCTTAGCCTGAGCTTCTTCTGCCTTCTTCTGAGCTGCTTCAGCTGCAAGTCTTGCTGTCTCTGATTTTCCTGATTCCGCCAATGCCTTATCCGCTTCAGTTTTTGCTCTGTCTGCTTCAGTTTTGGCTTTATCTGCCTCTGCCTTTGCTTTTACTGCTTCATCTGCCGCTTTTGCCGCTTCGGTAGTCGCTGTTCCTGCTGAACTTGCTGCCGCCTCTGCATCTGCTTTTGTCTTTATGGCATCTGCATTGGCCGCATCTGCTGCTTCCTTAGCTTCTTCCGCTGCTTTGATCGCTGCTTTTTTTGCCTCTTCCACAACTTCTGTGGCTTCATCATTCAAACCTTCTATAGCCTTTTTCAGATCATTGATAACACCGTCACGCTCCGGGAATGTAAGGCTTGCATATTCTACTCGTTCTTCCGCTATCACAATTGCACTCTGAAGTGCTGCAAAGCTTTCCTCTGTATATTTTTTAGGATCATTCTTGTATGCTTTTGCTTCCTCAATAGCAGTTTCCAGCGGTTCACGCTCATCACACAGATTGTACGGCAGCAATGCATCCATCGCTCTGTTTAAAGCTTCTGTTGCATTGTCGATCTCGCTCTGTGCAGGAACTTTTGGATCGTTGTTATTTACTTTCAGGGAATCCGCTTCTACTGCCTTGAAATTATTCCAGGATTTACGGGTATACACGGTATACTCATGCTCTTCCCATGACTTTTCGCTGGTATTTTTCGGATTTACCTTTTCATTTGCCGTGTTCAGAGCCTCTTCCAAAGCTGTTCTGTCCAGCAATACCAGTGCTTTCACTGCAGAATCAATTGCAAAAATATAATCTGCTGTTCCCTGATCCGTATAAACATTACCATTTTTGTAGTCTTGGGCATCTTTTATTTTACTGATCAGATCTGCAAAGCTTTCCGGTGTATAATCCGTTTCCTTCAAAGCTGTTGCTTCACTTAATTTTTCCACAAGTTTTGAGATGTCTACCGGAACTGCGACCAAATTGGCAATGGCTTCCTCAAGGGATTCGATTGTACTTTCCAGCTGCTCAGCTGTTGTATCTGCACTTTGGTATACCGATGCTGCTGCCGCCAGTATTTCATTGACCGCTTCCACACTTTCCTCCGTATACATTCCGGATCTGATTCTGTCTGTAACTTCCGTGATCTTGTTGAACAGAGGTGTTTTGTCAACACCTGCATTTTCATCAGAAGCAGGAATGTAGAAATAAGTTGTATAAGCAGGCAGTCCTGCAAAATAGTGGGGAACAAAAGTTTTCACGGATGCTTCCCCTCCGGAGGTCCCTGGTATTACATTTACGCTTAAACTAGGTACGTTGCGGGTTGGTGTTTCTCCTGTTGTGCCGCCTGTCATGGTTTCCGGTGTATTCATGACCACGTTTGTTCCTTCTCCTGTTGAAAGATAGGAATCAAGCTCTACTCTGGAGAGGTCTTTCACATCTGTTGCAGCCATAACCAAAGGTCCATTCATAAGAGAACCGTACCATTCTGAATCACATTTACCTGGCAGGTAATCCACATTAAAGCCAAATGGCATAGTTACCACGATTGTATCATCAGATGACCAGGTTCTCACACCTGTTGTAACATAAGAACTCGGCTCATAGCTATCAGCCAGAGAAGTTCCGTTAAGGGTGATATCGAAATCTTTTGTTGCCCAGAAAGGAACACGGAATTTCATTTCAAATTCCCCTGTGCCTGCACCTGGTGTTACCGTAAAGGTAGATTCCTGAGCCGGGAACACGCAGGACTGCTGAATTGTAACATCCTGTTCTACCCATTTCGCTGTGGTAGGCATATACAGACCAACGTAAAATGTCTGTTTGTCTGCTGAGGTGAAATAAGCTGCTTCCTGATATTTAACATGATTCTCTGTACCAGAACCGGAACAGCAGGTATTGCCGGGATTAGTGGCATTTCCGGTGCTTCTCTTTCTGGTAGTATTGGGATAAATGGAATAACCGTAGGATACCTGGTTGGATTTGCTTCCCGGTACAATAGATCCTATGATCTGGTTGTAAAGCAGACGTTCGTAATAATCCATGTACTTTGCATCGTCCGGATTGTAGGTGTTAAGGTCCTTGGTCAGCTTAAGCATGTTGTAAGCTGCACAGGTCTCACAGATTTTATCCGAGTTATTGGTATTCACAACCCCAATCTGATTATAGGTTCCTGCAAATTTCTCTTCGTTACTGTTATTGCCTCCTACACCACCAATGGTGAAGGAATAGCGTCCGATAATATAATCCCAGAAGTTTTCAGCGATATTATAATATTTCGCATCGTTGCTGCCTTTAAAGTTCCAAAGTGCGCCGATGATCTGAGGAATATGCTGATTACAATGTAAGGTTCTGATAGAATCCCTGTTATCAGCCAGTGATGAGAAGAACGGAATATTGCCGGTATCACTGCTGGCACCATTGTTATCAAAGCACGTGGATGCTTCCAGCAATTTAGCTGCTTCATCTTCATTGCCCTGTGATTTCATAATATCGGAAAGTCTTGCCAGTGTTTCATTTACACCGCCAAATTCTCCGGCAATGTATAAAGCCCACATACTGTCACGGTAACCTGGTGAATTTGCATCGGGACGTGTGCCTTCTTTTGTACAATAGTGAAGTCTGTTCCATACCCACATACCCATATCTTTAGCAATAGCAAGGGCTTTATCGGCTACTGCCTGCTCATCTGCACTTCCGCCATCCAGGGCGTAATAGATGTCCACAAGGCCGGCAAGCTGTTTATGCAGGGAATAATAAGGTGCCCATACGCCGTAATTGTCCATATTTCCATCATAAGGAGCATAGTTTTCAATGAGGATAAGATGTTCGGGCTGGATTGCATTGATATATCCGTAACCAAACAGGGAAGGATCTCTTGGCGCAGTTGCATCATCCATTAATCGGACGTTTGTCATTGCCCTTACTTCAGCATCCGTTGAATATCGGTCACGTGCTTCACGGAATCTGTCTTCCGTAGGAAGTTTGACAAATGTCATCTCCTGCATTTCACGCATTTCATCTGTCATTCTTTTCATTCTGCTCATAAGCTGGGTCTTTTCCTCTTCGGTTGCACCGGAAGCATAAGCAAATGCAAGTCCGGACAGATAATGTCCATAGCCGTGGCCTTTGAGCTTGGTTGTTCTGGAATCCCAGCCGCCTGGTGCCGCATAGCCTTCCGTACTAAGTCCGAAAGTTTCCCGGTAGTTATAAAGCATACGGGTCACATCTACACCCAGTATATATTCGATCTGATTGTCTCTGTTTAAAGTCAGTCTGTTAGCCTCGCCATCAGGATCATTTTCAAGGGTAACTTCATTTAATGGTAAAGTTTCTGCAAGCGGATTGTTAGAAGGTACAACTGTCTCCCCTTCCACAACTGTAATTTCTGCAGTAACCTGGTATCCGTTTGTTATGGCATTATCCCCAAGTACGTTTCCGTTTAAGCTGTAGATATGTCCAACCGGATATTCTGCCTGTGCAGTCTGAGCTGCAGTGGTGTAGCCTTCCCAGCTGACTCTGCGCTGCTCGGATTCACCGTTGCTGTAAAGAACCTTTACAAAGTTAGGTAACTTAGGAGCATTACCCACCGGGCATTCAATACTGAGCGGCTCGCAGGATACAATCGACTTGCCGGCTCCCGGATATGCAGGAATGGTGACTTCCCATTCACGTGTTAAGGATGCTGCACCAAAAGCTGCCGTTGCGGTCAGTTTCACCGTTGCATCCCCTTGTCCTGAAGGTGGTCTGAGAACGCTTCCGTCTGTCCACAAATATTGGGAATTTTCCGTATTCCATGTAAATACAGATCCAAATCTTCCTTCCTGAGGGAATGTAAAGTTGGTCGTTCTGTTAGATACATCTCCAATATCAATGGCATCCAAATCAGTTCTGGCAATTTTTTCATCATCCATTGCAGCAAATACAGAGAATTCAAATTGTTTCACTGCGCTGAAATCTCCATTCACTGCCGTAGCTGTGATCTGGCCTGTGGCATCCGGTTCTCCGTTTGCCGGGCGGGTTACTTTACCGTCATTGCCCAAAGCGGGATCTGTTGATTCCGACCAGGTAATGGTACTGCCGTTGGAGCCAGTTGTGGGAAGATCAACATCATTTAGAAGTTCCATCAGGAAATCTTCCTGGATCTCAGCTAAATCTGCTACAGCAGGATCCACATAACCGAATACTTCCCATTCACTTAGACCGATACCAGGTGCTGTGCCGGAATTTCTTTCTGCCGTTATATTTAACCGCACCGCTTTTGTAATAATCGGGGTGTCCAGCGTTACTACATTCCATTTGGTATTGGTTCCCCAACGTTTCGGTGACGGCCACGGTTTATTGGCTTCTGCTCCGCCTTCACCGGTAAATGTTGCTGAATTGCCATCGGTTCCAACAGGACCGTAGTCAACCCACTCATCGTTTTCTAAGTACTGAAGGTTACAGTCCCTTGCCCAGCGGACTCCGCCATCTGTGTAAATCCACCACATAACTCTCATAGATTCTACCACTTGGGGCTGATCCCAGGTGTACTGAATCCAAAGGGGATTATCCGGATTTCCATACTGTGTGCCCCATGTGTTCCACACGGTTCCGGTATTGCCGCTTGCAAGTTTTCCGTCTTTTGCATTAGCCGCCACTGAACCCCCGTTGGCATATGGCGCTTCTACTTTTGCGGAAAGTGCAATATTACCGTCTTCCGCTCCGTAAGGATCCAGCCTCTCCATATCCTGTGGAACAGATGCCGGCTCGGTAACAGGTGAAGCTGCTGCCGGTAATACTACGCTGCTGATCATTGATAAAATAATAAGTAATGAAACAATCATATTCGTTCTTTTTCTACGTAAACTTTTTGTTCTTTTTCTAAACATAAGTTCTCCCTTCTCCATTAAACAACACAAAGTTAATGATTGCTAAATCCTGTTCTTCCTAGTACTGGTATCGCATACCCCCTGACTTTTATATTTTTACACCGGAATCCGAAAAGACCCCCCGGAACATTCAGCAACGGTAGAAATGACTGCCTGCCGCGCCTGCATTCCTGAAATCCCGATATTTGTTAACACAGCCATGCAACTTAATACACGTCTACGGAAACAATCTCATTTCTCAGTAATATATCGCTCCTATTGTCATTTTTCCTAAAACAAATAATTACATATTTTTTGTTTTAGAAACTATTTTTTTTAAATAAACGCGGATTGTAAGGATAAGTTATTTATACTACCAAACTGTTTCATTATTTACCTTATTCTATCAAACTCCAAAAAGAAATGCGTTCGATATTTTTTGACAAAGGTGTGATATTTTTCTTTTTTACTTATATCTACCAAAAGCATCGCAAATATAACGCAATATTAGTGGTCTTTCCCTTACTATAGTTCTTCATTTTTTGATTTGGTTACGATTATTCTAACTTTAGAAACGTTTCCAATGTTTTTTTTGACAAGCAGCTCTTGTTTTTGCACAAAAAAATGCCAGAGACCTGTTCATGCCTCAGTCTCTGGCATTCATCACAAAAACAAATTCTCATACTACGCAATGTTGTCATCATTCAAATACTATTTTCCCGTTACTTTACTCAATACATAGAATGCTGCTGTTCCATACATTCCTTTATCTCGGCAAATCGGTTCATATGCCCATCCACTTTTCTGCTTGCCTCTAAAATTTCATCTGACGTTAAATTACGTCCTTCTTCGATCAGGCGTTCCAGCTTTTTACAATCCACTTCCATTGCGTATTTGTACCAATTCTTTTGAATATTCTGTAACCATCTCTTCATACGTTTATCTCCTTTGTAATTCTAATAGTGTGTGAGTAGTTCTAATAGAGTTAGTATAACACATCTGGTATGTCGAAGTCTGTCGAAACAAGTGCGAAATTAATATTTTTTTCTATTATTTTGTAAAAAAAAGCAGCAGACAAAACCATATCTTTGGTTTTATCTGCTGCCTGCTAACATCCTATTCTTTTTTATTCCTCATCATCGAACAAGTAAGGTTTTACTGCTTTGCCTCCTTAACCAGAACCTCAATTACATGGAAGATTCTATCCTGCTCTTTGGGCGCCAGTTCTTTCATGATATCTACAAAAGCGGAAGCTTTAATTTCTGCACCTCTGTCTAAAACATCTGCTAACAGCATGTCTGAGGTCACCTCCAGCGCATTAGCGATCCGTACAAAAGTTTCCAGCCGGGGTACTTTTACGCCTCGTTCGATGGCGCTCATGTAACTGCTGCTAAGCCCTGTCCTTTCTGCCAGTTCTTCCTGCTTCATGCCTCTTTCTTCTCTGCACCTTTGTATTCTTTTTCCAATTCGATTCATTATACCTGCCTCATTTGTAATATAGTATTGGATATTCCCGAAAGTCCTTGATTTTTAAAGGATAATCCCTTTCTTGGATATACTCATATTATATACCGGATGTACAAATTTGACAAGAAACTCTATTCAGAAAGCATATCAATATATTCTTCTGCAAATTTAGAAGCCACAGCTCCATCCGCCGTTGCGGTTACGATCTGCCGAAGGGGTTTCGTCCTTACGTCACCTACTGCAAATACGCCCGGGAGATTTGTTTTTGTGGTCTCATCAGCCACAATGTATCCACCTTCATCCAACTCAAGCTGGCCTTTAAACAAGTCTGTATTGGGTATTCTTCCTATCGCAACAAATACGCCGTCACATGCTACTTTAATCGTGTCGCCGCTTTCGATATCTTCTGTTACTACGCCGGTTACCTTCTTATCATGCAGGATTTCCTTTACTTTTGCATTCCAGATAAATTCTATATTTAAGCTCTGTTTCAAGGCTGACATATAGCTTTTGGATGCTCTTAACTGGTCTCTGCGGTGAACAAGATAGACTTTGTTACAGATCTTGGATAAAAACAGTGCATCCGCAACAGCAGTATTGCCTCCGCCAACTACCACAACTGTCTTATTGCGGTAGAACATTCCGTCACAGGTAGCGCAATATGCGACGCCCCTGCCCTTAAGTTTCTGTTCTTCTTCCAGTCCCATTTCCCGGGGATTTGCTCCCGTTGCCAGAATGACTGTCCTGGCAAAGTAATCTCCATCACTGGTATGGATTACTTTTGGCTGTGCACTTAGATCCACGGATTCCACTTCTGCAAATAAGGATTCCACCCCAAAGCGTTCTGCACCCTGGCGCATCTTTTCTCCCAGTTCAAATCCGTTTACACCTTCTTCAAAACCCGGATAATTATCTACCTGGCTGGTCGTCGCCATCTGTCCGCCAGCGGAAAGCTTCTCAATAACCATTGTCTTTAAATTTGCTCTCCCACTGTATAAAGCCGCTGTATATCCGCCCGGTCCGCCTCCTATAATAATCACATCTGATATCTTCTGTTCCATGACGTTCTCTCCTCTCCTACTCTCCCGCAATTCCCAGTTCCTGCATCCAGCCTTCTATCTGAGACTTTGCGGTGGGTGCTACCAGGGGTTCGCCAACTGCTTTTCCATTTTGAAACGCAATCAGAGTCGGAATGGTCATAACATCAAACTGCTCCGCCAGATCCGGTTCGTCATCAATATTAATCTTGCCCACTTTGATGTCATCCTGATAAGTTTCGGCAATCTGATCTACCGAAGGTGCGATTCTGGTACAATAACCACACCAGGGTGCCCAGAAATCCACTACGGTAATCCTGCTTTCCTCTATTTCCCTGTTAAAGTTTTCCTTTGTTAATAATGTTCCTGCCATTTGTATTTCCTCCGCTTTCTGTTTTATCTGATGTTTCAGCTCTCATTATTTGCTTATTTCATATTCTTGTTTCCACTTTCCTGTACTTGCTGTTTACCATACAAGTTTCATTTATTTCCTGTCATCCTCAATTGTATTTTCAACAGGCTTTTTCTCCTTAGATGCCGGTTCCCAGAATCCTACTGCCAGAATCAATCCAATAATTCCTCCAAAGACCATACTCTTAGCAGGGTCTGAAGTTATGGCACAGGTTCCGCTGATACACCCAATCTGCCAGTAATATAAGTATCCGGCAGCTATGCCTCCTGCTATAAAAATCAGAGGTTTTATAAATCTTCTCTTTGATTTCCCTGGTACTCCCATAGTTGCCTCCTTCTGTTTATTCAGATATGTGAATTATCATTTCTTATCTGTAACTTTTTTAGTTTCATTTATACTGTAATTATAATGGTTACAGTATGGTTTGTCAATATCTTTTCTAAAATTTATTTTTTACTTCCTGAAACTAAGAGAAAGGGGCTGTCGGTTAATACAGAATTTTAGCTCTTTCCAAGCAATAAAAATATTCCCACAGAAATCAAGGGATTTTAATTCTTGATTTCCTATGGGAATATTTTTTTCTTTTTCATTCACTGATATTTATTTATATTTCTTCCAATTGCATACAGCCACACGCTAATATTTCCGGTTGGGAAGTTCCTTTGCAGCTGTCTCAGCAGGATAAATCCCCTCTTCCACATACTGAAGTTTATCCACTGATTCCCCGCTCATAATTCTTTTTGCAATTTCCGCCACCCGGGGTCCATGCAGAGGATTGCATTCTATGGAAACATTTAATTTTCCTTCGATCATCGCCTCAAATGCTGCTTTGACTGCATCAAATGATACAATGACAATATCTTTTCCAGGCTTTTTCCCAATTCCTTCTATTGCTTCAATGGCTCCAAATGCCATATTGTCATTCTGGGCTATTACCACATCAATGTCCGGATACTTCTGAAGACAGTATTCCATTGCTTTTTTGCCTTTTGTCTGGATAAAATCCCCCAGCTGCTCCGATACAATCTCATAGTTCGTGTATTTTTTGATGGCTTCATTAAATCCTTTTGTGCGGCCTATTTCGGCAGTGGACCCGATTGTTCCTTTCAATATCGCAATCTGATGCCCGCCGCCGCTGCTCTCATCCCGTGCTTCCATATAATTGACCAGCCAGTCTGCCGCATCCCTGCCCTCCTTTTCAAAATCAGATCCAACCCAGCACGTATAGAGGGAATCATCCGTGACATTAATCATCCGGTCTACAACGATTACCGGAATGCCTGCATCTCTTGCCTCCTCCAGAACCGTTTCCCATCCGTCTTCTGTAACAGGTGCAATTACGATAACATCAACTTCCTGTGAGATGAAATCCCGTACCGCTTTTGTCTGATTCTGCTGCTTTTGCTGTGCATCGGAGATCAGGAGGCGGAAGCCATTTTCCACACTCAGCGCTTCTTTCATCGATTCCGTATTGGCAATTCTCCAGTCCGATTCCGCCCCGATCTGAGCAAATCCCACTGTTATCAGGCTCTTTTCTTCCGCAGATATTGTCTCTCTGTGGTTCGTCGTCATAGAGCACCCTGCCAGGAGCATGCTGGCTATTGTAATACAAAGTATCCATATTTTCTTCTTTTCCATTTTCCTACCGATCCTATTTTACAACAAACTCTGTTTATACAACACTTTTCATTCGATAATCTTTTGGCGTACATCCCACTTCTTTTTTAAATATGTAATAAAAATAATGCGCGTCCCGGTACCCCAGCCTGCTGCCTATGTCCGAAGTTTTCATACTGCTGCATCTAAGCATCTCTTTCGCCTTATTGAGTCTGGTATTAGTCAGGTATTCCACAAAAGTCTTACCCTCCACCTGTCTGAATACTCTGCTGAAATGGTTCGGACTTACATTTACATAAGCGGCAACCGCATTCAGCGAAATTTTTTCATCCCCGTAATGCTCATTGATATAATCCTTTGCATCTTCAATCCATCCCTCCAGACGGCTTTTGGACATTTTGTCCCGGGTCTCGATGCAGAGTTCCAGTATTTTAATCAGATAGTTTCTTGTCAGCTCTCTGGAACTGATATTTGCAAGGAGATCCCCTACCTTTGTGTGGTGCTCTTTCAGTGTTTCTTCTTTATTACCTATCTTCTTCAGGAAACGCAGTGCTGCAAAATTTGTATCCAGCACAATATACTGCCGAAAAATCATAGACTCCATGTTTGCTTTTCCGATGCTTTCGATATATTTGTCTATAAAATCTTCCGCTTCCAATCTGGAGCCGTTTTTCAGAAAATCTTCCAGGGTATCCTTGTCCATCTTCCCCATGTCGATCTCATCCATATTAATCTTCAGTCCCTGATCCCGGTCCATGTCCGCAATCTCAGTGCTGAACACCACCTTCTTAGACTGGTCAAAAAGCCGGTAAGCAAATGCCTTATTAGCCTGATAATAGCATTTTGTAATGTCTCCCAGCCTTGCAAAGCATTGTCCCACACCGGCGAAATACCGGTAACCCGTCCACAACCGGATCACCTGCTCCAGAGTCTCCAGGATATTGTGGACGGTACCGTTTAACTCATCCCGGTCTTTTCCCTTGACAAGAACTGCACCTCCTTCTGATTCCCGGTTAAAATATACTGCCTTATACTGTCCTCTCTCCAACTTTTCTGCTATTTTATTCATCAATGCCTGTTCGGATAAGTTTGACTGTCCCTCTGTTTTATCCGGCCAGCACTGGAACAGGATAATATTATAAGCCTTGGCTGCAAGGTCTATCTGAAGCTGCATCCCTCTGGAAATAATCTCAGATACGGAACACCTGTCTGAAATCATGTCATTAAACAATTGATTCTTTTTCAGAATTCTTTTCTTCTCACGTTCCAGTTCATAACGTTCTATATACTTTCTCTTCTGTTTCTCCCTTTCAATCTGCTCTTTGACCTGAATCATAATATTCAGAAGCTTTCTGGAATCCACAGGTTTTGACAGATAATCTACAATTCCGATTTTAAGTGCCCGGTTGGCATAGACAAAGTGTTCAAATCCACTGATGATGATAATTTTAATCTGGGGCATCTCTTTTTTTACCAGTTCACTCAGTTCCAGTCCATCCATAAATGGCATCATAATGTCTGTGATAAGCAGATCCGGTTTTGTTTCCTGAATCATGGGATATGCCAGTTCTCCGTCACCAGCTTCTCCCACAAGACACAGCCCATTCGCTTCCCAGTCTATCCTGCGTTTGATTCCTTCCCGGATGACAGTTTCGTCTTCCACTATAAAAACTTTAATCATAATAAATCTCCCTTTTTCCTATTCCACTACTTTGCTGCACAAAGGTATCTTGAAGTTCACCTCCGTTCCAACACCGTATTCACTGGTGATATGTATTTTACACTCCTCTCCGTAGATCAGGCTCAGCCGCTCATTGACATTTAAAAGTCCAAATCCCTTTTTGCTGTCGGAAAGCTTCTCTCCTTTTAACTCATTCTCCAAACTGGTTAATTCTTCCGGGCTCATTCCCCGTCCGGTATCTTTTACGGAAAAGTGAATATAGTCTCCTATCCGGTATCCTTTTACACTGAGCTTTCCTTTTCCTCTTTTGTTCTTAATCCCGTGATAAAGGGCATTTTCTACAATTGGCTGCAGGCAGATCTTCAGAATATAATTGCATCTGATCTCCTGATCCATCTCCACCTCATAGTCCAGAATATCCTGATAGCGGAACTGCTGGATCATAAGATAACTTCTTACATGGGATTCTTCCTCTGCCAGGGTAATAAACTCCTGCCCCTTGCTTAAAGTAGTACGAAAGAAGATGGAAAGCTGGTCCACCATCTGTACAACCTGTTCATTTTGCTCATCTTCTGCAAGCCAAATGATAGTATCCAGGGTATTATACAGAAAATGAGGATTGATCTGCGCCTGCAGTAATTTTAGTTCTGTCTTCCTCAGATGGATCTGTTCATTGCGGACATCTTCCACCAGGCTTCCGATCTTCTTAACCATACTGTTAAAGCTGTTTCCCAGCACCTCCATCTCTTCCATGGGGTCGATCCGTACCTGAATATTAAAATTCCCTTTTGCAACCTCTTTGGTGCTGTCACATAACTCCCGCACCGGACGTTCAATACTTTTAGAAATCCTGTTTGTCAGAATCAACACCAAAAATATAATAGATGTTCCAATCATAACACAATATTGAATAGATGTCCTTATCTGAACTTCCAGTTCCGTTTTCACCACTTTTGCATGTTCCGCTTCATATCGGATGTAATCTGACATTTTTTCATCCACCAGCTCTGTAAACTGATAAATATCTTTGTCCAGTATTTCCGTATTGTCTTTCCTGCCCAATACCGGTTCATTTTTCTCGATGGATTTCATCGTGTTTTGCAGCTGTTTTAAAAGGCGGAGTATTGCATCGATCCTGTCTACGCTGTTTTCCGTAGTGGCAGTCTCTTTTAACTTTTCTAAAATAATCTTCGCCTCGTTTATGTCCTCATAAGGCTTCACTTCTTCAAATGTAACAGCCCCTGCCACAATCCGGTACATTTTATAATCCAGTTCATTGCGAAAATCAGAATTAAACTCCGTAGCCGCCGCCATATTGTTAATTACCGCACTGTATTTCTCATTATAAGAAACCATCAGCAGAATCATCCAAATAATTAATATAATAAATGGTATAATAATCCCGCTTCTGAGAATCATCAGCTTTCTTCTGATCGAACATCTGTCAAACCGGGACTCCACTTCCTTTAAACCCATTGGTATCTTTCTCCCTCTGCCGCTTTTATCCGGATCATTAACATAAAACCCGAAATATATATTTTATAATTGACAAAAAGGGCCTATCAGATATTCTTTCAAGAATCGCTCTGGATCAGACCCGAAATGTTAGCTTTATAATTATTATAAGAATTATACTTTTTACGATCAATGGGTTTTCTTATCAAAAAAGTACGAAAATGTGTCATTTATCTCTTCTCCTTTTTTTGTACTTTAATGCGGTAATCCTTCGGTGTACACCCTTCCATCTTCTTAAACAGATAGTAAAAGTAGTGGGAATCCTTATACCCCACATCATATCCCACATCTGAAATTCTGATATTGGTACTTCGTAACAGTTCTTTCGCCTGTTCAATCCGGATATCAGTCAGGTATTCTACAAAGGTGATTCCTGTTTCCTGGCTGAAGATACGGCTGAAATGGTTGGGGCTTACATTGACCCAGGCTGCCGTTGTATTGAGGGAGATATCCTCATCGTTATAATGGGAGCGGATAAAATCTTTAGCACTCTCTACCATATCTGCATATTTATTGACTGCAGCCAGCTCCCTTATGTCCATACAGCTTTCAAAACTCTGCATGATATACTGCTTCGTCCTGCCAATAGAATGGGTGAACATCATGATGTCACCAAATTCAGGAAAACGCTTCTGCAGATCTTCCCGGCTGCGCCCGATGCTTTCTAAAAACTGAATGATCTGCAAATTAACATCCAATACGATATACTGCCGGAACATCAAAGAATTCATATTATTCTCACCAATGCTTTGGATAAGATTTTCTACGAACAGTTCAATGTCACTTTTCAAACCGCTTTTCAGGAAATTTAATGCAACCTTACTGTCTGTATGGTCCGCAGAAATATTTTTTAAACTGAATGTTTCGTCTTCCTCCAGATTTTTGGCATAAATGTCGTCACCATAGAGAACTTTGTTTCCCTGTGTGAGGAAACGGTAGGTGTATGCTCTGTTTGCAAATCGATAACTAATGGGGATATCTTCCAGATCGGTTATTGTGGTTCCAATTCCGATAAAATAAATGAGATTTTGTGTTTCATCCGTTTTCTGTGAGATCGTCCGGATGCATTTTGAAATTGTCTGATCTACTTCCTTTGGGGACTTTCCTGTAATTAACAACGCGGATCCTTCCGCTATATGATCAAAATAAATTAAACTTTTATCATTCTCAAATGTCTCTACCAGAAAATCTTCTGCCTGCATAAAATCCTGCCGGTAATCCATACGTTCATCATAGCTGGACGCTGAGATTTTGTATAGTAAAAAATTATAAGCTCCTGCTTCCAGCTCAATCCCCAGGTCTTCTCCTCTCTGCTTTAGCTGGACAGCGGTGCGCTTACCGCTTACCAGTTCATGATAGAACTGATATTTTAATATTTCATAATCTTTTTGCGTTTCCCTCTCGTATTGTTCCAGGAACTGTCTCTGTGTCCGCTCCTCTTCTAATTCCTCTTTCATTTCCAACAGTGACTGAAGCAGTCTTGCGCAGGTAACGGGCTTTAAAAGATACTCTGCCACCCCCAGCCTGATTGCCTGCTTTGCATATGAAAAATCATCATACCCGCTTATAATTAGAATTTTTATCTCAGGTAACTCTTCCTTCACCACCCTGCATAATTCTAAACCGTCCATAAAAGGCATTTTAATGTCGGTAATGAGAATATCCGGCCTTATCTTTCGAATCATCGAGAGTGCCTTTTCCCCATCTTCTGCCTCGCCTGAAAAGAGAAAGCCGTTTTCTTCCCACTTTACCCTCTTTTTAATACCTTCCCGAATAGTCATTTCGTCTTCTGCCAGAAATACTTTAATCATATTGTCCTCCGTCCTTAAGCATATTTCCACACCATTGACCATACTACTCCCCAGATCGTGTTCGAAAATTCTGCAAAAATTACAGATGTGACTCACGGTACAGCATAGTATATTATCGTTATAATAACTATCAAAAGCAATAGTGTAAAAATAATCTTCGTATTTTTATACAATATTTTCTATAAAAAAGAGCCGTCATAAAAGCGAAATTCCGGTAATTCACGATCTCACCGGTATGCACCAATGATCAGATCTTCGCTCAATTACAGAAGTTTGTGCTTAAATTGACAGCCCTGCTATTTATGTTTTGATTCTAAAGCTCTGTATTTTCTTTATTTTTTCAATTTCATTCTGGCAAATATTGATTGTAATACGATGAAGAAACAAAGCAATGCAGATAATACAATTCTTACCCACCAGCTGGACAGCGTACCCTGGGTTGTGATCAAACTGGATATAGAACCTTTAATCAGTACGCCGAACAGGGTTCCAAATGGAGTACCAACACCTCCGCTTAACAGCGTACCTCCGATAACGGCTGAAGAGATCGCATCCATTTCCAATCCTTTTGCCTGTTCAACAAATCCTGCACAGCTGTTGAGGCAGAAGAGGAATCCGCCGATTCCGGCTAAAAGACCATTCAGTATGTATGCACACAATTTCGTCTTCCGTACATTAATCCCCATCATTAATGCGCTCTGCTGGTTTCCACCGATTGCATATAACTTACGTCCGAATTTTGTATATTTCATAATGATAATGACAACTACCAGTATAATCAGGGCTATGACCACCGTGGGATAGATATACGCCGCCTGGAAGACGCCTTTCTTACTCACAGTTCCAAAAGGCATGTTTATTTTAAAGTTTGCCCAGCTTAAAAACACTTCATTTTTAATGGAAATCATGTCGGTGCTGACGATGGCAGTCAGCCCTCGTCCAAAGAACATACCTGCCAGAGTGACAATAAAAGGCTGTATGTCCAGATAGGATATTAAAAATCCCTGAATTACGCCATATGCCAGGCCAATCACCAGTGCCAGCAGTACAGCCGTATAGGCACTTGCTCCATTATTCTCCATCTGATTTGCAGCCACCATACATACCAGCGCGGTCACAGACCCTACGGAAATATCAATTCCTCCTGTGATCATTACGATGGTCTGCCCCATGGCGATTACCAGAAGTCCTGCATTTGAAATAAACAGGTTTAAGAACATCTGGGGCTTTGCAAATCCTTTATCATTGAAAATAATCATACCGGCGGCATACATGATTACGAACAGCAGAATTGTAATCATAAGGAGGAAGCTGTTTCCATTCAGCTTTTTCTTTTTATTCAAACTTTTCATTACTGATTACCTCCTTGTGCGGCTAATTTTTTTGTGTCTTTTTTCGCAGTCAGATTTTTGAAGAATTTTTTGAATACCTCGCTCTGCAGCGTTACAATGATTACAACTACAACGGCTTTGTATACCGGGAGCTGGTCAGCAGATACGTTCATTGCATAAAGTGTTGTAGTCAGAGCCTGAATGGTATAGGCACCGATTACAGACCCCATCAGACTGAATTTACCGCCGCTTAAGATGTTTCCCCCAAGGGCAACTGCAAGAATGGCATCCATTTCCAGGTTCAAACCAATATTATTAGCATCTGCGGAATAGATTCGGCTGGATGCTGCGATTCCGGCAATTCCTGCAAGCAGGCCGCACAGCACATAGGCGAGAAACTTAATCATTTTAGAATTCAGTCCCACCAGGCGGGATGCCGCTCCATTGATTCCAACACATTCAATATATAAGCCTAATGCAGTTTTCTTAAGTACCAGATTGATGATGATGATTACAATAATTGCTATGAATATTGGCGTTGGTATCGGACACTTGCCGATATAACCGCCTAATACCTTGTAAGATTCCACACGTACATAAGTGATCTGTCCCTGGGTAATCAGCTGTGCAATACCTCTGCCTGCTGTATACAATATCAACGTTGCAACCATAGGCTGAATATTGAGATGCGCAACCAGAAAACCATTAAAGGAACCGCAGATCATTGCCACAATTAATGCTGCCAGTATTGCAATAATCAGAGGATTCTGAAATGTATTGGTTGATACTTCTCCGCCGGATAAGATCTGACAGCAGACAGCACCTGCCACTGCCATGGTAGCTCCCACGCTGATATCCTGCCCGCCGCTGGCTGCGGTAACTAAGGTCATACCCACTGCCAGAATAACAAGCTCTGACGCACGGTTGATGACATCGATGATATATCCATACAGCACACCATTGTTCAGAGAAATTTTGAAGAAGCTGGGAGTTGTAATTACATTTACAAGCAATACGACCAGCAGACATACAATCGGCATGAACAGACGCATCTTCGTTATTTTTTTAAAGTCCATTTTCTGTTTCATGTTATTCCTCACCTCCTGCAATTGCTTTCATAATACCTTCCTGTGTCATTTCATCTCCGCTGATCTCACCTACTTTTTTCCCATCCCGGAGTACGCCCATGCGGGAACAGGTACGGATCATTTCTTCTACTTCTGAAGAAATAAAGGTTACAGCCATTCCTTCGGAAGCCATCTTCAGTACCAGTTTCTGAATCTCTGTCTTTGTTCCGATATCAATTCCCCTGGTAGGTTCATCCAGAATCAGATATTCCGGATTGGTCAGCAGCCATCTGCCGATGATTACCTTCTGCTGGTTTCCGCCTGAAAGGCTCTTAATTGGGGTTTCACGGCTGGCTGTTTTGACTTGAAGCATCTCAATATACTTATCTGCCGCTTCTTCCATCTCCTTGCGGCTCATTGGTTTGAACATCCCCCGCTTAGCCTGAAGAGCAATAATGATATTTTCCCGCACCGATAAATCTGCGATAATTCCTTCTTTTTTCCGGTCTTCCGGCAGGTATGCCATCCCCAGCTTCATCGCATCTATAGGCGCGTGGATCTTCACTTCTTTTCCGTTTACCATGAGTTTTCCACAATCCGCCTTATCTGCACCGTAGATCGCCCTTACAAGTTCCGATCTGCCGGATCCCAGCAAGCCGGTAAGTCCGATTACTTCACCCTTATGTATGTCAATGTCGAATGGTCTTATTGTTCCGGTATGCCCAAGCTTTTCCGTACTGATTACCGGCACGCCTTCTTTTGCTTTGGACTCTTCTCTGTCCCCTTTAATGTCAGCCAGATCATCAAAATCTTTTCCCATCATCTTTGCTACCAGCATTACTCTTGGAAGATCCTTGATTTCATATTCTCCCACCAGTTCTCCATTTCGCAGAACGGTAATGCGGTCACAAACGGCATAAACCTGCTCCAGAAAATGTGTTACAAAGACGATGCCCACTCCTTCGTCTCTCAGCTTTCGCATCAATACAAAGAGCTTTTCAACTTCATCATCATCCAGTGAAGATGTGGGTTCATCCAATATGAGTACACGGCATTTCATATCTATTGCACGGGCGATGGCAATCATCTGCTGGATTGCAATCGAACATTCTTCCAGTTTCTGTGTGGGGGATACCTGGATGTCCAAACTCTCCAACAGCTTGCCTGACATCTGGTTCATCTTCTTCCAATCGATGAGTCCCATCTTTCTGGGTTCTCTTCCAATGTAAAGATTTTCCGCTACGGATAAATTGGGACAGAGGTTTACCTCCTGGTATACCGTGCTGATCCCGTTATTCTGTGCATCCTGGGGAGAGTGGTTTTTGACCGGCTTGCCCTCCATCTTAACTTCTCCCTCATCAAATTCGTATACACCTGTCAATACTTTAATTAAGGTTGATTTTCCGGCACCATTTTCACCCATCAGTGCATGGATTTCTCCGGTTCTCAATGTAAAATTAACATTCTGCAATGCTTTTACGCCTGGAAAAGTTTTATAGATGCCACGCATAGTCAAAACTTCATTCTGCTTCATTCTTCCTCTACACCTGCTTTCCTATTACTGTTTTACGCGTCTGCTGCTTAGGGACAGTCCCTTACGGTAATAAAGGCGCAGCAGCTTATCGGTCTACCGAATTATTCTGCCACGCCCTGTGCCGATTATCGTTAGTATTGCTTATTATGTGCAATGCTGTACTAACTACAAATCTGCATTTTTTTTATTTTAGTATGCACGGCTGTCAAGCACTTCCTGGGTCATAACAGTAACCGGATAATCGGTTCCGTCTACATTAATAGATGTAACTTCGCTTGGATTTGCAAAAATTTCTTCATCTACATACTGTTCTTTTTCTACATCTTCTCCTGCTTCCAGTTTCTGAATGATTTCTTCAACACGTGGTCCGTGTAATGGGTTACATTCTGTGTTGCAAACGATTTTGCCGGATAATGTATCTGTCAGACCAGCATTTGTAGAGTCAAAGGACATTACCAGAATATCACCGTCAGCACCTACTGTCTTACCAGCTGCTTCAATTGCATCGATTGCTCCAAATGCTTCATTATCATTTTCACAATATACTACATTGATGTTGTCATACTGTTTCAGCATGGACTCCATAACTTCCTGTCCTTTTGCCTGTGTAAATTCACCTGTCTGAGCTGCCAGCAGATTCCAGCCATTTGCTTCCACTGCATCAGCAAGTCCCTTTGTACGTCCGATCTGTGCAGAAGCTCCGATTGTTCCCTGGATATCTACGATATTTATTTCTTTCATTCCTTTTGCATCTGCATAAGCTTTTAACCATGCGCTTGCTTTTTTACCTTCTAATTCAAAGTTAGATCCTACCCAGGCTGTATACAGGCTGTCGTCGGATACGTCTACCATACGGTCAACGATGATTACCGGAATTGCTGCATCTTTTGCTTCCTGAAGAACCGTATCCCATCCTGTTTCTGTTACTGGTGCCAATACAATATAATCTACTTCCTGCTGGATAAAGTTACGGATTGCCGTAATCTGATTTTCCTGTTTTTGCTGTGCATCATCAAAGATCAGTTCATATCCGTTATCTTTGCTGAATGTTGATTTCATAGATTCTGAGTTTGCTGTACGCCAGTCAGATTCAGCACCAACCTGAGAAAAACCAACGGTGATATTGCCGCCTTCATCTGATCCGCCGTCTGTAGTATCTGCTGCTGCTTCTGATGTAGCTGCCGCTTCGGTCGTTGCCGCCTCAGTTGCTGCCGGTGCTTCTGTTGCTGCATCTGTTGCTGCTGCAGTCGCTGCCGCTTCTGTTTCTTTCGCACTGCTTCCACATCCTGCTGCCATTGTTGCTACCATTGCTGTACAGAGTAAAACGCTGATTACTTTTCTTTTCATTAATAAATCCTCCTTAGATTTTAAAAAATTGATAGATCTGTTCCCTGAACAGATAAGCCGTAAGCCCATGCAAATCGCCTTTGGCGCTGAGACTTACGTTCGCTCGTTCCACATTTCTCAGGCTGTTCAGTAAATGCACATCCCTGTGTGTAGAACAGTTACAAGTTGATTTCTTTAAGCATCTTTATCATAATCTATTTCAAAAAAATTTTATACGGACGGACTTTTGCGATTTGTAATGTATTTTTTGTATTATTTGATCTGTGTGGGTATTTTGTAAGATATTTTTTTTAAATGTTCGAAATTTTTTGAAGTGAATTAGAGTGTGTAAAAGAAAGTATTCCACTGGCTCCCCTAGAATACTAAGCGGGCATTCGCCGAGAAATGCATTCGTATTTCTCAGCAAACGCCCGCATGCCTCCAAAAAGAGCTCCGGAAATGTTAGAAAATTCCAGTTATGCAGTAAGAATTACAAACACGCTCTGATGTCTGGAACTTTTTTCCCTCTGAGCCTGTACTCTTTCGGCGAACACTTTTGGGTCTTTTTAAATATGTAATTAAAGTAGTGGGAATCCTTATAGCCCACCTGGTATCCGATCTCGGAGGTCTTCTGGTTGGAACACATCAATAGCTCTTTTGCCTTATCCATTCGTACTTCTGTCAGATATTCTACGAAAGTCATACCCGATTCCTGGCTGAAAACGGAGCTGAAATAGCTGGGGCTCATATTTACATGGGATGCCAGCGTGTTCAGTGACATGTCTTCCTGCATATAATTTTCGGTAATATAAGACTTTGCCTTAAGCAAAATATCCGAATATTTACGTCCGGATGCACTGTCTCTCAGAAGAAGTACATTTTCAAGCAGATCACGGATGTACTGTTTTGTAGTATCCAGACCCACTATATGTTCCGTCAGTCCCTTAATTTCTCCACAGTTTTCGATCAGTTCTTCCTTGCTCAGCTGGATCTCCTCTCCAAATGCAATCACGCTGAAATAAATATCCATACAGATATACTGGCGCATCATTAATGATTTTAGGTTGTCCTGGCTGTTCTTTCCAAAGTATCCCTTGATAAAGCTTGGTACCTCGTCCAGCGTACCGTTTCTTAAGAACTGGCGGATCATTTTTCTGGAGTCCTCAACAGAATAAACCTTGTATATATCGATATCAGCCACTGCCCCGGGGAGATAGTTGCCCTGATACACCACCCTGTTCCAGTTTTCCACAAATCGGCTTGAAAATACCTTGTCCGCCTCATTATAACTATCCCTTAGTTCACGAAGTCTGGATACCATCTTCCCCACTCCGGCATAATATTCCAGATTATCATAACCTTCGATGAGCTTTATCAGATAAGTACAAAACTTTGCAATTTTCTCATTTAATTCCTCACTGCTGTCCCCTTTTATCAGAAATGCCACGCCTTCTGCGCCCCTTTCATATACAAATACATGGTTTTGGGTATCTACATATTGCTGAATTTGTTCCATAACCTCCACTACCCCTTCGGAATATTCTGCCTCATGGTCTTTTTTCCGTATTTTGAACAGAATCATATTATATTTTTCCGCGCTGAGTTCCATTCCCAGCTGCCGCCCCTGTTCCAGGGCTGCGGACATTGGTACCTGTTCCGTTACAAGCATGGTGAAAAAGCACTGGATATTTCTCCTGACATTCTCCTCCATTTCTTTGGAATACTTTTCCAGAAGTATTCGTTCCTCACGCTCTTTATCAATAATTTCCGCGACTTCTTTAATTGCCACCAGCAGCCTTTTTGAGGATATCGGCTTCAGCAGATACTCCTGCACCCCCATTTTAATCGCTTCCTGGGCATAACCAAATTCTCCGTATCCACTTAATATAATTACTTTTATATCCGGCAATTCCCGAAGAACAGCCTTACTCAGTTCAAAGCCATCCATGAAGGGCATTTTTATATCTGTGATCAGAATATCCGGTTTCGTTTTTAAGATCATGGGATACGCCAATTCCCCATCCGATGCTTCCCCTACAAAAGAAAGCCCCTCCCGCTCCCATTGGATGCCTTTTTTGATACCGTTTCGAATTAAAATTTCATCTTCTACTAAAAATACCTTAATCATTTTTCTTCTCCCTGCCTGTGTTCTTGATTAATATTAAACAGTTATTTTTCCTATTTATAGTAATGCAAAAATATATAGAAAAAGAAACGGGATTTCTTATGAATAAAGTGGGATTTTTTATCGTAAACGCATAAACGCCTTTAGAAAAAGAATTTTAACCCCGAAAGTAATTCCGGGATTAAAATCCTTTTTTATAAACTATTTAATTGTAATCCCTTTTATTTTGGAATATGATCCGTATACTTTCTTTTTATCAACCGTGCGGTAAGCCCTGATTTTTACGTAGTATTTCTTTTTGCTCTTTAATCCTTTTACGGAAGTTTTCACTGTTTTCTGTTTCTTAACTACCGCTTTTTTCTTATAACCTTTCGATTTATCAGCAGAAACATAAATCTCATAGCCGGATGCACCGCTTATTTTCTTCCAGCTGATATCCACTCTGCCCTTTTTCACGGACTTCACTTTTATGGACGGCACTTTCAACAGCGATGCTTTCACAGCTGCACTGTCTGCACTGTTGTATGAACCAGAGGATGCCACTGCCTGCACTTTATAATAATATGTTTTTCCCGCAGTTACTTTGCGGTCTGTATAAGAAGAGGACATAACCGTCTTGATTTTGCGGTAACCGCTCTTTGCCTTTGTGGAACGGTATACATTGTATTTTACTGCTTTGGACGATTTACTCCAGCTAACTTTTACTTTTGCTGCACCTGACTGAACTGCTTTTACTTTCCCCGGTACCGCGAGTTTAACGGTTACAGTCATGGATGCCTTTACGCCTGATCCATCCTGTGCTGTCACAGTGACCACCGCTTGACCCGGCTCTTTTGCCACAACCTGATTTTTGTTTACCGCCACTGCCCTGGTATTGGAAGAAGTGAAAGTCACATTTTTATTGCTGGCATCTCCAGGTGATATCTGTGCCTGAAGTGCAAAGCTTTCCCCTACGGTAACTGTTTTAGCTGTGGGGTTCAGGGAAATACTCTGAACCGGAACCGGCTTTGGTGCCGGAGCTTTTACGGTCACGGTCAAGGATGTCTTCACGCCGGAACCATCGGTTGCTGAGACGGTTATAACTGTAGTTCCAGGTGCTGCAGCCGTTATTTTATTACCGGTTACCACTGCAACTTTTTCATTGCCGGACTGATATTTCAGGCTCTTATTGGCTGCATTTTCCGGCAGAACTTTCGCATCAATCAGGATACTTTCTCCTGTTAGCATGGTTTTCTGGCTCCACCCGGTGAGAATCTGGCTTACCAGTACTTCTTTAGCCACATCTTTTCTTTCAATGGTAACTGCATAATCCTGATATGTCTCATGGTCTTCTGCGTATACCCGCAGCGCAGCCACTGTTTTATCGCCTTCCAGAGCAATTTTCTGTACAGCAGAATCATTGACAAGGATGTCATTTACGTAAAGCAATCCATAGGTATCTGCCAGCTTTGCAGTAAGCCCAACCTCCTGTGTCTCTGTTGGCACGGTAATCAGGCAGCTGTCTTCCTTCATTTCCACGGTTCCCACATTTGGAGTCAGGGAAACCAGATATGCATTCTTGCTGTAGCTGGTTGAAATATACATCTCTTCTACTAAACGTGCTGATGTCTCATTCGCCGCGCCCTCGAACTTCAGCGGTACTACGTCGTAAGTTTTCTGGGTTCCGGTTGCGGTGTCATCTACCGTGATAGACTGCGCTTTTTTTACTGCGTATTCCGGAATTTCGATTTTCATTTCATAGACAGCATCTTTTCCGGAATAATTTAGTTTTTCCTGATAAATGACCTGATCTCCCGCTGTAATCTTTAATGTTTTGCCATTGTCAATTTTTGCTAAATTGCATAAAATATAGTTCTTTTTCTCTTTGTTGACGATCATCCGGTAGGTGAAGAAACCGCCCGGTTTCGCATAACGTGTAGTCATGCCATTTAACGCTTCATCGCTTCCGCCCACAGAGCCTGCACCATTGTTGTCATCCAGCTGATGAATATTGTCGTTTTCGTATTGTCCGTATCCTGCCTTGATCACATCGATTTTAGCCTGGTTTGCACGGCCTTCTTCTTTTTGCTTGAGAATAACTGCCTGCTGGTCTTCTGCACTGCTGTCCGCTCCGGTAAAATACCAGTAAATTCCATATCGCTGTGTATGCTGCAGATAATGGGTCGAGAAGGTCAGATCATGGTCCGTTCCTTCCAGCTTAAATGCCAGGTTGCCGTCTTCTCCTACCGTCTTAACCAGATGCTGATTGATATTTTCCATAAAATCATCTACGGTATAGTCTTCAATATCGATGGTCTCAGTTCCCAGCACCGCTCTTTTTCCATCTTTGGGGCTTGCGGATTCCAGGCCCACTACTTTTGTCTTTGGAATAGAAACAGCCACACCGCAAGTGGTCAGATCCATTTTATCATCCGTACCAAGCTCTGCACTTAATACGACCGGTCCGTATTTAAAAGCGTATACCCCGTCATTGTCGGGCAGTGTATATGCCCTTACTTCCATAGGAAGCTGCACACTCACGGTGTCACCGTCTTTCCAGGTTCTGTCTATGCAGATGTATCCCCCCGCTGTCTCTGCTTTCTGGTCTGTTCCATTTACTTTTACTGCCGGCGTCCCTGCAACCCAGGAAGGTACTGACAGACGCAGGTTCATCTCTGCCTGGTCGGCTCCATTTAATAAGGAAACGGTAAATTCTGATGTATCCGTTTCGGGAATGGAAGTATTCTGAGTAAGCTTTACATTTTTCTCATCCCAGGTCAGCTCTGAACTCAGATACTGATTGACAAAGAGGGTATGGTCTTTATAGAAATAAATACTGTCCCCAAGCTTTGTAAAATTCTCCATTCCACTTCCGGTACAGCACCAGAACTGATTATTATTGATGTTGGTATCCGCATATACTTTGAAATATCCTGCTGCCATAGGCTGGAAATAGGTAGTCATACCTGTTTCCGGATTTATGGATGACATAATGGCATTGAGGAAGGTGTTTTCATAATAATCCGAGTATTTTTTATTTCCGGTTATCTTAAATAATTCTCTGGTCATTTTGAGCATATTGTAAGTGTTACAGGTCTCACAATTACACTGGGTCCGCTCTGCGTCCAGGATATTGTCTGCTCCAAAATGTTCCCACTCACTGTTGCCTCCTGTAATATAGGTATGTCTTTCAATTACCATATCCCAGAATGCTTCTGCATACTGAAGATACAGGGATAAATTTGTGGCATCCTGTTTTTCCCCGTTGATTGTCTTCCCGTCCAGTGCGCGGTAGCGGTTTAATGCCCCCAAAAATTTGGGAATGGTAGTATTGGCATGCTTTCCATTTAGAATATTCGGTGTTCCAGCCAACACATTTTCAAATAAGGTATCTTCATCAAACATATGGGCAGCTTTGGCATGCTCTTCTTTTCCGGTTGATTTGTAAAGTTCATAGAGGCAGTCATTCATTCCGCCATATTCAATATTCAGCACCCGGCGCTGTGTAGCTGTATCCCATTTGCTGGTTCGATTGTAAATCCAGTCTCCAAGGGATGATGCTGTCTTCAGTGCCGTTTCGTCGCCGGTGAATTTATAAACGTCTACCAGACCAGCCAGTATTTTATGCATGGTATACCATGGAACCCAGTTTGCACCGCCTGTTTTTCCTTCCATAATATCAAACTGTTTTTCAATATTATTCCGGTCTTCAATCTTAGCGCCAAATAAAAAGCCTGTTCCTACTGCTTCCTGGCACTTCTCCAGTTCCTGAATCAAATAAGAAAGACGTTCTTTCATCCAGGTTCTGTCTTCCTCTTTATCGGCAGTCAGATATGCCTGTGCACAGGCTGTCAGATAATGTCCAAGGGTATGTCCGCCGATATAGCTGTCTTCCCATCCGATGTATGGCTGTTTATTCTGGGTGCTTAATCCTGCTGTCTCACGGAATCTGGAAAGCAGCCTGTCCGCATCAAACTCCTTTAAAAAGGCGATATCCTTTTCTGTTACCTGATCATAATAATCATTTGTAACATCTACTGCTCCTAATGGAAAATCTTCAATTCCGGTGATATCGGTCTCTGCCAGAACAAGAAAGCGGAACGTTTTATTTTTCGTAAGATTTCCAAGTGTCAGCGCAGCTTTTAAGATTACCTCAGCATCCTTTTCGCCTGCCTGGGGCCTGTTCACTGTGCCATCTGTGGCAATCACATCCGGATTGCTGCTTTCCCACAGTATGCTGCTTCCATTCAGTCCCACCTTGGGCAGTTCCAGAAAGTCTTTGGTAAGTTCGCCTTCTGTTAACTTTAATGCCTTCAGGTCTTCTGCAATTCGATCCTCATCTGTCATATCCAGATTTTTATCCGCATAATTCTGCCACACTTCCTGATCGCTCATTGCATAATTATAAACATCAAAATAAGAAATGGTTCCAATGTATCCCGGATCATTGCCATAGAGTGACAATCCCATATATCCAATGGCATCCTCCGGATTCTTCACACCGTTTTTCAAAATATCCGTCAGGTTGTATCCGTGCTTTGTCGTTCCCGCCAGCTTACCGTTGAGATACAGTCTGGCAGTCTGGTCTTCGCTGAATACCATGGCAGCCGTCGTATCTTCTCCCGGTTTAACAGCGCCGCCGATATTAACTGACTGTTCGCTTTTTCCACCAGCTTTTAAGGTAAAGGCAACTTCTCCTCCTGCTCTGATGGGATTCAAAAAGACGTAGTTATTAGCATCTTTTGTTCCCAGATTAAAAACCCAGGCATAGTCCATCTGTGACGTGTTGAATTTCATCTCAATGGTGATACTTTCATCTCCATCTTCGATAATGCCGGAAGGGATCTTAACATACTGGTTTTTATTTCCCGTAAAGTTTAGTTTCTTTTCCCCATTTTCATCGGTAATGACATTGCTTTCATTCATACCCGCCAGAGACGCATTACATCTGCCCTGCCTGTCTACCAGCATTCCGTCCTGAACCGTCATATCGTAGCTTACATACAGCTGATTTTCTGTCAAAGCCGGAACAAGAAGTGTAAATTCCTTTGTCTTCGTCACATCCCCAGAAGTGACAGACGCTGTTAAGATTACCTGGGCATCTTCTTCTCCGGGATCTGGACGAACCACCTGGCCCTGGCTGGAAATCACCTCTTCCCTGCTGCTGCTCCAGGTAATGTCACTTCCATTTCTTCCTGCTGCCGGAAGGGTTACATCCTGAACCAGTGTATCCGTATTTCCAAATGGATTTAACAATGCCACATCTTTATCCACGATTTCTTCATCGGAATAAATCCCGCCGTAGCGATGATACAAGGCTGAAACTTCTTCAGCATCTGAACAGCGGCTGTAGATTTCAAAGTCATCAAATGCCAGTTTTGCAAACCCTCCGTTATACTTTGGCGAATTAAAGCCCAGATATTTGCTGTCTGTGTCATTGCCGATTATCTTATTTCCCTTGCTATTATATGTTACTTCCTGTGCAACTCCATTGCGGTAGATGCAGGCTTCTCCTGCCTCACTGTCATAAGTGACCGTTACATACACCCATTCATCCAGCGGAAAGAATTGATCTCTGCTATCCTCTACGGATATCTCCATGGGCTGTCCCCCGCCTACTGAAGTTCCAACCGACAGCTTCAGCGGCACTGTGTCACTCAGACTGGAGAGATACCATCCTTCTCCTGCATAATTGCCATTTGGCTTAGCCCACATAATAATATGCTCGCCCTTGCCCAGACTCTCCGGCGCTTTAACCCAGAACGCCGCAGTCAGCATAGACGGCTGCAGGGATGCGCTGTTCCCCAGATTCAGATAGGTCTTGCCATCTAGCTGGAGCGCGTTGCCATTCATTCCCTCTATGTAATTCTCATTACCGGTCACTGCAATCGGAAGATCTTTTCCGGAAGTATCCGAAACAGTACCGTCAAATTTCAACTGAAGTTCCAGATCCTCATCCTGCACAGAATCACTGGTATAAATGCGAATCCAGTTCAGGTTAATCGTCTTCCCTTTTACTTCGTCAATTTTGCGCACGTCTATACTCAGATAACCATCTTCGTCTGCTGTTGCTTCCCCTTTCACTACGGCGTTTCCCTGCTTCGAAATATCTCCACTGCTTCCGATATGCTGCTCAGCGGATTCTCCTCTGTTGGCATAAACTTCCACAGGGCTGGAATTCCCCCAGTTATTCCCTACTCCTACTTCCACATCATAGGTTTTACCTGCCTGAAGCTCGAATTTATAATCCACATACAGCTCCTGGAATCCACTTTCATTCTGATTTCTTCCATATCGGAAACTGAGATCCTTAGATACCCCATCATCCGCCAGCTGTTCATTTGCCCAGGTATATTTGGTATAGACGCCTGTACCCGGATATGTCTCACTTGACACATCTCCGCCAGGATCGTCAATTCCCCACATTTTACCTGTGCCGGGATCTTCTCCGAAGACCTGATCCGTCACCGAATTCCATGCCCCGAATTCATCTCCATCTGAAACTGTCGTCACATCATGGTCGCCCGCATCCACGAAATAAAGTAATGTCTTTTCTGCCTCTTCCTGTTTTCCGGACTCTTCCGCCCCTGCCTGCATTGGCGCCACGCTGCCAAGAACCATCGTAACAGCCAAAAAACCACTTAACAACTTTTTCCATAAAACCTTCTTTTTCCTCATTGTAATCTCCTCTCCATTTTGTTGATGGCAGATTGTGCTGAACCAGTACTCCATCCGGCTAGAAACCCTACTGACAGCACTGCCTATTTTGCCATCTGCACACCCCAAGTTGCTTCCACAGCATTGCTCAAAGTTTTTAACATTGCTGTACGAAAACCCTCGCTTTCTGATAATAGTTTAAGTATATTTTATGGGCGGAAATATTCAATGTTCATTTTTATCAAATGGGTTGGATTATTTATCTTATTTCGTGGAGAGGGGGAAATTAAAGACGAAAAAAGCCGGGAAGCAATTTTTGATTGTAAATTGCTTTCCGGCTGTTATACCTTATTCCTTTGTCTAATTTTGTAAATTATAACATATTTCGATTAAATATTTACATATGCTTCTAAATATTCAAAAACATCACTCTTAATGTCTTATTACCATAAACTAAATTATTAGATTTATATTATTTAGTTTTCATTAACTCTTCCACTACCAGATTGTCCTGTGAAGCCTTATATGGTGTCCGAATCAGCCACTCAAACGGATCGTAATAATTCAATCCAACTGCTTCCATCATCTCTATTACATCCTGCCTGTTCTTGGGTGGCGTCCTCTGTATTATAAATGCCGGGACGTGGTTTACTCTGTAATATTTACGATATCTGCAATCCATATCAATCCCTGGAATCCCCAGAAATGCTCCCGGTTCCTCTTCTGCCAATTTATCAATCGTTTCCCAATATGGTTCTATAATATACTGAAACTCCTCATTCCAGAAATGCTCATAAGTTATTCTGGCAACAGGTATTTTATTTTCTTTCCATATCGCCTTTATCTCTGCGATTCTGCTATAATCCGGCTCTTCCAAAATAGGCGTGGTTACTTCGTTTAATGGAACTGCATCAATAACATTCTTCTGCAACATCTATTCTACCTCTTTATGAAATATATGTTTATAACGATATCTCAAAATTAATTTGTAAAATTCTTTTCTATTTTCACTGATAAACGCAGTTTCATCTATACATTTATCTATTTTCTTAAAATCGATTTTATCTGTGATTTTCTTTTCTGCTTCCTTACAACCTGCAAAATCTCCATTATTTATTACCTCATAATAAGATGACTTTTTCCCATCCAGAAGAATCTGTGATGTAGGAAAATGGTAAGTTCTTTTATCCAATTCCTCCTGACTATTCAAAATCCTGTCAAGCTCTCTTTTCTAACTGACTGAACTTAAAACCATAGTCATCAAGATTTTGCTTCTTCCAAATATATTCCCAGCTTCTCCTTCACATTTTCATAAATTTCTTCTGCAATTATTTTTGCTTTTTTTTCATTTAAACCAACGGATTTGGCAACCAACAAAATTTCCTTCATTCCCGGATCTCTGCCATTACCATGCACCATAGTTGCATGTTCTCCGCCAATAGAATAACTATAGGTCAGATCGTATGCCGGAGATAATACCCATCTATCTTCTTTTTCCTTATATAGATACGTAAAATTTTTAGAATGATCATCTCGATTATGCGCAAAAACATTAAAACACATAAGACGATATAGTTTTTCTATCTCCGAAAATTCTTTTGTCAATTCAAGCGTTAATTTCATTAAAATCTCATAATCCAGATTCGGAATACGGTGAGAAGTCTCTAATAAAGCACTAACGGAAATCATGTGGATTCGTTCTATCACTCCATTCACCGCTCTTCTGTCATACCGCTTCGTGCCAAAATATCCATCACATCGTTTGGAATTAAAAAGTTTTGTTTCTTCCATTTCAATTCCGCATTCTTTTGCGCATAGAGAATATTCATACTCTTGTTTACCTATATGGACACCATCCTCTGATGATGGAAATTTCACAATCCAATCCTTTCCCTCTATCTGAGTTAGTATTTTAGGTCTTGCTCCTCCAGACGAACCACCCATTTGAAAAAGTTCATCCAAATTTTCCGAATATTGTGTTTTTAATATTTTGCTGCACTCTTCTGCAATTTTGTCAAAATCCAAACATGGTTTCTCCAAGTCAAAATGAAAATCCGGTTCATATGTTAAAGCTCCCATCCCTGAGTTTCCAACAATCCCGAGACGATTTAAATTACCTACCTCGTAAGGGTTAATACGATTCTTCAACATCAGTCGATCTACCAGCAAGCGCCCCCAGCCATCAGGAAGACTATCAGCAAAAATACCATAAATTCCGTCAAATGGCTCCATTTTAGGTATAAATACCTTTTGCTCCAAAGGCAGTGAAAAAGGACTGATGGAAAATCCATCTGCCACCCATTCTTTATCGTATTCATAAGCGGCAAGCTTTCCTTTATATAAAGCCATAGTTCCAACTTTTCTACCGTGATAAAAAACATTCAGCTTTTTAATTTCCTTCATTTATAATCTCCTCAATGGATAAAAACGGAACTTCTTCAAACAAATTTTCAAGTTCTCCATGAATTTCAAGTGCGATCGCTATCTTCGTTAAAGAAATCAATGATATTTCCCCTTCTTGCTCAAACCGCTTCACAGAACCTAAGCTTACTCCTGATTTTTCACTCAATTTTTTCTGTGATATTTTTCTCCGCCTTCGGATTCTGCGTATTCTTTCCGCAATAAGTTTATCAATTTCTCCTGGTGATTTCTGATTAAAATTATATATATTCATAGATAATATTTTATCCCATTTGCATGATTTTATCAAGTAATAGCTAATATATTATCTACATAAAATCCATTCGTCCCCAGATTATTTTTCTGCATAAGCTGCAATACTTCCTCTGCCGGCATAACCATATTATTAACTGCAGGCAGATAAATATCAACATTTTGAAACGCGATATAATTGCTCATATCTTTTCTTACCGAATGAATATCTGTCATACCAATATTATATTTTTTAATCGTTAGAAACATCAGCCAGAATCGAATTACATCATAGTCATCTAACGGACGCATGTCTTCTATCATATGTGGCACATTATTATAGACGTACCCGGTTATAACAGCCGCGGTAACGAACGCCCTGATATCGCTAAAATCATTTTCCTCCAAAACCGCAATAGAAGCAAATACAGACTCAACAATGTACTTAGATAACCGTTCCGTCACAACATAGTCACAGTAATTCCCCTCCAGGCAGCCATTCAGAATTTCCATGACTTGCTTCAGATAACTGCTACGGTCATTTGCCAGTGCTGCAAAGTTCTTTTTATTTGCCGCACATCTTTTAAAACCCCGGCTTTTTATCTGGGTAGCTACCGCAATATCCCTTATGGTATCCGTGACGGTAATCGGCGAAAAGAAAGCGGATAACATGCTCTCTTTCGCTAATGCAATACCGCTGCTGCCGGATATTCTCTCCATCCTGCCAAACAGTTCGAATGAATAACGGCTTACACCCGTCACTTGTTCTGCTGATTTATTTGCATAGCCAATCTGATAGGACACGTTATTGTAACAATGTATCTGTTTATGATGGGTATGACCGAAAATGTTCCAGCTGTTTTCTGCCTTCAGACCGGTCACCGAGCTCCACCAGCAGTCTGAATCTTCCCTGGTGAAATCAAACATGGGAAAATGTGTAAGAATCAAAACCTTTTCTTCCGTAGATACGACCTCATTTGCAAACGCAATCCAGTTACCATGAAATTCCTTTATCTGCTCCGGTAAAAATCCTTTTACCTTACTCGCATCCGGTAATTCCATAAACTGCTCCAGTGGAATGTCTCCTCCCACCCTTCGTCTGAAACTTGTCCAGCCGGTATCACCAATAACACAGAGATCATCATCATAATATTTTCTGCCCGTTATCAGCAGCCTGAAATACTGGTTTTCCTTTGTCTCAGTATCAAATAAAGCAATCAGCTCCTGATAGCTTTTTTGACCCTCACTCCAGTAATCATGATTTCCCAGGACGCAAAATCCCCTGATTTTATTCTTCTCCAGCTCCTTTATAAAATCCAGAGTCTTTCTATAGTCGTTAAAGTAATCACCCGCCAGACATACCAGACAATTTCCGTAGTTTTCTTTTATAAATGATAGAAACTCTTCCTTTAATCTGTCTGCTGCTTCCGGATTAAATTCCTGATTGGTAAAATCAAAGTGCAGATCAGATATAAATACTATGGTACGATACGACAACCCTATTTTTTCTTTTTCCACTCCTTAATCTCCTCCAGCCGTGCTTTGATCTCTTTTTCCGTTCCCTGCCCGGTGGGCTCATAATAAGTACGATCCTTCAGGCTGTCCGGCAGGCACTGCATCCTCGTCAGTTTCTCCTCTGTGTCATGGGCATACTCATAATCTTTCCCGTAATTCAGATCTTTCATCAGACCTGTAACACCATTTCTGATCTGCAACGGTACCGGGTCGGCTGGCAGCTCACGGATGTCTTTCTTTACCGCATTGCACGCAGCATATACTTTGTTGGATTTAGGCGCCATGGAAAGATAAATGACAGCATGGGTCAGATTCACATCGCACTCCGGCATTCCGTTAAAATGACATGCCTGATAAGCAGCCACAGCCACCTGCAGGGCATTACTGTCCGCCATTCCGATATCCTCGCTGGCGAAGCGAACCAGACGCCTTGCGATATAAAGCGGACTTTCTCCCCCTTCCAGCATCCTCATCATCCAGTAAACGGCGGCATCCGGGTCACTGTTGCGCATGGATTTATGGAGCGCTGATATAATATTGTAGTGCTCTTCACCTGACTTATCGTACAGAAGCGACTTCTTCGTGATACACTGCTCCAATACCTGATTGGTCACAGTGATCTGCTCAGCACTCACCTCACCGTTTAAAATCGCCATCTCCAAAGTATTGAGGGCAGTTCTGGCATCTCCATCGGCAAATCCGGCAATCGCCCGTAAATGATGTTCTTCAATCGCAATCTTCTGATTTCCAAATCCCATGGGATTGCTCAGCGCATTGTGCAGCAGCTGCACCAGATCTGCTTCTTCCAGCCCTTTTAAGACAAATACTTTACATCTGGAAAGCAGAGCGGCGTTGACTTCAAACGAAGGGTTTTCCGTCGTGGCACCAATCAGCGTGATGCTGCCCTGTTCCACGTAAGGAAGGAATGCATCCTGCTGTGCCTTGTTAAAACGGTGGATTTCATCCACAAATAAAACAGTACGAACCCCCATCTTGCGGCTGCTCTCAGCTTTAATCATCACGTCCTTAATCTCTTTGATCCCACTGGTCACAGCACTGAAATTAATAAATTCCGCTTTCGTCCTTCCGGCGATAATACGTGCCAGCGTGGTTTTTCCAACACCAGGAGGTCCCCAGAATATCATTGAAGATACCTGATCCTGTTCAATCAGCCTGCGCAGGACTTTTCCTTCCCCCAGTAAATGCCGCTGCCCCTGGAACTCTTCCAGTTTTTCCGGCCGCAGACGGCTTGCCAGGGGATTATATTTTTCTCTGTCATCAAAAAGTGTCATTTGCTCCATGATCGATTACTCCTTTGGATGAATTATACGGTTTTGCCTGTATACCGATTACTACCTATTTATTATTCATTATAGTTGATCGAACATATATTCGTCAACCTTCACTTCATCGAAATATCAATTTGTAAGCTCATTTTGTAATCGGAATTCATTTCATAGAAAAATATTATCAAATAAAAACATCCCCCCGGCAGTATTCTATCTAATACCAGGGAGATGTTTACTGAATCCTATTTAACTTTACAATTATGCACCCTTCGCCCACTCCGTGCAGGTCTTTACTGTATCTGCGGGATTTACCGCCCAGGCATCCGCACCTACAATATCACATACTTTTCCGGTTACCGGAGCACCGCCTATGATTACTTTTGCCTGATCTCTCAGCCCTTCTTTTTCCAGTGCATCCACAACTGCTTTCATAGAATCAATTGCCAGGGTCAGTACACCGCTCAATCCGATGATCTGAATATTATCTTCCTTCATTCTGCGGATAATTTCATCTGCACCTACATCAATTCCCAAATCCACCACCTCAAATCCGCCGGCTTCCAGCATAGCCTTTACGATATTTTTCCCAATATCATGCAGATCCCCTTCCACCGTACATAAAATCATTCTTCCTGCTTTTTCAGAAGAAGATGCTGCTAATGCAGGCTTAATGATATCCATTGCTTCTGTCATCAGTTCTCCTGAAAAGATAAGATCTGATACAAAATACTCATTGGATTCAAACCGCTCTCCAACCAGATTCATTCCCGCCTGGCAGGCCTTCATTGCCTCCGGAGCTTCTGTACCGCCATCCGCCATAACCTGTTCTAATATTTCCAGAACAAGATCTTCCTCTAAATCAGCCATTGCATTTTTTAAACTATCATATTCAAACATAACATACCTCCTAATCTCGTTGTATTATTCCCGCTCTATTATTCCCGCTCTATTATTCCCGCTCTATTATTTCTTTCCTTACGCTTCTACTCACACAACAGATAAACATAACGCAGTATTTCATCTTCCAGATCCATCACAGTTTCCTTAGCACTTTCGGGAGTATATGGGTTCATTTCCAGATACTGCTCCCAGCTTCGGTAATATTTGCTTTCAAACGGAGGCAGTTCGGAATGTACATAATCCTCCTTGTTAAACTGGAGACCGGCCTGGCCGCCCGGATTCTGATATACACCGTAATCTCTGACCGTTTCACATACTGCAATGAGGTTTTCCAGATTAATATCGTTGTACGTAAGTGCACCCTTATCAAATCCAAAGATAAACTTACCGCCCGGCATCATAATATCCAGGAATTCTTTTACCTGGTCGATACATTCCTGTTTGGTTCCTGTCCGCAGCAGCGCCAGTGGGAAGAGACCGGATATGATATGTTTATTTCCAATCTTTTCTTTCACAAGTTTCGCATCTCCCATTTCAAAGGAAAGGTAAGTATCCGTAGGCAGTTCATACAAATAATCCAGATAACGCATCCAGTCATGCTCACAGAATGCATTGATGTGGAGTCCCAGAGATGCATAATCATTTGCCTGACGTAAGAATGGCTCCCACCATAATTTCACAAAATCTTTTTCCTTCATATATGTAGCCAGATGAAGCGGGAAGAAAACATGTCCATAATTGGAAATCTGTTTTGGCAGCCCTGCCTTATAATTCAGCCCATATACAGCATTTACAGCATCCAGTACCTTATCCGGTCTTCTTCGGATATCCATGCACATGGCACTTAAACTTCTCATATTATCCGTCAATATATCCAGAGGTGCATAACACATAGACGTAAACACCGGACTCATGCCATACAATCCATATTTTTGAATCAGTTTTCCCATCATTGCACCATTTTGCATCATAAAACGATCCTTGGATGCCAGCCCCTGATAAAGTGCCATCATCGACCGCCCCGGATTGTTTATGAAATCCAGTCCGCTGTAATTTCTGGGCAGTACTTTTTCTATGATACAGTCATATGGATTTTCTATAAACTCATCGTATTCTTCCGGCAGCAGCCCTACCGTATTAGGATGCTGCATAAGACCTGCCCGGTTCATTTTAAAATTGTTTGAATCCAATGCCTGATAAGCGATCGGCATACGGATTGTGCCCCCATACATGCACACATCCGACGGAACCAGGCGGCATAATTCGTCTGCTGCCTTCTCTAATAGTTCCGGATGCCAGATTGCTTCCTTTCCGTCTATGCCTGCGTAACCCGCTATTACTTCCAGGCCCAGATTTACTTTAATCGGTACTCGTTTTGGAATTTTATTATCAAATACATCATGAAATATTTGATTTCGTTCCGCTCTTAATTCCTCCGTATTATTCATATAGAACCTCCTGTCATCACCTGTTAATAGTTTTATTTTACAAACGGCTGTTTCATTTTCCTCCTTTCCTTTGGTATTTACAAATGATCTTTCAGCCATATCCCGTCTATTATCTATTTATTTCGAGATTTACCCGCTTTACTTTAATCAGCCCTTGGCTCTTCTTACAATTAATTCTTCCCGTACCTGATCCATCTTCTTCGGGGTAAGTGTGTAGAAGAACATCAGCGCCGTACTGATAATCAAAAAGGCTGCCGGCAGTCCCATTGCCATAAAACGAATCCCCGTTACTACCTGGGTACTTGGTTCTGTTCCGCCTACATAACCTACGATAGACAGTCCGAATCCTGCAATTGCCGTACTGAAAACTGCCGCGATTTTAATAGACAGCTGGAACAGAGAAAAGTAGACGCCTCTGGCATTTCTCCCGGTTTTCCACTCACAATAATCAACGGTATCTGCATACATATTGATATTTACAACATTCGGCCATGAGTATCCCAGATAACCGATAGAAATCATAATAATAATAAAAGTAATATTGCTGCTAAACACGATTGAAATCAGCATACAGACGGATAAAATCAGATTCCCTACCATATAAGCATTTTTCTTGGATAGAAATTTGGTTATAAATGGAACACTGGTAGCCCCCACCAGAGCCAGTATATTTACAATACCAAAAAATGTTGAAGTTGCATCCTTATTTTTCGCAACATACTGGAAGAAAAAAGGGAACATGGCATAAGTTATCAAAAGACTTAAGATTCTGGTAATATCAGCAAAGAACAATAATAATAAATTCTTGTCATGGAACACAAGGCTTACCATCTGCCCTACCTTCAGTTTTTCCTGGCCGCCCGTACTTACTTTTACCGGCTTATTCTGAATATCTTTTCCCTTTGAGGCATAGATCAGATTCATATAGCACAAGAAGCAGATCAGACCCACCAGAAATGCTGTCCAGGTGAACCCTGCAACGTTTTCTTTTCCGTGACCGAAAAATACAATCAGGGGCAGTATGAAAAATCCCGCAAAGATTTTACCAATTGCACCGCCCTGTCCGCGGAAAGTGGACAAATGTACCCTCTCCTTCGGGTCATCCGTAAGGGAAGAACTTAAAGAGGTATAGCCTGTATAAGCAATATTCGTAGAGATACAAAATGCAGCATATATAATGCACGCTGTAATTGCTTTTGGAACCATATCCATAGAATTATTTGTGAACATAATCCCATTTAGCAGCAATATCAAAGGAGCGCCTATCAGCACCCATGATCTGTACTTCCCCCAGCGCAGATTGCTCTTTTCAATTGCCGCACCGATAATTGGCGGACTGATACTGTCTATAATCCTGCCTACCATCATCAGGGTACCTGCTGCTGCCGCAGTGATTCCTGCATAATCCGTATAGAACATTAGTAGAAAAGTGTTTGACATTGTAACCATAAACATAAAACCATAATCAGCCAGACCATAGGAGACTTTTAAATACGTTCCAAGCTTTTTTCCCTGCTCATTCATTGCAATACCTCCATCCCTTTTTTTGTTTCCGCTAAACACCCGCATTTGATTTTTGTATTTTTCCGTTTCTATACAATTTTCATTATAACATTCATTCCAAATTTTGTCTATATCATACAATGAATTTAATTTTTTTTGTAAAATTTTATCTATTCTTACAAGTGTTTTTTATGATAAACTGATAAAAAAGCGGCAGGTGATTTTATGCAATATACAAAAGGAATACAAACACAGGAGCATATCTTCCAGATTGGGAAAAAACTAATGTACGAAAATGGGTACAAAAATACCACCATCAGTATGATCGTGGATGCAGCAAATGTTCCTCACGGACTCGTTAATTACTATTATAAAAAACCGGACTTTGCAGCCAGGCTGTATATAGAATATTTTTCAGCCATTGACCAGTTATTAAATGCACATGTACCGTCTCACATTGAAAATGAACTGCAATTTCACATTCTGCAGATGAAGATTGCGCTCACGCAGATTTTTAAAGATCCAAAAACAAAAGCATTCTACTATGAAATCAGCAAACTGAATCTGGCTCCCAAAGAACTGCATGACAGTATACGAAGCCTGCAGGTTTCAGCCCTGCACAAATTAAATACCGTCATGCATCCGGATGATTATTATCTCTGCGCAATAGCAGAATATGGCGCACACAAAGTCCTCCTGGACCAGCTTGCAGAATTTCAGGAAACAGATACCCGGTTTGAGCGCATTGTTGAACTGATCTCTACCATATCCATACGAATAGCCGGTCTGGATCCGCTGATTATAGAAAAGAATATTTTAACCAGCAGAATATTGTTTAATCAATTGGATTTTTCAGATATTCATATGTTTTCGTTCAACAGCGAACAGTGAAGCGGAGAAGGGGGGCGGACTAGACAACACGCTCTGGTCCGCCCTCTTCTCTTGTCCTGTGCTGTCTTCACATAAAAAGCTTCTTAATCAGCCATCCAATTTATTCCCTCCTGCTTCTAAAACAGACATATCCCCTCTCTTTCAACCCATGTACCCTATATAATAATATCTCCATACCGCTCTGAAAGCAGCTTAAAATGTTCTTTTTCGATTGTAATTTTACCCTTTCTAATGCTTAAATAGTTACTTTCTTCCAGCGCAAAGACAACCCGGTACAGCGTTCTCAGATTCATGTGCAGTCTTTCTGCAAGCACGGCTCGTGTTAGTGTGCATGTATACGGAAGCTGATGACTGGCCTGTAAATAGAGGTAATGTCCCAAAATATCCTTTGATGTGAATAAATTTCCTTTTTCTGCACATGCCATATTAGCAGCCGTGATATTTCCCATCACAGTGAGTGTCTGATAGCACAGCCTGCTGTTATTCTGAATGATATGAATAAACCGCTTCACTGGAATCCGGTAAATGATACATCTGCATTCAGCCAACACGTAAGCCGTGTAATAATTAATATTATTCAGGTACTCTACCAGTCCCAGAATATCAAGCGGTTTCAGGTATTCTATGACATTATTTTCATTCCATGAGATCTGATTCCAGACAGATGCCCTGCCGCCGATGAGGAAATAAAAGTAATCCAGGGAATCTTTCTGACTCACGATTGCTTCATTTTTTTCAAAAACCAGCAGATCATCTTTGGAAGCCAGACCGGATAGAGAGATTAAGGGATTTCGTTGGTTATATTTCTTTTCCAGAATAATTTCCAGTATCTGTTCAGAATTATAAATCATGATTCTACCTCTTTTCGTCAAAATCTAAAAAAAACTGACACTTGTCATTTTTTATATTGTAAAGCTGTGGTAAATTAATGTCAAGTTAGAAAATATTTTGTGGTAATTCCACAAAATATATCCGGATATCTTTAACTAATATAAAATGAAAGAAAAGGAGCAGCGAGATGAAAAAGAGATATAAGCTGATTGGTTTTTTGGCATTTGCCATGTATTTTCTGACAGGCGCTACTTGTGTACTTGTGGGCAGCAGCCTTCCCCAACTGGTTGAAATGTATGGGATGACATTAGAAAAGGTCGTTTTGCTGGGGTCGGCATATGCACTTGGAAGAGTTCTGACTGTATATATTACAGGCAGAATGACAGAGAAACTGGGACCAATAAAGGTTCTGGCAGCAGGCATCATCCTGACAGCGAGTTTCCTTCTGGGGATTCCGTTAATTGTTAATTTCTATGCCGGCATGGTATTTGCATTCCTGGGCGGAGTCGGCATGGGGACTCAGGATGCCGTCTGCCCTGTATTATTAAGTGTTGTATTTAAGAAAAATTATGCAAGCTCTCTGAGTGGAGGGCAAGGGCTGTTTGGCCTTGGAACCTTTGTGACACCATTTTTAATCGGAGTACTTTTGACCGGGAAGCTTCCATTCTATTGGTGCTATTTTGTACTGACAGGAGTTGCCTTGGTTATGCTGGTGTGCATTCCTTTTGTCAGAATCGAAGAGTCTGTCCAGGGGGAAGGCTCAGAAGAACACATTGAACCATTATATGTGAAAAAAACCTGGGCGGCATATGCCGGTATCTTTACCGTAGTTGCAGCATTTAGTGCAGTATCCAGTACATTGGGATTGTATATTTCCAGCTTTGCACAGAGCATGGGAAGCTCGGAGGCATCCGGAGCATTTATGCTGACCGTGTATAATGTAGGATGTGTAATCGGAGGGTTTGTATTTGTATGGGTACTCAAATATATCAAAAGCCAGACCGTCCTGCTGATCAACTGTACCGGAGCCTTTGTGGCTATTGCAGTTTCCATGATTGTAAATACCACACAGTTTTATTTTATCGGATTATTTATTACCGGATTATTTCTGGGTGTCCTTTTCAGCGTCATCGTAGCAATTGCAACGCGCATCAATTCCAAACGGGTAAGCGTGGCAAGCTCTTTGGTGGCAACCGCCAGCGGCATTGCAGATTTTCTGACACCGGTAATTACAGGCATGGTTATTTCCAAATTAGGAATCGGGTTCTCATTCAAATTTACATTAATCATGCTGGCGGTCTGCATCGCATCTGCAGCAGCCTTAAAGCTGATTACAACAGAGGATAAAGAAAAAGTAAGAATCATTCAACAATAAAAACAGATAAGGAGATCAAAATTATGGAACAGAAGAAAAAAATTATCATTGACACAGACTGCGGATCAGATGACGCAATGGCAATCGCCATGGCACTGAACGATCCGGCATACGAAATTGTAATGATTTCAACCGTATCCGGAAATGTAAATGCAGTTCAGGCTACCATAAATACACTGACTACTATTGAATATGCCGAGACCTACGAGCCGCCGGTATATCAGGGCGCAGACAAAATGCTCTTAAAAGAGCTGGTATATGCACATGAAACACATGGAAACGATGGTATGGGAGACATTGGACTTGTACCCAAGAGATTAAAGGCTCAGGAAGGAAACGGCATTTTAAAAATGCTGCAGTGTTTAAGAGACAGCGAACCTGGGGAAATAGATATTGTAGCGCTGGGACCTCTTACCAATCTCGCCATTGCCATCCGTTTGGATTATGAAGCCATGCAAAAAGCTGGCCGTATCGTAATCATGGGTACAGCAGGATTAGGCGCAGGCAATGTCACTCCCACAGCGGAATTTAATATCTGGCAGGATGCGGAGGCAGCGAAAATTGTTACGGAATCGGGACTGAAAGAAATCATATACGTCGGCTGGGATGCATGCCTTGGTGACAGCATGCTGAATCCTGAAGAAATAGAAAAAATCAGAAACGGAAGCAGGCTTGGAAAATTTGCAATTGACTGCAATAAAAATCTGATGGAGATGAACCGGGAACGGTTTGGGGATGCCTATCTGGATATGGCTGATCCCTCTGCGATGGCAGCGGCACTCTATCCGGAGTGTATAGAGAAGTGTGATAAATATTACTGCGAGGTGGATGCATCCAACGGACCGAGCTACGGTACTGTTCTGGTTGATGTCAATTATTTTTCAGGAAAAGAACCAAATGTATATATCTGCAGCAAACTGTATGCGGATAAGTACAAAAACTACATTTATAAGACATTAAAAGTACAATAAGCAGAAACGTAAACCAAAGTACGTTACTAAGTTCACACCCTTCAGGCGGTTCCTCAGTAAAACTACAATATAATGTATATCCAATGGGCATCCCGTATTAAGCATATAAGGAGGAGGATAGAGATGAGAAGGAAAACCAATTCTAATTCTATAAAAGATGATTTTTCCATGCTGGCACAGCTAATGATACCGGTATGTGTTGCAGTAAATTTTGTCGGAGGGCAGCTTGCCGCTATATTAAAGCTCCCTGTATATCTGGATGCTGTCGGAACCTTTCTCATCGCCATGCTCTGCGGTCCCTGGGTGGCGGCTGTCACAGGGATGCTGTCTACTATTGTAGCCGGGATTGCCAATCCCTCTAATTTTCCATTTCTCCCTGTCAGTATCATAATTGGTTTCACAGCTGGTTTTCTCGCAATAAAAGGGATGTTTACCGTGTGGTGGAAGTGGATTCTTTCCATTCTTATCTTGTCAGCGGTATCCATTCTGGCAGCAGCTCCGGTGGTGGTTCTTCTGTACGGCGGTATTACGGGCGGAGGTACCTCCATCATCACCGCTGTAGCAATGGCTGCCGGAGCAAATATCTGGACTGCATTTTTCGGAACGGAAGGAATCTTCACGGTATTAGACCGGGTTATCTCCTTTATCATCTGCTGGCTTGTCATAAGGGTAATCCCAAAAAGAACTCTCATCAAGTTCCTCTGCGGCAGATACTATATCAAAGAAACATAACAATATCCATACCGTACTGCTATATCCAATGGGATTATGGGGCAGTATCTGTTAAAATATTCCTCTGTATCAACAGTGTATTAGAATATATAATACAAGAGCGCGTTCAACGAAACAACCAGATGCGTGCACAGAGAAGGATGGTCTATTATGGAAAAAACATACACAGAAAGAATACAGATTTACAAAACGAATAAACTTGCCGCATTATATCCCGCTTCCAAGCTGCGAATTGCCGTACTGTATATCGTCTGCACCTATATCATCAGTACATTCAAATTCACAGCCGCCGGGCTGCCTCTCTTGCTGCTCCCCCAATTTCTGACTGTATTAATCTTATGCAGGGTAAGCGGGGTAATGAAAGAAAGCAGGAAAGCGCTGAAGACCATTATATTTATTGCAATGTTTATTTTATTCGTGCAAACCCTCTTTGTCCCCGGGGGCGAACTGATCTTTCGGCTGGGATGGCTGACAATATATGAAAAAGGGCTGCAGACAGGCATATCCTTATCTTTTATGATACTTAATATTGCCGGTATTTTTGTATGGATCTTTCAGACTACGGAGAACAGAGAGATCTCAAGTACCCTTGAGGATTCCGGCATGAACTATAAAGCGGTCTATGTATTTACTTCCACCCTGCAGATGATCGAGGTACTGGAAAAAAACAGTAAAACTATTATGAATGCGCAGAAAGCAAGAGGCGTGGAGACGGAAGGAAATATCTTAATCCGGGCAAAAGCATTTATCCCGGTACTGGTTCCTTTAATCCTTAATTCGGTAATTGGTACCGAGGAACGAGTGCTGACACTGGAAGCCAGAGGCTTTTCCATGCCTGGCAGGAGAACCCATTTGTTCAAGGTAGAAAAAAGCGGATATGAAAAGATTGCGGAAGGAATAGCCGTTATTATAACGTGCATTTTACTGGCGGGAAGGATTTGCTTATGGATACTATAATGGAATTTCAGGATGTAACTTATTATTACCCGCTGACAAAGTCCCCTGCTGTCAGCGGGCTTCATCTCCAAATAGAACGGGGAAAAATATATGGTGTGATTGGGGAAAACGGTGCCGGCAAATCGACCTTCTGCGCTTTGGCACGTGGTTTTGCTCCGGGGTTTTATCAGGGTGAACTTACTGGAAAGATCCTTGTTGAGGGCAAAGATATCGCAGAATATGGAGGAGAGCTTGCGTCTAAGATCGGCTATGTATTCCAGAATCCGTTTAATCAGTTAAGCGGCGTAAAAAGCACGGTATTTGAAGAGGTTGGATATGGACTGGAAAATTTCGGTGTGAAATCCTGCGAAATGGAACAGCGGATTGTAGAGGCAATGAAGCTGACAGAGATTGAAGAACTGGCCGAAAAAAATCCCCTTGCACTTTCCGGAGGTCAAATACAGCGAGTCGCACTTGCCTCCGTACTGGTTCTGGACCCTGACATCCTGATTGCAGATGAACCCACCAGTCAGCTTGATCCGGAATCAACAGACAGCGTATTTGCCATTATCCATGCGCTGAAGCAAAAAAAGAAAACGGTCATACTGGTTGAACATAAGATGGACCTTATCGCAGAATATGCGGACGAGGTACTTGTATTTCAGAAGGGGCGTCTGGCAGCATCCGGAGAGACGACCAGGCTTCTGTCTGAACTGTCACTGCTTGAAATAGGCGTATTGATGCCTCAGGCTGCGAGGCTTGGAATTCTTTTAAAAGAGATGGGATTTCCCCTTAACCGTATCCCGGTAACAGAGGAACAGGCTGTGGAACTGATACAGCGGGCATTCCAGGAGAGGAGCGGCATATGAGCGGAATCATTCTAAAAAATGTGAACTATATTTATCCAGGCGGCACTTTGGCAGCAGATGATATCAGCATTCACATAAAAAGCGGGGAAAACGCAGCTGTCATCGGAAAGAACGGTGCCGGTAAATCTACCCTTGCAAAAATGCTGAACGGTCTGCTAAAACCCCGGGAGGGCGATGTACTGATCGGCGATATGAATACTAGGGACTACACTACGGCTCAGATTTCGAAACTTGCCGGCTATGTTTTCCAAAACCCGGACGAACAGATCTTTCATGCAGCCGTGGAAAAAGAAGTTGCCTTCGGTCCAAAAAGAATGAAGTTAAAGAAGGAAGAAATCAAAAGTCGCACAGAAGAGGCATTGAAACTCACGCACCTGTTAGAATACCGGGAAGAAAACCCCTATAATATCCCCCTGTCTCAGAGAAAATTTGTGACAATAGCGGCTGTATTAGCAATGGAACCTGATATATACATCTTCGATGAACCCACAGCCGGACAGGATATGGCTGGAAATCAAAAGCTGGCAGAGATCCTTCGGCATCTCCACAGGAAAGGTAAGACAGTGATTACCATCACTCACGACATGGAATTTGTGGCAGAAAACTGCGATAAAATAATCGTCATGGCAAATAACAAAATCTTACGTACCGGTTCTCCCGAAGAAATATTCTGGGATATGGAAGTAATGAAAGAAGCAAACCTGAAGCAGCCGTCTGTCAGCAGAATATGCAGACAACTGGGTTTCACAGGCCCAATACGCACCAGCGATGCCGCGAAACTGATTCTAAAGCATTGGCAGAACTTGCAGGAAAACTCTAAATTTACAATCTCCTCATAACTGGTTAAATGCAGAACTAAAAAGTCACAGACTATAAGAAAACCCCGTAGGAAACAGATTCCTGCGGGGTTTTCTATTGCTGTATTTTATTTTTCTTTCTGTCGATGGACAACAGGTTGAGATTCCTGTACTAAAGAAGCTCTCTCAGAATATATGCAGGCGTACAGCTCCATGCATGGCAGTAACTGTTCACCATGGAAGATCCGTATGGGGATTCCTCTGGATTTTCCGGATTATACATTTCCCAGAAAGTATCTGCTCCCTGGTTTACCATTCCTCCCCAATAGTACGTCATGTAATCCATTGCCTTTTCTTTCTCACCGCAGAGCAGAAGGGCTTCTACGAAATGATGGTTCATATACGGTGTTACCATTCCTTTTTCCGGATGCATTTTTATGATGCGGTTTATCAGTGCCCTGCTTTCATCCATTGGCAGAACCCCAGCCAGGATCATCCACACCTGGCTGGCATATGAGATCTGTCTGTCCTTACCGCTTACAAACACCTGATGGTCTTCATCCCATAAATATTTTTTCGCCCCTTCTATACACAGGTTTCTCTCCTGCTCCAATTCTGCTTTTATCTGCTCATTTTCCAGAATCTCAGCAAGTTCAATTGCTGCATTTAACGTATAGATATAGATTGCCTGTGCACTTGCCTGTTTATTCAGCCCATCTGTCCAGTCTACAAAGCACCAGAATCCCTCATCATCCTGTATCACATAATTTTCATCCAGGCGTTTTCTGGATAACTCAATCTGGCGGTAAGCGCTGTCCCAAAGTTCTTTTACCACTTCCAGTTCCCCGGATGCGCGATAATAATCTTTTAATATGGAAACAAAAAACAGTGCATAATCAAATAGAATCGTATCATCAACAAGATATTCCGGCTCTGTAAACAGGCAGGCACCGATTGCTCCGTCTTCCCTGGTAAGCCCTGCGAATAGATACATACAGCGCTTCACAAGATCAAAATTTTTAAAGGTTGCATAATTAGCCAATGCCTGAAGTCTCAGATCACCGATCCAAAGTCTCCGGTCCCTCTTTGGTCCGTCTTCAAATACATCCTGCATACAATTTTGCAGCGTCCGAAGGCTCACCTGATCCATACGCCTGATCTGGTCATTTACACCTGGAAGCTCAGGCAGTAAATCCATATCTACAGAAGCAACTGCCCGGCAGGATGCCTCTTCGATTACAACCTGGAACTTCATAGAAGTATCTATCGCATAGATTTCTACATAGCGAAACGCATAGCGCCGGGGCAGCGTAATCACCTGAGGCAATACGTCTAAATGCAGAAATTCTTCCTGTATCCAGCTTCTGCTGATCCACCCGTCATATTCTGCCGAATCTTCCGTCAGCTCTTTTGCTATCTCCCCAAATTTCAGTTTGAGATAAGCCGGTGCATCCTGGGGGCTTCCAACACTTTTTAACTTCATCGTAAAGTAACCTACCTGATGGTCACCAAAATCAAGTATGATGGAATCCCCCTTTTTAAGGGCAATCGTTCCCATCTCACTGACTTCTGCCCGGTGTGCCGTCTGTCCGGCTGCTGTCAGCGTCACAATATCCACAGGTTTTATTACTTTTTCCAATAATTTTGGACTGAGCTTTATTGCCTTATCTACAAATTCCTGATTTACTTTTCGTTTCATTTCCAAGTCAATGCTTACTGCTGCCATCTCTGTGACCTCCTGTTTTCTGATGTGCTGACGATCAAGGCATATCATCATGCAGCACCGATAATTTAAGACTTTCGTCTGCTGCGGGTTTCTTCTCGTATTATGATTATATCTGATTTTAACACCCCGCCGGCAATCTTCCAATGGTCTAATTTATGGACTTGACTTGATATTTTTTAAGATGGAATCCTGCTTTTTCTGTATGCTCCCGGCGTCATTTTGAATTCTTTCTTAAACAATCTGGAAAAGTGTTCCGGATTGGGATAACCGATGATCTCACAAATGGTCATAATACTCAAATCCGTATTTACCAATGCATAACATGCCTTCTCAAGACGAATATTCTTTAAGATTTCAACAAAGTTCTTACCCGTGTTCTCCTTAATCAGTTTGCTGAAGTGGGGTACACTGAAATTAAAATGTTCCGCCGCTGATTTCAGTGTAACATCGGCATAGTGTTTCTGCAGGTAATTAAGAACTCCCAGCATATCCAGATTTTTATGACTGGTATTTAAGAAGCTTTCCAGATGATTTTCGTGGTTCCGCAGCAGGAGGCAGAAAAATGTCATGACCTCATTTTTCATAATTGTTTCAAAAAACTTTACCCGTCCTTCGTATTCCATATATAGGTCTTCCACCAGGGAGCGTATCCCTTCATCTTCGCCGGTGTGGAACAAAAGATAGTTATTCTCCGTTTTATCATAAAGAATATGGGCAAAAAATTGAGACAATACGTTTTTTCCGGTAAATATATCAAAAAACACCTCATGGAATGTGCTTGCCTTAAGCATGATATTAATGACGATACTGTCATCAAAAACGGCAATACTATGCTTTGTTTTAGGCGGAAGAATGCAGACATCTCCTTTCCTGCAGGAATACTTCACATTTTGTATGGAATTCTCACAGGCTCCATCGTATACATAGAAAATCTCATAAAATTCATGTTCATGGATATACTCCGGAGAATACCGGTAGTGTTTCTGGATGACAATATGATCCGCCGGCGTTTTGAAAAGTTCATTTTCATTTAGATAGTTCAGCCACTGTCCGTGGATAGCCGGAACGTACAGCTCATGGCGTCTGAGATATTCACGGTCAAGTCCGGCCACAAAATTTTCAAACTCATCGGGACACATCTGCTCCTCTTCGTACAGCTTTCTGTAGAAGATTTCATCTTCATGGTATGCTTTTATGTATTCCGGAAATTTTTCCTTGCGCGTCTTCATGTGTTCTGAATCCTTCCTTTTATGAACTGTCTGTGGTTAACCAGATTATATGATAAACCTATGGGATTTGCAAATAAAAACAGCTTATGGTAATTGACTGTCAATGAAAAAAAGCGGTTCCCAAATAATTTGGGGAATCCGCTTCTTTTCCACTGCTCTGCATCTTATTTATTTTTATTCACAATCCTTGTCTCACAAGTACCATCCGCAATATCTATAAAACGTACAAACAGAGAAACCTTATTGTCCTCATTCAGACTTGTCCACAATGCATTGGTAAATGCATCAATCTCGTCGGGAATTGCCACTAATTTGGGCTCTCCTTCAAAGCTTGGAAGTGGATCACCATCACACTGATAGGTGTGGATAAAGTGTCCTTCTCCTGCTACACAGTTTTCATATGCAAAGGTATAACGGTTACAGGATTCGGGGTTTCCATTGTCACTTTTCAAAATTGACATTGCATAGTTATATTTTCCGTTCTCTAAATGCATGATTCCGGAAATACGAGGTGTGTAATTAGGTGCATCCGGCTCAAACTCTCTGCTGCGAAGAGACTGCTCAAATGTCATCTGTCTGTCCATTCCCTCATAGATGGTATCCGTCTGATCCCCATTGGTCACGATGGTTTTATTGCCCAGAACACGAACCGGTGCGTAAATAATCAGGCTTGGATCGGTGAGCTTGGATGGGTCAAATGCCTGTGTACGGATTCCTTCACCATCTTCTACAAATATACGGTTTCTGCTGTTTTCGCTTCTGCCCATGATAAAGTAAGCTGTCACTGCCTTGGTTCCGTCTGCTGATCTGCCGATTACAATTCCTCTTCCCGGATATGTGTTCTGCTGCAAATCCTGTTCAATTGAAATCATCTTCATTATCTTTTCTCCTTTGCTCTGCATGTTTTGTTTTATATGTTATTTTACCGCTATTTTTATTATATACTATTTTAACGTTCTGTCGATATATATTTTTGAAATATACGCAAACTAAGGGATGGGTAAATTACCAATGCACAGTTTTATTCATTTTATCACATGGGATTTTTTGTTTCAATGAAATGTAGAATTTCCTCCTAAATCATCTCCTAAAATATATTATCTTGACACATTCCTCTCATCGTCATATAATAAATTAATAATAGTTACTATTACTGAATATTAATATTTATCTCATTATTCGATTTAGGCAGAACCGCATATTTTAATAGAATATGAAATGCCAAGGATATCAGAGAATATTTGATATAGCAAAGGTTACACTAAAAGAAACTCATTTGCACGCAAATGCCGCATACTTAGCCAGGGAGGATTAACATGAACATATTAGAAGGTTATATCGGAACATACTATTCTGAAAAAAGTCCGGGAATTTTTCACTTTCAATTTAATACAATTACAGGAGCACTAACCGTTCCTACCCTGTCTTATGAGGCAAAAAATGCAAAATGCTCTGACCTTTTCGGATCTTTCCTTGCAGCACCTCTGGAGAAAAACGGCAGAGCGGGAATCTGTCTCTGGGATACTTCTTCCACTTCACTAGCACAAAGTGAGCTTTTTACGGAACAGAAAACAGCCTGCTTTATCGTCCAGAACAATACTTGCATTTTTACAGCTAATTACCACGAAGGAACCGTTTTAATTTATCGGAAAGATCCGGGAGGTCTGGTTCTTCATAAAAAGATTGAAATTGCTCCTATGGCGGGATGCCATCAAATACTTTTCCATGATCACTATCTGCTGGTTCCATGCCTGGAATTAGATGAAATACGTATATTCGATGGGGCAGCCGACTACGCGCCTGCCGGTAAAATAGCATTTCCAAAAGGAAGCGGCCCAAGACACGGTATATTTAACAGAAGCCATAACCATCTGTACGTTGTCAGCGAACGCAGTAATGAATTGTTTACTTTCGCTTTGGGTAAAGATCTGGAATTCCGGCTTCTGTCACAGATTTCTGTCCTCAACCTGGAAACTGTAGGCGGCAGTGAAAATGCATCCGCTGCAATCCGTCTCTCACCAGATGAGCATTTTCTATATGTTTCCGTCCGGGGAGCTGACATGATTACGGTAATATCCCTTACCAGTGAATTTCCTAAGGTAATTCAATATGCCTCCTGTCAGGGGAGCCATCCAAGAGATTTTATCCTGTCACCAAACGGACGCTTTCTGATAATCGTCAACCGTACTTCAAATGAAATGGTATGCCTGTGCAGAAACAGCATTACCGGATTTCTGGAAGAGGTCTGTTCCAGAGTCCCCATTGCAGAAGGGGTCGGCATTATTTTGGAGGCAGAACCACCATCAAAAGCAAAAGACAGATGATGCAGTGAACTATCATTTTTACGCTAAATAATGCGGGCATTTGCTCCCGCTGTACATGAATTTCATATAGCTGAGGGATAATTATAAAATAGAAAGGATGCCACAAGGTTGGTCCTTCAGTCAATTCAAATGTGGCAGTGCTGCAGGGAACATGCAGCGCTTAAGGTAGGTATACAATATGAAAAAATTAGATATAGGAATAATAGGATTGGCAGTAATGGGCAGAAGCCTGGCACTTAACATGGCGGACCATGGATTTTTGGTTGGCGGGTACAACAGAAGCAGGGAGGTAACAGACGCACTTATAAAAGACCATTCTCATGAAAATTTTACACCTTTTTACGATTTGAAAGAGATGGTCGGCGCACTGGAGGCTCCCAGAAAAATCATGCTGATGATACAGGCGGGAAAACCGGTTGATCTTGTCATAGACCAGTTAATGACGCTGCTTGAGCCGGGTGACATCATTATGGATGGCGGGAATTCATTTTTTGAAGATACCAGACGGCGTTACACTTTATTAGAAGAAAAAGGAATCCATTACTATGGTGTGGGCATTTCAGGAGGGGAAAAGGGCGCGCGCTTTGGTCCTTCCATTATGCCGGGAGGAAACCGGGATACTTACGACGAAATCAAACCTGTTCTGGAAGCAATTGCAGCCCGTGCCAAAGGAGAACCCTGCTGCAGTTACATGGGTCCGGATGGCGCCGGACACTACGTAAAAATGGTTCACAATGGAATTGAATATGCAGATATGCAGCTGATTGCAGAATCTTATCTGCTGCTTAAATATGCCGGGGGATACAATAATCAGTCCATCGGTGACATATTTGCACAGTGGAACCAGGGGGAACTGCAAAGTTACCTGATCGGGATCACAGCAGACATCTTCCATGAAAAAGACGATTTCCAGGATGGGGAACTTCTGGATTATATTCTGGATAGTGCCCAGCAGAAAGGTACCGGTAGATGGGCAAGTATCGAGGCATTAAAACAGGGCGTTGATATTTCCATGATTACAGCAGCGTGCAATGCAAGAATTATGTCCAATCGCATTGATGAGCGGAAAGAAGCCGGAGAAAGACTCCATGGACCGTCTGCATCTGCTTCGAAACAACAGGATGAATACTTTGCAGAAATTGTCCGTGAAGGTCTCTACGCTGCCAAGATTGCAGCTTATGCCCAGGGTTTTGCCATGTTGAAAGATGCTTCTTCCCTATATGGATGGAATCTGGATTTCGGTAATATTGCAGCAATTTTCCTGGCGGGATGTATTATTCAGGCTGAATTCTTAAATGATATTACACTTGCATTTCGTAAAAATCCACAACTGGATAATTTGATCCTGGATGACTTCTTCTTATCCAGAATTGATCATAACTTAAAAAGCCTCCGGACTGCGGTTATTACAGGAATTAATAATGGCATTCCAATGCCGGCAATGGCAAATGCCCTTTCCTATATCGATGCCTTCCGGGGCGATGCAGTAGGTGCAAATCTGATTCAGGCACAGCGGGACTGCTTTGGAGCGCACACTTATAAACGAATCGACAGAGAAGGCAGCTTCCATCACGATTGGGGGAAATTATCATGAATCAAAATCTGACATTTACTATATTCGGCGGAACCGGAGATCTGACATTCCGTAAGCTTCTGCCGGCTCTTTACAATATGTGTGTCTCCGGACGGCTTGGCGTGGAAGACCGGATCGTCATTATCGGAAGGCGCAGTTACAGCGATGATGATTACCGGACAATTGCCCGGGACTGGGTATCTAAGTTCTCCAGACTCCCCTATACCGAAGAGGATTTTGCCGGTTTTGCATCCAGGATCCATTATTACCAGATGGATTTTTCAGACCAGGAGGCATATGAAGGATTAAACAGCTATTATCAGGAGCATGGGCTTTATTCCCATATCTTCTATTTTGCCGTAGCCCCGCGTTTCTTCGGAATAATTGTGGAAGGGCTGACCGGCGTAGACGGTGCGGAAAACGGAAAGGTTATCATCGAGAAGCCTTTCGGTGAAACGCTCGCCGCTGCAGATGCGCTGAACCAGAAAATGGAGTCATTCTTTTCCCCTGACCAGATTTATCGGATCGATCATTATCTGGGAAAAGAAATGGTCCGCAATATCCAGACCATACGCTTTACCAATCCTATTTTCAGCAATCTCTGGAGTGCAGAGCATATTGAATGCATTCAGATTTCTGCTCTGGAAGACGTAGGCGTGGAAACAAGAGGCGGCTATTATGATTCCAGCGGAGCGCTGAAGGATATGGTACAGAATCATCTGTTTCAGATATTGTCTATCGTAGCGATGGAACAGCCGGAACAGTTTTCCGGTTCGGAAATGCATGCAGAACAGATCAAAGTACTGCGCTCTCTGCGTCCTGTCAAGGCTAAAAATATAAAAGACTCCCTTCTCCTTGGACAGTATGATGGCTATCTGGAGGAAAAAAATGTGGCACCGGATTCTGCAACAGAGACCTATGCCGCCCTCCGCCTCTTTGTAGACAATAAACGCTGGAAAAACATGCCCTTTTATATCCGCACCGGAAAGAAAATGGGCCACCGGGAAATGGATGTGGCGATTGTATTCCGCCGCTCCTCACCCGAGATTGCACCGAACATTCTGAATATTAAAATCCAGCCAACGGAAGGCGTATACCTTCAGTTTAATATTAAAAATCCCGGCGATACAGAGGAAATCATCCAGACTAAAATGGATTTCTGCCAGAGCTGTCTGGATATTTTCCGAATTAATACGCCGGAAGCCTATGAACGGATGCTGGATGCATGTATGCAGGGTGAGCGCTCCTGGTTTTCCCAATGGGACCAGATCGAAACCAGCTGGAAATTTATTGAGAATATTCGAAAGGTGTACTACAAGCAAAACCTTCCCGTATATTCCTATACACCGGAAACGAATGGTCCCGCTGAGGCTGACGAATTCCTGAAGCACTATAACCATGAGTGGTTTGAGTAAAATACAATACACTTCTATTCCCCGGCTGAATATATTCGGTTTTTAAAATCCGTCACTGCTTTTTTCTGCGTCTTTAACTCTTTGGTAATAAAATAACTTTGAATTACAGGCGCAGCAAAATCCAGCAGCGGTATTTCTCTTAATCTTTGATCCGCCAGATACTTTCCCACAAAGCTGCGTGGCAGAAAGCTGTATCCGATTCCATCCAGCAGATAAGGAAGCAATTTCGTACTTTTATCAATTTCAAATGGAAAAGGATTCTTTTTCGGGAACATATCCCGCATGAAGTTGCCCCCTTCCCCTAACACAAAATCACAGTAGAGATAATACAGATTCTGCAGTATTTCCCTGGAAATGCCCTGCTCATGTTCCGTATTATTCCACGAAGTCACCAGTACCAGTTCATCTGTCTGAAATGGAATACAGGTAAAACCGGTTCTCTCCACAGGCACAAAGGTAAAAATCACATCTAAAGTCCCGTCCTGCAGCATCCGGATCAGTGTATTGGAATGGTCAATAATAACCTTCACCGAAATATCCGGGCATTCCCGCAAAATCCCGGACATGCATTTTGTTAAATGGCAGTCATATACCGTATTAACCGTTCCTATGCGCAGGTGTTCTGCAAAACTGTGCAGCATCCCCAGCTCCATAACCGCTGTATGCTCCAGCTCCACAATACGCTTGGCATATGGAAGAAAACGCCTGCCCTCTTCTGTCAGTTCCACAGACTTCTTCTGCCTGATAAACAGCTTCTTTCCCAGCTCCTTTTCCAATTCCATAATGCGGTTTGTCACCGTGGACTGCACAATATAGTACTGGTCTGCCGTCTGGGTAAAATTTTTAAGTTCCGACAGGGTAAGAAATGTTTTTAGATTTTCAATATTCATGGGATTATCATCTCCTGTATGATCGATATTATCGATTATTCTATCCATAAAGATTCATTATACAAATAATAAATAAAACGTTATAATAAGTCAAGATATAGTTTTTAATCTGGACTAAATATCCAAAAAGTATAACGCAAATCTACAGATTACGTTTTTATTAGTAGTCCATAAAACTTTCATTTATTAACTGCTAATTCATATAAATCAACTTTAAACAATATAACAATATCTCATCAAAACTACATGGAGGTCAAATATCATGCAAAAGATTTACACAAAAGTAACCGATCAGACTCACTTCTTCGAAAATCATGATCCGGTGGAATTAGCCGCCGCTTACGGCACACCGGTTTACGTATATAATGAAAGAATTTTAAGACAACGCTGCCGTGATCTTAAAAATATGGTCTCGTATCCTAAGTTCGTAGTGGACTTTTCTGCAAAGGCAAACAGCAATCCTGCCCTCCTTCAAATTGTACGGTCAGAGGGATTGGAAGTCGATGCTATGTCCCCGGGAGAGATTTATATAGAAAAAATGGCAGGTTTTACATCCCATGAAATATTCTATATTGGAAATAATGTATCCGATGAGGAAATGCAGTATGCCATTTCGGAAGGTGTTCTGGTAAGCGTAGATTCCATCAGTCAGTTAGAACGCTATGGACGCCTGGCGCCTGGAAGCCGTGTCGCCATCCGTTTTAACCCAGGAGTTGGTGCCGGTCACCATGAAAAAGTAGTAACTGCCGGAAAGAAAACAAAATTCGGAGTGGACCCGGTATTTATCCCTCAGGTAAAAGAAATCTTAGAGAAATTTAAACTAACCCTTGCCGGTATCAACCAGCATATCGGATCACTTTTTATGACCGGAGACGCTTTCGTTAAAAGTCTGGATTCTTTATTCGAAATAGCAAAACAGTTCCCGGGTCTGGAATTCATAGATATGGGCGGCGGATTTGGCATCCCCTATAAAAAAGAAGATGGGGAAGCACCTCTCGATCTGCAAGAGCTGGGTGGAAAAATTGATGAAGCTCTCTTTCAATTCACGAAAGAATATGGAAGACAGATCACTTTCCGCATCGAACCCGGACGTTATATCAGTGCCGAATGCGGGGTCCTCTTAAGCGGGGTACATTCCATAAAATATAATTACAATAATAAATATGTAGGCTGTGATACGGGATTTAATGTACTTTCACGTCCTATTTTATACGATTCATACCATGGCGTTGAAATTTATCGCGGGAATGATACACCTTCCCTTCAGGAGGAAACCGTAACCATCGTAGGAAATATATGCGAAAGCGGAGATATTCTGGCAAAAGACAGACTTCTTCCCGAAATCCAGGAAGGTGACATTTTGGGCATTCTGGATGCTGGTGCCTATGGTTATGTTATGAGCTCAAATTATAACAACCGTCTTCGCCCTGCTGAAATCTTAATCCGGGAAAATGGGGACGTTGTGGTAATACGGGAACGGGAAACTCTGGAGGATTTGAAGAATCATTTGGTATTGCTGTGAGAAAAATAATATTTTATTAATAAATCAATTAACTGCATCAACATCTTTTGTTGATGCAGTTTTATACTTAGACATTAACATGTGCGGAAAAATATGATATATATAATGATTATTAGGTTTAAATATGATATACTACTCACAAAAGGTGGTGAATAGGTATGGATTTATATATTCCAAAAGAAACCTTAGATATTTTGTCTTACAAATCCACATTAGGAAGAAGTTTGAAACAAAAGCGTTTCAAACTACTTATTAATGCAATACCGCAGACTTGTCAGCGGTATGCAGGGGTATAAGTTTAAAACAGATTTCATTACGTGATACATCTCTGGAAACTATATTAGCGGATATCGCAAGATATCGCGCAAGTTATATTGATGTTTTAGTACAGGAAAATTTGATTGGTTCACGATTTAAAAGTGATGATTCTATAATGCGTAAATATGAAAAAACCATTAGAACAGGCGGTGGATTTAAGCAATGTTTTAACGATATACTTGGATTTAGACTGCGATTTGACGAATATCCTAATAAATATCCCGATTATTTTAGAGTCGTAGATTTGAGAAGAGGAAAAAAAATTGATGATGGATATCATGCAATACATCTATATTATCAAAAAGATAATTTATCGTTTCCAATAGAAGTACAGTTGTGGTGTGGTGAAAATTATCAATTTAATATATGGAGCCATCGATATGTTTATAAATATAAAAATGTTGAAATAGGAAAACTATTGTATCAGGAATATATCAACAAACAATTTAATGACGAACAAGGATTTTTAAAGAGGTTAAAATATTGGGAAGGTGAGAAAGTTGGAAAATAGAAAAATCTATATTATAGCTAAAATATTTGATAAACAAGGTTGTCTGGCATATCAATGCAAATCTGTTAATGAAGCCAGATGCCTTCCAGGTACTCTGGAAGCATTGAGAGCAGATGGTGTACAAATTGTAATACTGGACGATCCTGAAATTTACTCAGAGTACGCTCCATATACCTATGTGCCGGATATAAAGGAATTCATCGATAAGGTTAATCAAATGAATCGTGCTGCATAAATCTAGAAGAATAGATAGTTACGTACACAAAAACACCGGCTGTTATTCCGCCGGTGTTTTCATATGTTCTCCAAATCCCAAACTGTAAAGTCCCCACAGCATACCAATTTGATTTAATTTTTCGACTTTATCCTTATCCAGGCAGAAGGAGCGAATGCCGCGCTGACGCTCCCGCTGTGCATTGATCCAATACCCTAATCGAAAGCCATCTTTGGTTACATAGTCCGGAAGCACATTCAGATGACCGTTTTTTTCATAAAACAGTTTTGCATCCTGGTACCATTCCATCCAACGCCGGCGCTTTCTAAGTTTCCAGGTAATATTTAATTCCTCCAGTTTATAGCGCTGACGAAAATCCATTTTGTTTTGCCAGTAACGTTTCCTCTGATAACTGATCCATTCACCCAGCGGAAATTGTCTGTACACAGTATTCCTTGGAAGGTTGATACTTCCATTTTCTGCAAAATAATCTTGGGCATAACGGTACCAGGTATCCCAGTCGGTACGTATCTCCAGAGACCAGATCATGTCAATCTGATTTAACAGGTAAATTTTGCGGGCGTCGATCCGATAAGTTCCTTTATTACGGTATGCCGCACGCTGTCTTTCTATCCAGCGTCCCAGCAGATGTCCGTCATCTGTTTTGTATTTGGATGGAATTTTTAATGAATGATTCGCATCGTAATATTTCTTTGCCAATAGATACCATTCATCCCAGGAAAGACGTGTGCAATGAATATTCTTTTGGTTCATAGTAGATTCTTCACACCCCATTTCTCTCGATTACATTCCATATTATATCAACCTTTCAATATGGGTGCCGTTTGATACCCGCTGCTCAAAATTCCCGGTACTCCCTGCGCTCCCATCACTTCATGCATGATCCTCAGCAGCTCCAGAATTCCACGAAACAGTACCGCCTTTTTACACCCGGAGTATCTCATGCTGCCCTGCCAGTCCCCATATTCCATATAATAAATGTGAATAAAGAAAAAGTACCTGGAACGTTTTGAGAAGAAGGGATGATTCAAATAAGGTTCCAGATGCGGTGTAAAATTCTCCATCGGCTGCTCTTTAAAGTCACGCAGCATAGCATCTATCTTTGCTATTAAATCACTGAGATTATGAAAAGGAATTTCTTCTTTCTGGATTGGATTCATAAAGGTTCCGGAAGCAACTCCATTTTCAATATCATTTACGTGAATAAAAAACATTCTCATATCATCTGTCAGCATTTTGGGTTCCATCTTAAAGCACCTCACTTCTTCTAGACTTCCTGATCTATACTAATTAAAACCTAATTACTTTTTTCAAATGTCACTTTTCCCATTGCTTCTTCTTCCACAATGATTTTACCATCCTGAAGGAGGTATTCCTGATCTGCTCCATTGGAGGTGACAATATACTTGCCGTCTTTTTGTGCCCAGGTACCTTCTGCCTTTGTTCCTATCATATCCATCGTAACGGTATTATCTTTATCCTTCCACTGAGATGGTAATCTGTGCCGCAACCTGTCCCATACTTTCCTGGGTATCCTCATCCAATACCGTGAACATTGCCGTCGTCGGATACTCTCCCTGGCTTAAGTTTACCGCCAGGCGGTCATAATGAATCCGCTCACCGGGTTTTAAGACTTTGGATGAATAAACCTCTTCTCCACTGCTGTCCAGTGTTATACTGACCGACATGTGATATGGATTATCTACCGGATTGGTAATCATCAGTTCCCCTTCCTCATCTCCCTTTTTAAATTTGGGGTTTACCAGAATCTGAAAGTGGAAATTACCGGTATCTGCAATTTGCTGTAATGCTTCTATTTCAGGATTTCCATTTTTTGCATTTTTATCCATCTGATACTCCTTATAACCTTTCCAAATTACCGCCATACATAGCAGAATGCATATTATTGCTGTGAATACCAATTTTTTTCCCTTTGTTTTTGAAATTTTATTTATATCTGTACGCATATCCGCTGGTTTTCCTTTCTGTATCTGGCGGTCAATTTCTTTATCTTAGACAGTCATTTAAGCAGGACAAATGCCGCCTGTGATCTGATTATAGTTTTTGTATTATTTCTATACTGTTAATGACAATGTCCTTTTTTGGTTTCCTCTCTGTATCCACATAGACCTGAGAGATCCCATCTACAACATTTAATCCTTTTATAACCTGTCCAAATACCGTGTGGCTGTAGTCCAGATAATAAGCTCCCCCAATCGTCATATAAGTTTCAACAGCATTCTGATATCTCTGGGCTTCCGACTCAGGCACACCCTCTGTCCCTATTGCCTGAATCTTTTTATTTAACCCATCTTCAAACTCACCGACCTCTTCTTCGTTCATTTTTGATAGCTTATTTTTTTCATTCAGTTCGCTGTTTCCCTGACGCACCAATTCGTTCATGTAGAGATTTGCTTCCACCAGCTTTTTTTCTTCCGGAATTTCCTGGCTTGCCACAAAATAGAACTGGCTCTCATTTGCATCAATCCCGCTGTTTGCCATTGCCAAAGCTCCATAGAAATGATGCAGTCCATCATCATATTCATCCTCAAATGGTTTGCCAGAACTGCTCTTTTCCGCTCCATCTGCAGGAATTCCGGTTTGAATGATACTGTCTTTTACAACATAGTGAAACAGACTTTGATCGTAATATCCCTGCTCTGCAAGTTTTATAAAATTCTCTACCGCTTTTGGTGCCTGGTCCGGATACAGAATCACCGTAATATCGCCTGCCGTGGTATGTAAAACGGCATATGGACCATCTGATTGTGCCTGCTGGGGATTTTCTTTTGCCTCTTTCGCCTCAATCGGAAATGAATCTGCAATATCTGTATTTCTTGTGACATAATTCTTTTTGTCAGCACAGCCCCAGATTCCAAGTGCCAGAAGGCTGATTCCAATTACAGCCAAAATCTTTTTCTTCATTTTTATTTCATAACCACCTTTACTTCTACTTTAATTATTTATAATATTTTACCTTGATGTATTTCTACTTTAATTTTACTTTATTTATTTCAACGTTCCATTTCAATCAGCCTGCCATAAACCGCATATCTAGCATTATAGAATTCATAAGAACACGTACACAAAACAACGATCCGATCCTTGGCCGATGGCTTTACTTTGCTTTGAAAGGTAGATTCCTCCATACGTTTTCTAATCCATTCTTTCTTTTCTTTTTTCCTTCTAAAATCCATTGGAAAGCTTTCATTTTCACCATCGAGAATCGTTCCTGCAAATAGTTCTATTTTATATGTCTGGTCAGGAGTGTCCAACACCATGTCCGGATATTGGTCGTAATAACTCTGCTCCTTATACTGGGATAAGGGAGAGAACATGCGATTCAGCGTAATATGATGTCCATAGATGACAGAGATATCTCCAGAGATATCCGCTTTGTTCCGATAATCCAAAAAAATCGCTCCAATTTCATTTGGAGTACCGTCAGAAAGATGATGGAGATAGTAATCATTGTCTTTCCCCTGTACCACCGGGTAATCAATGGGTGTTCCCGGGCAGGACAACCAGGCAATGCCGTCCCGGTTCCACTCTTTCAGTTTTCCGGTATCCAATTCCCCGGTAACCTTGTCTGCCATTTTATCTCTTATCTTTTTATAATAGTTCTCTGCAATAATTGCAGGCTTTAATTCCCGGTAAGTACGCACCGCAAAATAACAACCTGCTGCGGTAACCGCTATTAATAAACAGATCATCACAATCCTTACTGTTCTGTTTTTAACTGCGCTGCGCTGTTCAGCCATTAACTTTGCTGACCCAGTGCTTTGCGAAATGTTCCGGAGCGCCATAACTTCCAAAGCTTAATTTTGCGCACCTTATGTACTAAGTTTTTTTCCTGATTACAACATGCGCAGCGCTGTACGTAGTAACAAATCAGTATATCTTTTTTCTCTAAATTTAAATGATAGGTTTCATTTAGACACCTGCGGCAATATCCTATTTCCATTATTTTGTTATTACTCTTCATTTTTATACCCGCTGCCTTTCCCAGACTGTTCTGCACGTTCTGTTTTTTTCGTTTTCATCAGATAAGCCAGTATAATAATGCCTGCAATTACGCAGAGCCCCAGACCGATCCCCCAAAAAGCAAACATTTGCTGTATCCCGGTTTTGGGTATTCTTTCACCGGTTGAAGGTCTGGTATGGTCCGCCGGGGTTACGACCGGCTTCTTCGTGGTCTCCGTCTCTGTCTCATCCGGTTTTTTCGTTTCCGTTTCTTCGGGTTCTTGATAAAGGTAAACGTTCACATCGTATGGCAGGGTGACAGCATTAAGCATTACCTCCCCCTCTTTGGGATTTGGAAGATAATCCTTTTTATAAACTTTCCAAAGAATCTGGTTTTCATCAAATCTCGCAACACTTCCCGAAAATGTTATTCTCCCATCCTTTTTTGTATATTGCTCCATGGGATCTTCCCCATCTCCTGCGTATGCTGCGTCCAGTTCATATATTCCATTTTCATCACTTTGTCCAAAGAGCACATATCTGTCTAACCCTGCTACATAAATTTCCACCGATGCGCCCTTTATCGGCTCCATGGTGTCCTCATCCTTTACAATAAAACGAAGCTTCCCCATATAATCCACCGTTACGCCAGCCGCAATATCCGTACTGCTCTTTCCAGGTGTCAGCATCTGGGACTGGTCCACATCTCCGGATGTTCCTGCTTTTGCCATTGCTCCCATCTGGGAACCCATCATTGCTGCTGCACAAATGAGAAACAGCGCTGCTGCTTTTCTGATCTGCTTCTTCAATCACTCCACCTCACTTCTCTATAATCACAATTATTTTTTCAGCCGTCTCACCGGCAAATCTATCTCCATCCGGTTCATAAAACTGAAAAAGAACTGTGCAGGGATATACTCCTGGCTCCAGCCTTTTTTCCAGATAAACCGACTCTATGTAATAGCCCGGATCAATCATGCCGGACTCGTATAACCGGCTTCCATCCTGGTCATTCAACAATATTACGGTCATGCATAGCGGGCTTTTTGGTGTATTTGCAATTCGGATCTCCCCTTTTGCGTCAGCTTCTTTAAAATATATGGTCTGCTCAATGGTGACGTTCTGCATAGCCTCTAAGAGCATTTGATTCTGCTCCTCTTCATGAGGATCTTGTCTCTCTCTTGCCAAAATATCCCGCACCATTGGATCATCCTTCCAGGTAAGCCGCGCATTGATTCCAAGTCCTATAAAAAATCCGCCCGCCACCAGACAGATTCCTGCAATTCCTGCCCATATTCGGTTTCTAAAGGCACTTTTATTCTTTATCATGAATATATTTTACCGTCCCTGATATGAAGGACCACATTCACTCTGGTTTTGGCAATCTCATCTTCCGTTTCATCCAGGGCATAGGTTGTAAATACTGCCGTAGCTTTATAATCCCCGTTTTTTAACTGCCGGTTAAGCGCCACATACTCGATGTAGTAACCTGGGTCGATTAAGCCGGAACGGTAAAGAGTTTCCTGCGTCTCATCCAGCAGCAAATCCACCTGCAGAGAGTATCGGTTCCCTGGAACATTTTCGATGCCAAGCTTGCCTTTTTTTCCACCCTCTTCAAATACCGGTTCTGCAGCGATCCCAATATCCACCATCCCCTCTTCTACTTTCTGGTTCAGTAAATCTGCTATCTCTGAGGGACTTTTACCGGGAAGCAGTCCTCCCAGAGCCTCTTCATCTCTGGCAAGCCGATCCTTTCCCCTGTTCTGGTTGGCACTGTACAGGACCCCCCCCGCCACACCTGCGCAAATCAACAGAATCACCAGAATTATTATCCATTTTCTGCTCCTTTTTTTCTGTTCCATTCAGATAACTCCTTCTGTTCTTTCTACTCATATATCATCACTACGTCTGCTCTATCTAATATCCACCTGCCATATGATTTTTCCTGCTTTTACGGATTCCTCCACCTGGGTATACTGCCCCCGGTATCCTCCGATCTCCACATCCAGTTTCAGTTCCAGCTCAAACGGATCCTTTGCTGTTCCCGAGGCCGTATATCCTCCGGATTCATCCGGCTTGTCCAGAGCAATCTTCTGATCTGCCCATATTTTTTTCTCCGTTTTGTCTTCTTTTTTAAATACATACTGATGCGCGGAATCTTCCAGGCTGATGCGGTAATTTTTCCGGTTTTCTTCCTCTGCAGTGACCGCACTGTCTTCTGCAGCCGGCCGCCAGTAGCCACGTTCCGGTGCCAGACCTTCACCGTTTTCTATATAAGCTTCCAATTGTACCGCCTTCCCCTGACGCAGTGACGGATCATAATTTTCATTCCCATCTCCATCTTTTTCTGCGGTTTCCGTGGAATAATTACGCACATACATTTTCGAATCACCCACAACAGCAATTTCATAATCACTCGTACCGCTGCTGTGATCCAGAACATTGACAACCACGTTTGGAAGCAGCAAAGTCCCTTTATCCACTGATATCTCTACCCGGTTATCCGTATCCCTGGTTCCATTTACCACAAAGGCAAAGGTGGTGGGTACCGTTACGGAAATCCTGGGACTATAATCTTTTTTAACCACATCTATCCACACATTCTGGCGGGGACCGTCATCTGCAGCATAGATTTTTTCTTGTCCCATAAAGAGAAGTCCCGCCATCAGGCATATGACTGCGGCTGCTTCTGTTTTTTTTCTTCTTCTCATTGTCACTCTTCCCTTCTTTCCAATGATTTTGATGGAAAAAATCTTTTGCAGAAAAATCTTTTCATCCTGATTGCTTAGCGCAAAGATTTGCCTGCAACAAACTTTTTCCATTTGCGGGGCGCTATCTTTCAGCACCCCGTAAAATATGCCACTTTTACTGGTTCCTAGTTCTGATTCCTACTGTAAATAATCTCCGCTTGGAGCGGTAGGTGTCTGTGTTACCGTATTATCTACGGTGTAACCAACGGTCCAGACAATCGTGCCGACTTTTGCTGATTGTTCGATTTGTTTATATTCTCCACGTGTTCCGCCAACTGCCACGTCAAATGCAAGATCTTTTGCAGCTCCGGTCTTCGCAAGTTTCGTTGTACTGTCCACGTTTGCAGGATCGGATACGTCCGGAGCATCCAGTACTACGGCATTTGCCATTTCCAGCGTATTTGCACCGGCTGACTTGTTGAATTTTTCATTCTCAAGGCTTAATGTGAACTCTTTAAATCCTTTTGCATTTGCAGTATGTTTCCAGTAGTTACGGTCTTTGTCAGATCCTTTGTTCTCGATAGAACCTTTCAGGTTTACCGCAATTCCTGCTCTTGTATTGCCTGCTGCTGCCTTGGTGGAGTAGTTGGTAAATGTCATCTTGCTGTCCTGTTCTACTGCAATCTCATAATCGCTGGTTGGGGAAGTTGGGTCTAATACATTGACCTTTACATTTGGGAGCAGGATCGTTCCGTCTGTGGAAGAAAGTGTCAAATCCTTTTTCGCTGCATCCACAGTACCATTTACGACAAAAGCAAATACGGTAGGTACCGTAACACGGATACGTGCATCTGTATTAGTTTCATCATCCACTACAATACCTGCATATACATCTGTTCCGTCCGGTACCGGTACTACATCTCCGCTTGTTCCGGCAGCCATAGCCGGGATTGTCATCGTTACACAAAGCGCTGCTGCTGTTAAAGTTCCTAATACTTTTTTCGTCATGTTTTTTCTACTCATCTTCTTTTCCTCCAATGTTTTGTTTTCTTGTTTGGTTTTCTTAATTTGTTTTTTATATTTAAAAAAGGAAAAATGGCGCAACCTTTTTTAAAGCTTTTTCATTCGTTCAAGACCTTGATCTTGACTTTTACATTTACCTGACCGATATCATCCAGGCTTTCCGGATCAGTCGCCAGAACTTCTGCCGTACATTCATATTCTCCGGCAGGCAGTTCCTGATCCAGTTTGATTTTATCAATATACTGACCGGGTTTTAAGCCGTCGCTCTGATAGAGAACGCTTCCGTCCTTATCCAGCTTCAATATGACCCGGCAGTAATATCTGTTTTCCTTTATGTTTTCAATGCCCAGGCTGCCTTCGCTTTTTCCATTTTCAAAAACCGGCTCTACATTCATGGAAATGTTAAACATTCCTTCCTGTACAATGCCGTCCAGCATTCCCTGCAGCTCCCGGGCAGACTTTCCTTCCAGTGTTCCGTCCTTAGCCATTTTGTCGAACCAGTACTTACTGGTATCGTCCATCTGATTTCTGTTTAATAAGAACCAGCCTGCTGCCGCTCCCAGAAGAAGGAGGATCAGCAGGATGAACCATTTCTTTGATTTTCCCTTTGTCTTTTCCATGATGTGCTCCTTCATCTGTTAACGTACTAATTCAAATTTGTAGATCATCTGGTATTTCGCCCTGGCATTTTCTTTGATATAAGTCTCCGGGTCTGCGATGGACGTACCAAATGCGGTATCGTTGTATTTTTCAAAGAAGGACGTATCCGCAGTTCCGGTAAAGGTAAATCTTCCTGACGTTCCCGGCTCTAATGTGCCAAATGTAACCGGCACCGCTGCTGTGGATGCCAATGGTGTATCGGCAAGCCCTGCAAATCCATTGTCTGCATCCCGGTCTGCCCCTGTTACCGCCAGATATAACTTTTTATTCAGATCCGGTCCGGCTAGGTCAGCCTTATTTTTCACCAGGATCATTTCATCCCAGGCAATGCTCTCCGAAGTGTTGTCATTTTGGAAACCAACCACCGATATTTTAGTCTGATAGCTGCCTCCATTGGTAATGGTATAAACCGGTGCTTCCAGCGTCTCATTTCGTATGTTTCCATTTTCGGGGCTGCTATTATTGGGATGCTCCACTGCAACCAGAAATACATCTAATGGCAGCGAAATATCCAGAATTTCATAATTATACAGCTCCAATGTGTCTTTCTCGGTCTCAGACTCCACTAAATACAGTTTCGGGCTGACCGATGTAATGGTTGTTCCTAAAAGGTAATGGTAATATTCCTCATCCACCGTGTTTACGTAAGCATCTCTCATGTCGTACACTGCCACATCCCTGCCGTTGACCGGGTTATCCACATTGATATCCAGATAATCTGCAGTTTTCAACAATTCCTGCATATGAATCACATGGTCTGATCCCCAGACAGGCTTATCCGCTGTACCGGTATTGGCAGTTGTCAGATAGATTTCCTGTCCGGCTAGTCCTGCCGCTCCATACAAGATGGTAAAATAGCCATCCTGATAAATGCCTGCACCCTTGGCTGCGCTGTTATTCTGCAGTACGGCACCGTCATAATTCATGGTACCGTGGTTTGCCACAGCTCCACCTTCCATCCGGTCCGGTATCTCCAGGGAATTGTCGTTGTCTCTCAGGATAGTACCTTCATTCAGATTCAGGACACTTCCTGCACCTGCTGTAATCAAAGGTGCAGCCGCCTTCGTGGAGTCCGCCACATCTTCATAGATATCACCGATGGAAATTACATCTCGGTGCCCCTCAATGATCATATCCTGCAGATTGAAGATTCCGCCTGAATCCACTTTAAACAATGCTCCCGTATGATCTCCCGGACTGCTGTAATCACTGTTGCCCTTCATTCCATCCGGGACTACATACCTTCTGATATCTACTCCTCCGCCTATAATATCGATTCCGGTCAGCCCCGCTGAATAAGAGGTGGCAGTTAAACTGATGTTTTCATTAATCGTAACGGTATCAACCACATACAGGTACCCGCCGCCAATATTTTTTAATAACTCATAGGCTTTTTTCAAGGTTCGGACTGCCTGTGCAGGCACACCGCCGCTTTTACTGTCAGCCCCATTTACCCCGTCTATATAGACTCTGTGGCGGTACTGTAATTCCAGTACGTTTACATCTCCGGTACGGCTGCCCAGAGAGAATATATCCGTAACAGACCGTTCCAGACGATAAATTGCAATTTCGTCCAGGGTAGGTTCATATGCTTCTGTCGTCCCCTGCTTTCCGGGATACTGTACAACCGGTCTGCCCAGATAAGGGTCATCCAGGGTGACTTGCAAGGTACCGCTTGCGGGTTTAAAACCGCGCAGTGAAATTTCGATGTATTTGCTGCTGCCGGTATCTCCTTCACTTCCGCTTCCGGTGAGATGAATGGTTCCCTCTATATTGGGATCACGGTCCAGGATACAGGTGCCATCCTGATAAATGGCACTTCCTTTTCCATTTGGCGCCTCCACATCGGTAATAGAAACGCTGACCGCCTGGAAGACTCCTCCATCCACATATACACCGGCACTTTTTGCACCTGCAGCTATATTTTTGTTCTTATAAATCTCCGACCCTGACGGTATCACAAGCTTGCCCTTTACATGGAAGATGGGACCTTCAGCTTCTACCGGACCGGATGCATACACCGGATTTCCTACTACTTCCCGGCTATGCCCGTCAAAGAACAGATTATCTACGTTTAAGATCCCCGAATCAGAAATTTCAAACATGGTTCCGGTATAAGTTGCTATCTCATATTTGTCTTTACCCGGCAGCGATTCCCATGCATCCGGCTGGGCATATCTTTGGAAATACACTGGACCTAAAGCATCTACTTCCTCAGTGCCGCGCTTATAATAACCATGCTCTCCTGTGGTATCCGATAGATTCTGCAGCGTTATTTCATCGCTCACCGTAACTTTGTCCACTACGATAATAACGCCGCCCTCTCCTCCTTTACGGAGTAACTTATAAGCCGCTTCCAGTGTCTCTACCGCGGTCTTCGGCGTTGTTCCGTCCAGGGTATCCTTTCCGTTTTCACCGTTAATGTACACAACACCTTTTTGCTGCAATTCCAGTATATTTTCTTCCCCGCTGCGGTTTTCCAGGTGGTACACCGCCATTATTGCCGCATTCAGGTTATAATAACTTTTCACATCCTTATCCGGTTTATAACTGTCCGGATATGCAACGACTCTCCTTCCTCCGTATGGATTATCCATGTTCAGAGAAAGCACCGTTCCCTTTTCCGGCTGATAGCTTACATCGGCATTGATATATCTGCTTGTGGTATCCGATGCACCTGTGCCTGTGAGATATACCTCTCCTGAAATGGAAGAAGTATTTGCTAAACGCATGGTACCATTCTGGTAGACAGCACTCCCCCTATAACCGGATACGTCCCGGATTGTGCCGCCATTCACCGCCAGCTCGCCCTGGTCGATATAGACAGCACCTCCCTTTCCCCCTGACGGGAGATTGTTCAGCCTGAGCACCGTATTATCCGACATGCTCACAACCGCTCCTGCTTCTACTTTCAGAATCGAATCCCCTTCGATCACGTTGTCGATTTCTCTTCTTCCGTAAATGGTAATGCTGCCCAGCTTCAGGTTGGCGCCATCTCTGGCGAGAATCATATTTCCCGTATAAGCAGGCCATTCTTTATCGGCATCCGTGATTTCAAACCCGGTGTAGCGGCTCATCCATGCCGTTTCCGGGAGATCCCAGGCTTCCTCTTTGTCTACGTAGACCGGACCGCTGGTATAAATAATATAATCTCCGGCACCTCCGATAGACTTTGCTTTCGTCATTCCAGCCACCGCTTTATCGGGATTACCACCATCATTGGAATCAGAACCATGTTCGCTGTCTATGTAAATACATTGCTTTAATACCAGGTTGGGCGCCTGTTTCTCCAGTACGTAACCCGCTTTCTGTGTGTTAAAATAACGCAGGTATCCGGTTGCATCCAGTATTACATCGTTGTCCGGTTTTACTACAATACTGCCTTTCGTGAAACTATCTGCGCAGTCTATGGTGTACATACGGTTTCTCTGGTAAATAGATCCGCCTAAAATAACCGGATAAGAAGTGGAAGCCAGATAAATGCGGTCTGATATGGTGCTTCCGCCGCCTTTTAAGTTAAAATTCTGCCCGTTAATATAAATTCCGGCATTTTGCTTTAAGGCTTTTACGGTTGTCACCAATGGAGTATTATCCCGGATGACACCTCCTGAGATTTCTACCTTCGCCGTACTGCCATCCCGATAATAGATTCCGGCACCGCTGTTTGCCTTGTTTCCCTGGATATTTCCGCTCATGAATTTTAGTGTGCCTGACTGAATGTATATGCCGCCGCCTCTTGAATAGGTTGTTGAAGCACTTTCCTGTCTGACAGCACGGCACTGGTTATCCTGAATCTCCATTCCGGAGATGGTTACCTGGCCTCCACTTATAAAAAGACCTCCGCCCAAGGCACCATAACTCTCACTGTTTGTAGAACCTCCATAGAGCAAATCATTTCCTCTGATGCTTCCGCCATTTGCGGTCATTGTTCCTACGTTGTAAACAGTTCCATAAATATTCCCGGAATAGCCGGTATTATCAATTTTATTATTTTCTATTGCAGCACTTCCGGACATATTCAATACGCCGCCGTTGTACAGCGCTACTCCGTAAATAGTGGAGCTCATCTTCTCCATGCTGTTTCCGGCAATCGTACCTCCTGAAAATTCAAAGGTTCCAGTGTTATAAACTCCAGCTCCCGAATAATTGGATGACATGGAATACATTTTATTATCATCTATATGCCCGCTTGTCATATTGATTGTTCGTTGGTTGTAAATACCGGCACCATAGCCTGAACTGTAAATCTCATTTCCAAGAATACTTCCTCCTGAAATATTTACAATGCCATAATTATAAATACCAGCTCCATGATTACTGTATATTCTATTATTTTGCAGCACTGCGCCCGAATTCACATTTACCACGGAAACAGAACTGCTGTTATAAATAATAGATCCAGACACACCTCCGGTTGTAGAAAACTTGTCCTTATTCCCATCGATGACAATATTCTCCAGGGTGAGCTGCGCACTGCCGTTCATCTGAATCATATACCCGGTATACTTTTCGTGGCGCATAACCTTTGGTACCCAGGTGTCATCTTTATCATTGGTAAAGGTCTGACCCTCATCAAAACTCCAGGTGTCCCCGGATGGTTTAGCGGAATTGCTGTTTCCAAAATCTACCGGATAATTGCAGATAATGATGTTGGCTCCCGTATCCAGGGTTTTTAAAATCTCCAGTGCCCTGGCAAAGGTAGCTACCGGTGCCCCGATACTTCCGCCATTGTTGCTGTCATCTCCCGGTACCAGCGTGGGTGTAAGGGATCCTTTTCCGGCAAGATATACATTATTTTCCCCTTCCACAACCAGATTTGGGTCCTGTGCTAAGATCGATTTCTCTTTGGGGAAGTTTGCTGTTTTCTTAAAATGATCCAGGTAGGTATCCGCATTGGATATAAGAACACCATCCGGTTCTACCAATATCTGTTTAATAAAGTTATCGGTACATCCTACCTGAAATACCTGATCATCCGGTTCACTAAAGAGTGTAATGGGTTTTTTCACATCCCGGATGTAAATCTCTTTATCCACCTCTGCCTTGCCGCCTAGCTTCAGTTTACCGTTACAGTCCACTGCACTTCCGATTGCTGTACTGAGATTGCCTTTGACGGCAGTACCATCTCCTAAGGTAAGGGTACTTCCGGAGCTGACCACGATTCCTCTGCCTTTATTGTTGAGTATCTGCGCTTTATCTTCTAAGGTTATTTCTATTTCATTTGCATAAACAGTCGTACCGCTTATATAGTCCCCGGTATAAATGCCGTCGTTTCCATTGTTATCAATCGAGGATTGTCCTGTCATGGAAATGCTGCTTGGACCGGCATAGTAGCCGCTGCTTGAATATCGGCCGAAATATATCCCGTAACTTCCGTTATATCCAATGCTAGCATTGTCTTTAAGATTGACCGATACTCCTCTTTGTGAGTATATTCCCTGGTTGAAATTTTTTTCTTCCTGAGAATTTCCTCCTATGACTGCATTTCCATCCATGTTGATCTGCGGTCTGTTGATTTCCGTAGTAGTAGAATAGGAATTATACCCATAATATACTCCATAAGTATTTTTGCTTATGCGGCTGTCACCGTGCATATTTAAATCTGTATATATCATGTTATAGGAACTTGCATTGTAAACTGCATATCCAGTCTGGGTAATTGCCGCTTTATCGTCCATATCAATCTTCAGATTATCACTGCTTCCTGTTATGCTGTTAAGATAAATTCCATTGCCGGAACGATTATTTCCTCTTATTTCTGCCTCACCATCCATATAGATACGGCTGCCTCCGGATACTGAGCTTGCGTAAATAGCCTGATCTTTATTTTCCAGAAGCATCGACTTATCATGCATGGCAATTATAGAATTGGTACCTGACATGTAGACGCCTATACTGCATTCTTTAATGAGAGAAGAATCATTTAATGTCACCATGGAATTCTCAGATATACTGCTTCTGCCATAAATTCCAATCCCATACCGCCCCGGTGCTTTTACATAAGATGTATCATACATATCCACCCCGGATACGTCATCCTTCACATTGATGCCGCCTGTACTTCCGCTTAAACCAGGCAAAGATCCATTACTGCTGTTATTGCCCACGTATTGACTGTTTTCAATCCCGGACTGATCCTGCATCGTTAGTTTACCGCCTTTTTCCAGGTAAACAGCCCAGCTGCCGTGACTTCGTACAAGGGCACCGTCAGACTGATCTGCCGCTGTTCCTCTCATTGTGACAGAACCACCGCTGTTATAGACTCCTATCTTGAAATTATTCTGAATAATCCCATTCTCAAGCGTCAGCTCCGTACCAGGACTTACATAAACCATAGACTCAATGGTATTATTAGCTCCGTCTACAGCACCTGCATTTCCATCCATCAAAAGCCTGCCTATGGTAAACCCGCCATTTCCGTTGTCCACCGTCTGTACCATGATTCCATAAAAACTAGCAAACCGCTTCACCTGTGCCAGGTTTGTATTGATAATATTCCCTTCCGAATTTATTGTCTCAGACTGTACAAACTCCGGTGCTTCATAATCAAGATTCCATACCTGGTCTGTGCCGTCCGCCGGAACACTGACTTTTCCGCAAATGTAAATAAATGGTTCAAAACCATCCGGGTCATAGCCGGAATCTGTATTGGGTTTCTCAGCATTTTCTTTTGCACTGGCTATTTTATCCTTCAGGATACTTTTTGCCCGGTCAAATGTCCGTACTGCATCAGATGGAGAGGTTCCTCCGTTACTGTTACTTCCCCCGGTTCCATCCAGATAAACGCCTTCTCCCACCAGTATAATATTTTTACTAAACCCGCCTAATTGTGTCTTCGGCGGTATTTCGCCTCCGGTAAAATAAGCTACATAAGGTTCTGCATCTTCCACTCCCGCATATGTATACGTCTTACCGGGTGCATTTATGGTCTTTTGTCTCGCAGGAGCGATTACTACACTTCCTACTTCAAAAATATCTTTGTTGACATTCACCGGAAGCTTTCCATCCACACCGGATACTGGTACTTCATTCAATAAATACAGTTTACTTGTGGCTGTATTGAGGAAAATTTTATCCTTCAGCGTCAGGGACTCCGGATCTATATAATTCTTAGAGCTGGAGGTCGTTCCAACGTTAATATAAATGCCATAATCCTTTGCACCTGTTTTTCCCGATTCAAACGTTCCGCCCAGAAACCATGCATTTGCAGTACTATAGCAGCTGCTTCCCAACAAGGCTGTATTATTTTGTACCATTATCTGATCTCCGAAATAGGTATTTCCTCCGCCGCAGTATACACCGCCTCCATTTTGAGTCGCGGTATTGTCTGCAATCAGTCCTTCTCTGAGATGTACCGTTCCGGACACATAAACACCGCCGCCATTTGGAGCTGAATTTTGGGTGATTTCTGCCCCCTCCAGTTTCGTATTGCTTCCGGCAAAGTATATACCTCCTCCGCTGGATGATGCGTTATTCTCTTGAATAACTGCTCCTGTGCCAAGTTCCAGGTAGCTGGAAGCATCGTATATGCCCCCTCCGTCACTTGCCTGGTTTCGTTGGATTAATCCACCAGTGATCCTAAGGTTTGAAGTTGATGAACCTCCGGATAAATAGATTCCGCCGCCGAGTGATCCGTTATTATCCTGAATTGTTCCGTCTGTCATTAAAAATGTTCCGTTTGTTGAACAGATTCCTCCACCATAATAAAATTTTTTATTCTTCTCTATAACACCGCCACTAATTGTTAATTTGCCACCTGAGTTATAGATGCCTCCACCATAGCTGGTATAGTTGCCGCTGGAAAGGTTATTTGAAATCTTACCTCCATCCATAACCATTTCTACTGATGAATTTATATAAACACCACCACCATAGACATATCCTCCACTTTCGGTATTTTCCGATATGTCTGCTTCACCAGTTATTTTCAGTACACCGCCGGACATATAGATCCCGGAACCATAGCCGCTATATGAACTGCCACTGCCTCCATAAGCCCCTGATGCTTTATTCTTAGTAATAATTCCGCCGCTCATCTGAACAACGGTATTGCCGCCTGTTGCGTATATACCTCCGCCATACCCAATATACGAACTATAAGAGGAAACATTCGAACTTATCGTTCCTCCTGTCATATCCAGCCTTGCATTACTTAAATATACGCCTGCTCCAAACCCGGTTTCCGAATTTCTGTTATTATCGGTTATACTTCCTCCACGCATAGTAAAGATGGTCTCATCTTTATTCACTCCGGAAACAGATACTCCTAACGCCTTTTTTGTAATCATTCCATCTTCCAGCGTAAACTTCGTAGTCTTCCCTGCTGCCCCCCGTACCCTCACACCGGTACCACGATAGGAGGAATTAAAGCCTTTCAATACCGTACCTTTTTGTGAAGTATAGCTTCCCCCTGCCAGAACATCTACCATGACATTACCGTTCATGGCATAGTCATATTCCATGACCAGGTTAGAGGTTGTAAACGCACCCCCATCTTTCACCGATACTAAGACAGACGGAACCTGCTTATGTTTCATCGTCCATTCAGGATTCGTTTTACAGCAGGCTATTTTTGCCTCGCTGCTTCTGTCCGTATTGGTATCATCTATAAAGTTCCACTCTTCCGTACCAGTGATATCCACGGTATCACAGATATAGATCACCCGGTTTTGAGGATCTATATCATCCCAGTTATCAAACAGAATTTTCTTCGCCTGTGCAAATGTCTTCACCGGCCAGTTGCAGTTTCCGCCAAACCAGATATCATTTCCCTTCTGTCCATTCAAATAAACTCCTGTATATTTGAACTTTCGGTAAAGTTCGATATGGTTCTCCATAACCCCGTCACTGTCCTCATACGTATCCTTACGCAAAGTCCAGTTGGCATCAGTATTTTTTGAATGAAGTGTAAAAGCCCCCAGATAATTGGCAGCATCACTGCCTTCCGGACCTTTTATAACATCTGCATATTGAAATTCCTGATTATCATCGATTCCTGAATAATAAACGTAATAGTTCTTTCCTTCCACATCCGTAGTTGTCAGTTCAATCGTACAATCCGACAGACGCCCTTTTGCATCCGGGTTTAACTCTGTTTGTATGCTTCCTCCTATAATGGAAACCCTTTCTCCTATTACCAGCCTTCCCAGGGAAGAGGCACCTTCGTATCCTTCATAGCTGTCTGCAATTCGGATACCAATTCCCGCTTTACAGGAAATCTCCAGATTTGAAAGTGAAAATTCTATTCCGGGCGGAATAATAAAAATCTCTGTAGGGTATTTATCCCACTGGGTAAGGGCTATCTTATTCTCTCCGTTCAGTGTTGTAATTGGCGTTCCATTTACAGAGAACTCTTCATCCCCAATCACGATCGGGCTCATTACCACAACCGTACCGCCATCGCCTCCCAGAAGTCCTCTTGCATGTTCCCACGTCCGAACCGGATGCTGGTCATCAATGCCGGAGTTGTCATCGCTTCCCCCCGGTATCGCCGGACGGTCTCCTTCCGGGCTGGAGGTTTCTTCATTTACGTTCCAATAAACGACTTTGCTCCCTACTGCTCTTGCCATGGAGCTAACTGTTTTTTTTGCATCCTCAGTCTGGTCTGCCCCATCCAATATTGCCTTGCCAGAATCTTTATTTGCATTGTTATTTGATTTATTTAATTCAGAATTATTTACTTCCGCGTTGTTTATATCCTCTTTATTTATATCGGTGCTATTTACATCTGTTTCATTACCATTTATTTGATTTCCATCTGTTTCATTTCCATCTTTTCCATTTCCATTCGTTTCATTTCCATCTGTCTTTTTTATATCCGTTTCGCTTCCATCATCCTGCGCCTCTAAATTCTTTTGCCGGGAGGTGAGAAATATCCCATTCCCGCCCTCAGCATCCTGCTGAAGCAGCTGCCACTTTTCCTGCAGATTCTGAGTCAGCATAAAGTGTCCCGGCAAGTCTTTTTGAAATTCTTCCTGATCGGACGCTCCGGCAATTATTTTTATCTGATTCTGATCGTCATTTGGATTTGCGTTGATACTGTATTTTATATTCTCACCCAATTGGTTTTGCACCTGTATGAAAGGCCGGTTGTTTCGTCCCCCTGCATTAGCGGCATCCAGAAACAAATTTCCATCCAGCGTGAATTGATCACCAATAATCAGACTTCCCTGCTCCACTTTAACCAGGTCCGAATTTTCCATCCCGGGTGCAGACGATAAATTCATATGAGACAAACTGAGTTCTCCGCCCTCCACAATGAAGATATAGGAATCACCCTCTGCCCTGCCAGTCCCATTGACCAGACGAATTCCCTCTCCATCATAGCTCACTTGCCCGCCATCTGATATCCTCTCTGCAGACATAACATAAACGGTAATCTCTGTCTTTAATTTTTCCCTGAGTTCCATTGCTTCTGTAAGTACCTGTTGAAAATCTGCTATCGGGTTTTGTTCACTACTGCCATCTGCATTTCCATCCGCTGCTGCAGAAGGATCCCAGTAAATAACCGGCTGACGCTGTTGATCTGAATCATGATTGGTGATCTTATCTGTATCATTTTCTTCCCTTTTGGCTCCCTGCGCAGACGGTTCCCCCTGCCCGGCGGACTGCACAGTTTCTTCCTCTGCCGACGGCATGTTATCTGCCGCTTCCGTAATGCCCGGACTGCAAATAATTACTCCCAGGCATAAAATAATCGCTAATACTCTTTTTATTTTTCTATTCACTTGGCACCCCTCCGGTCTAAATCTTTTTTGCAACTATACAAGCGTATCCGGCATTAAACAGGCTCAGGACTTATCCTGTAAATATCATGTAATGGAAATAATTGGAGATAAAATCAGACTTTTTTCCACAGCTGTGATACAATGAGTTACACAATAGAAAAAATAGTAGAAACGTAAATAGCAAAACAGGCGAAAGTCTGCGACGCAAAGCTACCAGGGTCTTTAAAATGACAGCCAGCTGCCGACTTCCTTATAGGATTATGCCTGCATGCGGGCTGTCATTTTTATGTAAAAATAAGTGGGGAAAAAAGTCTACCTTTTTCTCCATTTTTCTATTTTTTTAGACAGATCTGTTATCTGCCTGCCCTGGTTACTCACTGTATCATACTTACCCATTTATGAAATGTTTTATGGTCTACCCCCAGTCGTCTGCCTGCTTCCCTGGCACTGATGTGCTTCTTGGCCCACTGCCCATACACAATAGAAAAATCCGGCGGCAGCTCTTTTTTAGGCCGTCCAAACTGGATTCCTTTCACTTTTGCCACTTCAATTCCTTCCTTCTGTCTCTGCCGTATATTCTCACGCTCCACCTGGGCTACATAAGATAAAATCTGCAATACCAGATCTGCTATAAAAATACCCGTAAGATCATTTTCTCTGGCTCTCGTATCCAATAATGGAAAATCAATTACGACAATATCCACTTCCATCTCTTTCGTAATTTTGCGCCACTGCTGGATAATTTCGTCATAATCCCTGCCCAGCCGGTCAATTGATTTAATATACAGCACATCGCCAGACTTTAACTTTCTGATTAACTTCTTATACTGGGGACGTTCAAAGTCTTTCCCCGACTGTTTATCTTCATAGATATGATTCCGCATAATCCCTGCTTTTTCCATTGCCATCATCTGACGGTCCGTGTGCTGCTCTTTTGTTGATACGCGAACGTACCCATATTGTTGTTTTTTCAATTTATTTCCTCCTTCTATTTCTTCTGTTTCACAATTATTATGCCACGAAGCCACAAAACTATAATTTCCCTTACTGGCATTTTCTATCAGCAAATTTTACACAATAAAAAACGGAAAGAATGTCATCCAGACATTTTTCCGCTTTTTACCTTAATCCGTATTTTATTATTATATCAACTTTACAACATACCGAATACTACTCCTTTGTTCTCTCTGCTTTTAAAAATCGGTCATTAATTTTAACCGCAACTGCATCTTCTTCCCTTACACCAGGAAGACAATGAATCTCCCCGTAATACCAGTCCATCCTCTGCTGACTGGAAAGCCTCCCAGTTGTTCCCGTGCAACCGTATCCTCTAAAATTGTATATTCTGCATTCCCCATATAAAATGAAGACGCATCCTTCTGATTAACCGCACACTGCTCTTTCCCCTCCCTGTTACGTATGACTGCTTCCTTTAATAAACCACATCCTGCTGCAGATATGCACAATACCGCTGCCGCTGCAACGGTGATTCCTAATTTTATTACTCTCTTCATTTTTCTTCCTTTCCCTTCTTCTCTATATGTCCATTATTCAAAAAAATCAAGTTTTATAGACAGCTATTTTTAAGCCCTGCCGCTTTTATAAGCCAATCATAACAATAAAATATAAGGAATCTATAAATATATAAGACAAAACAAATTTCCAGTCAATTACAAATATTTCTTGCATCTTAAAATCAACTGTGCTATGATACATCCGAACGAAGGCGTTCAGATAATACCAAATATTATCTGAACGCCTTTTTTATTTATAAATGGACAACACATAAAATTTATCTGTTAGGAGGTCTTTCTATGAATACTGGTGATACTGCTTTTCTCTTAATTTCAGCCGCTTTGGTTTTCCTCATGACGCCGGGTCTGGCATTTTTTTACGGCGGACTGGTACGCCGCAAGAACGTCTGCAATACGATGATGGCTTGCGTTTCCGTTATGGGTCTTTCCATTGTAATGTGGATTTTATTTGGCTATTCCCTCTCCTTTGGAGGAAACCATCTTGGTATAATCGGAGATTTCAGATGGTTTTCCTTTCAAGGGGTAGGTATGGATGCCGGTCCATATTCCGATACCCTGCCCCATCTTGTATTTGCCGCATTTCAAATGATGTTTGCCATGATCACTCCTGCCCTCATCACAGGCGCACTGGTTGGGCGTATGAGGTTTAAAGCTCTTTTCCTTTTTATCGCCCTCTGGTCGGTAATTGTATATTATCCCCTTGCCCATATGGTGTGGGGAGAGGGCGGCTTTCTTGCATCCATTGGTTCCATTGATTTTGCCGGCGGCAACGTGGTCCACATCAGCTCTGGCATCAGCGCTCTCCTTCTCGCCCTCTTTCTTGGCAGAAGACGGGGATATGAGACAACATCATATCGGATACACAATATTCCATTCGTGGTACTTGGCGCATCGCTGCTCTGGTTTGGATGGTTCGGATTCAATGCCGGCAGCGCCCTTGGTGCAAACGGATTGGCTGCCCATGCATTCATAACCTCTGCACTGTCGGCAGCAACGGCTCTGTTATCCTGGATGCTGATCGATGTAATAAAAGAAGGAAAGCCTACGATCGTAGGCGCATCCACCGGACTGGTGGTAGGACTGGTTGCAATTACACCCGGTGCCGGTTTCGTTCCTGTCTGGTCCGCCTTTATCATTGGCGCGCTGGTAAGCCCAATCTGCTATTTTACGGTAACATTCATTAAAAAGCACCTGAAGGTGGATGATGCACTGGATGCATTTGGATGTCATGGAATCGGAGGAATATGGGGCGGCATCGCCACTGGCCTGTTCGCCAGAAGCTCCATTAACAGTACGGCTAAATGGGATGGTCTGGTATTTGGAGATACCCGCCTGTTCACGGCACAGATCGTAGGCATTCTCGTATCCATTGCTGTTGCCGTGGCTGGTACTTTAATCTGTGTGGGAATTGTAAAACTGTTCACCCCCCTTCGTGTATCCCCCAAAGAGGAACAGCTTGGACTTGATATTTCGGAACATGGTGAAAGTGCGTATCCGTCTTTCAATGGTTTTGATTAAGAACAGGAGGAATGAATGATGATCATCAAAATAGAAGCAATTGTGCGGGAAGAGAAATTCGAAGATGTAAAGGACGCTCTGGATGGGATCCAGGTAAATGGAATTACCATTTCCCAGGTCATGGGCTGCGGCGTGCAGCGCGGATATAAAGAAATTGTCCGGGGAACTCAGGTAGATCTGATGATGCAGCCAAAAATCAAATTTGAAATCGTAGTATCCTCTCAGGAATGGGAAGAAAAGGTGATTACCGCCATTCAGAAAGCAGCGTTTACCGGAGAAGTAGGGGATGGTAAGATTTTCAGCTATGAAATAAGAAGTGCCATGAAAATACGTACCTGTGAAACGGGCTATGAGGCATTGCAATCCGATAATTAATGTAAAAACGTGTTTGAAAAGCAGGCAAAACTGCTTTCAAACACGCTGATTTCTATTCCACTCTTCTTTTAAAATACCATATTCATAAGTATCCTGCCATATTGGCTTCCCATGCTCATCAGACTTAAAGAAAATATTCTTTACCAGAAGCCCCTCTCTTCGCATTCCAAGGCGTTCCATCAGTTTCCAGGACTGCTGATTTCCCGGATTGCACATAGCCACTACCCGGCGGACTCCCCAATTCTGAAATCCCTCATCCAGCAGCGCTTTTGCCGCCTCTGCCGCATATCCCTGCCCCTGGTACTTAAGATTAAAGACATACCCAATCTCCCAGGTATCATACTTTCCTCTTTCAAAATATAGATTTCCAATCATTTTTCCATTTTCCTGGAGGCACACAGCCCAGAATGCTTTGCTGACCGACCGAATTCTCGCCTCCTCCTGGCATTTTTCCCTGGGAAATACCTCATATGGCTCATAATAAACAACTGCCTCGTCAGACAGATATTCGTACAAGTCCTCCCAGTCACTTTCCAGAAATCTGCGTATAACCAAACGCTTTGTTTTCAATTCCCTCATAAATACCTCCCCTGCTGCCATAGGATGTGTCAGTTCAAGAACTGTTATTCTTCTATACTCCTACATTATGAAAATCCGGGATAAAACTTTCCGATGCCGTTTCCCCTTCCTGAATAAAGCCATTGGTGAAGCCCAGCTCAATTGCATAGTCCACCACACGCCTGTATTCCCTAACCGTGACCTTCCTGTTAATCTCGGGGAAATCAAGTACCTTTTCCAGAGGAGTATACTGATTCATAATGATGATGTAAATCTGGTCCCCATACGTTTCGTATAGATATTTCAGCACCTCCATGGAATCCCTGGTATGCCCAGGCAGAATCAGATGGCGTACAATAACCCCTTTCTTTATCATCCCATGGCTGTCAAATTCCGCCTCTCCCACCTGACGGACCATTTCTCCAATGGCACTTTTGGCATACCGGCTGTAGTCGGGCGCATTGGAATAACGCTGTGCAATCCGGGAATCCATGTACTTAAAATCAGGCAGATAGACATCTACGTATCCCTCCAGCATCCCAAGTGTTTCTGCTTTTTCATATCCGCTGGAATTATAGACCACAGGCAGAGCGAATCCGCGGCTTCTTGCCAAATCAATCCCTTCCAAAACCTGAGGTACATAGTGCCCTGCTGTCACCAGATTGACGTTTGCAGCCCCCTGCTCCTGCAGTTCCAGGAAAATGCCTGCAAGCCTGGATACCGGAATCTTTTTCCCCCATTCTCCTGAGGCAATTGACTGGTTCTGGCAAAATACACAGCCCATAGAACAGCCGGAGAAAAAAACAGTCCCCGATCCCCATTCCCCGGAAATACAAGGCTCCTCCCACATATGCAGAGCCGCCCTGGCAACGATAAGCTCTGACGTTTCTTTGCAATATCCCCGCCTGCCCTTATTACGGTTCACATGGCACTCCCTGGGGCATAGGGTACAGTCCTCTAATAATTGACTTCTATTTTCCATGTTATTCACTTCCATATAAATTCTATGGGGACATTATAGCCTATCATTCATAAAATAACAAGTAGAAGCAGTCCCGGAATTTGCATGGGATAGCAACATGCACCGCCAGATGCATACATCAAAAATGACAGCTCCCATAAGGGGGCTGCCATAAGGGGACTGCCATTTCATATCTGTATAATCATAACTCTATCTGAGTGTCATAACTATTTCTGAATAAACAATGGAACATCCGTCAGCTTCTCCATTCCATTTTCCACGATCAGGTATCCGTCTTCAAAACGTATCCCCGGAATATCTGCCTCGAATAATGGAATATCAATAGAAATAACCATGTCTTTCTCAATGGATACACTGCTGGATGGTCCCAGTATAGGCGGTTCAAACTCAATAACCCCAATACTGTGAAGCCCGGAATACATAAAGTTCTTTTCATATCCCGCTTCTTTCATGACCTGCCTTCCCATTGCCTCCACCTGGCTTCCGACATTACCGGGAATCAAGTTTTCTGCACATATCTGCTGTGCCCGAATAGATGCTTCAACGGCTGCCAACGCTTTTTCTCCGGGATTTCCAACGAGTATTGTTCTTCCACACGCCCCATGATAGCCTTCATACCTGGGCGCAAGCGTGACAATTACCACATCATTATCTGCAATTTTCCGATTAGTAGTCCGTGCCAGTATATGCTTTGTATTTGGTCCGGAAGCCACAATCGGATCAATCCCGTAGCCTTCACATCCCATCTTACGCATAACATATTCCGCCTCTGCAGCGATTTCACGCTCTGTAATACCCGGGCGTATAGCCTCTATGGCTGCCTTCATTCCCGCATTAGCAATGGCATATGCCCTTCGTATCACTGCGATCTCGGCCTGGGATTTCAGACCTCTTACCGGCTCCAGCAACTTATCTGCATCCACCAGACTTGCCGGATGAAAAGCATTTTCTACCGCTTCATAGAGGTCTGCCCCCATATAAAGCTTTCCAGCCAGTCCCACTCTTTCGGGTGCCTTTTGAACAAGCTGTTTTACAATTTGTTCCAATGGCTCAACAACTGAAAATGGATAATCCTCATCCTCAGCAGAAAATTCAGATAATACTTTGATATTCTGTATCGCAGAAATTTCTTTTGCATACCCTTCTGTCTCCGGTCCGGTCAAAATAACCGGATCACAGCCAGCCAAAAACAAAACCAGCACATTTTCAAAATGAGTTGGTAAATCCGCATAATATCTGGCATAGGCATTTCCATGTGTGGCTCTGTCATCACTATACGCCAGGATAACATCCAATTGATTATCTTTCATAATCTTCTGCACTTTTTCCCAGCGCCTGGGATACTCTTCTCTTGGTATTCTGACTGCTTCCTGCTGCATATGTTTTCTCCTTTTGAACATCCAAATAAAAGTGCTCATGTTATCGTTACTTTTAAAAGAGCCTTTTATAGAACCGTTTTAATATCATTATACCTGGATTATTGAGGTTGTCATCCTTTTATCTTGTGTAAAAGTAACACTTTCTTGTGCAGGCTTATCCCAAATGCCTCACTTATAATTCAATATACCCATGCTATATGTCTCATTATTTTGTCTGGATAGTAGCAGGCTGATAGGGACGCAGTTTCAGCCTGGATAAATACAGCATCATAGGGACACAGTTTTAGCCTGAAAATTAACAGCATCATAGGGACACAGTTTCAGCCCGAAAATTAACAGCATCATAGGGACACAGTTTCAGCCCGAAAATTAACAGCATCATAGGGACACAGTTTCAACCTGAAAAATAACAGCCTCGTAGGGACGCAGTTTCAACCTGGATAAATCCGTCTGTGTTCCTGGATAATTACTCAGCAGTACTTTACCGGTTCCATAATTCTGGATGTTAATCTGCGTTTCTTCCTCATAAAAATTGCATACAATGATCAGTCTCTTATCCCTCAGCGTTCTGACATAAGCCAATACTTTTTCATCCTCTGTACAGATCATCCGGAAGTCCCCATAGACCAGCACCTCATTATCCTTCCGCATCCGGATCAGCTTCTGGTAATGATAGAAGACAGAAGTGTGATCTTCCAGACACTGCTTAACATGAATATCCTTATAGTAAGGATTTACACTGATCCAAGGCTCTGCCTTTGTAAACCCTGCATGTTTGGAATCATCCCACTGCATAGGCGTTCTTGCATTATCCCGGCTATTGCGGTAAATATATTCCATTATTTTCTCTTCCGTCCATCCCTCCGTTGCTTTCCTATAATAAAAATTCAGAGTCTCTATATCACGGTAATCGCTAATATCCGAAAACTTTATATTTGTCATTCCCAACTCTTCTCCCTGGTAGATAAATGGTACTCCTTTCAATCCATGAAGCATGGTAGCCAGCATCTTAGCACCTGCTATCCGGAATTGTGGATTATTGGATACATACCTGGAAACAGATCTGGGATTATCATGGTTGTTCAAAACCAGCCCCTCTAACTCATCTGGTTCCAGTTTCCCCTGCCATTTTTCCAATACTTCCTTTATATCTTTTAATGTATAGGGTTTGGGAGACCAGTCGCCGCTTCTCACTCCATCCAGGTCTATTATACCGAATTGAAAAATCATATCCAGTTCATGATGTTCCGGCTTCGTATACATTCTTGCCGTCAGAGGATTATTACCGCCTGTCTCCCCAACGGTAACGGTATCTGCTCTTTTTCCATACGTATTTCTGTTTAGTTCACTCAAAAATTCATGCAGTCTGGGTCCGTTGCCCATGATGTTATTATCCAGATCCTTGCTGATATAATCTATTGCATCCAGCCGAAATCTCCGGATTCCTTTTTCAATCCAGAAATTAACCATTGCAAACAGACTGCTTTTCATCTTCGGATTTTCCCAATTCAGATCCGGCTGCTTTTTACTAAAAGTGTGCAGATAATATTGTCCTGTTTCCTCTGTATATTCCCATGCACTTCCGCCAAAAAATGCCTGGAAATCCGTTGGTTCTCTACCATCCGCCCCATCTCTCCAGATATAATAATCCCGGTAGGGGTTATCCTTAGACTTCCTGGCCTCCTGAAACCACGGATGCTCATCCGAGCTGTGATTTAATACCAGGTCCATCATAATGCTGATATTATTTCTACTGCATTCATCAATCAAAATCTGCATATCTTCCATCGTTCCAAACTCGGCCATGATGTTATAATAATCGCTGATATCATAACCATTATCATCATTTGGGGACTGGTATACAGGGCACAGCCAGATTATTTCCACTCCCAGTTCTTTTAGATAAGGAATTTTCTCACAGATCCCCTTCAGATCACCGATCCCATCCTGATTGCTGTCATAAAAGCTTCTGGGATAAATCTGGTAAACCACCTTATTGTGCCACCACTTCTTTTCTTTTACTTTTAAAGTTGCCTCCATCGCCATCTCCATTGCTCCCTCTTCTGCTTCCTCCATCGTTACCTCTCTTGCTTCCTCCATTGCTGCTCCCTCTACTGTTTCCTCCATCGTTACCTCCATTGCTCCCTCTTCTGCTTTCCCCATCGTTACCTCCTCTATTCTTCTTTACTTCTGTCAGTTCTGCAATTATAATTTGATTATATAGCAGTATTTCCGGACCGTCTCCCATAATTTTGATTAAAACTATAACGATTTTGACATTTCGGTAACATTTCAGTTTACATTTTAATCTTTACACTGCTTGATATAAAGGAATAAAAAAAGAACAGGAGGTACCCGCTCATGAAAAATCCTGATACGCTGAAAGACTACACCATACACGGCACTGGAGATTGTCCGCTCCATGTCTACAACCAATATTATACCGACCGCATTCTATCTGTATATTATCACTAGCATAAGGAAATAGAACTGATTTACGTGGAAAAGGGTCCCGTGGATATTATCGTCAACGGCATTCCCTGTCAGGTAAAGGATGGGGACTTTATCTGCATCAACAGCGAAGAACTTCACCAGCTTCATAGCGTGGGAAATCTGCCTTCCATCCATCATGCCCTGGTTTTTCTGCCTGACATTCTTCAATTTGAATATCCGGACGCTGCTCAGACCCACTATATCTATCCCCTTATAAACCAAAGTCTTATCCTCCCCCGCATCATTCCATCGGATGCCATTTATGGTGAAAAGATACGTACCGCCTTTCTGGAAATACTCCGGCTATTTGAAATCCGGACTCCTGGCTGGTATCTGGGAGTCAAATCATGTATTTATCAGATACTGACCATCCTGATCTGCGAAAACCTGCTTATTGCAGAACCCGGCATACATCATCCGGATTATAAGACAGCTCTTGTAAAAAAATCCATGCAGTACATTCACGAACATTACCAGCAGAAAATTTATCTGGAAGAACTGGCAGCCAATGTCAGTATGAACACACAGTATTTCTGCCGGTTTTTCAAAAGTATTGTAGGAAAAACTCCGGTAGCATATATCAACCATTACCGTATTACACAGGCAGCCCGGCTCCTGCAATCAGAAAATATCTCCGTTACAGAAGCCGGGCTGCGCACCGGATTCGAAAATCCCAGTTATTTTATTAAACTATTCAAAGCTCAAAGCCAAATGACCCCTTCCGATTATAAGAAATTATTCTATTAATCCACAATCTCAAATATTTCTTCCAGGCTGTTGATTTGGTATGTCGCCAGAGCACTTTTACTTCCGATGATGCAGGAATGTATCCCCAGATTCACAGCCCCCTGAATATCACTGGCTTCACTGTCACCGATTAACAGGACCGATGTTTCATCAAAATTTGGAATGTGGGTCTTCACATATTCCATAAACTCAATCTGTGGTTTCTGGTATCCTACTTCTTCACTGATAAAATATGCCTTAAAAAACGGATACAGCCCGCTTGCATGAAGTCTGGCATACTGGGTGGAAGCCACACCATTGGACACCACATATAAGCGGTGGTTCTCACTCAGCCGCTTCACGACTTCTAATGCACCTTCTTTCATCATTGCTCCATTAGCCAGTTCATTTTGATATTCCTCTTCAAAGCTATCTGCAATATCTTCGATTCCCAATTCCTGAAATGTCAATCGAAAGCGCTGATTAAGCACTTCCTCCCGTGTTACATTTCCAAATTCATACTCCCGCCATAAATGATGGTTAATCCTGGAATAACACTCCATTAATTTCGCTGTAAATTCTATCTTATATCGTTCAAATATCACATTGAGCGCCCTTTGCTCACAAGCTTTAAAATCAAACAATGTCTCATCCAGGTCGAACAGTAAATCTTGATAATGCATCTGATACCTCCAATTAAAACCCTTTTATAATACTTATATCTTACTATTTATCTATAAAATCTGCAATACTTGTGATCACTTCTTCCGGTATATGTTTTTCTCCCAGGTAACTGTTGGCTCCATCCTCATACTTGCCAGGCATAAAAAAATGTGACAGGCCCGGAAAAGACTGAAACTCCCAGTTCTTTTTATCTTTAAACTGATCTTCCCAGATATTGAAATCATCCATTGTGACCTGATAATCTTCCTCACCCTGTAAAACCAGAACCGGCATCGCCATCTTCTCTGCCTCTTTTACGCTGTCATAATCAAGGATACTCTTCATATATTTAACCGTCTGTCCCATAACTCTCTCATCAGCCCCCAGCGAATCAATATTCTTCATCTTTTCAATTTCCTGGTATAGTTGATCATAGGATGCTGTTACTTCTTCTGTTGGATTCTTCTCCATACTCTGTAAAAATTTACACTGTCTCTCCAGAGTATCTGCAAATCCTCTTGCCGGTGCTCCCATCATAACACATCCATCCGGTGAGGCTGCCTCAGCAATCGCCGGCATCATCTGGCCTCCCTGGCTGTGACCCACCACATATACTTTTGTGATACCTTTTTGCTCTCTCAGCATTTTAACCGCTGCTGCTGCATCGTTTACAGTCTCATCATATACCGTAAAATCAGGATCGGCTGCAAGCTCTTTTCCATATACATAACTAATTTTATCATAGCGGTAGGATGCTATCCCCTTCTGGGCAAGCCCCCATGCCAGATCCTGAAACGGTTTTAACTGTCCTGACGTTTCATCCTTATCAGACGAACCAGAGCCGTGGACAAATACCACGGCTGCATATTCAGTCTTATTTTCAGGCTGGGTGAAGATTCCCGGCAATTCCCAGCCATCTCTTACTTTTAAGTTCATAGCAGTCTCTTTCACACCTTCCGGCATGGAGATATCTTCAGAAGCCTCCTCATACACACCTGTATGAATACCGCCTATTTTTCCGTCTTTATCAAAGCTGACCACCATATTCCAGGGCTGTGTTTCAAAGTCACATGGGACCTGTATATTCGTATACTGCGGTGATTTTTCACCTACCCATGCCTCTTTTATCTCTTTTAATTTACCGGAAGCTGCAACTGCAGGTGCCAGGGACTGTTCCAGTTGTCCATTATCCAGCACTTTCTTCATTTCATCCACAAACTGATAATCCGTTTTTATCTTATCATAATCCCCGGATACAATATCATTTGCAAATGCCTTTGCCTGCTCCATTAGTTTCCCTTCATCTGCATCTGCTGCATCTGATCCGGTCTGCGCCTCAGTTACTGTTTCTTTCACATCTTCGCTCTCTGCCTCAGTTCCAGCTTGCTCCGTTGTTTCTTTGGCTGATTCTGTTTCACCATTGCTCATTGTTTCCGGCGCCTGTGTACTGCCCTGTGTAGTGCTCTGGGTCGTGGCTTCACTCTGCGTGTCACCACTTTTATCCTGCCCGCATCCAGCCATAATCAACGCAATTCCTAACACCATAACTACTAATTTAGTTCTCTTCTTCATAATATCCTCCTATCTGTACAAGATCATGTACTTACATCATCCATTTCCGGTAAGATCGGCAAATGCCTCTCCTCCTGAGCTGGCTTAATTATAGCACACCCCTTGCAAAGCTCAAGCATGGGTGCATAATATACCGCATTTGATGATCAAAATACAGTATATTCGGATAGGTAAGATTAAGAAGAATAAGATTCCAGATTTCAGGAAATATTTAATTTCCAAGAATATATTTTTCCGCAAATTCCTCAGCATCTAAAGGTTTTCCATAAAGAGGTCCCTCAGCTTTTCCACACCCCAGCTTCCTTAATACCTCCGCCTGCTCCGGGTTTTCAACGCCTTCTGCTATCGCGCACACCGAAAGTCCCCTGCATGCGTTCATTACGAACTGTAAAATCTTCTCTACTCTCTTATTTTCCAATAAACAGTCCGCCAGGCTGCTGTCTATTTTTAAAATGTTTATATCCGAAGTTGCAAAAATATAGGTATTGGCGGAACTAAATCCATAAGCTCCGATAGATACTCCAAATCCAGCTTCTCTCAACTTTCTTACCCTATCAATAATCTCTTTATTTTCTTCCGTATCCCCATTATCTCTCATCCCAATTTCAATCAGTTCCGGTGCAATACCATACTTACGAACCAGTGCAGACAAAACTTTCTCAATATCCGGTTTCAGAAAAGTAATTTTTGAAAAATTTACCGACACGGGCAATACTTTTTTCCTTTGCTGAATCCACTGCTGCATATTTTGACATACATACTCAAGTACGTAAAAATCAATTATATTTACCCGTTCGGTATCTTCCATCCGTTCTAATAATGTATTTGCCTGTAACAGGACTCCTTCCGGTGACCGGTAAGAAACTCCGGTACGGGCCCCAACTGCCTTATTTGTCTGTAAATCAAATCTAGGATACATCTGTATTACAAATTTATTTTCATCTATTTTTCTTTGCAGCATTTCCTCTGTGACGGACTGGTGTAGATCTGTTTTATCATATTGGTAAAGCTTTGCCGCCGTTTTGCGGCGGTAGAAATCCCGTTTATCAGCATACATCATCTCATCAGCATCGTAAATCAGCTGTTGTACGTTTTCACTGCCATCCGACCAGCGGTGTCCGATAGATATACAAAAATTTGTATCCTCACGTGCAAGCTTTTCCACCTCTTCCACCCGTGATTGAAAAAACATACTGTCCACATCATAAAGCAAAACCACAAATTCATCTCCACCTATACGAAAAATATAAGCTTTCGGAAACATTATCTTAAGCCGATTTGTAATTTCAATCAATATCCGGTCTCCCTGCTGATGCCCATACCGGTCGTTTATTTCTTTCATGCCATTGACGTCTACATAAATAATTCCAAGTGGCTTTCCAACCGGTTCTGCAGCTATATCATCCAGTCCCTTCATAAATGCATTCCTATTAAGAACGCCGGTGAGCAGATCTGAGTAACTTGCCTTTTCCAAATATTCTTTCGTCTTCTGCCGCTGCATACTGACCGCGATAAAGCAGCCGAGTGTGTGAAGCAGTGAAGAGATATTTTTTATTTTAAAAGAAGGAGGATTGTCAACTCCAATATAGGCAATCAATTTATGCTCCTGAAAAATTGGTGCGGCTACCAGAGAATGGATCCCCTGGGCTTTCAGAATCTCGAATCCATCCGGATGATTGGAATCCCGCTCAGAGTCCAGATCAGAAATTACAACGCATTCATGCCTGTCAAAAAAGACCCGCCAGTTATCAAGCAGCTCAATATCCAATCCCTGCAGATTTGCAACCTGTGGTTCCACTCCTTTTGCACACCATTCATACAGATTATCCATTGTTTTTTCATTGACCCGAAACAGATAGGTACGCTCAGCTCCCAGAAAAGTTCCAATTTTTTTCAGAACTTCATCCATTACCAGATCAATTTTTGTTGCACTGTGAAGCTGCTCCACACAATCCAAAATCATAATCTCTGCATCCAGGGCATTTCTTAATTCCCCATTCTGTTTTTCCTTATCTGTTATATCAAAAGCAATCTCAACGCGTGCCGGTCTGCCTTCCCACACCAGCAATTTATCCTTGAGCAGGTAATGGCGTTTTAGCAACGGGTTCGTAATTTCCCAGGTATAAAAATCATCATAATTCAGATATTTATTCGTACAAAAATCACAGGGAGTTTCTCTTCCCTGCAAAACTTCATAACATTTTTTCCCCTGCAGATCAGATACGCCAAACCCTTCTTTTCCTGTTTTATTCATAAACAGCAAATCATAGTTCTTCGTATCCGCAACATAAAATAACTCCGAAATCTCATTCAAGAAACTAGACATATCCATAAAGTAAAACTCCCCCCTCTCCCAGATTCAAACCATCTGATATCTCTATCTAAGGAATCATTGTGGAAGTGCATTTGTCATATAATGTTATAAGTTATTATATTTGGTAGTAAAAGGAAAATCAATCCTTTCAAATAGAAGTTTTATAAAAATTATAGTTGACGTATAATTTGGGATTTGATAGAATATAATAGTTAACAGATGCGGCGACATAGCCAAGTGGTAAGGCATGGGTCTGCAACACCCTGATCACCAGTTCAAATCTGGTTGTCGCCTCTGAAAAGTCCCTGGAAATGGATATCCAGGGATTTTTTATTTCTAACTATTCGAAATCTATTTCTGTCTACAATTTCTGCCTACACAATCTTCATATTAATAATATCAAAGTTATTTCCCGACAATTCCCGAAATGCCCGGGCAAACTGTTCGCTGTCCCTTGTCCGCAGGCTTTCCTGTATGTCATGTGATATGCGGGACCAGTGTGCAACGGGTTCTTCACCGGTTTCCTCTACACGAAGAATACTTCCATTTAATAACAACAACGTAATTTTCCCATAGATTTCCCTAATAGCCGCAAGGGGACAATAATGCACAACTGCCTGCAATCCGGCGCTGAGGGTGGCCACCAAAGACCTTTTCTCATCCGATATGGATGTTGCTTCAGAAATGGAGTCTAATATATCCTCGGGAATGTACGGAAACACATACCGGAAAACAGGTTCGCTGGTGATAATGAGCAGCTGCAGGGCTTCCAGGAAGGTCTTCAATTTATATTCCAGCATTAAGCCCTTCGTATTATATAATATGGCTGGTTCTCCTACAGCAATTGCCAGTGTTCCTACGCCATTGCGTGTTCTTGTAACCCCCAGTTTGTTCAGCAGTCCGATTGTACGGCGAATGGTGATTTCCGAAACATGATAGAGATCTGCCAAATCCGAGGTACCTGGCAGTAATTCTCCAATTGGATAAATCCCCTGATTAATCTTACATACCATATCAATTGCAATTATATCACAGTATCTGGTACGCCCCTTTCGCGGTTCCCAGCAGAAAGATTCCTGTGCTATATTTTCATAGTCTACACTTTCCTGATCTAAATTTTCCACAACTATATGTTCCCGATCTATATGTTTAAATTCTAAATTTTCATATTCTGCAATTTGCGATTTCATCTGTATTTCTTTTAAGCCGTACCCAATTTTATCAAACAATTCTCCTATTAATTGTTCCATCTGCCGCATCACAGGGTTTCTGCTGCCTTTTTGGAAATCTTCTACGCATTGGACATACCCCTGGTCTATTTTCTGCAGAAGAATAATCGTTTCACTTTCTCCGTAACAAGTATACAGAACATCCAGGAATGCAATTCCGGCAAAAATTATGACATCATAATAAAGGCTTAATGCTGTCTGATTCCCAAGTGCCTTCAGAGATTTTTCAAATTGCTGATACACTTGCCTGCCTGAAAACGGACTTCTATGATCTAAAGATTGCAACACGTCTGAATTATTCTCTCCTATGTGAAACATGCTCTGATAACAGATAGATGGTAAAATTAATTTTAGGCTCTTGCTTAAATCCGTTAATGCTCCGGCACGTTTTTTTAAAAATTCACTTTCAACATAATGATCATTCTGTTTTGATAATATGGAAGTGGCCTTACCACGGTTAAGCTTTATAAGACCATCATTTTCAAGCATTTTAAGTGCCCTCTGTGCCGGACAATAAGAGACCTGATAGCGGTTTGCTATATCTCTGGCTGATGGAAACTGCTCACCGTCATCATAAAACCCAAATTGTATCTGGTCGGCAAGTATGCGATAAATAGTTTGTTCCTGACTGTTAGGGTTATGCATCATGTACTTCCTTTCCATAATTTATCCTCTCATATAAAATACCATAAGATCTATTTATAATAACACAGAATACTTATCATAACACCAAATACAAAAAACTCTAGAAAGTAATCTTTCTAGAGTTTCTACAGAGGCGACAACCAGATTTGAACTGGTGATCAGGGTGTTGCAGACCCATGCCTTACCACTTGGCTATGTCGCCGTATCTATTAACTATTATATTCATTCCGATGATCAAATATTCCTAAAAAAATCTGACCAAATTAAATGACTCCAAGGGGATTTGAACCCCTGTTACCGCCGTGAAAGGGCGGTGTCTTA
>UQGG01000026.1 GCA_900540475.1 uncultured Robinsoniella sp. | reverse complement strand
AAAAAGCGCTTCGGGAAGGTTAGAAAATGCCAGTTCTGCGTTAAGCCTTCCAAACACCTCTCCTGGTCCGCCCCCTTCTCTTTTCGTACACTACCCACTGATACAAAGCGTCTTAATCAGCAAAACCCAAATATAAGGCATTTAATAAAACGCACGCGTGTACTACCAGTTACGTAGCAGGCGGCATAAGCCGGTATTTGCTGGGAGAAGAACCTATGGTATCCCGGAACAGCTTGGAAAAATAGTGGGGATTGCTGATGCCAATCATGATGCCAATGGTATTTACCGGCAGGTCAGTGCTGCGAAGAAGTTCACATGCCTTGTTCATACGGCAGCTGGTAATATAGTTGTTCAGAAATGCTCCGGTCTTCTGATAAAATACCTTACCCAGATAGTTTGGAGAAAGATGAATCATATCAGCCAGACTTTGAATGGACAGATTCTCGCTCAGATGGCTTTTAATATAGGAGATTACAGTCTCTACGTATTCATTGGAGTTGCTCACCGCCATGGTATTGAAGGGAAGGGCATAAATCCATTCCAGCAGAGAGGATGCAATGCGGTCCAGATCATCTTTTTTTAATTCCCGTTCCAACAGGGCAGATACCATGCTGCTGTTATCGTATTCAATAAAGGACAGTAAAATGGTAAATACGCTTTTTTCCAGAGACCGATAATTTTTACAGGAAAATATAATATCCCTTATAATCGTCTCCGAGTCCTGCTTGCGAAATGAAAAAACGGAGGACATCAACCGCTCCACGTTTATTTCAATGTTGGCAGGATTTGAAGAACTGCCTGCAGTCTGACCGCTGTAACAGAGGGAAGTACTCCTGCCGGAAAAATTCCGTATGTGCATGGATTTATCAAATATAAATTCATTGCAGGTGAGGCAGGCTTCATTTACTGCCCGATAAAGTTTTAACACAGGATTTGCAAACGGAGCGGAAATTCCAAAATAGCAGGGCTGCTTTGTATAATTGAGCAGTGTTTTGTGGAGTTCCTGTGCGATGGAACGTACTTTTTCTGTATCCGAGGCATCCAGAAGACAGAGGATAAAATCATCCTTTCGGTATAGCCGGCAGGATAACTGGCTGCGTTTCAGAATATTCAGTATAATATTGTGGTATAAGTTCTGGTTGATGCTGTTATGATTTTGGCGGTCATGACGTGCTGCAATAATCATCTTGGGACAGTCGGACAGATGGTGCTGCTGCAGATATTTTTCCAGACTGTGCATATCAGAAGCATCGGTAAAAACATCGGAGAAATTCTGAATAGAAGGCTCCGACTCAGATGGGTCAGCCTCTCTGCTTTCCGGGTAGGAGGCTTTGATTTTTGGCAGTGCTGCAGTCAGGTCTTCATTTTTAAAAGTGGATTTGCACAGATACAGTTCCACACCGTAACAGATTGCCTGCTGTGCATATTCGAAATCATTATAAGCAGAAATAATGATAAATTTCACTTCACTATCCAGTTTACGGATTTCATTCATCATTTCCAGTCCGCTTACCGGAGTCATGCGAATATCGGTAATGATCAGGTAGGGATGGTGCTTTTCGTATAAAGCCAGTCCTTCCTGGCCATTTGATGCGTCTGCTGCGATATAAAATCCATAGGCATTCCAGTCTATTAATGATTTCAGTCCGACCCGGACCAGAAATTCATCTTCTACGATCATTACAGGAATCATATTAATCAACCTCCTTGACTGTCTCTGTTTGAATTGGCTGCGTTACGATTACCTTAGTACCAATATGCAGTTCGGAATGGAAGGAGATTCCATATTTCTCCCCAAACCAAATCTGGATGCGTTTGTTAATATTCGTAAGTCCAATATTATGTACCCCTTCCGCCGAAGAGTGTGGCAGCTGGCAGCCGTCAAAAGAAATGCCTTCCCCATTGTCCTCCACTTCATATACAAGTGCATCTTCCGACAGATAAGCGCGTATTACAATTCTGCCATAATCGGAAGCATCTGAAAAGGCATGGTAAAAACAATTTTCCACCAAAGGCTGTATCAGAAGTTTTAGAGTTTTGCATTTTTTTGTTTTCTCCTGAACTTCAAACAGGATATCAATGGAAGCATTATACCGGAACTTCATAATATCTACATAACAGGAGACCTCCTGAAGTTCCTGTTCCACCAGAATAAATTCATTGGGATGGCTGCTGGTAATCTGAAGCAAAGTAGAGAATGAGGAAATCATCTCCGCAATCTGGGGGGAATCCTGCATCAGTGCCAGCCAGCGGATAGAGTTCAGGGTATTGTAGGTAAAATGGGGATTAATCTGAGCCTGCAGTATCTCAAGTTCCGTTTTCCTTTTTTCTTCTTCAATATTCTTCATCCGGCTGATCAGGCCGGATATTCGGTGCAGCATATTATCATAGCCGTCAATCAGAACGTTGATTTCCGCTACCTGAGAAGTATAAGGATCAAATGTAAAGTCCCCTTTTGCACTGCGCTCCATGGAACGCATCAGAGGATTAAAGGATCTGGTAATTACCCGGCTCAGGAAAAAAGTCAGTATGATACTGATTAACAGTGCCAGCAAAACGATCATCACGATCTGGTGATAAATAGGATACAGATCTTCTTTGGTTGCATCTTTTGGTGTCAGGGAGACCAGTGTCCAGTTGGTGAAGGGGTTAATTTGTTTTGCTAATATATATGTGGTATTTTTCAGCTTGATATGTGCACCGGTATCGTAGGCATTTAAATTGGTCAGATGGTTTTCCAAAAGGTCCTGTTTGCTGGCATTCTGAGTATAGAGCAGCGTGTTTTCTGCATCAAATGCCGATATAATCACACCGTTATTGCTGTTGATGTTCTTCAGACAGTTCTGAAGAAGGCTTGCGTCCAGGAGCACAAGCAGGACACCGGGGGATTTTGAAATGAGGGTGCGGCAGAATGACTGGGCGTAGATAAAATAATTTTCATCATAGGTGAGTATCACCTGGTCCTGTCTGCCCTCCTGCACGTCCTGGAACCAGTCTTCCTCCATAATTGCTGAATAGTTTATTGGTGAGAAACTGTCATGTATAAAAAATACTTTGTCATTTTTATACAGATATATATTCCGAATGTATTTGTAATAATTGGATGAGGTGGCGAGGAGCTGCTGTACTTTGGATTCATTTTGCAGACGGGTAAACTGGTTGGGATGACTGGCAGCCAGATTGACCGCGCCTGTCAGCTCTGAGTTATTTTCCAGTATAGAACCAAGGGTCGTCACGTCATAGAAAATCATAGACAGCTGTTCATTTGCCTGTTCAAATACTTCCTCGTATTTTGTGGTGGACATTTGATGAAATATGTCCGTAAAGTAGGTTGTAATGCTGATGCTGACTGTTGCTAAGATTAAAATAATAATGCCGGATGCCGATGTAAATAAAATTTTCATAAGGGAATAAGTCTTTTTATGCATAATATGCCACCTATCTATTTAATCCAGCGGGCAGTGGACCAACCGGCTGTACCTGCAGATCCGCTTGGCGGCTGCGGTAAGGGGGTGTACATCCCGCCTGCAGTGGGTTTTGACTTTATGGAAATCATAGCATAAGAAAAGACGGGAAACAAGTCGTGAGAAATAATGACATTAGATATTTATACAAGTGTGTTGATTTTTATAAATCAATGTGAAAAAAACCATTTATATCTGTAACCCTTAGTAAAAGGATTGGATGAATTTGGTAAACAAAGCAGTTAGTCTCTCTATTTTATAAGATGTTACAGTCCGATATAATAAAGATACCTTAAGAAAAGGTCTTTGTGATTGGGAGTATCATAGAAAAGCTGTATGAATCATGCGGTCAGGTATGAATATGAACGGTAATCGCAAGAGAACCTGCAAGATGTTTGCAAGAGTGAAAGAGAGGATGAATGGTATGAAAAAGAAAAAACTGATGTCTTTGTTACTGGTTTCGGCAATGGTGTGTTCTATGGCAGCGGGGTGCGGAGGCGGAAAAGAAGCATCCGGTTCACAGGAAACAAAGGGGGAGTCAAAGGAAGAAACAAAGGAAGCATCCGGCAATGAAACGAAAGAAGCATCCGGAGAGCAGGAAGAAAAAGTACTGACGATGATGAACTATATTGACCCTGCAAACACAGACGATCCTATGCAGTCAGTAGTAATCAAACTGTATGAAAAGTTTACGGAAGAAACGGGAATCAAGATTGAATACAATGTAGTTCCGTGGGATCAGCTGGAATCCAAGATTGTTATTACCAATCGGGCAGGGGCGCCCAGTGATCTGGTGGCTGTCAGCTCACAAAAGCTGGCTTCTCTGGTAAACAGCGGTGCATTGATGCCTTTGGATGATATGATTGACGAGAGCTACAACCGGGATGATTTTTCCAATGCTGTCTGGGCGGCAGGTACTTACAGCGGAGACAATAAGGTTTATTGTATGCTGCAGTCTGTACACACCAGAGGAATATGGTATAATACAGATTATGTAAAGGAAGCGCCGAAGACCTGGGATGAAATCGTATCGGCTGGACAAAAAGCCATGTCAGAAAATGAAGGCATTTATGGTTTCGGATTCTGGGGAGGAAAACATTATGCCTCCGGTGAAACTGCAATTGGTCCTTTAACCTGGGCAGGAGGCGGAAAGCTGACCAATGATGACGGAAGTGCCGCATGGGATAATGATGCGGCGGCAGATGCCATAAAATTTATGTCTGACTGCGTAAATGAATATAAGATCACACCGGAGACCTGTTTGTCCGTCAGCGATTATAATGATGTTACCCAGCAGTTTGCAGCGGGCAATATCGCGATGATCTTTGATGGTTCCTACGCAAAGCCTACGCTGGAGGCTTCCGATCTGGGGAAAGAAGGTAAATTTGATTTTGCACCTGTTCCAGCCAAGACCGAAGGAGGTCCTCAGCCTCATTTTTCCAATGGCTGGGCATGGGGAATTCCAAGTAAATCAAAACAGCCGGAACTGGCATGGGAATTCATAAAATGGTTCTCACAGAAAGAGCAGCAGCTGGCACATTCCAAGGCAGAGGGAGGACTCCCAATTACAATTGAAGCGCAGCAGGACGAGATGTATCAGGAAGGCCTGGAGAAGAAATTTATTGATAACCTGAATAACAATGCACATAGCATGGATCCTTTCGTTTATTATCAGGAAGGTCTGGAGGAGTTGGCTGTAGCGGGAGCAACTTACTGCCTGGATCCCAGCAGTGATCTAAAGGCAGTACTGAAAGAATCCCAGGAAGCATTTAACCAGAAATATTATGCGGAATAGCAGGCTTAATGGCATGTGTCTGCAGCATAAATGCAGGCACATGCGGATTTTTCTATCTATGCATATGAGCAATGTCAGGAGGAAGGTATATGTTCCATACAAAAAAGAAGTCCTATCTGCCCTATTTCTTGGTCGCTCCGGTCTTTTGTATTCTCTTGCTGTTTTCCTATCTGCCCTTTCCATATACGGTGTATCTGTCGTCCCAGAACGTCATGCCGGGAACTGGAGAAATGGAATTCGTAGGACTAAAGAATTACAAGATGATACTTAAAGATCCGAACTTCTGGGAGAGCATGAGAAATACCGGGTATTTTGTAATTGTGGCTACGATTGTTGTTATTGTATTAGGGGTAATCGTGGCGCTTATTTTAAACAGTAAAATAAAGGGAATGGGTGTCTACATGACGATTTTATTCATCCCCTGGATCGTATCCGATGTAGTTGCCGGTTTTTCCTGGAAATGGATGCTGAATGCGGATTTTGGTGTCCTGAATTATCTGTTTGAACCCTTACATTTAAAGGTCAGCAATCTGATCACGAAGCCGGAATATGCCATGATTGCAGTAATCATGGTGACAATGTGGAAACAGCTGGCTTATTCCACCATTCTGCTTCTGGCTGGTCTGCAAAATGTATCGAAAGAGCTTCTGGAGGCGGCGAAACTGGATGGCTGTTCCGGCTTTCAGGCATTCTGGTATATTACATTTCCTATTTTCAGCCCGATTCTGCTGGTAACTACGCTGCTGGATATTATTAACTTCATCAGTCAGTCGGGAATGCTTCTTGTGCTGACAAACGGCGGGCCCCTCCGCAGTACAGAAACACTGGCACTATATATGTTTAAAGAGGCATTTACCAATTTCCATCTGACCAATGCATCTGCAATTTCCATGGTATTGGCGGTAATTAACATCATGATTGTTTTTATATATTTCTATATCAATAAAAAGAGCAGAGAGTGGGTGGATTGAGTATGGCAGAGAGTATGGAAATGAGTATGAAAATGAGCAAGAAAAGGAGTATGAAAAATAAAAAATGTAAGAAAAAAGCTTTTGCAGTGATCAAACATTTGATCATGATCCTGGTTTCGGCTTATATGCTGGTACCTCTGTTATGGGGGTTTCTTACTTCCTTAAAGCCCCAGAACCTGATTTTTACATATCCCCCAAAGTTTTTCTCCGGGCTTACCCTTGAGAATTACAAGCATGTTTTTGAAACCCAGAATCTGGGACAAAATATTCTTTCAACCCTGGGACTTGCCGGTATTTCCACTGTGATCGGAATATTATTTGCCTCCTTTGCAGCTTATATATTCTCAAGATATAAATTTCGAGGAAAGGGCTTTTTTATCGGATTTGTGGTGTGCCCCATGTTGATTCCGGGACTTGTAAACCTGATTCCACTGTTTACCGTTTATACAAAACTAGGACTGGTTGACAATTTCTTTGGATTAATTCTGCTGTATCTTCCGTCCGTAATGCCATTTTCCATTATGGTTCTGCAGAATTATTTAAAAGCAATTCCCTTTACGCTGGAGGAAGCCGCCATGATTGACGGATGCAGCAGATTCCAGCTTTTGACGAAAATAATTCTGCCGGTAATATTGCCGGGTGTGATTGCTGTTGCTATGATCTCTTTCGTTACCATCTGGAATGAGTTTATTATAACGTTAATCTTTACCACAGGTGGAAATCTCAGGACGCTCACCATGGGAATGTATTATATGATGAGCAAAAATAATGTAAATTACGGTGCAGTCTGTGCAGTATCTTTTGTCAGCATAGTTCCGGTCCTGATTATTTTTCTTATATTCAGAAAACAATTTATTAATTCAATGATAGATGGGGCAATTAAGGGGTAGTGGACAGGTGTGCTCTGGCAGCCCGAAAAGCGTAAAATGCGGCAAAATCTTTATGGAGAACCGGTGAAGGAGGTTATTATGACAAGTAAAGAAAGATTATTAACGGCACTGGACGGGGGATGTCCCGACAGGCTTCCGGCAACGACCCACCACATTATGAAATATTTTCTGGATACTTATATGGGAGGATGCAGCGACCGGGAATTTTTCCGGCAGATGGGACTGGATCCCATACACTGGGTCAATCATTCGTTTTACACCAGGGAACAGGAAGAGAACTGGAGAATTGAAGAGGAACCCATCGATGCGCCTGGGTACCGGACTGTTCGTTATAAGATTCATACGCCAAAGAAAACCTTTACGATGGTTGTTCAGTATAATCAATACACCTCCTGGGTGACGGAACATCTGCTTAAAGAAAAAAGAGATATTGAAATACTGGCGAGATATCTTCCAAGTCCCAGGGCGGATGTGCAAAAAATTAATGAAGAAGCAGACGAACATCCGGATTGCCTGATCCGTGGATTTATACCATGTTTTGACATTTCGGGACAGCCGGGCTGCTGGCAGGATCTGGCATGCATTTTCGGAATACAGGATCTGATTATGGAGACATATGACGATCCCCAGTGGGTGAAGGAAGTGCTGGGGATTTTACAGAAACGAAAACTTGATTATGTAGATACGCTGGATGGATGCAGGTATGATATACTGGAAATGGGCGGTGGAGATGCATCTACTACAGTGATATCACCCGGGATATTTCAGGAGTTTGTTGCTCCGTATGATACGCCGATTATTCATGGAATCCAGCAGAAGAACATACGGGTAGTTTATCATACCTGCGGTGGAATGATGCCGATTTTAGAGGATATTGCGGCGATGGGTCCTAATGCAATGGAGACTTTTACACCAGTGGATATGGGCGGAGATGCAGATTTAAAAGAAGCAAAACGCAGAATTGGGAAAAAGGTTTGCATGATTGGGGGATTCGACCAGTTTCACTTTTTCAACGGCTGTTCTCAGGCGGAAACCAGAAGCAGAGTCAGAGCATGTTTTGAGGAAGCAGGGGAAAATGGAGGCTTTATCCTGGCACCTTCGGATCATTTCTTTGATGCAGATCCTGAGTTAATCCGAGCTTTTGCCCAGGAAGCTGCCTGCTGCATCTATAAATAAAACAAATGGGTGATTGGAGGAGGAAACTATGTGGGGAAGAGAACTGATTGAAGCAGCAATTGCGGGAAAGAGCTGTGACATAAATGGATTTTGGGTAGGGCATCCTACAGACGAAGCGAAAAAGATCTACTATGAGGAAACAGGCATAACCGAAAATACGGGTAAGTCAGAGGCTGACTTTAATTTAAAAATCAATTCGGATATGATCTGGCTGAGTCCGGAGCTGGATCCCCGGAGCTGGAAAAGCCCGGACGGGACACCAATGTGGAACTGTTTTAACGAGGACAGGAAAAGCCTTGGAAGCGGCGGAATATTTGCGGAATGTGTAAGTGTGGAAGAAATAGAAGCGTTTCCCTGGCCGGATCCGGGATATTTGGATTTTAAAGGCTGTCTGGAAGATACCAGATACGCATATGAAAAGGGACTGGCGGTATTTGGTGGAATGTGGTGTCCGTTTTTTCATGTGTTATGTGACTTCTTTGGCATGGAAAACTATTTTGTTAAAATGTATACCGATCCCGATGTAGTTCATGCCGCAACACGCCATATTACAGACTTCTATCTGGAAGCCAACCGGCGTTACCTTCAGCAGGCAAAACCATATCTGAGTGCGGCGTTTTTTGGAAACGACCTGGGTACCCAGTTAAGCCTTTTGATCAGTCCTGAGAGCTTTGACGAATTTGTACTGCCCTATCTTACGGAAATTGTTCAGGGAATAAAGGCAGAGGGTCTGAAAACAGCCATGCACTCCTGCGGTGCCATCGATCTGATTATACCGAAACTGATCGATGCAGGCGTTGATATCCTCCATCCGCTTCAGGCAAAAGCAGCCGGAATGGATGCAGAAAGTCTTGCGGCAAAATATGGAGGCAAGCTGGTATTTATGGGAGGCATTGATACGCAGGAACTGCTTCCTTTCGGGAACAGCAGCCAGGTAAAGGAAGAGGTATTAAGGCTTCGCGATATCTTTAAAGGAAAGTTTATCGTATCCCCAAGCCATGAGGCGCTGCTTCCAAATGTTCCGTTTGAAAATGTAATGGCAATGAGTGAAGGGGCTAAAGAAGGGAAGCGGGGCTAAATTTAATTTAATACGCTCTAAGGAAAAATATGGTTGACGTACCATACGCTCTATGATAGGATGAATCTATAGAAGCAAGCACTGGTATACACAAGTGACGGAATAAAAATAGCATATTCGGTAGAAGGATTTGGGAGAGACTATGTAGGTAGCGCCGAAGGGGAAAGTATGGAAACTCTCAGGCAAAAGAACCAGATCTGGACGAATCTCTGGAGAGCGCAGCAGCACCAACGAAGTAAATCTTTTCCGGGTACGGGTTATATACAGACGTATGCAGGAATGGACAAATCTTTCAGGTAAAAGGACAGAGACGGATTGAATGAATGAAGTACATCTTCATTTTTTCAGCCCGTCTTTTTTTGTGCGTTTCGGTGGATGTGGATGGAACCTGGGATATGCAGTGGGTGAAAGTATAAAAGGAGGAGGAAATCTATGGAGCGTAAGACGCCGCTTTACGAGAAACATGTGAGTCTGAAAGGGAAGATGGTACCTTTTGCAGGGTATCTGCTCCCGGTGCAATATGATGGAGGAGTAATTGCAGAACATATGGCAGTACGAAGGAACTGCGGGCTGTTCGATGTTTCCCATATGGGGGAATTTATTTGCAGGGGAAAAGATGCGGTTATGAATCTTAATTATCTTCTGACAAATGATTTTACAAAAATGTATGACGGGCAGGCAAGGTACAGCCCTATGTGTAATGAAAAAGGAGGGATACTGGATGATTTAATTGTCTACAAAATCAAAGAGGATGACTATTTTATTGTAGTGAATGCAGCTAACCGGGAAAAAGATTTTAGCTGGATGAACCGGCATCGTTTTGGGGATGTACAGTTTATGGATATATCAGATTCTACGGCACTGATCGCGCTCCAGGGTCCAAAAGCGGAAGCCGTATTAAGGAAAACAGCTGCGGATACAAATATTCCTGGAAAGTATTACAGTGCCGATTTTAAAGGCCGGATAGGAGGAATTCCCTGCACGATTTCAAAGACGGGATATACAGGGGAAAATGGGTTTGAATTTTACTGCAGACCGGAAGATGCGGCTGAAATATGGGATATGCTCACAGAAACCGGAGCGGACCATGGCATGATGCCATGTGGGCTGGGGGCCAGGGATACGCTGAGACTGGAAGCCGCCATGCCCCTTTATGGCAATGAAATGGATGAAGGAACCACACCCTTTGAAGCCGGACTGGAGAGCTTTGTAAACATGGAGAAAGAAGATTTTATCGGAAAAAAAGCATGGATGGAAAGGTCTGATGCGACCAGATGCAGAATGGGGCTTAAAGTTACTGGACGGGGAATCATCAGGGAACAGGCTGATCTTTACCGGGAGGGCAGGCTGATCGGTAAGACTACATCAGGAACTTATTCCCCTTTGATGCAGTATTCCATTGCTATGGCACTTATGGACCGGAATGCAGTGGGGATTGGCGATGAAGTAGAGGCTGACGTAAGAGGAAGAAAAGTTTTGGCACAGGTAGTAGAATTGCCTTTTTATAAAAGAGGTTGAAAAATAGAGCGCCGCAGCAGCCGGCATAAATGACGAGGAGGAAAGCTATGAATTATCCAAAGGATTTAAAGTATGTGAAATCTCATGAGTGGATCAGAAAAGAAGCAGATGGGATGGTAGTGATTGGGATCACGGATTACGCTCAGGATGCATTAGGGGATCTGGTATTTGTCAATCTGCCGGAAATCGGAGATGAGATATCATTAGGGAATCCTTTTGCAGATGTAGAATCTGTAAAGGCGGTGTCTGAGATATTTTCTCCGGTTACGGGATATGTAGCAGAAATTAATGAGGAACTGCTGGACAGCCCGGAACTGATTAATGAAGATCCTTATGAGGCATGGTTTATCAAGGTAGAGAGGATTTCGGAGGAAGAAGATTACATGGACGCACAGAGTTACGAAGCTTATGCGGATCAGCTGTAATCATAGCAGAAAGGAGGGGGATGTATGGGTTCATATGTTGTTTCCACAAAGGAAGAACAGGAGCAAATGCTGAAATCCATGGGCTATAAAGAGATCAGGGAATTATTTTCTATGATCCCAGAGGATGTCAGACTGAACAGAGAGCTGAATCTGCCGCCAGGCTGTTCGGAAATGGAAGTGTTGCGCAGGATGGAAGAGCTGGCAGATGAAAATACAATATTCCGGCATATATTCCGGGGTGCCGGTGCGTATCACCATTATATTCCGGCAGCAGTGAACCGGATTGCACAGAAGGAAGAATTTCTTACCGCATATACGCCCTACCAGGCAGAGATCAGTCAGGGCATTCTGCAGTCTGTATTTGAATATCAGACTATGATTTGTGAACTGACAGGGATGGATGTATCTAATGCTTCCGTGTACGATGGAGCTACAGCCGCAGCTGAGGCGGCAGCTATGTGCCGGGACAGAAAAAGAAATAAAATCGTAGTGTCGGCATCCACAAACCCGGAAGTGGTCCAAACGATTCAGACGTATTGTTTTGGAAATGGATCAGAGATTGCGATCGTACCTGAAAAGTCCGGGGTAACAGACCTGGAGGCATTAAAAGAGACCATGACACCGGATGTCTGCTGTTTCTATGTTCAACAGCCTAATTTCTATGGTATACTTGAGCATTATGAGGATATAGAAGAGATCGTTCATAAGAGCGGGGCAATGCTGGTTATGGGCTGTAATCCCATTGCACTTGCCGTATTGAAAACTCCGGGAGAATACGGTGCGGATATGGCTGTTGGGGACGGACAGCCCCTTGGCATGCCGCTGGGATTTGGAGGACCCTATCAGGGCTTTATGACAGTGCGGGCATCGCATGCGCGTAAGCTTCCAGGGAGAATCGTGGGTGAAACCACGGATGAAAAAGGAAACAGGGCATTTGTCCTGACCTTACAGGCGCGGGAACAGCATATCAGAAGAGAAAAGGCGGGGAGCAATATCTGTTCTAACCAGGCGCTTTGTACTCTGCGGGCGGCTGTCTATATGGCTGTTATGGGAAGCCGGGGAATGGAAGAAGCGGCACAGCAGTGTACAGCGAAAGCACATTATCTCCAGCAGGAATTGGATAAGATCGGTTATAAACTAAAATTTCAACAGCCGTTCTTCCACGAATTTGTCACCAGTACTCCGATGCCGGCAAAAAAGGCCTTAAAGCATTTAGAGGAACAGGGATTTCTGGGAGGACTGCCACTGTCAGATAATGAGATTCTGTGGTGTACAACAGAACAGAATACCAGGGCAGAAATGGATGAAATGACTGCCATATTAAAGGGGGTGCAGGAATCATGAAACTGCTCTTTGAACAAAGTACATGCGGCAGGGGATGCGATATCTTAGGAAGCTGTGACGTGCCCCTGGTGCAGCACAAGGGAATGGAACGGATAAAAAAACTGCACCTGCCTCAGATGGCGGAAAATGATATCAGCAGGCATTATACAAAACTGGCTGAGAATACGTATGGAGTGAATACCGGGTTTTATCCGCTGGGTTCCTGTACGATGAAGTATAATCCCAAGGTAAATGAAGAGGCTGCGGCATTGCCCGGCTTTACAGAAATACATCCGTTACAGCCGGCTAGAACTGTACAGGGATGTCTAAGGGTACTTAAACTGGCGGAGGAATATCTCTGCGAGATTACGGGTATGGATGGCATGTCATTTCAGCCTGCAGCAGGAGCACATGGGGAGTTTACGGGTTTACTGCTTATGAAGGCATATCATGAAAAACGGGGTGATAGGAAAAGGACAAAGATGATAGTCCCAGACTCGGCACATGGAACCAATCCTGCAAGTGCCGCCATGGCAGGTTATACGATCGTGAATATTCCGTCTAATGAATGTGGGTGCGTTGACCTGGATTCGCTAAAAGCAGCTGTGGGAGATGATACTGCCGGATTAATGCTGACGAATCCCAATACCGTAGGACTATTTGATGAAAATATCCTGGAGATAACCAGGATTGTGCATGAGGCAGGCGGCTTGAATTATTATGACGGTGCTAACTTAAATGCAGTTATGGGTATTGCAAGACCAGGAGACATGGGATTTGACATTGTTCATTTGAATCTGCATAAGACATTTTCTACTCCTCATGGAGGCGGCGGACCGGGAAGCGGTCCCTGTGGATGTAAGGATTTTCTGCTTCCATACCTTCCGGGATACAGGGTTTGCCAATCCCGCACCGGGGAAGGGAACGAAGAGCTATCTTTAAAAGTACCGCCGGAATCAATTGGCTCGGTAAAAGAATTTTATGGAAATTTCCTGGTGGTTGTAAGAGCACTGGCTTACATTCTTACACTGGGGAGGGAAGGGATTAAAGAAGCTTCCCAGGCAGCGGTTTTGAATGCCAATTATATGATGCACCGCTTAAAAGAACAATATGAAATGGCATACAGCGGACCCTGCATGCACGAATTTGTAATGTCTCTGGGGAAGATAAAGCAGGAGACAGGGATTACGGCGATGGATGCTGCCAAATCAATGCTGGACTGCCGGCTTCATCCGCCAACCATGTATTTTCCATTAATTGTACCGGAGGCACTTATGGTAGAGCCTACAGAAACCGAATCCAGGGAAACACTGGACGAGGCCGTGGACGTAATGTTGAAAATTTACCGTGAGGCTTATGAAAATCCACAAAAGCTTCATCAGTCACCGGTCACTGCAATTATCGGGCGTCCGGATGAAGTAAAGGCTGCAAGAAAGCCAAAGCTCCGGTATATTCCGGAAAATGAAATGGAGTAAAATACACGCAATAAAACAATCATGAAAAAGGAGTTTGGGAATATGGCAGAAAATCAATACGATTATGATCTGGTAGTGATCGGATCTGGTCCGGGTGGGTATGTAGCGGCGATAAAGGCAGCAAAAAAAGGAATGCGCACTGCAGTCATAGAGAGCAGACAGGCAGGGGGCACCTGCCTGAACAGAGGCTGTATCCCTGCCAAGACGATCCTGCACAGTGCAGAGATGTTTAGGGAACTGCAAAATAGCGGGGCTTTTGGAATCCACACAGAGTCATTAACCTATAATATGCAGGAAATCCAGCGGAAAAAAGAAGAAGTAGTGGAACAGCTGCGCAGGGGAATCCATATGCTTTTTAAAAATAACCGCATTACCTCTTATCAGGGGATTGGACAGATCCGGGATGGGCATACGGTATGGACAGGAGAGGAGCTGCTTACTGCTAAAAACATTCTGATTGCAACAGGATCGGTTCCGGCAGAGCTTTCGATAGAAGGTGCCCGCCTGGAGGGCGTCTTAAACAGCGACCAGCTGCTGGACAGGAAGAAACCATGTAAAAAGCTGGTAATTATAGGCGGTGGCGTGATTGGCATGGAATTTGCATCAATATATCAGGCACTTGGTACAGAGGTGGTGGTGATTGAGGCAATGGACCGCATACTTTCCAATATGGATAAAGAAATCGGGCAGAATCTGAAAATAATTATGAAAAAGCGTGGTGTGACTATTCACACCCAGGCGATACTGGAAAAAATATGGGAGGACAACGGGCTTCACTGTGCCTTTTTAGCCAAAGGAGAGAGACAGGAGATTGAGGCAGAGGCTGTATTGATGGCTGCCGGGAGAAAAGCATATACAAAAGGGCTTTTTGGAGATGGGATTGCTGTGGAAATGGAACATGACAAGATAAAGGTAAACAAAAATTTTCAGACGAATTATGAGAATATTTATGCGGTGGGGGATGTAATTGGCGGGATTTCCCTGGCACATATGGCAAGTGCAGAAGGAATCAATACCGTCTGCCATATGAATGGAGAAGAACCGGTGATGAATCTGGGCACCGTTCCCTACTGTGTATATACAAATCCGGAAATAGCCTGTGTGGGAATGACGGCACAGGAAGCGAAAGATTGCGGAATAGAAGCAGCTACTTCGAAATACCTGATGTCTGCAAATGGAAAGTCCCTGCTTACCGGTCAGGAGAGGGGATTTATAAAATTAGTGGCGGCAAAAGACAGCGGACAAATTCTGGGTGCACAGATGATGTGTGCCAGAGCTACCGACATGATCGCGGAGATCGGACTTGCAATTGCCGGGGGACTTACCAGGAACCAGATCACATCGGCGATCCACCCGCATCCTTCTTTTAGCGAAGGAATATGGGAGGCAGCCGAATTATTGTAATCAGCCAAAGACCATGAGATCCTGGTTGGTGATGGCGTGGTTTGGTTCGATAACCAAAAAACGGTCATCCGTCCAGGGTCCGGTAAGAAGCTGTCTGATAAAACTGTCATTTCCTTCAATTACCTCATGGGTTAGATTTAATTCCGCTGCGATATGACGTGTCTCCGGCAGAATGGCCGGTAAATGATATGCCTTGGTGTCAATTACAGCCAGCCGTTTGTAATTAGACAGCAGGGAGCGAAAGATGATTTTGGCTTTTTGCTCTCCGTACTTTTCACGTGTATATACATACTCTGCCCAAATATTCCGTTCGCCGTCCAGCCAGCCTTTTGTCAAAAAATAAGAGGCTGCTTCGGCGGATATTTCCTGGCGTTTTTTAAAAGATCCCAGCATCAGGGTAATACAGTCGTCCACTCTTGGAAGGATCAGCTGAAAGTTCCCGGTTTTCAGCCCGTTAACGGCATTGCCGCAATAGCCAAATGCCAGGATGACACGTTCCGTTTCCGAAGAAATCTCATCCAGTGTTTTTTGCAAGGCTTCTCTAAGCTTTTCAGGATAATTATGCAGACCGGATTCCAGCCAGGTACAGGGGTAGGAAATACCGGTATCCCGGATGGCTTTTTTTAATTCTCTTTCAATAGTTTTACATGCAATCATTATGGTTTTCATGGGAAGACCTCCGTTTTATCTGTGGCTATGGGAATTTGCTTAAATAATTAAGAAAATTCTTATGACAAATGCGCAATAATCCTTTATAATATTATACATATATTTTTGGAAGAAAATTTTATTATTTTAATATACGGCATGGCGGGGTGATAATAATGACACTGAATGAACAATTTGTGAAAGCAATTGAGGATCTGGATGAGGACAGGGCTTTGGAACTCACAGATCAGCTCATGCAAAATGGTGTAAACTGGATGGTTATTCTGGAGCTCTTGCAGACCGGCGTAAAACTGGTGGGCAACCGGTATGAGGAAGGAGAATATTTTATTGCAGACCTGATTATGTCAGGGATCATCTTTCGCAGCGTCATTGAACATTATGGCGTAATCGTTCCCGGAATACTGGATATTTCTCTTTCCAGTGACACTCCCTGTATGGTCATGGGAACCGTAGAAGGAGATGTTCATGATATTGGAAAAGACATTTTTATCAGCCTGCTGGCAGCTCAGGGTATCCGTGTCATTGACCTTGGAACGGATACATCTCCCAAAGCTTTTGCAGACAGCATCCGCACCTATGCTCCTAAAGTGGTGGGTATGAGCGGTATCATGAATTTTGCTGTGTCCTCTATGAAGAGAACCATAGACCTGATCTGCCAGGAAGGTCTGCGGGATCAGGTTAAAATTATCGTCGGCGGCTGCTGTATTACAGCAGAAATGGCAGAAAATATAGGGGCAGACGCTTATTCCGGTGATTTGCTGGATGGTTCTGCACTCTGTAAAAAATGGATATTTGAAACGGAGGCAGATTAGTCTATGGCCGAAGCATTATATAAACATGTTTTTAGTGATGTAAAGCGCGCAATCTTTGAAGGAGAATACAAGCCCGGCGATATGCTTCCTTCTGAGAATGAACTGGCAGCAAAATACAATACCAGCAGAGTTACCATCCGGAAAAGCCTGGGGATGCTGGAAAATGAACGGATCGTAAAGTCATGGCACGGAAAGGGATATTTTGTTATTGAACCCGAACACGCGAAGTTTACGCTTGTTTACGAAGAACACAACAAGGCACTGGAAAGTAAACTGCAGTATATACGCCTGCTCCATCCGGAAGACGAAGTACAGTCAGCATTGCACGTAGATCCCAGGCAGCGCGTAGTATCCATTATGCGGATACTCTATAATACCAAGAAAAATATGCTGTGTGATTTGATGTATCTTCCCTACCAGAAAGGTATGCCTTTGATCGAAATGGAAATACAGTATGCGGATTTTCCCGATCTGGTGAAAAATAAAGTGTCCACTTTTGCAATTCATACGAAAATGGAAATTGGAATTGCCGCCGCAACCGGAGAAGTTGCAAAGCGTCTGATGTTGGAAGAAGGAACTTCTGTACTGGTTATCTACCGTTATTTGTATGATGAGATGGATCGTCCGGTTGCCTTTGGAAAACGATATCTCCATCCGGATTGTGGTCATTTGACAGCCCATTCGGGATTTTTCCCTGATTAATATAGAAAAGTGCGCTCCTCAAAAGGGCGCACTCATTTTATTTTTTAACAGGTCCGATACGTCCCTTGCGGTATGCGGTATTATAGTTACGGCAGTATTTATCTCTGCATAACAGAGCTTCTGTTGCAAGGAGCGTGGTGTAGGTATCCCGGTTTGTAGGATCAATAATCGCTGAATCCATTCCCGCATTCATAGCAAGTGTCAGGAAATTCAGGTTGATTGCCTTGCGGTGGGGCATGCCAAAGGAAATATTGGACAAGCCCGAAGTTGTCTTAACATCGGGGTACTTTGATTTGATCCGGTGTATGGCATCCACAAATACAAGCAGAGAATCATTCACGGCGCTTAAAGCCATAACCAGCGGGTCGATAAAGATACGGTCCGGGGTAATGCCATATGCGCCGGCCTTTTCAATCAGCAGGCCTGCAATAGCCGCCTTGCTTTTGGCGTCGTAGGGGATTCCGCTGTCGTCACAGGTGAGAGCGACTACTTTCCAGTCATTATCCGCCAAAAGCGGATAGAGAACTTCGCACTTATTACCTTCCCCGGATACCGAATTAATAATGCCCGGTTTTTTCACCATTGGCATGACTGCTTTTAGAATCTCCGGATTGGGGCTGTCAATGCAAAGCGGTGTCTCCAACGTATCCTGCACGATATCGATCAGCCATTTCATCACCTCAAGCTCACAGGAAGGATCGGTTCCCGCGCAGATATCCAGATAATCCGCTCCGGCTTCTGTCTGGCGGATTGCAAGGTTTCTTATAAATGCTTCATCGCGGTTTGTAATCGCGGCAGCAGAAGAGGGAATGGCACCATTTATTTTTTCTCCAATAATTATCATCTTATATCCTCCTTAACTGGCTTTTAAGCCAGCTTCCATTTCAGCAATTTTCTTTTCGCTCAGCGGCATCAGTGCGGCTATAAAGGCGGCAATGATAAATAATATGCCGGGTATGAGCAGGACGAGGTTTTTCAGACCGGATAGCTGTGAAGCGGTCAGGCTGGCAGCAGCGGGATCGTAACCAATGGCATTTAATGCAATTCCGATAATAATTACACTGAATGCAATTCCGATCTCCACCGGCAGCACATAGATCGACATTACGAAACCATGAGCGGAAAGTCCGGTCTTCCACTGGTGATAATCAGCCGCCTTGGAATACATGACGATTCCCACACAGACCTGAAGTGCTGCTCCAAAATATGCCAGACAGATACAGGCTGTATAGACTATCAGATTGCCTTCTGCAAAAAAGCGGGGTACCAGCATACCCACAGCATACATACACATTGCCAGAACGGATGAATTTTTCCTCCCAATCAGGTTACTGATGTGGGGGGAGGCTATACTGCTGATAAAACATACCGCAGTTGCTGCAGTAGCTACCGTGGTGATCGCTGACATGTCCCCCAGAAACCATTTAAAATAATAAGCCATAGTAGAAACATAAATCATAAATCCAAGATAACGGAACACTTCAATCAGCATACAGCAGATCAGGGGAGGATTTTTTAAAACGGTGTCAATCATCTGCTTTACCGTTAGCTGGTCGGAATGATCATCTTTTGAATTCTCATCGTAATAAACATCATAGTCTTTTCCCGCATGGGCGGTAGTGTAATAGCAGACAAGGCCGGTTAATCCAAACAGGATAGCTACGCCAAAATAACCTTTAGCTTCATTTCCCTGTCCAATCAGGGCAATTAGCGGCAGGCAGATAAGGGAGAACACAATATTACCCACCTGCTCAAATTGTGCAGAACGGGCGGTAAGCATCATACGTTCTTTATCATTTTGTGCCATCCTGGTCATCAGGGCTCTCTGTGCACCGCCCGGTTTATCCAGCAGTCCGTAAGCCAGCAGATACATAATGCCGTAATAGATTGCTACGACAATTGGATTGCCGGTGATCCTGGTAAAACACAGTATGGTAAAAAATGACGTAACCGGTACGATATAAAGAATCCAGGAGCGGTACTTTCCCAGCTTAAATCTTCCGTTCTGGACAAATCCCGCAATGATCGGGGTACAGCAGAAGTCAAAGATCCTGGTACAGGTAAAAACCGTAGCCATAACACCGGCGGGAACAAGAGCTACATCTGTTACAAAATAGATAAAATAGGTGTTTGCAAGGCTGAACAGCAGGCCGACTCCAAAAGAACCTGCAGCAAATTGAAATACCAGTAATTGTGACAGCTTACGGCTGGGTTGCTGTGAGTTGGACATGAAGGAACTCCCCTTTCAGATTTCATTAGTTGACGTCTGTTAATTAGTAAAGTATAATTCAGTATAACTTGTATTTATAAGTTGCTTTGTCTAAATCTGATGTTAGCATGTAAGTCAAAAATTGTCAAATAGAAATAGATAAACCCCACTTATAAATATAAAATTGGTGTAATTGCACAAATTTTGCAGATAAATTTGTAGCAATAAACCTTATAATTTTACAGGAGGTGTTTTATGTTGAGTATGAATGGCAGGCGGGGTTTTGAAAGTGATAATTGTTCTTCGGTGCACCCTCGGGTCATGCAGGCACTTATGGAAGTGAACTGCGGACATGTTCCAGGATATGGCTATGATCCGGTGACAGCCCAGGCAGACCAAATTTTTAATCAGTTATTTGAAAGAAAAGTCGATGTGTTTTTTACCTTTAACGGAACAGGGACTAACTGTGCGGCGCTTGCGCATCTGGTTACGCCCTGGCAGAGTATCTTTTGCGCAGACAGCGCACATATTAATTCTGCAGAGACAGCAGCACCGGAACGCATTGCTCATGCAAAGCTGGTACCCCTGACTTCTAATGACGGCAAAATTACGCCCCAAAGTCTTCTGGATGCAGTTGGCGGCTGGCAGAGTGAACATGTTCCCATGCCCAGGGTATTAAGTCTGACACAGGTAACCGATGATGGAACGGTATATACCCCTGGAGAATTGAAGAAGCTCTGTGAAATTGCACATGACCACAAGATGACCGTACATATGGATGGTGCCAGACTGGCAAATGCCGTGGCTGCCTGCCAGAACGATCTGATTGGCATAACCTGGGGAGCCGGCGTGGATGTATTGTCCTTTGGGGGAACGAAAAATGGACTGATGTTTGGAGAGGCTGTGGTATTTTTTAATGAGGAATTAGCTCAGAACTTTAAATACACCAGAAAAAGCTGCGGGCAGCTGCCCAGTAAAATGCGTTATATAGCGGCACAGTTCATAGAGGTGTTAAAAGACGGACTGTGGCTTGAGATGGCGGGGCATGCCAACAAGATGGCAATGCTGCTGTACGAAAAGATGAATGATTTACCTGAATTTCGGACTCCATTTGTACCCCAGGCAAATGAATTGTTTGCACATGTGGACGAGAGAATCAAGTGGCAGCTGTGCGAAGCATTCCCATTCCAGCATTTTGGACCGGAGCCTGGAATCTCAAGGTTTGTGACATCTTTTGATACTACAGAAGCGGATCTGGATGCCCTCATCGGCTGCGCAGCAAGGCTTTAGCCTTTGGTTTGGAGAGCTGCTTTGGCGGACCTGTCTGAGAAGGGATTGTCTGAGACGGACCTGTCTGAAATGAGCCTGTCTGAAAAATCAGAAATAAGCTTAAAAATAGACAGCTAATTTTGTGCAATACTTATAAATCGTATTTGTATATTACATAAATCATTGACAATATGACGAGGTTCCATTATGATAAAGCTAACTTGTAAATACAAGTTGGCTTTGTTTTTCGTCAATACAATGTTAGGAGGATAAAGGCAAATGATCGATTATGCAAAACTTACCCAGGCGTTGGGAGATCTGGATGAAGATGCGGTATTTGAGCAGCTGGATCTGATCACAAAGGAAGAAAATGTAGATTCAGAAGCAGCAGTAAAGGCATGCCAGGATGGTCTGGCAATTGTAGGAAAGAGGTTTGAAAGCAACGAATATTTTGTGGGTGACCTGATTTATTCCGGCGATCTAATGTCGGATGCATTTGCCCGGCTAAAACCTTTTATTGCGGGTGATATCAGCGGAAAACTGGGCAAACTTGTATTCTGTACAGTGAAAGATGACCTTCACGATATTGGAAAAAATATTGTGAAATGTATGTTCGAAACGGCAGGATTTGAAGTGATTGACCTTGGAATTGATGTGGCGCCGGAGACTATTATTGAGGCATTAAAAGAGTCTAAGGCAAGGATTCTTGGACTATCCGGTGTTCTTACCCTTGCCATTGAGTCTATGAAGAAGACGGTTGAAGCGCTGGCTGCCGAGGGAATGCGGGATGACATAAAGGTGATTATAGGAGGAGCACCTGTTACAGCCGAGTATTGTGAACTGGTAGGTGCGGATGCCTGGAGCATCAATGCAGCAGAATCTGTTGAAATCTGCAGGAAATGGGCAGAGGAAGTCTACCAATAAGGTGAGGAGGAATTGGCATGACGCAAGAAGAGTTAAAAAAATATCGAATCAAATTGTTTCATGATGCAATCCGTATGGAGCAGAAGCCGGAAAGGGTTCCCCACATAGCGAATTTCTGGACATGGCAGATCCTGGATGCAGGTTATACCTTTACACAAGCAACTCATGACTATGAAATCATGCGGGATGTCGTTATGAAATTTCATGAAAAATACGGTTTTGACGGCTATCAGGAAACGGGAATCAGGAATCCACAGAGAGTTGTGGAGACACTGGGGACATCTTTGTATACCATAGACGATGAGCGGGAGATCTTTGCCATTAAGGATTTTACCCTGTTTTATACGGAGGAGTATCCGGAACTGATTGCGGATCCAACCAAGTTTATCTGGGAAAAGGTACTGCCCAGAAAGTTTGAAAAATTCAGACCGGATATGGATCCGGCACTGATGCGGCAATGTGCATGGGAGCAGAAAATATTCTTTGACGAATCCTTAAAAAGGAATGATGAGCTGGCTAATGTATATGGCGTTCCAAATCTGATCTGTCCGTTTAATGGTTTTATGTCTCTGGGTATCGAGTATCTGTTTACAGGGCTTCGAGGAATTAAAGGCTTATCCATTGACATGAGAAAGGATCCCCAGAGAGTTCTGGCTGCATGTGAGGCACTTGACCGCATCAGCGCTGATCCCGTAATTGAAAATGTGTTAAATGACACGCCGGGCAGTCATCCGGATTACTGTTTTGATGCTTTAACCGCATTGCTGGCACATACCATCCTCAACCGGAAACAGTGGGAAATGTTTTACTGGCCGCCGCTTAAGAGGCTGATAGATGGAATTGTGGCAAAAGATAAGACGATTTATCTTTTTGTGGAGGGTAGTATTTTAAGGTTTGCGGAGTATTTCCAGGATTACCCCAAGGGGCATATCTGTATGCTGGTAGAACAGGACGATATCTTTGAACTGCGTAAGGCACTGCCAAATGTCTGCGTGATAGGAGGAATGAAGGCAAGCCTGCTGGGCAGCGGAACGAAACAGCAATGCCTTGATTATGCGAAGCGGCTGTGCGATGAACTGGGAAGCGAAGGAGGCTTTATTATGAGCCAGGATAAGATGATGTCTTACCGCAAAGATGCAGATCCCGAAAATCTTTTGGCTGTTTGCGATTTTGTCCGCGAATACCGCCCATGATGAGGAGGAATAAAGATGGCAACGGAAAATGAAAACAGAAATGAAAACAGCAATGAAGAAAAAAAGGTTGACTATACTACTTATCCGGAAGGTTTTAATGAACTTTTAAAGCATCTGGATTTTCTGCCGGAGGATACGGAAGCCAGGCGCAGGTTCATGATGGGGCTGCTTGATAATCTGGGCAGGCGTTAACGTGTGAAGTCTGAGAGGTCATGACGGCAGGAACGGGAAGGAGGATTTGTCATGATAAATTATGTTTACCACAATCCGGGTAAAATTATATTCGGAAAAGGTTGCGAGCAGGAGATCGGAAAAGAAATCGCAGGATATGCAAAGCGTGTTCTTATTGTATTGGGCGGACCGTTTATAAAGGAAAACGGTCTGTACGACCGTGTTGTATCATCCCTGTCGGAGAACGGAATCACTTATTACGATCAGGATCATATTGTTCCAAACCCCAGGCTTAAGCAGGTACGTGAGGGAATTGAACTGTGCAGGGAGCACGATATTGGTTTTGTGCTGGCGATTGGAGGAGGCTCTGCAATCGATACGGCGAAAAGCATAGCAGCAGGAGTAAAATGCGAAGGAGATATCTGGGAGTATTTTGGGACGTTTACAAGATTTATCACAGATGCACTGCCATGCGGCGTGCTTCTGACTCTGCCGGCAACGGGATCTGAATCATCTAACTGCGCAGTTTTGACAAATGAAGAAACGGGATTAAAGCGCAGTTTGTTCTCGGATTGTATCATCCCCAGGTTCGCTATGCTGAATCCGGAAATGAGTTATTCCCTGCCTCCTTACCAGACCGCCTGCGGGACAGCGGATATACTTGCTCATCTGATGGAGGCTTATTTTACAAATACGCAGAATGTGGACTTAACAGACCGGCTCTTAGAAGCTGCCATGAAAACGGTAATTCATTTTGGACCCCTGGCACTGGAATATCCGGATAACTATGATATCCGTGCCGAGCTATACCAGGCGGCAAATATAACGAACAATGGAATGCTTATGGCAGGACGTGTGGGAGACTGGGGCAGCCATAATATTGAACACGAGATCAGCGGTATCTATGATATTGCCCATGGTGCAGGACTTGCCATCATATTCCCCGCATGGATAAATTATGTCTGGAAAAGAGATCCGGACCGGTTCGTACAGTTTGCACAGCGGGTTTTTGACGTAGATTATGCCGCCCCTGAAAAAGAATGGACAATAAAAAGAGGGGTTAAAAAGTTAGAAGAGTTTTACAGGGAAATGAACCTGCCCACTCACTTAAGGGAGGCGGGGATCGGGGAAGAAAACCTGCGTACCATGGCGGAGAAAGCAATGATAGGATCTTCGTCAGTTGGAATGGCATTTCCTTTACAGGAAGAGGATATTTACCAGATTTTAAAATTGGCTTTGTAGTAAGAATACATTGTAATATTGAGAGGAGGATCTCAAGATGAGTAATGAAAAACGATTACCCGAATTGACTGTCAGCGCATTTGCCGTTGGTACTCTGACCGCCAGTCTGTATTATAGCCTGGTAAACAGTTATTTTAATTATTATGTGACGGATATTGCCCTGGTTCCAACCGATGTATTCGGCACCGCCAGCTTTGTTGTGCGTCTTCTGTTTGTAATTATTGTACCGCTTCTGGGAGCGATGGTCCAAAACGGGCATTCCAGATTCGGCAAATATCGGATGTGGATATTTATCGGGGTTCCACTGTCCCTTGTATTTACCATATTGTCATTTACTAAGTTTACCGGCTCCGGTGTATTTCTCGCCGTATTTTATTCACTGGCATATACGATTTCATCCGGTGCAAGCAGCTTGTGCGGTAATGCCCAGATGTCCCTGATGAATGTAATCAGTAAGGACCCTTCCCAGCAGAGAAGGCTTTCTACACGCCGCTCCCAGTATCAGGATATCGCCAAGATTTTGTTCTCGGCTACATTCTTACCGCTGGTATTGCTCATTGGCGGAGAAAATCAGGCAAAGGGCTATCAGTATACGGCAATTCTGATTGCAATACTGGCAGCACTTGGATATCTGGCAACGGCATGGTCCGGGAAAGCACACGATATCTACGATGTAAAAGGAAAAGTGCCGGACGAAATTAAAAAATCAAAAATGTCTGCAAAACAAATGCTGGATTGTGTAATGAAAAATCCTCCGTTGATTTTCATGCTTTTATCAGAGACTTTAAAATTCACAGCGTTTATGATTTTTATTTCCACCTTTGCTTACTATTATCAGTACATATTAAACGATTTCAGCGCGATAACAGTAACCATGACAATTGCATCTGTGGTAGCGCTTGGTTCCAGTCTGATTGCGCCGGTTATTATTAAAAAAGCGGGGTCCAAAAATGCAGATATCCTGGCACTGGTATTTTATGTAGTGGGTGCTCTGCTGCCACGCTTTATGCCGCCAAGTGTTATGATGTTTGGTGTTGGCTTTGTACTGATCTATTTTGGCATGTCCTTAAACGCATGTGCAGGACCGATTCAGTTTGTTAATTCATCTCTGTATTATCAGGCTAAAACAGGTCTGAATGCAACGGGATTTATTATGTCCCTGTATGTATTCCCCATTCAGCTCGGTATTGCCATATCAAGCGGCATGATCAATTGGCTGCTGTCCAGCATGGGATACGTTGCCGGCGCAGCGCTGGAGGGATCACAGCTTGTGAGCCTGCAGAATATTATTCTGCTGATTCCGGGACTTATGCTGCTGGCCGCAGCTATTCTGGTAATTGCTTATCCATTATCGGAGAAGAAGATGGCAGAAATTCATAGTAAGCTGGGAAATAATATGTAACCCGGAAGATGCCGATCCACAGGAAGTGTTTCCATGGATCGGCATTTTAATTATGCATCACCCGTTATTTTGCCGGATTCGTAAGCGGTATTTACAAGAAGATTGTCCATTACAAAAAGTAATTGACATCCTCCCACCTTAATGATAGAATAGCATCAATTGAAAAACCCGTGAGGGAGTAGTTGGCGTATCGCAAGGTACGTGTCAAGTCAACATACTGACCATTTGGTCTGGCTTGCCTTAAATAATGAGACTCATGTATAGGACTTACACTATACATGCGTCTTTTTTTGACCCATGTATAGCTTAAGTGCTGTACCTGGGTCTTTTTGATTGCAAAACAAAAAGGAGGAAAAAGATATGAAATATTATCTGGAGCCGAAAGACAAAGTGGTACAGTATTTTCAAAGTAATGTTGACAAAGGACTCACGTCAAAGCAGGTTGAAGAAAGCCGGAGAAAAAATGGTGCCAATATCCTGAAGAAAGAAAAACCGGTTTCTTTGGGAAGGAGAATCTGGGATGCGGCAAAAGAACCAATGATTATCATGTTGATCCTGGCTGGATTTATTACGCTGGGAGTGAATGTCTCAAGAGCAGTCACCGGAGGGGAAGCGGATTACCTGGAGTGTGTTGGCATTTTTGCCGCAATTTCATTATCAGTAGTGATCACTGTCATAATGGAAGGGCGCAGTGCCAAGGCGTTTGAGGAATTAAGTAAAATCACAGACGATACCATGGTGAAAGTCATCAGGAACGGGGAGGCCGCCCTGGTCTGTCAAAAGGATATTGTGGCAGGTGACATCATATGCCTGTCAACAGGAGACCGGATTCCGGCTGATGGACGTTTGCTTGAGAGCAACTCTCTTCATGCAGATGAATCTGCGCTTACGGGAGAAAGTCTTCCGGCGGAGAAAGATGAGTGGGTAATCCTTAAGGATGAAAAGACTCCCGTTGCGGAAAGAGTAAATATGGTTTACTCAGGCTGCTTCATTACCAGCGGTACGGGAAAAATGGCGGTAACCGGAGTAGGCGGCGAGACAGAGTTTGGCAAGATTGCAGCGGAACTTTCAGCAGAGGATAAAACAAGTACACCCCTGCAGGAAAAATTAGCGGCACTTGGGAAAAAGATAACGATTTTGGGTGCGGCTGCCGCAGCGGTGGTATTTTTGCTCCAGGTATTCTTATTTACCCTCCATGGGACGGCTACCTGGGAGACCATTTCCGAAGCTTTTATCACCAGCATTGTTTTGATTGTAGCAGCAGTGCCGGAGGGCCTGCCAACTATAGTTGCAGTATCTCTTTCCATTAATATTATTAAAATGTCCAAACAGAACGCATTGGTTAAAAAAATGATTGCCTGCGAGACTGTTGGCTGTATCAATGTGATCTGCTCAGATAAGACCGGGACCCTGACTGAAAACCGCATGACTGTTACAAAGGTCTGTCAGGGCAGGGATATGGTTTATCCCGACCAGGTCAAAGATGTTCATCTGATCCGGAATTTCTGTCTGAACAGTACGGCTGATATCAGGTGTGGAGAGGGAGAGAATCATTTTATCGGAAATCCTACGGAGTGTGCGCTGCTGGTTGCGGCAAATAAGGTAATCGGTAATTACAGGGATATACGAAACAGCTTCCGGATTGCATATGTATTTCCTTTTTCTTCCGAAACGAAGAACATGACAACGATCCAGCAGGATGCCGGCGGATATCATATTTATTCCAAAGGAAGTCCGGAAAAAATCCTGGAAATGTGCGCGCTTACAAAGTGGGAAAAGGAAAAAGCCCAGGAAATGATGTTTGAGTATGAGAGCAAAGCTTTCCGGGTAATTGCTTTTGCCCATAGAGAGTATACGGAGCAGATTGCCGATTTTGAACAGGAGCGTGAGAAACTGGAAGACGGGCTGCATTTTGACGGATTTTGTGCAATTACAGACCCGCTGAGAAAAGATGTCTGTACAGCTGTTGATAAATGCCGCAAGGCTGGAATTGATGTGAAAATGCTCACGGGGGACAATATTATCACGGCATCCGCCATTGCAAAGGAACTGCAGCTGCTGGATGACGACCATATAGCGGTGGAGGCCAAAGTATTAGAGAGCATGAGCGAAGAACAGCTGGCGGAAACACTGCCGAGAATACGGGTTATTGCCAGAAGTACGCCAACGGTTAAAATGCGCGTAGTAAAAGCCCTGAAATCCAGAGGCGATGTGGTAGCCGTAACCGGGGACGGAATCAATGATGCACCTGCCATTAAGAATGCAGACGTTGGAATAGCCATGGGTATCTCAGGAACAGAAGTATCGAAAGAAGCAAGTGATATTGTACTGCTGGACGACAGCTTTTCCACGATTGTGAAGGCGGTTCAGTGGGGAAGAGGGATCTATGAGAATTTCCAGCGATTTATCCAGTTTCAGCTTACGGTTAATTTATCCAGCGTTATTGTCGTTCTGGCTTCCATTATAGCAGGATTTGCCGCTCCGTTTTCCGCGCTTCAGCTGCTTTGGATCAATATTATCATGGATGGACCGCCCGCACTTACCCTGGGACTGGAACCCATCCGCGGTGATTTAATGAAACAACAGCCAACCAGGAGAAATACCAGTATTGTTTCAAAAAGCATGCTGTCAAGAATTGTCATAAACGGGTTGTACATTTCAATTGTGTTTATGGCGCAGCACTGGTTTAACTTTATGGGTGGAGCGGAAAAAGAACTGCCCACCATTTTGTTTACCCTGTTTGTAGTCTTTCAGTTGTTTAATGCTTTCAACAGCCGGGAGCTTTCTGATACCAGTATATTTTGTAATCTGGCATCAAACAGGCTGATGCTGGGTGTTTTTGCACTGACTTTTGCACTGCAGGTAATCATTACCCAATTTGGCGGTGCTTTCTTTGGAACGGTTCCTTTAAGTTTCCTGATGTGGTGTAAAATTATTGTGGTTGCTTTCAGTGTAATTCTGGTATCAGAGATTGCGAAATTAATTAAAAGAGTGATTTTGAATAGAAGATAGATGTTAGATGGGAGAATTGGGAATTTGAAATTCCTGCATTCTCCCATTTTTTAATCAGGTATAACCATTAATAAAAGCTAGATAATTCTGGGCTACTGATTTCCAGTTCACCAGGTGGAACCAGTCATGAATATAGGCTGAACGATTGTTATAGTGTTTTAAATAATAGGCATGTTCCCAGACATCCAGGTTGAGCAGAGGATGCAGATGCAGGGGCAGCGGTGTGTCCTGGTTGGCAGTAGTAATGATTTTTAGTGTTCCGTCACGGTCTGCAACCAGCCAGGCATATCCGGAGCCGAAGACGGACATGGCGGCGGCAGCAAACTGGTCTTCAAAATTCTGAAAGTTACCAAAAGCCTGGTTCAGGTAAAATGCAAATGCCCCCAAAGGCCTGTCAATGCTGGGGCTGGCCATGTTGTCAAAGTAAAACCGATGGTTATAGACACCGCCTGCGTTATTTAGCAGCGGCGTTCTGATATTTGCAGGAAGAGCTGGAGCACGCAGAATAAGCTGTTCCAATGTCAGATTCTGCAGCTGAGGCTGGGTCTTTAGAATATTATTTAAATTGTCTACATAAGTCTGTAAATGCCGGTCATGGTGAAGGTGCATGGTTCTTTCGTCGATATAAGGCTCCAAAGCACTGTAGCTGTATGGCAGGGGATAATTTACAAAAGGATAGTGTTCACTCAAAGGATCTGTTCCTTTTCTTTTTCTTCTATTATATGATGGAGGATCAAATACATAACAGGAAAAGGGAGGAAACCCTCCACTATACCACCAGAGATTTGCCTGGAGTTATAATGTGGTCTCACATACATGACTTTTGAAAAGGATGTGAACAGAAAGATTATATCAGTGGAAGAAACACAGATCAGGAGGAACGACTATGAATGACAAATACCCGCAAGAGCAGATTCATCTGGAATTTACCAGAAAGCAGTTGAAGGATGCCTATGACAAAGCGAATGAGGAAGTCAGCAGATGTGAGGATGAATACAGAGAATCCAAACGCTATCTGGCGGAGTATTGGAATGAGCTGGATTCAATGGAACAGTTTTCCAATCAGAAGTCTATTGTTCAGATAGAAGGGGCAGGAAATTTATCACTGGATAAACGGCGGAGAATTGCACAGCTGATGGATTCCCCCTACTTTGCAAAAATTAATTTTATCTATCAGGGAGATGATGAACCGGAACAGATCTATATAGGAAAGTATGCTTTCTCGGATGACCGAAATCAGATGCTCATTTTTGACTGGCGTGCCCCTGTTTCTAATATGTATTATGAATATGAGCTGGGACATGCTTCCTTTGAAGCACCCATGGGGAAAATAGAAGGTGAAATTACCTGCAGGCGTCAATTTAAAATACGAAAAGGAGAACTGGAATATGTTCTGGAAAGCAGGATGAATATAGACGATGATATTCTGCAAAGAGAATTAAGCGGCACTTCGGATGAGAAGATGAAGAATATCATTGCCACGATTCAAAAGGAACAGAACCGGATTATCCGAAACGAGAAGGCGGATGTCTTAATTATACAGGGAGTGGCGGGATGCGGGAAGACATCTATTGCCCTGCATCGCGTAGCATATTTGCTTTACCGGAATAAAGAAAGACTGTCCGCATCAAATGTTGTAATTATCTCGCCCAATAAAGTATTTGCAGATTATATCTCCAATGTTCTGCCGGAATTAGGGGAAGAGCCAATCATGGAACTGAGCTTCCAGGAGATTGCGGCGGAGGAATTAAATGGCAGGATCAGTTTTACCCGGCAGGTATCCTGGGAGGAGCAGGAGAGGGAAGAACTAAGATTCAAAGGTTCCCTGGAAATACTTAACCTACTGGATGAATATCTGCACTATGCCGCAAAGCAGTATTTTAAAGCGGTAGACTGCAGTTTCGGAGAGTATTCTATTTCCAAAGAATTTATTGCGGACCGGTACCATGCATGCAGCTATCTTCCTGTATTTGAAAGGTTTCAACAGATTGCAGAGGATGTAAGGGAAGTATTTAGAGGGAAAAACACCGGGTGGAATCAATTACCAGGTCAGAATGAGATCAGAAAAAAGATTCGCGCGATGTTTCAGGCAGACAGCACACTGGCACTTTATGAAGACTTTTACAGATATATGAAAAAGGAGAGATGGTTTTCTCTAAAATCTAAAAATACACTGGAATGGGAGGATGTTTATCCATATCTGTACTTGAAAATATCAATAGAGGGGATTGGGCAGTACCAGTTTGTACAGCATGTGGTAATCGATGAGATGCAGGATTATACTCCAGTTCAATATGCAGTGCTGAACAAGTTATTCCCATGCAGAAAAACAATTTTGGGTGATTTTGGGCAGTCACTAAATGCATCTGTTTCCTGCTCCCGGGAAATATTCCGCAAGATATGGAATCATGCAGAATTTATTGAATTAAACAAAAGTTATCGTTCCACTTATGAAATTATTGCATTTGCCAGAAAAATCCGAAACAATGAGAAAATAGAAGCAGTAGAGAGGCACGGTGACCATCCAACGGTGACCTGCTGCCAGAGTGTGGAGGAGGAAATTGAAGTTTTAAAAACTCTGATATGCCAGTTTCATAAAAAAGGTTACGGTTCTATGGGAATCTTGTGCAAATCCCCGGAACAGGCAAAATTATTACAGGAAGAACTTGCTTCTGGTTGTAAGATCCATTATTTGGATCAGAACAGTACAAAGTTTGAAAGCGGGATTACCGTCACCACCATTGCGGTATCCAAGGGATTAGAGTTTGACCAGGTGGCGGTACCATTTGCCGGCAGCAGAAATTATAAGAGTGAGACGGACCGGAGCCTCTTATATGTGGCATGTACAAGAGCCATGCACAAGCTGGATTTTACATGCCAGGGTACATTTACCAGGCTGGTAAATATGGATGGCTAACGGAAATCTTTTTGCATAAATACATTCGCATACTGGTTATGATTGTAGCGGGGAATTTCATAAAATCCATTTTTGCGATAAAGGCATATGGCGGAGCGGCTTTCCTGGGTTGTATCCAGCAGCATTTTTTGATATCCTTTTGCAGCAGCATACTGGATGGCATGGGTTAACAGCTTCCTGCCTAAGCCCATTCCCTGATACCTGCTGTACAAATACATCATTTTCAGTTCGCAGGTATCAGGAGAAAGTGCTTTGACGGCACAGCATCCAATGATCTCATCGCCATCAGTCAGGCACCAGAATGCAAGGAAAGTGTCAGGAATGGCTGTTACAGACTGGTGCCGTCCCAGTGGCTCAAAAGTTCTTCCGGATTCCGGCATACATTTATGCAGGAATTCAAAAAGGTCTTTTTGCAGAACCGGGCTGTATTCCTGTAATTGTATATGCTCCGGTTTTCCTGTCAGCTTACCGGCAGGGTTGTTTTCTGTTACATTCTGATTTAATTCATTTAATTCCATGTTTTTTCCCTCACAAGTTTTCTTTTGTTTATTATAGCAATGAAAGTAAAAAAGAAAAAGTAGAATTTATATCTTAGTAGATGTCTTGTGAATGAAAATAAGTTATAATAATTAAATGATATGCTTGAGGTATGGAATCAACAAAGATACTAATCAGGCATGAAATCAGAAATGATAATCATCAGTATTGAAACGGCAATGATAATTTGAGTCCTGAAATCAGCAGGAGTCATAGAAGGGAGTAAGAAGTGAATAAATCAGTCGATAAGAAGTGGGAAGTGAAAATTGTTCATCCGGAGGATACCGGGCTTCGCAGTGCCTATAACCGCCTGACTCAAGCTGTTTTTGGCTTTCAGTTTGAAGAATGGTATCAGGAGGGATGCTGGAAGAACCAGCATGTGCCCTATATCCTGGTATGGGATGATGAGGCGGCAGCAAATATTTCCGTAAATATTATGGAGCTGGATGTTTTCGGAGAGCGGAAGGTCTGCCTCCAGCTGGGGACGGTAATGACTGCAAAGGAATATCGGGGTCAGGGATTTGCCAGGCTGCTGATGGAAAAGGTACTGGAAACATACAGAGACAGTTATGATATGATTTATCTTTTTGCAAATGATACTGTATTAGACTTTTATCCCAGATACGGATTTGAGAAATTGCCACAATTTTATTATACAAAGGAAATCAGGATGAATCAGCCCCAAGATCATCAATATCATGTACGGAAGCTTGAACTGGGCAGAGAAGAAGATAAAAAACTGGCAGTTAGATTTATGAAGAAAGGGAACCCTTTTTCCAGTCTGTCCATGGTTAACAATGCTGAACTGTATATGTTTTACACAATAATGTCGCATGGAGAGCAGCTTTACTACATAGAAGAGCTGGAAGTGTTGGCTTTTGCAGAATATCAGGGTGACAGATTGATTCTGGCGGAGGTACTCTGTGAAAAAACGGCTGGGGTATCGCTGTCACAGATTATGGAAATACTTGCAAATGATAAGATTTCCCGGGTGGAATTGCAGTTTACACCAAAGGATACAGAGGGATATAAGATTCGAGAGCTGACAGAGGAATGCACCTTATTCTGTACCGGTAAGGATACGGTTTTATTCCGGGATAAGCAATGTATGTTCCCGGTCTTATCACATACCTGACAAGGGATATAACGGATTATACATCTATAGCGGGGCAGCATTTTCCAACTGAAAATGCTGCCCCGCGGTGTTGATTATATTAAAGTGCAATTGCACATTCCAATGCCAGTGCCATGTATTTTTCAGCATCTGACATTCCGTAGAGTTCCAGATCCCGGGGGTCCCAGCTGGTACAATCCAGGTTATCTGCACCATATAAAAATTGTATAAAAGGGATGTTTCGAAACTGTGCCGCAGCGAGCATTGAGGCATATTCCATTTCCACACCGATACAGCCCTCTTTTTTCCGTTCGGCTATGCGGTCTGGCGTTTCTCTGTAAATGGCATCTGTTGTCCAGATTTTTCCCTTTACATAAGGGCAGCCCAATTTATCCAGACAGGAAGTGAGTATTCCGGTTAACTTTGGATCGGCATCCAGTTCCGGGGAAGGGGGTGCATAGTGATAGCTGGTTCCCTCGTCACGGACTGCTGAAGTAGGAACGATGAGTTTGCCGCCAACAGCACCGTCATCCAGTACCCCGCAGCAGCCGAATAGGACAAACTTCTGTGCCCCCATGGCAACAATTTCCTCAAAGCCTGCAACACAGGCGGGACCACCCACTTTTGAGAGATAGAAAGCAATGTTCTCTCCTCCATAACAGGTCTTATAAACAGGCGTTGGACCAGTGGCTGCGTAAAGGTGTGCTATAATTTCTACCCCATCTCCGGCGGCAAACTTTTCAATCATATCATTAGAAAAAGTAGAAATGCAGATCTTGGGAAAATCATCAATAGGTTTTACAGAATCGCTGGGATTGATAAATGCAGTCCGGCTTGATTCAAATTTTTCAAAAGCAGTAGCCATAAAATACCTCCTTATTTATAAAAAAATTTCAGTTATGAAACATCTACGGGTGGCAGAAGCAGGGCTTTTACCTGTTCGGTAATGCGGTGGGGGATATCTCTGTCCATAGGCATAAGCCGGCTGTACATACGTACTCCCTGATAAGAAAAGACAATCATATCAAATACAGCTGCAATATCCACCTGCCTGAATTCCATCCGGTCTATGCCGTATTGGATCAATCTGCTCCACATTTCTTTGGAAAGCAGATATTGATGAAGCAGGGCATTGGGCGCAGTATCAGACTGGGGAAGGCTGTAAAATTCGTAGATCGCGATGCTCAATGAATTGCCGGAATCCAGCATTTCTATCTGGTAGCGTTTTAGAACGCTTTCCAGAATGGAGACAGCAGATTCATTGCGAGTGATCTTTTCTGAAAACTCATCCTCCTGGTTCTTTAAAAGTTCTTCTAAAATTTCAGCAAATATCTGCTTTGTGCTGTCATAATGGCGGTATAGACCTCCGCGGCTGAGTCCGGTACAATCACAGATATCTTTCATTGTGACTTCTTTAAATCCCTTTTTGGCAAATAGTGCATATGAGTGATTAAGAATTAATCTGCGGGTTTCGTTTCCTCTTTTGTTCATGGTATTTTCCTTTTTTAGTTTGTGCCAATGATCCTGATTTTGCAGAATCATAAAAATAGTGTGAACAGCGGCTGTTTTAGCGAATATGTAATAATGGTTTACATTTTAAAATGAGGTATCGTGTATAAGAATTAGAATGCGACACACGTGTCTCTGAAAAATATTATAAGACACATGTGTCGCAAAGTCAAGGGATATATTTAGGATATAAAGCTTATTTAAATTTAAAAAATAATAAGTTAATAAAAAATGAGCTGGTTGATTGATATTGAAGGAGGGGTATGCTAAATTATAAATAAATATTTATTAACTTATTTCAAATTTTGAACGGATTTTGTGATGAAGGAGTGATGTTATGATTACCCAGGAAAATGCTTTCTATAAAAATGAACTATGGTGTGTCTATGAATTAAAAGATGCGCAGGGAAATTACGATGAAGATACCAGGCTGAAAATGAGAAAAGCAAGCCAGAACAATGAGTTTGTATGTCCGGATTGCGGGGAACATCTGGTCCTGTGTGTCGGAAATAAAGTTGAACCGTATTTTCGCCATCATGAGAATGCAAATTGTCCGGTGCGGACTAATGGGCAGGGCACCCGGTATCTGCTGGCGAGGAGGCTGCTATTTCAGGCGGCGAAGCGTAGTTTTCCAAATGCGGCAATAACCTGCAGCAGACAGGGCGGTAAATACGTATCTGATATATTTATAGAAGACGGTGACCTGAAAATGGTTCTGGAGTATGCGGGGCAGGATTTAAAACTGGATTTGTGGGAAAAGAAGCATGCACATTATCAAGAAGAGGGTATCATCGATCTCTGGTTTTTAAATGGCAGGAAATATGGGGATGATGTGATGGCAACTTTTGAATATCTGATCTATTCCTATCAGGGAATCCTATTGCTGCTGGATATGGAAGATCAGGAGCTTCGTCTCAAGCAACGCTGCGTAATCCCATTTAACCAGTCAGAATGTATATTTACAAAATCCTTTCCACTGGATGAGATTACCATAGATCCGTCAGGTAAAATCATCTGTGAGTATGAAACCTATAAAGAACATTACATAGAAGATGTGGAAGAAAACCTGAAAAGTAAAAAAAGGCTGTCCCAATATGATGCAGACTCCGGAATTTTTAATAAAAAGCCTTACCGGGAACCGGCTGCAGAAAAAGAGATCGTGCAGAAAGTGCTGCAGAAAGTGGAAGAATCCTTAGCAGTCAATCGGGAACATAAGAGGCTTCATATGGAGTCTGTGAAGGAAAGGGAAATAAAAAGAGACGGTGGTAAGAACTTTAAATCGGACGGAACGCCAAGGCAGGGGACTTCGGACGGCAAACTCCACAGACACAGTCTGTCTTCAGACGATGGTCCTCTGACAGCCAGAATGACGGCGATTGGGGAGTCCTGGGATCTGCCGCAGTTAAAGGGAAACGAAGCCATGCTTCCAAAAGCCAGCAGCAATCGGAAGTCCTATCTGGAAAGTCTGAATAATAGACTTAGGAATACCCCGGATCGAAAAAAACAGGAGCTTTTTATAACGAAAGCCGTGGAAAAAATTAATTCTGAATTGAAAATATATGCCTGGCACTGTTATAAGAGAAGCTGAATAGGTAATCTTAGCAAATAGATATTTTAGGCTATATATCTGATATTTATATATGAATATTTAATATGATTTTAATATGACATACAGTTGTCATATTCATTGCTGTATACTATAGTTATAAAATCAGAAAAAGAAATGATATTGATGCACCAAATATATATATTTGGGTAAAGGAGAAAAAATGGGATTAATAACAGTGAATATGGAAAATATTGAGAAAGAACATATCTGTTGTGCAATTGCAGATAAAAAGGGAGAAACCTGTGTATCATCCAAGAAAGCATGGCTCAAAGAACGTTTTGCAGACGGATTGGTGTTTCGTAAATTAAATGAAAGAGGAAAAGTATTTATCGAATATATTCCGGCTGAAAAGGCCTGGTATCCAATAGAAGCGCCCAATTATCTGCACATCAACTGTTTCTGGGTATCCGGTAAGTTTAAGGGTCAGGGATATGCAAATCAACTGCTGGATTCCTGTATCGAAGATGCAAAGGAGAGGAATATGGATGGTATTACGGTATTATCTTCCGGCAAAAAGATGCCGTTTTTGTCCGATCCCAAGTATTTAAAATATAAGGGCTTTTTGACAGCCGATACCGCAGCGCCGTATTTCGAACTTTTATATTTACCGCTGAAAGAGAATTCTCCGGTTCCCAAATTTAAAGAATGTGCAAAAAAAGGTGAAATTGAGGAGCAGGGGATGGTGCTCTACTACACAAATCAATGTCCCCATACAGATAAATATGCGCCATTGCTCCAAAAGATAGCCAGCCAGCATGGAGCAGAATTCAAACTGTGTAAAATAGAAACAACACAGCAGGCACAAAATGCCCCTTCCCCATTTACCACATACAGTTTTTTTAATGAAGGAAAATTTGTTACAAATGAGATACTGAGTGAAGCAAAGTTTTTAAAATATTTAAGTGAACACGGCATTTCAAATTAGTAGTCACTGCAGCGGCACAGGAGGTAAGATAATGTCAGTGGAGTATATCTGCAGCCAGCTGGTAACGATGATCCATGCGCCAATTCGGATCATGGATCGTATTGGTAGAATCAAAATGAGCTATGGCAGCATAGAGGATCATGAGGATCCTCTGATCTGCGATAGCTCATTTCGGTTGGAATTGCTTGAGAATAAGCAGAACGGTTTTCCGCTGATCATTCAGGAGGAGTATCAGATCCTTTACGGAGTGGTAAGGGACGCAGACGGCAATGCCTATGTGGCGGGCCCAGTCTGTACCGGAAAAGCGGGAAGGGGTGTCAGCCGCTTCCTGGCAGAAAAGCACAGAATCAATCAGCAAGAAGCTTATCGGATCGGGGAAGTGGACAGGGAGACCTTTGGAGCGGGAATTTTAGTCTTAAACAACCTGATCAATCATCAGGAAGTTACCAGATATGAACTCTGGCAGAGGAATGGATTAAAGGAATTAAGTGTGGCTGGATCCAGGAAACGGGTATCAGAAGAATTATTTGACCGTCAGGAACGGGCAGTTGCCCATAATCCCTATAGCCAGGAGGTGCGGGAAATGGACAGCATTCGAAAGGGAGACTGTAAGATGCTGGAAAGGAGCCTGTCCGAAACATATGCCGGAGAGGTGGGAAAACTGGCGAAGAACGAATTGCGTCAGGCAAAAAATCTGGCAATCTGCGTCATAACGCTGGCATCCAGAGCAGCAATTGAGGGGGGCATACTTCCGGAACTTGCATTTACCATGGTTGACGGCTGCATTCAGAAAATAGAAGATATGGAGAGTGAAATAGAGATCGGCGCACTGATGCGAAAAGCGGAGTATGATTTTGCCTGCCAGGTATGGGAGACGAAGCAAAAAGGAAAGGTGAATCCTCTGGTAGAACGAGCAAAAAATTATATTTTTAAAAATATGCATGTAAAAATCAGTGTGAAAAATATGGCAGAAGAATTGGGAATCCATGCGGATTATCTGTCTGATCTGTTTCACCGGACAGAAGGGATAACACTTCAGCGGTATATCATGGAGAACCGGATTCATTTAAGTGAAAACCTGCTGCGCTATTCGGATTATTCTGCCAAAGAAATCGGCTATTACTTTGCCTTTCAATCTCAGAGCCATTTTGGAAAGGTCTTTAAGGAAGTGACTGGGATGACACCGGGGGATTATCGAAAACGGTTTTCAGTATATTTGCAGTAATTATATGCTCGTCTTACATGAGGGTAATTATATTCTATTTTTATAAAATCGATAATGAACGTAATGAACTTGAATGAACTTGATAAAGAAATATAAGAATTGCGATAAAAATATAAGAATGATGATATATCTTTTGAATCCTGCCTGGTAAAATATCAGAAAATGACAGGATACAGGAGGTTGTATTGATGGATCAGATATTATATGGAGCGGCGTACTATGATGAGTATATGCCCGTGGATCGGTTGGATCAGGATATTGAAATGATGAAACAGGCGGGAATTAATGTGGTGAGAATTGCGGAGTCGACCTGGAGTACTTACGAGCCCCAGGACGGAGTGTTTGATTTCTCCCATGTGGAACGGGTGATGGATGCCATGGAGGCTGCCGGAATCTCTGTTATTATCGGTACCCCCACTTATGCAGTACCAACCTGGATGGTAAAAGCTTACCCCGATGTACTGGCAACTACGGTAAAAGGCAGAGGGATGTATGGACCCCGTCAGATTATGGATATCACCAGTCCGGTCTATCTCTATTATGCAGAGCGGATTATACGTAAATTGATGGCGTGCACGGCTAAGCGTAAATGCGTTATTGGATATCAGTTGGACAATGAAACAAAATATTATGGGACAGCCGGTAAAAATGTTCAGGAGCGGTTTGTTAAGTATTTAAGGAATAAATTCCACAACAGTCTGGAAGACATGAACCGGGCATTTGGACTGGATTACTGGAGCAATCGTATTAATGCTTGGGAAGATTTCCCCGATGTCAGAGGAACGATAAATGGCAGCCTGGGTGCGGAATTTGAAAAATTCCAGAGATCACTTGTAACAGAATTTCTGGGATGGCAGTCAGGGATTGCGGCTGAGTACAAAAGAGAAGATCAGTTCATAACACAAAACTTCGATTTTGAGTGGAGAGGATATTCCTATGGGGTACAGCCGGATGTGGATCATTATCAGGCTGCCAAATGCTTAAGCGTGGCTGGAACAGACATTTACCATCCCACCCAGGATGACCTGACCGGTGCAGAGATTGCGTTTGGCGGGGATTCCACCAGATCCTTAAAACAGGATAATTATCTGGTGCTGGAGACCGAAGCTCAGGGCTTCCCCTGCTGGGTGCCCTATCCCGGACAATTGCGCCTTCAGGCATACAGCCACCTGGCAAGCGGTGCAAACTCAGTGATGTACTGGCATTGGCACTCAATACATAATTCCATGGAAACATTCTGGAAAGGATTGCTCAGCCACGATTTTAAGGCAAATGCTTCCTACCTGGAGGCAGGAACCATCGGCAGGGAGTTAAAAGAGATTGGCAGCAAGCTGGTTAATCTGAAGAAACAGAACAGGACTGCAATCCTGGTCAGCAATGAATCCCTGACGGCACTGAAGTGGTTCCCAATAGACATGGGGGCATCCATGGAACCGCATCTTTATTATAACGATGTAGTCCGCTGGATCTACGATGTGCTTTATAAAAGCAATATTGAATGTGACTTTCTGTTTCCGGAATCCAATAATCTGGAGCAGTATCAGGTACTGATTGTACCGGCACTCTACAGTGCGCCAGCTGCTCTCCTGGAGCGGATTAATTCCTTTGTGGAACAGGGCGGGCATCTCATCACAACATTCAAAAGCGGATTCACAGACGAAAATGTTCAGGTACGCACAGAACAGCAGCCGGGGATTTTAAGCAAATGTCTGGGCGTAAATTACAGCCAGTTTACCTTTCCGAAGGATGTTTGGCTGAAAAATGAGCTATCTGATGATGGAAATACCAATGATGAATTATTGGAATATCCGAAGTCCTGTCTGGAAGTGAGCGGGTTTATGGAATTATTAAAAACGGACTCAGCAAAAGTGATAATGTCCTATGATCACCCGGCATGGAAGGATTATGCAGCGGTTACATGGAATCAGTACGGTAAAGGTACTGCAGTTTATATTGGCTGTATGACATCACCGGAAGCACTGAAAAATATCATCAGATATACCTATGAGAAAGCAGGACTTTGGACGGCAGACCAGCAGGCAGAGTTTCCGGTTATCATTCGAAGCGGGATAAATCAGTCCGGGGCAAATATCCGATATTATTTCAACTATTCTTCCAACGAGTGGCAGGTAGAATATCAGCATTCGAAAGGCCAGGAATTGTTGAGCGGCAGTGCTGTGGAACAGGGAGCGTTAATCAGTTTGAGCCCCTGGGGCATAGCGATTGTGGAATCGGAGCAAACGAATTAACTTACCGGCATTCTATGCAGGTAAGTTGCTGATAGAATTTGAAAATTTTATTACTAAAAAATGCTTTGCTATTATGACATATAATAGCTTAGCATTTTTTATTGTGGGAAATTATGTAAGCGATAAATCGTAGGATGAGAAAACTTCTTTTTCAGTATTTGCTGTTTGCAGCAGAGAAAAGTGGAGATAATATGTGATAAAAGGAATCCAGACATTACACATATTTTACATATTCTTAACCAAGGACAGATAGAGAAACAAAATCCGTACTGCTATGATAGATAGTGCAGCCTGTTATTTTGGCTGTACCGCTAAGGGAATATAGGGCATATATACCCCTAGCAGTGCAGATGTTTTTGGCATTTTTACAGCATCTGCAGCAAAATGAATGTGTCAGATATGGTGAAAGACTATAAGGGACATTCACATTGAAAAGGTACGATTAACAAAGGAGATATATGGAGCAGATTACCTATAAGAAAATCAAGGAATCAGAAGAAATAAGAGCATATATAAAAAAGGGAAATGACAATCTTGGAGTGCTGGGATATACGGAGCATTCTTTGAGCCATGCAGTAAAGGTGGCGCAGATCGCCGGAAGAATTTTAAAAGAACTGGGTTACAGCAAAAAGGATATAGAACTCGCCAGGATTGCAGGGTATATGCACGATATCGGCAACAGTATCAATCGGAATGACCATGCACACAACGGGGCCATTATGGCATTTACGCTGCTTCGTCAGTATGATATTCCACCGGAAGATGCAGCTACCATTATCAGCGCTATAGGACAACATGATGAAAAGACAGGAATGGCAGTAGACGCAGTATCAGCGGCAGTAATATTAGCGGATAAGACAGATGTGAGAAGAAACCGTGTCAGAAATACAGTGAAGGAAAGTTTTGATAAACACGACCGGGTAAACTATGCAGCCGTAACTTCAGAGCTGACTATTCTGACTGATACAAAGACGATCCAGCTAAGTGTGGAACTGGATGAAAGTATTTGCTCAATTATGGATTACTTTGAAATCTTTTTGCAGCGGATGTTGATGTGCAAACGTGCAGCGGAAATGCTGGGATCGAAGTTTAAACTGACAGCTAATGGGCATAAAGTTTGCTAAAGTGAAGTAGTCAGCGAAAATCAAATCGCCTGTAAGCGCTAAAAGACAAATAATACTGAGAAAATTGTGAGGATTATATCACCTGAGTCGGCTAAGTTAAATACAAGAGATAAGAAAATGAGGATGTGAGCCACATGAAAGATAAACAATTGTCTTGCTTTGAAAACCGGGAATTATCCTGGCTTAAATTTAATGAACGTGTATTAGAAGAAGCTGCTGATCCTAAGGTGCCCATTTGTGAGCGCCTTACTTTTCTGTCCATATTTCAAAGCAATCTGGATGAATTTTTTATGGTCAGGGTAGGGTCTCTTCATGACCAAATGCTGTTATCAAAAGAAATCAGAGAAAATAAAACTCAGATGACCAGCAGAGAACAGATGGACGCCATATTCAAACGGGTTCGGGAATTAGGTAAAGTAAAAGATCAGATTTACGAAGAATTAATGCGCCTCCTTGAAAAAGAAGGAATTCATCTAATCAAAATCAACCAGTTGACAGATGGGGAAACGGATTATTTGGAACGCTATTTTGAACAGGACATTATGCCGCTTCTGTCCACTATGGTGGTAGGCAAAAAACAGCCCTTTCCATTTTTAAAAAATAATGAGATCTATGCGGCAGCAGGATTGGAAACCAAAACAGACCGGGAAAAATTCGGAATTGTTCCCTGCAGCAGCGAAGTATTTGGACGGCTAACGGCTATTCCGGGAAGAACCGGGAGCTTTCTCCTGGTAGAAGAATTGATTTTGCATTTTCTGCCAAAAGTATTTCAGAAATACAAGCTGAGCGCAAAGTCCCTGATTCGCATAACCAGAAATGCAGATATTGATGCAGACAGTATCTTTGATGAGGATCTTGACTACCGGGAGCACATGGCAGAGGTGGTAAAACTCAGAAGAAGGCTCTGCCCGGTTCGATTGGAATTAAGCAGGGAACTGGATCATAAGATGACAGCTAAGCTGTGTGAACACCTGCAATTAAAAAAAGAGCAGGTATTTGTCTCCCAATCACCAGTCGACCTCTCCTTTGTATTCCAAATTCAGGATCAGCTGAGAATGAAAACAGAATTGTTTTTTGAAAAAAGAATACCTCAGAAATCCCCGGCAGTGGATGAAAAAAGACCAGTAATAGACCAGATTCTGGAGCATGACATTTTACTGTCTTATCCTTACGAGAGCATCAGACCATTTATTGCGATGCTGAATCAGGCTGCAGAGGATCCTTATGTTGTGTCTATAAAAATGACCCTTTACCGTCTGGCTAAGCACAGTGAAGTAATTGGAGCGCTGATTGAAGCGGCAGAAAACGGTAAGCAGGTAGATGTATTAGTAGAATTGAAAGCCAGATTCGACGAGGAAAACAACATTGGATGGTCAAGAAGGCTGGAGGAGGCAGGATGCCATGTAATCTATGGTCTCGATGGTCTGAAAGTACATTCCAAGCTATGCCTTATTACCCGAAAAAGAGAGGGACAGATTGAATATATAACACAGGTGGGAACAGGAAATTATAATGAAAAGACTGCCAGACTTTATACGGACCTGTCCCTGATGACTGCGGATAACAGAATTGGTATAGAAGCAGCCGGCGTATTCCAGTCGCTATCTATGGGCGAAGTAACCGAATCGTCTGAACATCTTCTGATCGCGCCAAAGTGCCTGCAAAACAAAGTACTGGAAATGATGGATGAAGAAATCCGTGCTGCAAAGAATAATGAACCATCCTATATCGGTCTGAAACTAAATTCACTGACTGATAAGAAAATTATTGATAAATTAATTGAGGCATCAAAAGCAGGAGTAAAAGTAGAAATGATTGTCCGGGGAATCTGCTGCCTGCGTTCCCACATACCGGGGCAGACTGATCAGATTAGGATTATCAGTATCGTGGGCAGATACCTTGAGCACTCCAGAATCTATATTTTCGGAGACAAGGAAAGAGCGAAACTTTACATTGCATCAGCAGACTTTATGACCAGGAATACACTGCGCAGAGTGGAAGTGGCGGTACCAATCTATGATACCCACCTAAAAGTAAGAATACGCGAGATGTTTACCACAATGCTAAATGATAATGTCAAAGCAAGGGAACAAAAAGAAGATGGTTCCTATCAAAAATTGCCAACGACAGAGGTAGCACTGGATTCTCAGAAGTTATTTTTTCAGATTGCATACCAGCATACAAATAAGCAGTAAAGTGCCGGAGAACCACAAAATAAGTGGGTTGTGGTTCTCCGATATATAAGATAAAAATAAATCATAAAGCAATTAAAAAAAGAAATATAAAATTAAATGAAAAAAATTCAAATTAAGTATTGACAAATCTTAGAAATCATTGTAGAATTATCTACGTTGCTGAACGGAACAAATCAAGAAAAGCAAAAACAGGAACAACAGTCTTTAAGCCCAGATAGCTCAGTCGGTAGAGCAGAGGACTGAAAATCCTCGTGTCGCTGGTTCGATTCCGGCTCTGGGCATTGCGAAAGCAAAAGCAACATATAATTTCATATGCGGGTGTAGTTCAATGGTAGAACACTAGCCTTCCAAGCTAGATACGTGGGTTCGATTCCCATCACCCGCTTTTCATCGAAAGATGATTATGCGCGAGTGGCTCAGTTGGTAGAGCGCGACCTTGCCAAGGTCGAGGCCGCGGGTTCGAGTCCCGTCTCGCGCTCTTTGTTTTATTAGTGTTTATGCGGGTTTGAGAGTAGTGATCTCAGGCCCGCTTTTTTTTGGTTTACGAAAACGGTTAACGTCATTCGATTTTTCTATTATATTCTGTTATTACATTGCTACGTGTTTCGAATAATTTTCTAAAGCTTTGCTTGTCATTTTGGTATCAACATGCGCATACCGGGATAAGAGAGTCTTAACACTATTCCCCATAATCTGTGCAATAACCTCGTGTCGCTCATCGTTACTCAAAGTGTTGGTGGCGAAGCTATGCCGGCAGTCATACAGGGCAATTTGTGGAAGCACAGCACCGCCATTTGGAAGTTTTCCGTGTGCATCCAAGTATTTATCCATCTTTTCGTTATGTCTTCTTAAAATAGATCTGAATGCTTTTGAGTAAGTATCCGGTTTTATTGGATTACCATCTTCGTTTACAAATAAGAAGTCATTATTTCCAAATTCAGGATGCTTTGACTGCATCTCCTTTTTCCACTGTAAGCTACGATCTACGGCCTTTGCTATTGGATCGGGTAGCGTAAGCCCCCGGTGGCTCTGAGATGTCTTCATATCAGAAGCAACCAGATCATTATCCAATCCTCTATGCAATGTAAGTTCTCCGGATTCCGTAAGATCTGACTCTGCAACACCGCATACTTCGCCAGGGCGGGCGCCGGTCATAAGCGATAGTACAAACATCCCATAAAAATGAGAAAAGCGAACCTCAGGTAATTTTAAAAAGTATAAACATTGCTCATCCGTCCAAGTGGTTTTTGTCGGAAGAACAACCTTTGCCCGTTTCACCCGGCAGCAGGGATTTTGGGAAATTATCTTCAGGGTATCAATGGAATAATTAAAGATGTTGGAAAGTATATTGATACATTTATTCACGGTTTCAGCTCCGTACTTCTTTTTCATGACATTTATATAATTCTGAATATGAACAGAAGTAATTCCGGTTACTGCCTGCCCCTCAAAAATATCTTGTATATAATCACTGTAATATCTCTTGTATGTCTTGAGGGTTGAATTTGCATAATGCCCTTCTGTAGCATCCAGCCAGGAAGCGGCAGCCTGATCGAAAGTCATTTTTTTATTTTTCTTTTCAATTCTTAAACCGTCTTCCATTTTCTTTAAGATTTCAGATTCATCGTGTACTGCCTCCTTTCGCGTCAATCTTACGGGTCCGGTAAAACGTTGTTTGGTGCTGACATCGTATACATTGGCAAAAAATTTAATAGTGGTTTTGCCTGTTTTCTTAGATAAGTACTTTTTTTCTTGTATGCTCATGTTGTTCATCCTCCTGTTTTTTGACATAAAAATAGCGCCTATACAGACGCTAGGAAAGATGATATAATATGCTTGTCTATGGTATATTATATGGTCCTTCGTGGTCTGTATAGTAACATTTAAGCCGTTCGGTACGCCAATACCGGGCGGTTTTTTACTTTTAATTAATTGATTGAAATCTTATAATATCCAGATTTATATGTTATTACCTTAGAATCTGGGGAATCATTCTCATATTGAACAACTTCGATTCTGTGCAACCCTGGATTAAGATTGTTGCCAGTCAATGTAAGTGTCATTTGAGATCGTCCAAAATGATTTTTTGAATGTAAATATCTATCGATATACAAGTAGCTTGTTTTATTATAATCGAAATCAACAGTTTTAGCGCCTATCTGACTTAAAAATGTGCTCTTGCTAATATAATTTATTGGCACATTGCCATTTTGGGAATTACCAGAAGCAGTATAGATTGTAAATGTTCCATCACCGGTATCTGTGTAGCTACCAATTAGCATATCTTTGTTATCTGGCTTACTTGGTGGCGTTACATTAGGCTTTGCATTAACATTTACTTTGCAAGAATAACTTTTCCCGCCAACCTTGGCAATTACTGTTGTACTTCCAGATTTTATTCCTTTAACTTTTCCTTTACTAAAAGTTGCAATGGACGTATTTCGGGAAAACCATTTAACTTTTTGTTTTGTGCCATTGAGTTTTAGAGAAGCTGAATTTCCTACATTAAGTGTAATCTTGGAACTGCTCAGTTTAGGAGATTCGACTGTTATTTTACAAGTGTATTTCTTCTTCCCTATTTTGGCGGAGATTGTAGTGACTCCTTTATTTTTTGCCGTCACCTTCCCTTTTTGAGTAACAGTTGCGACAGATCTCTTACTGGTTGTCCACTTTGCTTTTTTCTTAGTGCCGGTTAGTTTTAGCTGGATAGTAGACCCCTTAACCATTCTGTAAGATTTTTTACTGATTTTCACAGCTGCCTGGGCAGTAGTAACATTGTCGACCATCGGGATAGCCTCCGGTACAACTAACGACAGTGTGAGTGCAGACATAAATACAGCTGCAATTCGTTTGATGTGTTTCATAATTCATTCCCTCTTTCTTGTTTTTTTATTATCAAAGGCATATGCCTATTGATTAATATTTTATGAGTTTTACAGCCAGTTTACGATGTGCATGTCTCAGTGTTCTATCTCATGGCATATTTATTTTCTCCTATAGACTAAAAATTGTTGCACTGATGATTCTAGCCATTCTTTACTTAACGGCAAGGTTATCCCATTGTTTAACATTACTTCTACCTTGTCTAAGCTTTCCACATATTTTAAATTAACAATTCTGTCCTTTGATATTCTGGTAAATCCTACATCCAAGCAGGATTTTGCAATTTCAGACATAGATTCCCAGGTGTAAATAGGATCACCGTTTAATATTATTACGCATGTCTTGCGACCTGATTTTGAAATATATAAGATATCTTTCACTAATACTCGTAACGACCTATATCCGGACCTTATATTTATAAATTTGGTATCAGTATTATAAATTCCTATAAAATTTTCGATTGTTTTTGGAATTTCATCCTGCATATGAGATTTTCGCACAAAGTTAAATGGATAACACTTAAGCGCGTCAAAAACATAGTTTTCAAATCCTGATACATAAACAATTTCCCTATTATGCTTATTCTTAAACAAATATTCGCCCGCCTCAAGACCATTGAATCCCGGCATGTCTATGTCAAGAAATATTAAGCTGATTGGGGTGGACTCCACGAGACTTATCAAGCTTTTGGCATTACTTAATTCATGAATCTCGCATGGTATTTCAAGGTCTTGCATTTTCTTATTTATTATCTTGCTTATTACATCCCTGAATATATGCTCATCGTCAACCACAGCTATATGAATCATTTGTAAATCACCCTCTTTTCTGATATTAGGTGTTAGTGATTTTTAACAAAAATATATATAAGCACTTTGGTTGGTCTTTGCGCGAAAACCAGGAAAGTTTGCGCGAAACTGTAAATTATTAATAATAATTGGATAGCCGGTATAAACAATGTACAAATATATGTAAACATGGGCACTTTACATATATTTATTTCCATATTTTGACATTTTCAATTGTCGAATTATATACTATAATCAAATCATATTAAAGGCGCGCCTCCTAAAAAATAATAAAATAAGAACTTATGTTCGAAAAACTATTGCAAAAATCGAATGCCAGTAGTATTATAATTACATAGGAATTTCGGGTTTTTGCATCCAAATCAAGGAGGGCATACATATGAGTAATGAAGAATATATAACATTAATAATTGATTTGCTAAAACTCATAAAGAGTAATGCAATTTTAAAGCGTATCTATAACTATATAAATAATCTATTTGTTGGCAGGGGGAATTAATCCCCTGCTTTTTTTGTTCGTATCAAAGATTTTATATATTCTCTTAAGCTGTTTCTTTCATCATGCGACATCTCAGAATATTCTTTCAATAAATCAATATCATTATCATTTAAATTATATTCTTTTTTTATTTCATCGAATATATCGTTAGGGGTTTCAGTAAAAGGCTCTCCCCTTCCTTCAAGTAGCCATAGATAGTTTATTTTAAATTCCTTGCATATATCTTTAGCGACTCTTTCTGTAAGCTTTACTTTACGTGTTTCTATATTGGCTAAATTAGAACGTGATATGCCTATATGATTAGCGAATTGCATCTGATTTAGATTATAGAAGTCTTTTCCTCTTAAAAGTTTTATTCTATCAACTGCGTCCATTTTTTACACCTCCTTAATAGAAAGAGTAACAAATATATTTATGTTTGTCAAGGACAAAAATAAAATAAAATAGTGTTTGACAAGGACTAAAGAGTGTGATAATATGTCCTTAACAAACAAGGAGGTGAGAAAATGAATACATTAAAGGACAAAAAGAAAGATATTATGTCATTAGCTTCGCTATTAATACAACTTTCACCGGAAGAGAGGGAAAGGGTGAGGCAAGGTATTATTATCGGAAAAACTATTTTTAAGCCCATTAATAATGAGGACCATAAAATGACTAGCTAGAAAAGGAGAAAAACATGAACAGCCTAATCAAAATTGGAAATCAAGAGATTTCAGAAAAGGAATTTAGAGGTCGAAGAGTAGTAACTTTTAAAGATATTGATCTGGTGCATGAAAGACCAGAAGGAACTGCAAAGAGGAATTTTAACACCAATGCAAAACATTTAATTGAAGATGAAGATTATTTCCTTATAAAACCATCAGATGTTGAAAAGTACGATATTCGTACTTTAGAAATTCCAAATAGGGGATTAATAGTTTTTACAGAACAAGGCTACCTGATGCTGGTGAAATCATTCACTGATGATCTAGCATGGACCGTACAGCGCCAACTGGTAAGCAACTACTTCAATAAGAGAAAGCCCCTCACAGCCACAGAGCAAATAAAATTACAATTGCAGGCAATTGGAGAGATAGACGAAAGAGTTTCTTCCATAGACAAGGACCTGCAGGAATTTAAACAGGACATGCCAATCCTCGGTATAGAGGAATGTAAGATCACAGGAGCAGTAAGACGTAAAGGCATTCAGTGTCTTGGCGGTAAAGATTCAGAAGCTTATAAGGACAGATCTTTAAGAAGCAAAGTATACGCCGATATCTATGGTGAACTTAAAAGACAATTTGGCGTTACATCTTACAAAGCTATTAAACGCAGCCAATGTGAGAAGGCAGTTAATATAATCGAAATCTATGAGTTGCCCCTGATTTTAGCAGGGCAGGTTGAAGATACAAATTCACAGATGGGATTGTGGAAAGCAAGTTAAGAAAGGCAAACAACCATGAAACTAAAAAGCAAATCGGCAGCTATGATAAGGCACTGGATAATCAAGTTAAAAACAACAATTAAGCCCAGATTATTGTATACGTTTTACGAAAAGGATAATAAGAAATATCTAGGACTAATCATAATGAAATCAGGACGAACATACTGGAGTAAACATTTTATTATTGAGGCGGTCGATAATGAGCAAGGTGTCAAAAACGACCACTACGATAAAAGAGTTGATGAGTTTTTTAATACTTCATCCAGGTAGTTCTTCCGCATTTAGGACATTCAGGGTGCTTATTAGTTGGCAAATAGCAGAAATAGACAAGCTGGTTAGAAGAACATAAAAGACTGGAGGTAGCAAATAATGGGTGAATATTGTTTAAAAGATGGGAGCGTAGTCCTGGAAGAAGATATTGAAAAGGCTATTCCAAATGTAATGAATGCATTGAGAAATAGCCTTCCTAAAGAATATCAGACATACACTGCGTGTGAGTTTACATTATCAGAGGTCGTTAAAAGAATGGGATCTAAATTTATGCTCATGAGTTCCGAACCACATATTCTTGGATAGCATAAGAAATATTATGGATATTATCATTTTCTTTGTCGCATTTGCTAATAGTGTTCCCATTGGAAGAGTTTAAATTAACAGGACAAACTTCTTTGTATGATTTACCATTGCATGAATACTCGATTGTGAAATTCAATAAAGATGTTTCTTTTACTGCTTTTTTCCAATCAATTGCAGATGATATTGACTGGCCTGGTGCTAAAAATGTATTCTCCATGTTAGAAAATGGTGCTAAATTCGTATCGGATCGCTTGGAAAATTTCAATAAATCATAATTGCAAGAAAGATTATGTATAATCGCACCTGATTGCCCAAAATTTTTTAATATTAAATGGTATAAGGGTGTGCCAAAGTTCAAATTTAAACCATACATAATTATATAAGGGCGAGTCGAGTTCTCTATCATACGATTATTTTGATCTATTAATTTATTATTTTGGTCCATTAATCTATTGTTCTGACGAATAGTTATGATAACAAAAATAATTGATATGGCGGCAAGTAAAAAAGATAATATACAAAGCACAATATTTATAATTACAGAAAGTTCCATATATGAGATTCACTCCTTTCATATGTACTCAGCTGCTGGAGCAGCCTGTAGCAATATTATATGAAAAATGGCAGGAAATAGCAATGAAGAAAGGAGATAAACGTGGGAATCGAAGAAAGAATTTCCCTGTTAGAGGAAGAAAACAAGAGGCTTCAAGAAGCCATAGAATACCTAAAAGCCAGAGCAGACGATGGTTTCTTCACCCCCGAAGAAGTAGCAGAAAAAATGAAATGTTCCCGGAATCACATTTATGACCTGATAAAAGAGGGCGTAGTCGAAACTGCAGCGAGGACCGGGAGAGTCATAAGAATACCTATGAGTCAATTCTATAGGAAGGAACAGCCGGTAACTGGCGAAAAAGAAAAGCCAATGCGGAAGCAGTCAGGGAAAGAAGATATAAAGAAAATGATATTCGGATAACCAGTAAACCATTGGACGATCAGTCGGAAGGAGAACAGCATTGAACAAGTTAAGAATAGATAACAACAGAAATGTTTATCTAAACGGTATTGAGCTGGAAGGCGTAATGAGTTTGGAAATTGAAAGAGACGATGTATTTAGCAATATAATGATTGCGACAATAAAACTGAAAACAGATACTTACCAATATCTTGATGAAGTCAGAGAGAAAGAAGAACAACAGTCAGCAAACTTAAATGATGCGATTGACGCTATTTGCGATTGGATCAAAGCAGAATTGCAAAACACACCTGATGAAGCATCTACATATAAACCGGTAATTATAGATGAAAAAAAGATGAAACTGATTGCTGAATGGTATGGATACGAGCCGCAAAGCCGTCAGTGTATTGAAGAAATGGCAGAGCTTACCCAGGCAATCAATAAGCTTTGGCGAAAGAAGACCTTCGGAGGGAATGGTATAGAAATTGCTCAAGCGCACGAAAATGTTATAGAAGAAATAGCAGATGTTAGCATTATGATTTGCCAGATGAAAGAACTACTGGGTGTTAAGGAAGATGATATTTCTGAAATTATTAATCAGAAATTAGACCGGCAGTTAGAGCGTATTAATACTCTTGGTAAACAACCAAGTGAGATCCAGGAAGACAAAATTATAAATTTACAGAGGTGGAAAGAGATGACTGACGAACAATGGAAGGAAGAAGGTAGATGCAGTTTATGTCGCAGGAAAGGTTATTGCAAAAATCCATGTAAAGTGCATAAAGATGCACAGAAAAACTATCTGCATAAAACTGTATTAGATATGATTTTCAGTCCGAGGAAACTAAGTGGAAAGGAGTAACACGGTTGCTAAAAAATAAAATTATTAGTGTATTGGCGGCTACGACAATAATAGAAACTGTTCAAATTGGATTCATGACATTTTTAACAGTCCCGGAAATGGTTTTGACTGTATCGTGGTTTTCAGTGCTAATTTATTTCATTATAAAGCCGGTTGAATATAATATGAAAAATAGCGATGAGATTACAGAAATTAAATTTGTTGATTCCGCAAAGGTTAAGGAATTAAAGAAAAAAGCAATTGCATTATCTCAGAATGTATTTACGCGTCCTATAGGCATTGCATATAAGTATTGCCTTCAGGAATTGGATTTATGGGAGGAGAAGCCATGAAACAACCAAAGAAACTCACAAGGGTGCAGAAGCAGATCCTGATGGATGGCGGATATAATTGGCACGATTATATGTATGTTTCAGAAACAGATTTCTATTTGAAAGTCATACATAAGAAAACAGGAATTTTGAAAAACGTATCAAAATTTCCAGCAATTAAAAAAGTTCCGCAACCGACCAAAGTAAGCGGAACTAACAAATAAACTCAAATTGATTATACATCACTGGAAAGGAAATTGCAATGAATAAATATCATGAAATGTGGTTGGAGCTGAAGCAACAAATGGTAAAGCAGACCTGGAGGTCTACTCCTCCATATACACCAACACAAATATTGATTTTGATGGATTCAATAGAAACTGACGTGGCATTTGGCATTGAAATGGAGAAAGGGGAAGTAAAATGCAGATAAAGGAACTTCGTATAACAGATTTTAAAGGGATCAAGGAAGCAGTATATAAATTTGGCAATATCACAAAAATTATGGCCATGAATGGCATCGGTAAGACAAGCATTGCAACCGCCTGGTATTGGTTATGGTCGGATAAGGATTATGAATTGCATAGCAATCCTAATGTTAGGCCGTATGATATAGAAGAATGCATACCAAAAGTTGAAGCTGTATTAGATATAAACGGGATAGAAACTCTGGTATCTAAACAGCAAAAGAGGGCAGTATCCAAGCCAGATTCCAGAGGGGTATCCAAGGTTACTCTTACAAATACCTATGAGATTAACAGTGTACCTAAAACAGAGCGTGATTTTAAAGCATATTTGGAAGAGATGGGAATTAATTTTGATAAATTTCTCCCATTGAGTCACCCAGATGTTTTTACGAGCCAAAAGGTAAATGATATGCGTAAAGTATTGTTTGAAATGGCTGAATCCAAATCGGATAAGGAAGTGGCAACGTTAACAGAAGGTTGCGCTGAAATAGCAGCTCTTTTGGATAAGTATAAATTTAATGAGATTGAAGCAATGCACAAGGCTTCCAAGAAGAAGGCAGAAGAACAGGTAAAAGCGATTCCTAACCAGATCATAGGACTTGAAAAGGCTAAAGTTGATTATGATATTGCTGAATTAGAACTTCAGTCAAATTGTTTAAAGGAACAAATATCTGAGAAGCAATCTTTGGTTGAGAATGGGAATTTGGCTTCAGAAAAGTATAAAAAAGCTTCCACTGAATTATTGCAGGTACAGTTCGAAATAAATGATATAAATAGAAAAGCATGTGAAGAACTTCATTTTGAAAGAAAAAAATACCAAGATATTGCCGATGCTGCGGATATGGAATTTGATTCCGCAGAGAGAAAACACAAAATGGCCATTATGGATATTGAAAAGTTAAAGGCCAATATTGTCCGAAATGAGACAGAAAGGAGAAAACTCGTTAAAGAATATCAAGAGGCTGTATCAACTGAATTTGATGAGTCTAAATGGATATTTGACGAAGAGTCCACAATTTGTCCGAATTGCGGTCAGACGTATCCGGAAGAACATATCGACCAGATTAGAGCAGAATTTCATCAGAAAAAAGAGGATTCAAAAAAGACATTTCGGATAGAAAAACAGTCAAAAATTGAAATTATTTCTTCAATGGGAATGGAATTAAAAAATACTATTGAGCAAGACACCAAAACGATCAAGGACATTGAACTGGAAATTGAGCAGTATAAAGCGGAGAAGATTCGATTTAATGGTCAAAAAACAAAGGCATTAGAAAAGTTGTCAACACTTCAAAATGATCCGGATCTTTCTGATAACCAAGAGTATGAGGCACTTTGTTTGAAACTTCATTCAATGGAAGAAGCATTGAAAGCCATGGAGTCCGGAGCTGACTATTCAAACGCCATAAAAGCAGAGATAAGGCAGCTCAATGAAGAATTAGAAATCGTGCAGGCACAAATTGCAAAAGCATCTAACAATGTTGACATAGACGAGCAGATCACCGTATTGCAGCAGAAGCAACGAGAATATGAGCAGGCAAAGGCGGATTCTGAGAAAATCTTGTACCAGTTGTCACTGGTATCCAAGAAAAAGAATGAATTGTTAGTCGGGGAAATTAATAGCAAGTTTACGGTTGTTCGGTGGGAACTCTTTGCCTATCAGAAAAATGGTGAATATAAGGAATGCTGTATTCCTCTGGTTGATGGGAAAAGATTTGGAGAATCCACTAATACCGGTCGTGAAATTATTGCAGAGTTGGATATATGTGATTCATTGCAAAAATTCTTTGGAATAAATCTTCCAGTATTTCTTGATCGGGCAGAGTCAATCAATGATGATCGTATTCCTAACATGGATTGTCAGCTTGTGTTGCTGAAAGTGACCGAAGATCCAGTTTTGAAATTGGAGGTGGCGTAGATGCAATTATTTAAAGTTAAATATTTGAAAAATGGAGAGCCGTGTGGTCGGTCCTATACATTTAAAAGCCCTATAGAAGTTCATCCAGGCGATATTGTACAGATCGATACTTCAAAAAAGGGTATGGTGGTGGATGAACCGGTAGATTCTGCTTGGGTAATAACTTACGGCGCAGATAAAATTAAAGTAATTTTGGGTATTTTAGAGGAGGTATCAGCATGATGGAAGGTATTACGTTCACAATAACGGCAGAACAGGCCGAGAAAATAGCAGATTATACGGGCATTGATAGTTACGATCTGGAAGGCGATTCCGATGTTATCTGCGAGGCACTTAATAATATTATAGATGAATTATAGGAGGAAATAAATTTATGCAAAAAAATAATACTCAGGTTTCTGCAACAACTCCAATGGATCTGGCGGTTAATAATAATTTCATTGATCAGCTTACAGCACAGCTTACAGAAAAGCAAAAATATGGTCTTTCTTTTCCGGATAACTATAATTTTACTAATGCCCTAAATAGTGCGTACCTCATACTACAGGATGTAACCGTTAAAAAGAAAAAAGGTAACGATTGGATTGAAGAAAGGGCGCTGGATATTTGCTCAAAACAATCCATAGCAAGTTCTTTGATGGACATGGCAGTGCAGGCATTGAACCCAATGAAGAAACAATGTTATTTCGTACCTTTTGCGGGGAAATTAACACTGATGCGATCTTATCAAGGGACCATGGCTGTTGCAAAACGTGTTGGGGCCAAAGATATTAGGGCGGAGGTTATTTACGAGGGAGATGTGTTTAAATATCATATTGAAAATGGCTATAAAGTCATTGATGAGCATACACAAGATTTTATGAATATTGACAGCGACAAGATTATCGGGGCGTATGCTGTGGTTGAACACCCCAAAATCAATCCTTATGTGGAAATAATGAATATCGCTCAGTTAAAAAAGGCTTGGAGTAAGAGCCGGAATTATAAAGAAGGACAGGGTATACATGGAGAATTTGCAGACCAGATGGCAAAGAAGACAGTTATCAATCGGGCGTGCAAGAATTTTATTAACTCAAGCGATGATGCATATCTGCTGGAAAGTTTTGAATCAACCAAAGATAATGATGATCATGTCGATGTAGTGGCTGAAAATGTTGCCTACGATATACAGAAGAATGCCAATGCAATTGACTTCGAAGAAGTAGTAGAAGATCCAAAACCAGCACCTGATATCAATAGCATAGATAATTCAGAATCCAATGACAATGAGCCAGAACAGGAAAAGGAATCTGCTGAGCAGCCTGATTGGATGAGGTAGCGATATGGTTCTTAAGGTTTTGGGGAGTGGATCTTCAGGAAACTGCTACATATTGGAGAATGCCAACGAAGCACTCATAATTGAGGCAGGAGTACCTTTCAAGGATGTAAAAATTGCCCTTGATTTTAATATTAGTAAGATTGTGGGAGTGGTTACGAGCCATTCCCACGGGGACCATAGCAAGTATATAAAGGAATTTGCAAAAGCGGGGATGAATGTGTTTATTCCAAGCGATTTATTAGAAACTTTAGCGGAAACAGGAAATTTTGCCGGCGCACTTATCCATCAGATTAGGATTCCTTTGAAAAGCAATTTTACAATAATTCCATTTGAAGTAGTACATGATGTTGAGTGCTATGGGTTTCTTATTAGTCATCCAGACATGGGAAGATTATTATTTTGTACAGATACAAGTTATATAGCATATAGATTTAAGAATTTGAATCACATTTTGGTAGAAGCAAATTATTCAAATCGAATAATGGAAGCTGCCGGACAAGACTATGTTAAAAGAAATCACGTTCTTTCTGGCCATATGGAAATAGGAACAGCATGTGAATTTCTAAAAGTAAATAATAATACGGGGCTAAAAAACGTTGTATTACTTCATTTAAGCGAGAATAATGCTGACCCTGAACAATTTATATCTGATGTAGTAAATGTTGTTAATTGCCCAGTATACGTGGCTAACAAAGGGCTTGAAATTAATTTGGATCTGTGCCCGTTTTAGGAGAAGATAATGTTTAAAAATATTTTTATATATGTGGGAGTTTATACCACAATAGCAACAATATAAATGCTTTTGTCTTGGCATTTGTGATTAGCTGTTTTTTCTGGTAGTAATAAAATAATTTTGACTAGTTAAATTCATATACAAGGCTCAATGCATGGGGCCGATAAAGATACACATAGATTAATATTTCCTCTGCTTTAACTTGCAGGGGAGGAACGGAGGAAAGATGTTATTCAAAAAATATAAGATACAGATAGCTAATCTTAAAAAAGAAATTAATAATTATATGATTGAAAATGATCGTTTGTCATTACGCATTAAAGAGTTAGAAAATGAATTAAGTGAGGATAGAGTAAGTTCCCCTTATTGCCTTGGATGTGAAAATGCAATTATAACAGAGGACATTTGGAATTATCCGAAATGTACTTTAAATGCAAAATGTAAAGATTTTCAAAAAAAAGGAGGAATGGCTTATCAATAAAGTAATTTTAATGGGACGATTAACACGGGATCCAGATGTACGATACTCATCAGGAGATAATTCTATAGCTATTGCTAGATATACATTAGCTGTTGATCGTAAATTCAAACGCGATGGGGATCCGGCAGCAGATTTTATTGGATGTATGACATTTGGGAAATCTGCTCAATTCGCAGAAAAGTATTTTAAACAAGGCATGAAAATTGCTGTAACAGGTCGGATACAAACAGGAAGTTACACTAATAAAGATGGTCAGAAAATTTATACTACGGATGTCATTGTTGAAGACCAGGAGTTCTGTGAGGGAAAACAAAATTCTAATGCTAACAATGAAGTAGCAACTTCTTCATCAACATCGACATCTAAAGATGGATTCATGAACATTCCAGACGGCATTAATGAAGAATTGCCCTTCAACTAATAAGGTGGTGACTAAATGAGAAGACAGCAAGAGAGGATGCCATCAGAAATTATTTCAGATTTTGTAGATTTATTAAATAAGAGTCATCCCGAGTATTTAGAATCAATGAAAATAGCAAATAAGTTTGATGATAAAACACTTACCTGGGTACACGACATGGAAAAAGAAACAAATTACGATGTTCGAAATAAGCTTATTACTAGATGGCACAGAGAGCGAATGGAACGTAGAAAACATAAAGACAATGCAGTTCTATATGAGAAAATTCACAGATTTTCTTCAAACGAAAAAAATAAAGTAGTTTTAAAAAATCTCAGAGGTTTACTATCCGATCAGATAAAAACAGAAGAGTATCTTCAGGATCCCAACAGGGAGTACAAACATAGGGTGGGTGATTCAGATGTATAAGATAGCTTATGACCGGGCACAAAAGGCAAATAAGCATGAGATTAAACATAATTGGCTTAGATGCAATGGGTATAACCTGATAGACCTCCCTTTGCCGGTAGGTGACTACATAGCAGTAACAGGCGATGTGGAAGAAGTCATTGGTCGCAGGGGAGACAAACTAAAAAAAATGGATCTATTGGGAGTAACCGCAGTTACGATAGATACCAAGCAAGGTCTTGGAGAAGTTTGTTCAAATATTTGCGGTAAATCACACAGCAGATTCCGAGATGAAGCAATACTCGCTCAGATTAACAATATAAAATTTGTTGTTCTTGTTGAGCATAGCCGCTATGTTAAATCTATCGATGATGTTGCAAATTGGAAAAATCCAAGGCGATATCAATACGAAAAAATGGTTAGAAAAGAATGGTCAATTCCTCGTGATGCGGATTTCCAATCTGAATTAGCTGAGCTTAAATTACATGGGGCAAAAATTACAAGAGGGCCAACTACTGGCGCAGAATTAGCAAAATCCATGCGCTCTATGAGTGAAAAGTACGGTATAGTCTGGGAATTCTGCGATAAGAATCATACGGGTGAGAAAATTGTAGAATTGTTGTTTGGTGACATGGGTGAGAAAAGAATGCATAGAGGATGTAATTAAAATAAAGAAAGTTAATGGAAATTGAAAAATATTTATAAGGAGGCGGACAATGATTAAGGAAGATGATATTGGATTAGTAAAATCATACGTAAATATGTCAATGTTAATGGAGCATTTCAATATGTTTATTAATCAAAAAAATTATGCTATATGTCCATTCCATAATGATAAATCACCTAGCATGCAGATATTCAATGGTTATTTAGAGAATGATGGTTATTATTGTAGGGCCTGCGGCGCAGGTGGAGACATATTTAACTTCACTATGGAGTATTTAAACATTACCTTTGAGGAATCTGTTAATTATGTGGCTAAATCTTTCAATATTCCATTAACAAATTCTGAGATGATATCAAAATCAGATATTGAGAAAATGAATAAAAGGATTAATGACCGAAAAGCGACATACGAAGTTCAGAAACTTGAGTACATGCTATTATCTGCATTAGCGAATAAGATACATTATTATGAATATATAAAAAGCAATGTTAGGCCGTTTAGCGAAATGTTCTGCTATGTATGCAATAAGTTGCCTGTTCTGCAGCATGAATGGGACAGATTATTTAATAAGACTTGCAATAATAAAAAGGGGAGGGCGATACAGTGAGCGATATTAAACACACCAATATTTTTCCGATAAATGAGAAGGCGGCATATCATATTTATTCTGGAGTTATGAAGATTCATAAAAAATTTTTGGAAGTAAAGCCCAATAGGAATACAATATGCCTCTTAATCCTGGATATTAATTGCTTAAATGAAACTCATCAATCGAATTTGTGTAATTCCATGACAGAAATAATCAGGCAGGAATTCATGAGAGAATTTGATTTCATAACTTTAGAAATGGTTAAAAATCTCTATACGGATCTATGGCGGTTTCATAAAAAGTATTTTTCACCGGTCAAAGACAACGAATACTGGGGAGATATCATATCTGATGCTAAAGTAATTGGCGCAAAATATAATTGCAGATTTTGCAATCTGATGCTATTAGCAATAGAAGATGAATTGGATATAAATTGGACAGAAAAATATGGGAGCAGCAGACCAAAAGCAGGTGCATAATGAGTAGAAAAAATAATGAGCCGAGAGATTCGGCAGGGAACAGCATAGAGACAACCGGAAATCCGATAGCCGAGTCAGGCAATTGTTATATACTCATGCGTGGTGATCAAAAACCTAAGAGGATTACAAATTTTACAATGCGTCCAATTAATGCAATTCAGGGCGACTGCTCACATTTGTTGGACATTGAGTTTACATTAAAATCTGGAAGGGTATTTATACAGCAATTAGATAGTCAAGCATTTTCCGGTGTGCAGCAGTTTAAAAAGGCTATAAAAAAAATATCCGGTATAGATATGGTTTATGATGGTAATGAATCAAATTTAGCGGATATACAAGAATATATGAACAATAAATATAGAGATTATAATCATTGTTTGGGGATCAATTTTACTGGATTATATAAAATTGGCAGTGATTGGGCATATGTAGGTACGGAAAATGCTATTGATAAAAAAGGAAATAAAATAGATAGTATTGTATCCATTACAGAGGATAATGAAGCTTTAAAGTCCACAATAACGGATACAGATATGATAACCGGTAAAGAGCTCAAAGAAATAGCTGGAGACTTATTCCGCTTTAATACATATGAACGTACCATAAATATCATCGGGTGGGTGTGTGTTTGCTTTTTAAAAGAGCGATTAAGGCAAAGAAAAATAAAATTGTCTCATTTAGTGCTGGAGGGTGGCGCCGGATCCGGTAAATCAGAAACTTTAGAAAAAATAATCCAGCCCATATTTGGATTGGTTGGGAGCGGTATTGGATGTTCCGGACTTACAAAATTTAGCACACTAAAAAGCACCAGTAGCACAAACATGCTTCCGGTTATCTTCGAAGAGTATAAGCCTCACAGACTAAGTAAAATTGAGTTAGACCTCATATCTGGAACTTTACGAAGCGTCTATGACTTCCAAACCAGTCAAAGAGGACGCACTGATCAAAGCGTAGTAAATTACATGAGAAGAAGCCCCATTATAGTTGTAGGGGAGTCCAGTTTTGATGAAACGGCCATAAAGGAACGTATTATTGATGTGCAGTTTGCTAAGAGCGACCGGATGCAGGAGCATACTAAACACTTTAGATCGTTAGCTAAAAATGAAAAGATTCTTAATAAACTAGGAAAAGCCCTTCTGATGTTTACAATGAATATTCCGGATAGTGATCTGGATGCGTTGATTGCAAAGAGCAAAATATTTGATGATTTGGATTTCGAAAGTAGAGTTATTCTGGGGATGTCGAATATTAACCTTGGTTTAAATTTTCTTCAAGATTTGTTTGAATCTTATCATTTGAATTTTTATGAATCGACAGGGGTCTCCAGGGAATTAGTAAAACGGTCCTTGGTCGGAAATACAACAAATGCGCTTGACGGAAATAGTAAAGTAAATAGTGCTGTTGACCTCATTTTACAGGTGTTTGATACTATGGCACTTAAAAATAGAATTCACGATGGTCGTGATTATATTATAAAAGAATGTGAATTATGCTTGAGAATTAATCTGATTTATGATGAATTCTCTAAATATGTTAGAGAGTATGACATAACTGATATTGAAAAGCTTTCCAACAGACAATTCACAAAACAATTACGTAAAGAACCATATTATAAAGATTACTTAGTACGCAATTTTAAGGATGGTAATGATACTATTATACGACAAAAATGTTATGTTTTAGATCTGAAAATTCTTAACCAGATATGCAATTTGGAAGCATTTAAAATGGAAGATTCAGATTTTATGGAACTAGATGAAAATGAAGAAGTTCCTTTTCAATAATCATTTGAATAGGGAGGGAAATTAATGTCAGTTGCAAATAATTGTAGGTATCCAGACTGTATACATTGTGACCGCAATGATTGTGATATGGATGACAAGGATATTCACGCTATGCTTAAGCGCCGGCGGCGGGACAATTATCCGGAGGTGTTCCGGGAGAAACAGAGGGAATACCGGAAACGCAGGTATCAAGGTATGGAAAAGCCGGAGGAAAAGATTTATCAGTATCTGGTGCAATATATAAGCCGGCATATGTATCCGCCGTCTGTCCGGGAGATTGCATCCGGAATCGGATTAAAATCACAAAGTAATGTACCGGAATATTTGGAGCGGTTAAAAGGCCAGGGGCTGATAGATGGAGAGCCAAAGAAATCCAGAGCGATCCGGTTAACGGGCTACGTAATCGTTAGAGAGGAAGGTAAATAATATGATCGGATGCATTATAAGCTTTATAGCAGGTGGATTTGCCGGGGCGCTGGTTATGGCACTATGTGCTGCCAGTAAGAACAGCAATGTAACCCTGGATGGAACAAGCGAAAATATAGTGGAAAATAAGGACGTAAATATGGCCAGTAGACAGGGATGCAATAACTGTGAACCAGAGCATTGCAAAAAAGATTGCTGCCATAATTGCGATTGTTCTGATGGCACATTCTGCGATGAATTGAAATTTAGACAAGGAGGTATAGAATAATGCCAAGAACGCCAAAACCAACAAAGGAAGAGCGGGCAAATATGACTCATGACGAATTGTTACGCTCTGTGTGGCTATTAGATGAAGTAATAGAGTCTTTAAGATGGGTGCCTGTATCAGAGCGGCTTCCAGTCCGAAAAGAATATCTAGGATCGAACAGTCGGGCAATCTATATGAAATGCATGGAGATTGCATACATGACGGACACTTTAGAATATAAAATTGGATATTATGATGGTTATAAGTGGATGGATAAGCGGCTTGAAAAAATTGTTAATGTTGTTGCATGGAAAATACACGATCCATTTAAACCCAATATTGAAATTCTGGAGAGGTTGAAACAATAATATTTCATAGATGTCCTATGTGTGGACGGAAATTATTATGGAGGGCTAAAAAAATGACAGAATATGAGCGGGATCAAATTGCCGCGTGGTTATCAGATCCGGAAAATACGAAAAGCCTTTCTGTACAGGATCAGATAAAAATAGCAATGGCAAATATTGAGTTCATGGAAAAAATAGAACCGATTGTGAAAAAGGCAATATTCAGGGAAAAGGGAGCAACATTTTTATTTAAAATGTAAACGGAAATATAGAGGTGCTTAGTGTTAAAATTAAAATTTAACTAAGAAAGGGGAAAGAGTTGAGCGCTCATTAAAACATGTTTTCTCCTGCTAAAAATATTGAAGATATTAAGTTGCGGCGCAGGAATGCAAAGTACAGCACTTGCGTTAATGTCATGCGCAAACAAATTGCTACATGAGGGTAGATGCAGAAAATTTGATTTCCAATATACCAATCAAGTACCGATCTATGACGCTATTCTATTTTGCGATCTAGGGCTTGAACCGAGTTGGGTAATGAATCAGGTGTATTTCATCCAACAGGCTTGTGAATGGGCTGAAATACCGTTTTATATTCTTAAAAGCAACCTGTTTGAAGACTATATGAACGATTTTGGGAAAAAGCGAGTTGTATCAATACCGTTTTGGTCAGTAGATGAAACTGGTAAAAAGGGTAAGATGATGCGTAATTGTACATTGGATTATAAAATTGCTTTAATGCAAAATTTTGTGAGATGGAATCTTTTAGGTTATAAGAAGGGGAAACGAACAAAGACGGAGGATCTTAAAGCCCATGAAATGCACCTGGGTTTTTCGAAGGAAGAAGAAAAACGGTGCTCTGAGAACCCACACAAAATGTTCGTAAATAAGTTTCCATTGGTAGAAATGAATTTAGAACGTAAAGATAATTATGCTTATATACGGGATATATGGGGGTTAGAGACAAAGGCAAGTGCGTGTACATTTTGCCCGTTTCACAGGAACTATTTTTTCCAATATATAAAGAAAAACGATTTATCTCAGTATGAGGATCTGATTGAGTTTGACAATATGTTGGAGCGGGAGCAACCAAATACTAAGATTAATAGTAAGCTATATATATCCCGATCCCGGAAACGGATTGCAGAGTTAGTTCCGGAAGAGTGCGAAGACGCAGAGCATTTTATGTACCGGGGTGAAAAAATATGGAACGGGTTTTAATTCATTAAACTGAAATACCAAATATTTTGTGTAAAGGCACACAACGAAAGGAGAAGAAGGGATATGCCAAGACCAAAGAAAGATAAAGAGGATAAATTTATCCGCCAGAATATCAGTGTGGATCCAGAACAAATGAAAAGGCTGCTGGAGCATTGCCAGAAGGAAGATAGATCTATTTCTTGGGTAATCCGGAAGGCTCTGGATGATTATTTGTGTGCGTAACGATACATAACGTTACACAACAAAACTGAAATTCGTTAAGTAACATGCAAAAATAAAAGCGGCAGACCACCCACCAAGATGATATCTGCCGCTACAACGCTTAAGGATATTATACTATAAAATCTTTCCTTAAGCAAGGGAGGATGTATGAACGAGCAAAATATAAAGATTAAGGTCAAAGACAGGATATTGGTAGAAATGTCAAAACACGTAGGGAAGGAGCAATTAATTTACCTGGAAGAAGTATTAGATTCGGAGTTTGTAAAGCTTAACATATCTCAGGTCGCAACACTTCCGGCAGAAATAAAAAGAAGTGTGGACGAGCAGAATAAGTACATCATGCAGCTATTTATTATTAAGAAAAATAATATAAAGGACACCACAAAGAGATCTTACATAAGTGCAATCCGGAACTTACTTCTGCAGGTAGACAAACCGTTAACCGAAATGACGGATCTGGACATAGGTTATTACCTTCGATGGTACGAACGCCGGAATGAGTCTACAACCGGATACAGGAACCAAGCAAGCACAGTAAACAATGAGCGCCGGTTCCTGGCGGCCTTCTTCTCCTGGATGCGAAAGAATAAATTAATCCTGGATAATCCGGTGGAGAGCATAGAGCCATTAAAGGAGATCCGGAAGCCGATAGATTACTTTAAGCCGGAAGAATTGGAGATCCTGCGGGAAGGGTGCAAGACAGATCGGGACCGAGCATTATTGGAAGTGCTGCGGAGCACCGGCTGCAGAGTAGGGGAAGTGGTGCCGATTAACCAGGTGGATATAGACTGGGCCACAGGAGATATTTTAATCCTGGGAGAAAAGAGTGGGAGATACAGGACAGTTTATTTAAACGAAGCAGCCAGGTATTATCTAAAGAAGTACCTTTCCGGCAGACACGATAATAACCCGGCACTATTTGCCTGGGAGAAACAACCATACGGAAGATTAAGCACATGTGGGATTCGAACGGAATTAAAGACTATAGCCAACAGGATGGACATGAAATGCAGAGTTTATCCACATAAGATGCGCAAGACACTGGGGATGGAGTTAAAGAACCGGGGCGCAGACATTGGAATTATCCAGGAAGTACTGGGACATGCGGACCCGGCGGTTACTGGACAGTATTATGCGCAATCTACAGCGGATACGTTAAGGAGTGTAAGAAAAAGGATAGCATAGGGTTGCTATCCTTTTGAGTAGAGGGAGGTCATTTGTTATTAGTTACTTGATTGGCGAATTTATTAGGAACAATATCCGGACTATACCTAATTCTTCCTGTACTCTTCGATCCACTATATGCAAAAAGAGATAGCAAAAATTCTGCTACCTCTTTTTTATAATTTTTAAACGCCATGCGTTACTATTAATAAGCAAATATTACACCAAATTCCATATAATGTCAAGAATATTCCTCACGGTACCATTTTAGGAATTCCTTGTGTGTATGTTCTTCTGCCTGTTTCCTTACTTCTGCCGCTTCCTGCAAAGTGTTGTACCGCCCGAGATAATACACCTTTCCTTTAAATGTGAGGCTGGGTACGTATTTCCCCCTAGTCGTGTCGTAGAACACGCCTTTTATTCCGGTCTTGTTTGTGGATAGTTTATCTATCTTAAGCATTTGTATATTAGTCCCGTTCACTATGTTTTTATCCACATGTTTTTTGCCTATTATTTTGCCTTGTGCAACATGGCATTCTGCTGCCAGACAGCCACATGAGGATATGCGACCTCTTTTTAAATCCGTAGCAGATACCTCTACAAAATTACCGCATAAACACCTGCATATATAAATAACGCTTCCATTGCTGGCGCGGTTATCTGTTTCCCGGATTACTTCCAGTCTGCCAAAACTTTTTCCGGTTATATTGCTTTTTTTAAAATAAGTTTCTCTTGCTGCACACCCACAACTCTTAGTTCCTGCCGTTATATGGTCGGATCTGATCCACCCGTTATTTCCACATCCCTGGCAAACATAGTGTAGATACGTTCTTTTCCGCTCTGTGGCATCCGCCCTGCGCTCATATCCGTCTATTTTTAATAGTCCGTAAATTTTCCCCGTATAATCACTTGCTTTCATCTGTTCTTTTTCCTGTTTTTTTAGTTTTCTTCCGCATATTTAACCCCATGCAAAACAATACTTGTAACCTTAACCAATGTTTGCAATAAATCATCCCCCATTTGTAAAATTTTAAAATTAATTATAAAATCATCGTCCAGCAAAACAGCACCAAATTTTAATATTCCTTCCCCATCTCCCTCTCCCGTCCATAACTGCCCAAAATAATATACACCATCTACTTTAATCTCCTGTCCATTTTCCCTTATGTAGCTTTGTGTTCCCATATTCATTTTTATCACATCCTTTTCATTTAGTTTATATAAATGTTATATCATCCATGCGTTTAAATAGCAAGCGCGTATATGCTATTTTCATATACCGCGCTTGCTATATTTATTCCTTTACGTGATTTCTTTTACACAGATTTCTTTGTTGCTATATATGCAGCATAAAACATTAATTTCCTGAAACTGTTTTTCTTTTAAAAGTTTCTTTAGATCATTGTCGAAATGTAGTTCTGCACAGGTATTTCCTTGTGTAAAAAATCCATTTCCATTTATATTATTAAATCCAACAAAAGTACATTTTAATTCAAATTCCATAGGCATATAACCTTCTTTCCCCCGGTATTTCCGCCGGGACGGATGTTATACATTTTTATTTTATTCTGGTAAGTAATTGGAACTTATACCCGATCTGCTCGATTTCCTCCGCCGAAAGTATTTTACCTTCCTCCGGTCTTCCGTTAAGTTTAAATACAAGCGCCTGCTGTCCCTCCTGCTGCTGGAACATCTGTCTGTTTACTGGTATGTCTTCCTCTAATAAAGTAGACATTATTTCCGCCGTGGAAGCGTGCCCGATAGCAGAATCCAGTTCGTTCCCGTGAACAAGTTCTTTTGCCCTTTCCAGGGTAATGTCTTCCAAATTGTAAGTTCCTGCTGTTGTTAAGATGGATGTGTTTAATAATGCTAATTTCATGTTTTACCTTCTTTCTGCCGCCTTTGCGGCTATAAATTTTATAGTGTTGCAACGTCTTACGTTGGTATTAATAGATTAATCTAGTAAGCATCCTCCACAACATCCTTTTACAAAATCTTGCTCCTGGATTGCTTTAAAAATCTGTTTCTTTACATCCCGGCTAGAGGTTATTTTTTTTAGCCAATTATGGTTTTGGTATATCCATTTCTTCCATCCTAATCCAACATGTTCCGTAATAAAGTTTCCCAGGGGATACTCATACGTGTACTCTTTGTAGGTATACATGGAACTATTGCGTTTAGAGTCTGGAATGTGTACAGATACATCCTTTCCGTCTACTTCTAAAATCCAGAATCCCTGGCATTTTTTTGGGTATTCCCCGGTCCATTTTGCTACTACTGTATTTAACATATTTTCATTATTCATTTTTCCTCTTTTCTCCCGCCGCTTCCCGGCGGGTGGTATATCTATTTGCAGTAAACCACAACTTCTGCTTCATCATCCTGATACCAATGGTATCCAGGGTAAAGACCGGACATCCCGCAGTCTTCCAGGTTGTACATTGCTTCTAATTCTTCCAGTTCTTCGATTGTCTCTACAAAAATTTCATTCATCATAATTTCCTCTTTTCTCCCGGTTCTTCCGGGTTGCTGTTTTTGTTGTTTGCTGTTCTGTAACTATATTCATTGTACTATATCTAATACGTTTGTGCAATGGCAATGTTGCTAGAACTAATACGAATTCATTTGTATATATTGCTAGTTCTAGTACTCAAATTGTGCAAAATGTACTAGATCGTATAATATTTATATGGAATATTTAGTACTATTTCTAGTACAATACAAACTAGAATTGAACGTAATAATATGTTATAATTACAAATAAAAGCTGAAAGAAGGAATGAATATGGCAGTACATGGAGATAGAGAACCAAAAATTAAATTCATTAAATTACAGACCTTATTAGATAATCAGGGTAGAAAATGGCAGTATCTTAGGGACAGTGGTATAAGCCCAGGCATTGTAAACAAGATGAAAACCGGAAAAGGTGATGTTTCTACGGCCACGATAGAAAGAGTTTGTGAGCTGCTTAATTGCCAGCCAGGAGATATTATGGAATATGTACCAACAGAAGATAAGGAATAAATTTAACGGGCTTGAAATCTAGCCCAGTGAATAGGAGTGTGAGTAATATGAAAGAATTAGAGCAAATGATCACTACTGTGGATATCGCAGAAATGATGGATATGCAGCACAAGGATGTTTTAAAGAAATTAAATGGCAGAACCAATAGAAATGGAGTGCATACGAAAGGAATAATAGAGATACTTAACGAGCGCCAAATGTCGCCCGTTGACTACTTTATCAAATCTTCTTATATGGATGCAAAAGGAGAAGAGCGCCCATGTTATAAATTAACTCGCAAGGGTTGCGAATTCCTGGCCAACAAATTTCAGGGCGAAAAAGGAATTATTTTTACTGCCAAATACATAGAAAGATTCCACCAAATGGAGGATATTATCAAGCAGGACCTGCAGCCGGAACCGCAGCATCAGGAGGTTTTATCCATGGAGTTTTCTGGTAAGTATATCGAAAGAAAGACGGAGGCAGCAGGCTTCATAATGGATTTTATAGACAAAAACAATACGGATGTAGGAGTTTACAGGGCTTATATCTCTTGGTGCCTAGAAAGGGGCAATACGTTCCTTACGCGGCAATTTTTCCAGGGAGTTAAATCGAAAGTCATGTCTTTTAGACTGGAAAATATGAATAAATTAATGTCATTATAGGGGGAAGTGAGACAATGCCCAAATTATACAAACTCATGTCGGCCTGTAGCGTCATTATTCGCCTGTTTTACCTACCTAATCCATTTCAGGCTACACAGTTCCCAGAATTATATAATTATCTCTTAGAACCCGTTTTACATGCTTTTACATATAGTGTTGTCAAACTATTATACAGAAGTAGATCTGCTCCAGCGTTGGGAAGTCTTTTGTATCTTATATTTTACATTGTGCACTCAGGTGCCATATACATAATTCTAAAATTAAATATAAGCACAACTGTTATATGGATCGTTGCGGTAGTATACTTAGTTATATTGTGCATGGCAGCATCCATTAAGAAGTCGTTTAATAGGATGTTAAAATAGAATATAATCCTCAAAATTACGTCACCAAAAAATTAGTGACTGACCCCTAAAAATAGGTGACGAAAATTAGTGACGTAAGGTACGCGCTTTACCATTGTAAAGTGAAAAGAACAAACGTTTTGGTGATTTAGAGGGTCAAATCACCAATTGTTATACCCAAATCACTAATTCCTAAAAAAAATAGGTGACTGGAAAAATCCAGTGTTTATAAGGCTTTAAGGTACTTTTATATGTCTTAATCACTAATATCACTAAAAAATAAATTTATACCATACGTATGCGCGCGTGTATAAGTACCTACAATTATTTTTTTAGTGATTTTGGTGACGAGACGAATTTGAGGTGTTTTTTCGTGGATGGATTTCACATAAAAGATTCAACCAGGTGAGATGGCTGCTGAGAGTAATGCGTAATAAAATGTACTTGCATTTTTTGCATAATTGTTATATAATATTTACAACAAATTAATATTCATGGACGGGATGGCGTAAGAGATTACGACCGGTGAGCCACTAGTAACAGGTTAGAAGTACACCTGTGCTGGTGGCTTTTTTATTTGGAATTAAAGATGATATGGAGGGCAAGAATATGGCAAAGAAAGATATAGTGGAGACAGGTAAAGATATAGTGGAGTCAAACAAGAAGAGCTGGGTTAGGAATAGCAACCCTATTACTATGTCAGTTAAGGACGATGATCCGGAACGTTCTAAGAAGAAAGCAGAGCTATTCGATAAGCTGTATAAACTGCAAAGCAGAAGAGGCATCGCTAAATTTGCAAGCGTTGCGGAGATGGAGACTATCATAGATCAATATTTCTACGATTGTGCGGACATTGGTTTGCGTCCTACGATCAGGGGCTTAGCTGGTGCGTTAGGTACCGTATACAGCACGTTGAACGACTGGGAGAATGGCTCCAGAGACGCACAACTCGGCTCTTCGTGTTCGTTAGTAATTAAAAGAGCGAAGCAGTTTATAGCCGAATTTGATGAGCAATCTGCTATAGAAGGGTACGATAATCCAATACTGTTTATGTTCAGGGCAAAGAACTACTACGGAATGAAAGATGTTCAGGATATCAATATTGCACCTAAGCAGAACCTCGAGGCAGACAAGACGCCCGAAATGATAGAGCAGGACATCCCAATAGATATAGAATAAATATACAGATGAGTATGTATAACGCTGTATAATATACAATTCTTTATGCATTCATCGTTGAAGCGTGAATGTAATTTAGGGGAAAATGATTGAGAGTCCTTTGTTTATGCGGGTTTAGAGCGTTTTGGTGCATATAAGAGTTAGTCGGAAAAATGGTTATTTATCCGCTAAACTACTGTCTGATGTTTTTCGCCATCTATTCATCAAGCTGAGATGATATGGGGGGTGGGGGTATTGTGGGTAGGTACCCTGGGCGCCTAATCAACCGCGTAAATATATTTTGAACAAAAAAGACCTTTAGAATTACGTATCTTAAAAATTTTCTAAAATAAAAAAAAGGAGCGATGCCATTATGACAGAGATTAAACACGGATATTTACGAGGTTCGGAATATAATCAGAAACAATTACAGCAATCAGCGGAAGTTATTTGTAAAGAATTTAGGCTTAAAGGAGATTGGTATAATGCCATGGTTGCAAGTATAAGTGATGTGATTAGAAAAGAAACTGGACTTGATGTCCACTTATCTACCTTGCCAGAAAAAATTGCTGATAGAATAATCGGAATTGACGAAGTTAAGCCAAGTGCCGGAATATATAAAACGAACCCATGTGAAATTGAAGCTATTCAATGGACAGGAAATAATCTTCGTGAGGTATTCCAGTTTTGCATAGACTCTGAAGGATATTCAAGCGCTGAATACACCTCATCTAATGAACTGGTGGTATTGACGGTTGAACGAAAACGATCTGTGGTAGCTGTTGGAGATTTTATAGTAAAGGGATTATGTGGAGGGTTTTATCCCTGTGAAGAAGCAGCGTTTCATAAAAAATATTCTTTACTGGGGGATAAACCATGGAACTTATAAGGAGTATAACAATAATCTTAAATTTCGCAATGGGATGCTTATATGTCTGTGTCTCACGAGAAAATGTTAAGAAAAAAGGATATTCGAATTTTTTCTTGTTGTTGGCAATATTCAGTATTTTAAATTGTGCACTTATTTGGAGATAGAAGTGGAGGTATGGGATGAAATTATATAAAAATTTAAAAAGTAAAATAGCGCAAGGTGGCAGTGCAGTAGTGGTTGTCATTTTAATCTTGGCTATATGTTATGGTTTTAGCTGGATTGTAACTTGTGGAATAATAAAGCTAATAACTGTGAGCTTTGGACTGACATTCAGGTGGAGTATTGCTACGGGTATTTGGTTGATAATCTGTATTTTAAAATCTATATTTAGCGTGACAGTTAAAAGTAAATAAGAGGGAGAGTAAAATATGAATAAAAAAACAAATTGGAAATTACCATTAATTATTGGAGGTGTTGTAATTGCTATCATTTTACTGATTGCATTAGTGATTCAAAGTCCACAGAATAAAGCAATTGCTTTGGAGGAACAGGTTAATGCTGCGTCTTCAGACATTAAGGTTCAGGAGAAACGTAGAGTAGACCTTGTCTATAATCTTGCAGACTGTGTGAAACAGTATGATAAACACGAAGCTGAAACACTCACTGCTATTGTAGATGGACGTGGATCAACAGGAGATATTGAAAATGTAACAACAGCAATTACGGCTGTAAGCGAAGCATATCCAGAATTGAAATCAAATGATAATTATAAGCAACTCATGACTGAATTATCCATGACGGAGAATATGATTGCTGAATATCGAAGTAATTATAATAAGCAGATCAAGGAATATAACAGATATGTTCGTAAGTTTCCAACAAGGGTCTTCTTAGACTTGCTTGTATATGAGGTACAAGACTATACATATTTGGATTACAAGGCACCTGCAGACGCTCCTCAAGATTTGTTTAAAGAGTAATATGCATATGAGAAAAAATTTTAGAAGAAGAGGATTTGATTGCGGAGACTTTGCAATCACAAAAAGAGAAATCTTGGCAAGTATTGCTATTATAGCGGTTATGCTAGTCATTGGTATTTTGATCTCATATAAGATTTCAGAACATCAATTGGATCAGAATGAGGTATACAATAAGGCCGTAAAAATAAAAACTCAAGACTTGTTTCAATATGGGATGGATACTAATATAGGCAATGCGTTTGTATATGGTGATTTAAAGGCAGTCGATACAGTTACATATCCTGAAATAGGTGGGAAATATATGTCTGTTGAGAAGGTTAAAGAAAGATATACTAGACATACAAGGACAGTGACAAGAACACGTACCGTAAATGGCAAAACACAGACATATACAGAGACAGAAGTTTATTGGACTTGGGATGCTATAGAAAGATGGTCAGAGCATTGTGACAAGGTATCATTTTTAGGAATTAAATTTGATTATGGTCAGATATATACACCAAGTGAGTTTCATATTGATACACAAAAAGAATCTTCTAGTATCAGATATGTTTATTATGGTAGCGATATAAAGTACACGGGAACTATATTTACGAGTTTAAAAGCTAAGACAGTAAACAACACAAAATTTTATAATAACAAAAATATTGAGGAGACAGTTGAATATATTGAATCAGGCGGAGGAGTAATCATATTTTGGGTAATCTGGGTTTTTATTATAGGTTGTTGTGTATTTGGATTCTATTATTTGGATAATAAATGGTTGGAGTAAGGAGGGTGCGTTATGAGGCTAATAGATGCCGATGCTTTTAAGGAAGAGGTCAAAGACATGGCGGTGAAGTTCAATTTAGATCCAGTGAGGTGTCTTGCAATCTGTAAGATAATTGACAGACGTCCAACAGTCATTGATTTGAGTAATATCACCATAGAGCTGGATAAGTGAGTTATTATGAACGATATTTTAGTGAATGTGATTAAATTAATTTGAAGAGAAATGGATAAGATGGAATGAGAACATTGGAAATTATCGAAAAAGATTTAACGATGGTACAAGAAAATTTAAAACCAATTCAAGAAATGATGAACGACGCCGTTGATGCAGTAAAAAAATTATATGATGAAGTGCATCAATATAAATTGGATAATAATTTATTTACATCAATAGAAGAACTGAAAAAGCATTGTGGAAAATATATCGATTCAATTCTACTTGTAGAAAAAACTGACGAAGGTTTATTAAAAACAGATGATATGTATGGATATGAATATTTCAAAGTTGACAATAACGGTCATCTTAATTATTCATCTGAATTCGGAGGTGTTATGGAATACGATGAAAAATTAAATGCATATAGTAGATGGAATTATCATCGCAATACGCATCACAATTATATTGGATATTTGGAAATTGAATTTGGAGAAGAAGATGATTGAATCCTGTAAAATCAGGATTTCATTTTAAATTATATTTGAGCGTCCATGAACGCCACTGAAAGGAATGGTGGAGATTGGGCGATATAGAAAAGAATCGTAAAATAATAAAGGTATTACATAAATTAAACCTGAATGATTACAAGAATCTCAGTAATTTACTTGATATGTGTATTGCCATACGAGATGATGATTTAGAATTGGCAATATCAGAAGCAAAATTTGTACGTAAGCAATCATCTATTTGCTCTAGGAAAGATGTTAGATTTGGCGGACTTTATTATAAGTCTCTGTTATTTTTAGCTCCGTATGATTTTGATAGTTTTTGCTTGTATATTGAAAAAGATAGACCTGCAGAAAAAAGATTTTATCTGCCTAGGCGTAAAGTATTAAAAGTTCTTGCTGATGATCTTCAGGACTTAGCAGACGGAGTAATTTATTACTTGGGGATATCATTACCGCCTCGTGTTGGTAAATCCACACTTTGTATATTTTTTATGGCTTGGTTAATGGGTAGATTCCCAGATGAATGCAGTGCTATGGCCGGACACAGTGATAAATTAACCAAAGGATTCTATCAAGAAGCACTAAGCATTGTAAATGATCCAGCAACATATCTCTGGAACGAAGTATTTCCTAATGCCAAGTTGGCAGCCAATAACCAGCAAGACGAGACCATAGATCTAAATAAGAAAAAGCGATATCCAACACTTACCTGCCGATCAGTTCTGGGTACATGGACCGGCGCAATAGACATAACTAAATGTCTCTATTGTGATGACTTAGTTGAAGATTTAGAAGAAGCTCTAAACATTGACCGTTTGGATAAAAAATATGATGCTTATTTAAATCAGCTGCGTGACCGTATGAAAGATGGAGCGTTTGAGCTTATGGTCGGCACCAGATGGTCTGTAGTAGATCCAATTGGAAGAATAAAAGCGCAGTATGAAGATGATCCTCGATATAGATTCAGGGTAATACCGGCATTAAATGAAAAAGATGAAAGTAACTTTCAATATGACTATGGGGTTGGATTCTCTACGGAAATGTATCATAAGATTCGTAATGATATAGATGACGCTACCTGGTGGGCGAAATATATGGGGCAGCCATATGTAAGAGAAGGATTACTATTCCCCAAAAGTGAATTAATATATTATAATGGAGTGCTGCCGGAACGTGAACCAGACAGTACGATTGCTGCTTGCGATGTAGCATTCGGGGGCGGAGATAGTGTTTCCTCACCAATATCAAAGAACTACGGAAATGTAACATACATACCTGCGGTAGTGTTTAATAAAGGTGATAAAACGGTCACTCAGCCTTTGATAGTAGGAAAATATATGGCAAATTGTGTACAGTCTTCACGCTTTGAAGCAAATAATGGTGGAGATGCATATGCAGAGCAGGTTGATGAGCAGTTAAGAGATCATGGCTATAGTATGAACATCACCAGTATGAAAGCTTCAAATCAAAGTAGTAAAATGGCAAAAATAATTCAGTATGCACCAGACATTAAAAATTTTATTTTCTTGGAGGAAAAGCACTGGGATGAAGATTATAGAAAATTTATGACAGAATTAACTATGACAGTAGTTGATCCAAAAGGCAACAAACATGATGATGCGGCAGATAGCTTGAGAATGTTGGCAGAATTACTTGCGGGAGGATTCTATGCTAAATGTGAAGCTGTGCAAAGACCATTCTAGGAGGATTTATAGATGCAGATAACTAAGAGACAAATAATGGATTTTCCATACTTGCCAAAAATAATTGCAGCAGACGAGAGAAAATTAGAAAGATATAAAAATAATCCGCCAGTAGCCATACACGGAAAAGTAATGGGATCGAATTCTGTATTTCCATACCAGTTGAGAAGTTTTACTGTTTCCGGCCCTGATTTTGATGATTCAAAAGAATGGGAGCAAAAGGTACGCTATCTTGAGGTAAAAATTGCATCTGAAAAAAGATTTTACGAACAGCTTATGGTAGATATAGATACCATGATAGCATCAATCTCTGATGTAAGAGATAAACTGGTTATGGAGTATATTGTTAGTGGAAAAAAACAGCAACAAGTTGCGATGTTGCTGCATATGGATCAATCTACAGTTTCACGGACGATTGATAAATACACAAAATAAGTTATCAGCATAACATGCATAAATAAATATGGTATTATTATAATGAGAAAAATTAAATTAATAGAAAGAGCATCTGCTTTGAAATTCATTGCAGTCGCTCTTTTTTGTTTGGAAAGTTGGTGACCCAGATGAATCTATATCATAAAAATTGTAAATCTTTTTTGGAAGTGTGCCATGGAGTTTTCGGAAGAAAAGTTATATACAGTAATGTAAAGCATATAACGAACGAAAATGTCATTGAAGAATTAAATAAGTCATTGATTGTTCATAACCAAAATAGACGCGAAATAGATTATCTGTACCATTATGTTGGTGGTGACCAGCCAATTCTATATAGAACGAAGGAAGTAAGGCCAGACATTAAGAATAATATAGTTGAAAATCATGCATTAGAAATTACAAGATTTATGACTGCTCAAAATTTTGGGGAACCAATACAGTACGTGTCGGTTAACGATGATGAGGAAAAAACAAAAGAAATTGATAAATTAAACAATTTTATGAAAGTTATTGATAAAGCTTGCGATGATATTGTAATTGGTGATTGGCAAAGTACCTGTGGGACAGCATATCGGGAAACATGGAGCGAACCACGTACTGAAATTGATGATGGAGAGCCTTGCATGGGGATAGAGGCGCCGGATCCACGATATAACTATATTGTATATGGAACAGGAAAAGGCCGACCGGCGGTCATGTCAGTAGCAATTAGAGAAGATGAGCATGGCCAAGACATTTATTACTGCACTACACCTACAAATGTGTATGCAATTAAGGATGGGGATATATTCGAAGAAGAAAGTTCTATAAATGGTCATGGGCGAATTCTTTTAACGGAGTATCCTAATAATCATCGGCGACTGTCTGATGTAGAAATAGTAATAACATTGCTTGATGGCATAAATAATATTCAATCTAACCGGTTAGATGGGATTGAACAATTTGTACAGGCTTTTGTTAAATTTGTGAATTGTGAAATTGACGAAGCAACGTTTTTAAAGATGTGCAAGATAGGTGCTTTAAAAGTTAGGACAGTTAATCCTTCAATGCCTGCAGATGTTGGTATGGTTTCATCTGAGCTCAATCAAGAACAGACGCAAGTTGCTAAGGATGATCTTTATAAAAATGCTTTAATTATAGAGGGTATGCCAAACAGGGAGCAGAATACTGGTGGTGATACGGGCCAAGCGGTATATCTAAGAAATGGTTGGGATTTCGCGGAACAGGGGTCCAAGATTAAAGAACCAGTTACTATTAAGGCCGAAAAGATGTTTTTACGCAACGCTTTGAGCATATTGAAAGCGAAATCCCAAATATCTATTAACTTACATATTGCGGATATAGACGTTAAAATAACTAGGAATAAAACGGATAATATGCTTGTAAAAGCACAGGCACTTCTTTATTTACTGGAAAAAGGAATTCATCCTAAGATTGCAATTAAGACATGTGATTTATGGGGTGATCCAGAGAAAGTTTATGTGCAATCTAAGCCATATTTGGATGTATTATATAAAACGGCACAAGAAATGCAAGCACAAGAAATGCAGGTACAAGTAAAAAATCCAATAAACAGTAATGGAAATACCCAGATTAATAGTGGCAAAGGAGATGGTTAATAATGAAATTAGTAGAGGTAAGATGCAAAGGATGCGGCCGACTACTTGGACACTTTACTGGTAGAGGTGAAGTCAAATGTACCAAGACTGAATGTGGCGGTTTAAATATTTTTGATTTAGATGAAAATAATCATACATTTTTACCGAAAAAAATAAAACGAAACAATTTAAAAAGCAGAACTACTTCTAGCGGCGTTGTTTTCCGCTGATTGTAGTTCTATTATTTTGCAGCCTGAGCGTGAGAGGGTATGAACTATGCGGAGCGCACCGTGTTGAAAAAGTGTATGTTTCATAAAGGAGAATGCATTATGACAAGAGAGCAAATTAAAGAACAATTTCCAGATGCTACAGAAGATCAGATTACATCGATTTTAAACATTAATGGCGGAGATCTGAAGGTGGCAAAGAAAAATAACATTGATCCAAAAGAGTTGGAACGATTGCGGGAAATCGAAACAGAGTATTCTAAACTCAAAGATGCGGATCTGACAGATGCAGAAAAAATTCAGAAAGTTTTAGATGAAGCAACTGCAACTAAAGTGGATTATACGAAAAAATCCAATAGATTAGAAGCCGAAAAAATACTTGTAGGGGCTGGTTTGACTGAAGAAGATTATAAAGATCTTCTTGATGGGCTAGTATCTGAAGACTGTGAAAGAACTAAATCCCTGTCTTCAAGTTTGGCTTCGTTGCTATCAAAGCAGAAAGCAGCAACTGAACAGAAAGTCAGGGAAGACTTGATGGATGCTACCAAAACCCCTGGAGGTAGCGGAAGTGGGAATCCAAAAGATGAAAAATCAGAAGATGTAAAATTTGCAGAAGATGTTGCTTCTTCTTTCGGTATGGATAATAAAAATTCGCAAAGCGTATTTGCCAACTATTAGGAGGTATTGAAAATGAAAGTGTTATGTAAAGAATATGGTCAGCCGGTTGAGATCTTAAAATATAATGATTTTTTGGGCGCGCCATGTATGGTATCAGGTACGGGAGTAACAGCTGACGCAAATGGTAAAAAAATCGTAAAGGCCGGTACTCCATGGCCTAAGAATGATGCTACATGTATGGGTATTTTGCTTCATGATGTAGATGTGACCTACGGGGAAGCGCCTGGTACTTATGTTTTCGAAGGATCTATAGATAATACAAAATTAACTAAAAACAATGTCACTGTTGCGGCTGAAGCAAAAGCAAAATTGCCAAGAGTAACATTTTTTGACTAAAGAAAGAGGAGGAACGAAATATGCCAGCATTACCATTAAATGAAGCTTTTACAGCAAGGGCGCTCGGATTAATCTGGGACGCATATAAAAACTCAATGGGCATTCAACCATATTTGGGTGCGGGATTTTTCCCAAAAGAAAAAACATCAACAATGGATTTAAAGTGGTTTAAAGGCAGCAAAGGTTTGCCGGTTTCATTAACGCCATCTAACTACGATGCACAAGCAACATTGCGGGATCGAATTGGATTTAAAGAGATTGAGATGGATATGCCATTTTTCCGTGAATCTTATTTAATTAAGGAAAAAGACGCGCAGGAATATGAAAATGTAATGAATGCTGCCGATGGAGCGATTGCCAAGGAGTTACTTAAGCAAATTTCACTTGGTCCAATCGATTTAGTACAGGGCGCAAATGTGGTTCCAGAAAGAATGATCTGGCAGTTACTCTGCCCGACAGATGGTTCGCCTAAAATTGCGATTTCTGCAAATGGTGTCAAATATGATTATAATTACGATGCAGACGGTTCATATAAAGCCAATAACTTTATGGAGTTATCAGGTAACAGCCAGTGGAGTGATTTAGAAAACTCCAATCCAATTGAGGATTTGATGGCAGCTAAAAAGGCAATGCGTAAAAAAGGTAAACTGATTGTATCCGCCGTTATGAATGATAACACATGGCAGAAGGTGGTACAGAATAAGAAGGTGCGAGACTACATTGTTGCAAAAAGCACCATGGCTTCTATTTTCATTGAAGGATCAGATGTTAAAAAGTTTATTAAGCAGAGTGAGGATTTACAGTTAGATATTATTGTATATGAAAAGCTGTTTAAGGATAATGCAGGAAAAGATAAAACTTTCATCCCGGATGGAATGGTCGCATTATTACCAGGACGCGTTGCTCTTGGTGCTACAAAATACGGTAAAACACCGGAAGAGCGTAGTGGCGATCTGAGTACTGGAAATCTACAGATTGTTGAAACTGGCGTTTCACTGTATACATTTACTAACCCACATCCAATTGTGACCCAGTGTATTTGTTCAGAAATTGTACTGCCTACCTATGAGCGCATGGATGATACCTATGTCATTAAGGCGTATGAGGAGGCGGCAGAATAATGAAATTTGATCATTTAGTAAAGCATGACGGAGTATTTTACTTATCTGGTTCTGATGTTCCAAATGAGCCAATTTCGGAAGGCTGTGAAAATAATACGGAAAATCAGATTACGGATGAAGCTCCTGAAAATGCCGTAGAAATAGTTGACTCTCAAAAGAGAAACAAAAGATCCCAATAAGAATTGAGGTGAATAAGTATGACTGAATTGGAATTGGAATTATATGATGATTTAGAAAGTGAATTGCCTATAGATAATGCATCCGATTCCGACATCTTATTCGCTAAGATTAAAAACGCAATTAGGGAAGTAAAGAGGACTCGGAATTATCAATCGCATCATTCGGAAGACTTTATACAAAATGACCTAATGAACTATTATAGTAATATTCGGGAACTTGTTGTATATGACTTCAATCAGATTGGAGTAGAGGGGCAGGTTTCTCATAGTGAAAATGGAACAAATAGATCATGGAAGAGTCGAAGAGAATGTTTTGATGGAATTGTGGCGTTTTGTTCAGTTATATAGAAGATAGTGCGTGGAGTGATCCGCAGGGTAATACTCATTATGGTGGAGGGAAGAGTATGTTATTAAAAATTATCAGAGTTCCTACAGTTGAAAATGTTCCTTTATGTGTGGAATTTGATAAAGCTGGATATCAGTTCTTGGTTAAGAATTTTACCGAGAAAGATATTTATGTTTCATTGTAAAAGAAGAACTGACCTACATGGGAAGAGAAGATTTAACCATGTAAAACATATATGAGGCGGGTGGATTTATGCGATCTTTAAAGAAAAATCAGAAAAAACTTTGGTATAGTTTATATGACAATTCTATTCCCGTTTATGAAACAGACGAAAATGGAAACATAGTTTTTATTGAAGTGAACGGAAAACCCGTACCAGTTGAAACCGGTGATACAAGAGCAGGATATACGCAGCCTGTTCTTTTTTATGCCAATATTTCAGCAGCCAAAGGTTCAAGTTACAATGAGGTATTTGGAATCAACCTTGAATATACGAAATCTATCAGCACTACAGATATGACGCTTCCTATTAATGAGGCAACTCGAATATGGGACAATGATCCAGTTATGAACGATGATGGTTCTGTGGATGGCGATAATGCTGATTACTCGGTTGTACAAGTTGCAATGTCTTTAAATAGTATCTGCTATGCAGTTAAGGCATTACCGAAAGGATGAGGTGGATGAGTTGTCTAAAAAAATTAGCTTTGGCTTGTCCATCCGTGAAATTAAACAAACTGTTAACGCAATAGAAAGATATAAAAAAGACCTCAATAGTAAAGTAAAAGAATTTTGTCAAGCATTGGTTATGTTCGGTCAGGTTAAAGCAATCCAATCTGCTAATGATTCACCACTTGGAAAAACCATTACGATTACCACGGACATTTCCAGAACAGCTACCGGTTGCAAGGCGATGTTGATTGGTATAGGGCAGACAAGGCAATCTGAAGGATATAATCCTGTTAATACTTTACTACTCATAGAATTTGGATCTGGAATCAAGTATAACCCAAATGACAATCCAAAAGACAATGAGTTTGGAATGGGCGTAGGCACGTTCCCGGGGCAGATACACGCTTTTCAAGAAGAAGGTTGGTATTATTGGGGAGAAGATGAACAATGGCATCATTCCTATGGTGTAAAGGCTACTATGCCAATGTACAATGCCAGTAAGGAAATGAGGGCGCAGATTGTAAAAATTGCAAAAGATATTTTCAATAGCTAGGGGAAGGGGTGATTAATTTGATTGATATTTTAAGTATTGTACATACCAGACTAAAACTTACAGTAGCGAAACTATGTAGCAATACCGGAACGACAAACTCGGATGCTCCCCAGGCTTTTCCGTATCTATATGTATGTCAGGAAGACAATTCCAGTACGTCAGAAGATCTTGAAAATAACGAAAATGCAGTAATATCAGTAATAAAGTTAGAAACATATTCGAAGACATCCGTTACAGAAGCAAAAAAAATAATGTCGTTAGCAAATGATGAAATGCGAAGTATGGGGTATCAAAGAAAATTTGGCCCGCAGGAAGTTACGAATGCGGCAGATACAAAGATTAAGAGGGTTGTGGCTAGATTTCAAAGACTGGTTTGCAACGATGATGAAATTTAGATTAAAAAGCATTGATAATTGATATTTCTATATAATTTTTGAGCGCCAATGAGTGCCATTAATGAATTTAAGGAGGCTTCATAATGGCAGGAGAAGCAGCGAAAGTAAAAGCAGTAAGTACTATTGGTACTATTTTAGAACATAGCGCAGATGGAGTTGCATGGACTAAGTTATGTCCTATCCAATCATTTCCGGCATTGGGTGGTGCACCCGAACAGATTGAAGTGACTGATCTCGAAGATGAGCAGCAGGCATTTATTCCAGGCGTCCAGAGCGTTGATGCGATGGAATTTAGTGCAAATTATACTATAGAAACTTATAAAGCAGTAAAAGCCAAAGAAGGTTCTGTAGGACACTACAGAATAAAGTTAGGAAAAAATGGAGCGGCCGGTGTAGCTACTTGGCAAGGACAGCATTCAGTTTATATTAATGAAGGAGAAGGAAATGCCGCTATTCAAATGACTATCTCAGTATTTCCGTCTACAAAAATAGAGGTTGAGGCAAGTGTATCATAAAAATTCGTAGGTATCGTTTAATTGCGATACCTATTTTATTTTAAAACCTAAGGAGGATATTTTATGAATATCAGTATTAACAATAAAATTTACAAACTGGAATACAATTTTGAGGCTGCGCATGATAAAAAATGCGTTGATATATGTTGGAACTATTTTAGTGGAGCATACATGATGAAAGGAACAGCTTTAAACGAGTTGGAAAATAGTGAAACGATGTCCAAGATCGCCACCATTGATAAAATGATTGAAAGCATGGCCGATCTTCCTGAGAGGGTACTTTATTTGTTTTATGCGGGACTGCTTGAAAATCATTCGAATGAAGTACAGTCATCGTCAGATGCAAGGGCTCTTTATAAACAGTTCTGTAAAGAAAATCCTGACGATGAAAAGGCAACTGACTTTGGCATGTTCGAAGCGATTAAGGAGGAGATGGAAGCGGAGGGTTTTTTCAAACGAATCGGTCTAACTCGGTTTATGGAGCAGATGAATCAGCCAGTACAGAAAAAACAGATCAAAACTCCCAGGGATCGTGTGAAGAAGGCAAATCCTTCAGCCAATTAATAGTAGATGAATTCCTTCCGTGGGCTTTGGTTTATGGTGTTCCATATGAATTGTTTTGGCATTTAAATCCAACGAAACTGAAACCATTTAAGATAGCATATCAAAAACAATTAGATCAAAAAAATCAGTTAGCATGGATTCAGGGGCAATATAATTTGTTAGCAATTGGTTCAGTATTTAATGGAAAGAAATGTAAATATCCTAAAAAACCATTTGGAAAACAGGAGGATTTTAATGACGAATTGTCTGGGGAAGAGAAATTTTTATTGTGGATAGAAGATCATAATCGGAAATATGATAACGGGGCCTGATATGGCTCGGTGATAATTTGAACGCCTATGAGTGTCATCAGGAGAAAGTGTGGTGGCATAACGTGGGAGCAGAAGTGGATAGATTAGAAGTCAAAGTTGAAGCTAGTGCAAATAAAGCTAGTCAACAACTGGATATTTTGATTAAAAAACTTGATAGTGTATCTGGCGCTTTATCTGGTATTAATGGTAATGGAATGCGTCAGTTTTCTGAAGGAATGAACAGAATTTCGGCTTCAGCTAAAACTATGTCAACAGTTAAGTCCACCGATATAAACAGGATTGTTTCTAATTTAAGCAAATTAAGTGGAATCAACTCGGGTAATATGTTTAATGTAGGATATGCTCTGAAATCATTTTCTGCAGGACTTTCAGGACTTTCAGGTGTTCCTACTGGAAATATAACCAATATTACTAATAGTATAAACAGTTTGTCAAAGATTGGGGGAAAAGGGGTACAAACCGCAGTTTCGACAATGCCTACATTTGCACAATCTATAAGAACATTTCTATTGTCGATAAACGGTATATCGCTTAATCAAGAGGCAACAACGCAATTACTGGCTTTGTCCAGCGCTATTGGTGCATTTGGAAAAAAGAGTATACAAACTGCTATTACAGCGATACCAAAACTGGGATCTGAATTAAATAGTTTGTTTCTGATTCTCTCAAAAATGCCTCATGTATCTAAAAATACAATACAAATGACAAATGCATTATCGAATTTGGTTACTCAGGGAACTAGAACAAAATCTGCCGCTGGTGCTATTAGTAGCGTAGGAAGCAGTGCTCATAAAAGCAGTATTGGAATAAAAAGTTTATCATCAAGTCTGCATACTTTTTCAGAAAAATCAAACAATGCAAAAGTATCAGGACGTAATCTTGCTAATACATTTACAATGGCATACGCAAAATGTTACTTGCTAATTAGAGGGATAAAAAAGCTAGGATCATCTATTGAGACTTCAATGGATTACATTGAGACTTATAACTATTTCAATGTAATCATGGATAAAATGGGAGCTGAATTTTCTGATCAATACAAAAGGTTTGGGTATGATAGTGCTGAGGCATATCAAAAGTCATTTACCGAAAGAATGAATCAGCTTACAACCAAAATGACTGGATTTATGGTTGGAGATGATGGCGTTCTTTCTATGTCAACAGGTCAAAATTTAGGGTTGGATCCAGAAGCAGTAATGAATTTTGAAGCCAGTGTATCGGCAGTTACTAATTCCGTAGGACTTATGGGTGAAAATAGTATCAACACGAGTAAGGCACTTACAATGCTCTCAGCTGACTTGTCCTCTTTAAAGAATATTGATCTATCTAATGTTATGGAAAACCTTCAATCCGGTCTAATAGGGCAATCTAGGGCATTATATAAATATGGTATTGATATAACTAATGCAACTCTGCAAACGTATGCTGCGAGTCTTGGAATTGACAAATATGTAAAGAATATGACTCAATCAGAAAAAATGCAATTACGTTTGATTGCAATTTTAGATCAGTCTAAAGTTGCCTGGGGTGATCAGGCCAATACAATTAACTCGGTAGCGAATCAGTATCGAATTTTGAAACAGCAGTTAGCAAATGTCGCTAGAATGATTGGAAATTTACTTATGCCAGTAGTACAAAAAGTACTTCCATTCATTAATGGTATGGCAATAGCCGTGCAACGATTGCTTTCATGGCTTGGCGGGTTAATGGGTATAGATTTTTCTAAAATTATGGATGGGATCAGTGGTGGATATTCAAATACTGATGACGGAAGTATTGGTGATGTTTCAGATGATGCTGATGATGCAGCAGATGCTTTAGAAGAGGCCGACAAGAAGGCTAAAAAGCTGAAAAAAACAATTCATGGTTATGACGAGCTTAATGTGGCAACTGATAATTCAGATGACATCAATTCGGCTGACAAGGATAAGGATACAGGAAAAGGTTCTATAATTGATTTATCCGATGAAATAGCTGCAGCATTAGCAAACTATGAATCTGTATGGGAAAAAGCCCTGAAGAATTCAGAGAATTTAGCTCAAAAATATGCCGATAATATTTGTAAATCTTTTGAACGAATATGGAAAATAGCCGAACCGACAAGAAAGGCCTTAAAGAAATTATACGATCAAGGGTTAAAAAAATTAGGTGATTTTTCGACTAAAGCGCTGGATGATCTGTGGAATAATTTGCTTAAACCAATAGGCATGTGGATGCTTGGATCAGATTCTGGTTTGCCTAGATTTTTTAAAATTACAAACGATTTATTAAATGCAATTAATTGGAATAGATTAAATCAATCATTATCAGATTTTTTTACTATGTTACAAAAACCAACTCAATTTGTATGGAATGGTCTTATGGACTTTTATGAAAAGTTTTTAAAGCCTGTTGCAGTTTGGACCATGGGTGAAGGAATACCTCAATTAGTAGATGCGTTAACTGAATTTGGCAATAAAATAAAATGGAAAGAAATCAATGAAGCATTGTCTAATTTGTGGAAAGCATTGGCACCATTTACTATTTCGGTCGGACAAGGTTTGGTAGATTTTTTCAAAGATTTGTTTAATGTAGGGGCCGATTTTATCAATAAGATAGTGCCGGGAGGATTAAATAACTTAGCAGATGCATTAAAAAGGATTAATCCTGATACAGCAGAAAAAATAGGATATTCGTTAGGAATTTTGCTAACCTCATTAATGGGGTTCAAAGGTTTGACTTGGTTCGGTTCCATATTTGGAGAAAAAGGTGCTATTGGAAGTGGATTTTCACTGCTAGCAAAACATCCGTATGCTGCAATGGCATTAGGGATTGGCGGAATAGTTGTAGCACTTGATAAATTTGGAGTTATAGATGTTGATTGGGAGTGGCTGTGGTCCAAACTGAAGCAGATAAAGGATATAATTTCTGAATTTATTGCTAATATTGATTGGGAGAAATTAGTAAAGTCAATAGGAAGCTTATTTGAAGCTTTTTCACCATTTGTTAAAGGTTTTGCTGATGGTTTTTTAGATGCTTTTGATATTCTCCTAAATGATATAGGAGCCCCATTAATTAACGGTATTGCTGATGTAATTAGCAAATTAGCCGGAGCTCTTAAAAAATTCGACCCTGGTTTTCTGGAAAATGTCGGGAAATCAATAGGATATGTTTCAGCGGCTATTTTAACTATAAAAATTTCTCAAACGTTGCTTACAAGTATAAGTACTTTATTCAATGGCTTAAAGAATATATTAGGCTTAAGTGGAGGTGGATTAGGTGGAGCAGCTGCAGGTGGAACAGCCGCAGGGGCTGCAGGTGGCGCGGCCGCTGGATCAACTAGTTTTTTTGGATGGTTAAAAAAGATTGGTGAAAATGCATTATATTCAGCTGGACTCATGGGATTATTAGAACAATCGATAGATAAGGTTGAAAAAACGTCTGAAGATACTAGTTATATGGCCTTGCTTTCTTCTTTGGTAGCGATTAAAGATAAAGGGGAAATAAGTAGTAAAGAATTAGATTATTTGTACAGTATGCTGACCCAGGCACAGTTGAAAAGTGTGCCTTTTACAGATGCTTTGGTATTCGTGCAAGATGAACTGGAAGAAACAGGAGTTTCAACAGAAGATTTCAAAAAAACTTTATCTGAGACATTGGATTCACTAGGGGTATCGTCTGCACAGAAGTCAGAAATTTTAGGCAAGGTTACTGGTGAAGGGTATGCAAAAGGTATTGATGACAGTAAGAATAAAGTCAAAACATCTACTGAGAGTCTTGGAGAGAATACCGTTAATGGATACACCGATGGAGTAAATAATAAATGGGATACTGCGAAATCTGGCATAGATAAAATGGTAAAAGACACAACTTCATCTTTAGATACTTCATTGGGAAATATGGAAAGTTCGGCAGCTACAAGTGCAGGAAATATTAAAAGTACTTTTTCAGGACTCGATATTCCTACGCCACATTTAAATTGGGATTGGAATGACTTTAGCATTGGAGATCTTCAATTTTCAGTTCCGTCTTTTAAAATAGATTGGTATGCAAATGGTGGATTTCCATCTGCTGGGGAACTTTTTATGGCAAGAGAATCAGGTCCTGAAATGGTTGGTACAATGGGTGGCCGTAGTGCAGTAGCTAATAATGATCAAATTGTAGAAGGTATTGAAAGAGGTGTAACCAATGCGTTGGTTAATGTTTTATTGGCGTCAAGATCAAGTACTAATGAAGAATCTGATTCATCAATTGAAATACCTGTATATATTGGAAGTGAAGAAATTGCGCGTGCCACATATAAAGGAAATTTATCTTTAAAGAGAAGAGGGGTAATATTACCGAATTTTATTTAAATATATTTACGTACTATTACTAATTTGGTATAATAAGTTAATATATAAATAAAAGGAGGGCATTTTCATGTCATTAATTGCTTGTCCCGAATGTGGACGCCAGATTAGCGAAAAGGCTTTGTGTTGTCCCGGATGCGGATGTCCTGCAACAGAATTTCAAAGCAATAATCAAAAATCAGGTAATTGGAATATAGTATGTCCTGAATGTGGACATGAAAATGAATCCAATACACAATGTTGTATATTTTGCGGATATGAATATGATAACGATGAATGTGAAGTTAAGCCTAGGTTGTTAGCAAAGGAAGATCAAGAAGAATTATTTAATTGTTATAAATGCGGGAGACCTTTACCGATTGGAATCGATCAATGTGTATATTGTAAGTATAAATATGGAACATTTAGAGGAACAAATGCAAAAATGCAGAAGAAAATTGAAGAAAACAATGCATTTGTTAACAATTGGAGAATATCTAAAGAAAGAAAAGAAGATAAAAAAGCAAGAGAAAAAACAATGAAGACAGTGAAGAGAGATCGTTCGAACAATTCCAATAATGATTACGTCAAATGCCCTAAGTGTGGTTCTTCTAGCATATCATATGACACAAAAAAATTAAGTATTGGTCGAACATTGATTGGCGATGTTATTGCCGGAGCTCCCGGAGCGATTCTAGGTGGGTTAAGTAGTAAAAAGGGATTTGCCGTTTGTTTAAATTGCGGTAAACGATGGAAAATTTAAATCTATTATTAATAAGTAGTAAGCGCCTAATATTTGATAGGCGCTTTTATTGTGCGAAAATATATTAAATACTAGGACGGTGATAGACAAATGTCAATGTTAGGTGTTGGGGCAACGCCCACTAATATAATCGATGTTAAGGCTCCAAATACTTTTATATGGGGTTTACAGGATAATTCAGCAGCAGATTCTGGACGTGTACAAGATTCAAATGACACTATGTATAAAAATCGTACTAGTCAAAAGAGAAAGATACAGTTGTCTTGGTTGGGTCCATCCAGAGAAGAAACGTCAACTATTTTACAAGCATTTAATCCGGAATATGTTTTTGTTAGATATCCAGACTCCATGTCAGGAGTGGAAGAAATAAGGGAGTTTTATGTAGGTGATAGGAGTTCTCCTGTAAAGATATGGACAATTAACAATAAACGGTATGAATCAGTTTCATTCAATTTGATTGAGAGGTAAATTATGATAAATACCAGTAGCGAATATAAGAATGCAATAAGAATTAATACAAAAACGCTAATTAAAGCAAATATTACATTAGCAAACAAAAAAACGATATCATTAGAAGGAAAAGATTTCATGTCTGGAACTACTAGAATATATGACGGAGTATCCAGTTCTGGTAATTTTGATATAGGTTCCACGATTATCAATAAACTCAATATGAGTTTAAACAACATGCAAGACGAATACAGCACCTATGATTTTACAGACGCAGTAGCCACGGTATTTGTCGGATTACAGCTTGCAGACCGCGTAGAATGGCTTAAAAAAGGCGTATTCAACGCAGATGATCCAACATCCACACAAAGTATTATCACCCTGGAATGCCTGGATAACATGGCTAAATTCGATAAGCAGTATGACGGTAAGTTAAGTTTTCCGGCAAGCCTGCAGACAATTGTAAATTATTGCTGTAGTAAATGCGGGGTGATACTTAATACGAACCAGTTTGATAATTACACCTATAGGGTAAGTAAATCCCCATTTGAAGCGAATGAACCGATTACATACCGGGAGATATTATCTTACTGCGCCCAGATTGCCGGGTGTTACGCCAGGTGCAATGTTGATGGGCGATTGGAATTAAAATGGTATGATACGACTGCGTTTCCAGCGTTGGATGACCTGGATGGCGGGAATTTGACTGATTACAGTTCCGGCGCAAATATAGATGGAGGTAATTTTACAAATTACAGCTCCGGTGATTCTGTCTATGGAGGTGAATTCACAGATAAGCTGCCATACCATCATATTTATAGTTTGTCTTCGATTAATATTTCCACAGATGATGTAGTAATAACCGGAATAAGTGTTACGGCAGCTGATGGAAAGAACAGTAAAGGTGAGGAAGTTACCGGGGAAACTGTATTGAATGGGGATGCAGGTTATGTGCTTAAAATAGAAAACAATCCTTTGATTGAATGCGGAATGGCATCAAATGTGGCAAATTATCTTGGATCTAAGATCAGGGGGATGAGATTTCGCCCCATGAATATTTCGGCGCTGTCTGATCCCTCGATAGAAGCTGGGGATTGTGCAGTTGTTACTGATCGCAAAAACAATTCATATTACTGCTATATTACGAATTTGACCTATACAATGGGCGGGTATGAAAGCTTTTCCTGTGATGCAGAAACACCTGCAAGAAATTCCTCACAACGGTATAGTGAAATGACTAAAGCAGTAGTGGAAGCACGCAAGAACACGCAGAAACAATTATCCCAATATGATTTAGCAGCACAGCAATTAGGAAGCTTGATGGCAAATGCAGTCGGGATGTACGAAACCACCACAGTGGATGAAGCAGACGGGTCCATGATCCGCTACATGCATGATAAACCGGAATTGAAAGACAGTAAAATAATATGGAAGCAGACGATTGATGCATTTGCGGTGTCTACAGACGGCGGCGTAACCTGGCCATACGGACATGATAAAGAGGGGAATGTTTTAGCAACAGTGTTGACGGCGATTGGAATCAATGCTGATTGGATAAATGCTGGCAAGATAAAAGGTATAGAAATAGAAGGAGTTACTATAACCGGTTCTACATTCAAAAACGCAGCGGGAACATTTGAAATAGATAATGATGGATTATTGCGTTCGTATTCTAAAGGTAAAAAAACAGAGCTTTCCTTAGGTGATGCTGGAATTACCGTTTCTGGACGTGTCCCAGAAGAACCGGGAGTTAGGGGTTCTTATGGTTTAAGGTGTATTGATTATGCTAATAAACGCGGAGCAATGTATAATTCAAATGGACTTTACATGTACATAGATAGAGGAGCAGGAATAGAATTAGATACTGTTTTTAATGTAGATTTGGTAGCAAGGTACATGTATTGTTACTGCGATGCAACATTTTTTTACCCATTTACCATTTTTAACGATCTATATGTTAGCGGTAAAATTACTACCAATGGGCTTGCTAATAACTCTGATCCAAGATTAAAAAATATAGAATCCCAGATTTCAGATGCAGAAAATATCCTCAAAAAGCTCGAAACTATAATCTTCCGCTGGAAAGATGGGGACGATAAGAAACTTCACATGGGTTTAAATGCGGATAATGTCCAGGAAGTATTCGGGGACGAATACGGCATAGTTTCAGAAGGCAGGGAAGGATACAAGGGTGTTTCTTATATAGAGATTATTCCGCCACTTGTTTCTGCGGTAAATAGCCATTCTGAGCGTATTAACAGAAACGAGGAAAGACTTGATAGGATCGAGGAAAGACTTGATAGGATCGAGGAAAAACTTGATAAGTTATTAGAGAGGATGTGAATACATGGCAATACGAAATAGAAGGGGAGACATCAAGGACCTGGTTCGCAGTAGCCTGCTTCCAGGAGAATACGCCATCGCCACAGATGGCACGATAATCATCTGTTATGGCGGAGGGAAAACAAAAGATCTTGCATCGTTGGAAGATTTGCAAAAGATATCCCTGGAAGAAACCGCTTACCGGGATGAGATACAGCGGATTATAGATAACATAAATATAGAAATTGCAGGAATTTCCAGTGCTTTAATCGAATACAAACAGGAAGTGTCTGGAATCGTAAACGGCATTCATCAAAGCATTACCGAAAATGCCAACGAACTTGGACAATTCCGGGACGAGGTTACGGATACTGTTCAGACAATCCATACAAATATCCAGCAGATCAAGACCGATATTGACCAGAATATTACCACCCAGATCAATCAGGTAAAAGAAGATATCAAAGAGGTGGAAACAAATGTCCGGGAAAATATTTCAGTTGAATTGGAATCCGTGAAGACTGATATTGATGAGATCAAGAACGGCGCTGCGAAGTATCCGATTGCGACAGAAGCAGAAGCCAGGGCGGGGATAGACGATAATAAACTTATGACACCCCTTAAAGTCGCCCAGGCAATTGAGGAACTGGCCAGCGGTGGCGGAGGTGGAGGCGGGGGCTCTACCATTCCAATCATGTCCAGCACCTTTACCGGAGGAAGCTTTGCGGTAGGGGAAGAAATAGAAATCCGTTACCGGTGGAGCAGCCCGAATGAGGGTTACGGCATTCTGCATCTGATGGTGGATAACGTAGAGGTGCAGACTGCAGAAGTACAGCAGGGGATTAACCGGGCGGTTGTAACAGATCTTTTAAAAGGATCCCATACCATTTTAATGTATGTTACGGATCGAGGCGCACTGACAACGGATAAACTATCATTTACAGTACGTATTGGAGGCTTGGATCTCATCTCTTCTTTTGATGATTCCGAGGACTTTACCATTAAGAGTGTAATAAAGATTCCTGTTACGATTGACACCATCAGTCTGGAACCGATTTATCTGATCCAGACCATAGACAGCAGCCAGACAAGGTTATCCGGTCAGAATGGATATAATGTCATTCAACTGCCATCATTGCCCCCGGGGGCGCACAAAGTAACTATGCAAGCGGAATCCGGAGTGTATAAAAGTAATCTATTAAGCTATAACATTGTAATCGAAGACGCTGACACCCTGACGATTATCTGCGATTATAATACGGACAGTGTAAAATACCGTGACCTGGTTGAAATTCCTTACCGGGTAAGTTTAAAAGGCACCAGTAAATTTGACGCGCAGTATCTGGTTGATGGAACAGCGGTGAAGACACTGGAAATTAACGCGGGAAATAATGTCTGGAGCACAAGAGATCTAGAGGTGGGTGACCATGTCCTTCGAATCAATGTGGCGACTAAAGACGGAGCAAAGACTGCCTTTGTAGAAAAACGGCTTAGGGTGGAGGCATCCAGTTATACCCCGTTGAAGCCTGTACAGGATGCATCTTTGATAGCCTGGTTTGATGCAGATGGAAGGACGAACCAGGATATCAATAAAACAGAGTGGCCGGATAAATCCGGTAACGGTGTTAAAGCCAACCTTGTCAACTTTAACTATGGCAGCAATGGATGGATAGACGGTGCTTTGAAATGCAATGGAAACAGCTATGTGGAAATAGACCTGCGTCCATTTGCAGATGATGTTCCAAATGGTCTTACCGTTGACATTAAATTCAAGACCAGAGATACCGGCGAGGAGAATGCCTGTGTCCTGGATATGCGTGATACCGGGACAAATCAAAAAGGGTTCGCAATTGACACGAAGAATATTTATCTGAATTCAGGATCGACAAAGCTTAAAAGCG
>UQGG01000025.1 GCA_900540475.1 uncultured Robinsoniella sp. | reverse complement strand
TGAACCGAGAAATGCATCAGGATTTCTCGGTGAATGCCCGCGTGCCGCCAAAAAGCGCTTCGGAAAGGTTAGAAAATACCAGTTCTGCGGCCAGCTGACGGATCCCATACCAGTTTCCCACGCCCATCTTTCCGTACATTACCTACATCTACAAAGCGTCCTTAATCAGCAATACCCAAATATAATGCATAATAGCAGACCACATATAAAGTGTTCGCTACAATATTAGAAGATGTTTTAGAATTGCCTCCGTCAACTCAGCTTATACAACTGCGCTCCATGCGCTTCGATATAAGTCCGGATGCTTCCATTGCATATTTCGTCTTTCCGCTCCCATAAATTGCGGATGGACACATTGCCGGCAAGTTCCAGCTTATCCGGGGAAATCTCAAATTCAAGAGGCCAGTTTGCAAGGTTAAATACCGCCAGATACGTATTGCCCTCTTCATCTTCTGACTGCCATAAGATAACATCCCTCATATTCATTATTTCACGGGCATTTCTGCTTTTTTTAAGCAGCGACAGTACTTCTTCGTTCGTAATCAGATTGTAGGTCCATTCATCCAGGTCCGTTAATTCACAGCCAAGCATCAATGGGGACCGGAAAATGGACCACAGGGTCATCATTGTTCTCTGCTCCGGACGTGTAAGTCTGGTCTGCCGTTCTCCCAGTCCAAGTTCGCACCCCCTGATTGATAAATGTCCCAGGGGCAGCATATCGCAGTCCGGAAAACATCCGTCGGTAACATAGGGGCTCCAGTTTCTGCATCTCGTGAACATTTCCAGAATATCCTCCCACCTGTCCCAGAGATCATTGGTAATACGCCACATATTTGCATATTTGCAGAGATGTCCCGCCTGCTCCACGATGGCAGGTCCCGGTGATAAGCTTAAAACCATCGGCCTGCCGCAGTGCTGAATAGCTCTGTAAATCAGTTCAATTTCTTCTTTCGCAGAGTACCAGTTATCCGGCCGCCCATAAGTTACGCCGATATCATCTACTTTGACAAAATCTACGCCCCAGGAAGCATACAGCTCAAAAATAGAATCATAATAAGCCTGGGCTCCCGGTGCCGCAGGATCTACCCCATACATATCCGTATTCCAGGAACAAATGGAAAAGGAGTGGGCGATCTCTCTAGCTGTCACGTTGGTTCCTTTTATGGGTTTCTTCTCATAAACAGCCTGTCGCGGAATTCCCCGCAGAATATGGATGCCAAATTTCAATCCTTTATTATGAATATATTCAGCTATCCCAGAGAATCCTCTGCCATGATCCGCAGACGGAAAACGATTGACCGCAGGGACTAAACGTCCAAACTCATCCATACATAAATCTGCAAAATTGTGATATCTGGTGGAATCTGCTCCCGGTTCATACCACTGTATGTCACACACCACATATTCCCATCCAAATGGTTTCAGATGTTTTTCCATGTAATCCGCATTCCTTAATAGTTCCGCCTCTGTTACAGAAGCCCCATAACAATCCCAGCTGTTCCATCCCATTGGCGGATTTAATGCATTTAAATTTTTGTTCATATTATTGTCCATATTTTTGTCCTTTCATTTTTAACCCAGTTTACGGTGTGCAGGCAAACCTGCACCAATCTGCAAGTATATCGCAAACACGCTCTAAGCTTTCGTACCAGTTAGTGCAATTCCTTCTACAAACTGCTTCTGGAAAATTAAATAGATTACGATCATCGGTATCATAGCCAGTACAGAACCCGCCATAAGATTTGGATAATTGACTGAAAACTGTCCTCTCAGCGTGGATAATCCGGATGATAATGTGAGCATATCCAGCTTCGTATTTACAATCAGCGGCCACATAAGATCTGCGTATGCAAAGAGCGCCGTAAATACAGACAGTGCGGCAATTGCCGTTTTCGTCAATGGAAATGCAATACTTGCAAACGTCCGAAATTGACCGCAGCCATCAATACATGCCGCTTCGATCAAATCATCCGGTATGCCCATGTAGCTCTGCCTTAAAAAGAATGTCCCAAACGCACTGACCAGACCCGGGAATACCAGGGCAAAGATGGAGTCCGTTTTACCCAAGGCTGAAATCATCTCATACTGAGGCAAAATAAATACCTGTGCCGGAAACATTAACTGGGAAACCACAATCGCAAAAAATATTTTCTTGAGGGGGAAATTTACTTTTGCAAATGCATAGGCTGTCATAGATGAAAAAATAATAGCGCAGAGTACGCGGATTCCAATCATCATCAGAGTATTGTAATACAATTTTAAAAATGGCAGGCTGTTTGTAACCTGGTCATAGGCCACAAGATTTTTAAACGAATCAGGAAAAAATGACGGCGGTATCAAAGTCGTCTCCGGAACCGTTTTAAAACTGGTCAATATCATCCATAGAAACGGGAATATCATCACCACACTTCCAGTGAGCAGTACCAGATATATCAGTAAATGTCCCTTTTTCCATTTCCTTTTTGAATTATCAGACATAATTGTTTTTCCTCCTTATTCCAGAGCGTGTCTTGAAAATGCTCCTGCAGCCCAAGATTTTATACATCATAAGTCACCCACTTTTTCTGTCCAACAAATTGAATAATGGTGATAACCGCTATTAAAACCACACACCAGACCACCAGCGCTGCCCCGTATCCCTTATTGTTTTTCACAAATGTCTCCTGATAAAAGCTATAAAGAATCGTCTCAGCATTACGTATCGCAGGATTCGTCTTTTCAATCATCATATATATGATATCGAATACTTTCAGGGATGCCATGACCCTCATCATCAATACAAAGAACAGAGTCGGTGAAACCAGCGGTATTGTAATCTTCCTGAATTGCTGAAAAGAAGTTGCCCCATCGATCAGCGCCGCTTCATAATAGGATCTTGAAATACTCTGCAGACCGGAAAGGAGTAAAATGGCATCATAACCGACACTGCTCCAGATCGTAACGATTGCACAGGTCAGCAGCGCCGTCCGGGGATTTGCAATCCAGTTAATATTTCCGGGCAGATGCAATGCATCTAATATAAGATTAATAATCCCAAACTCTGAGTTGAAAAGCCATTTCCAGACCATAGCCACCGCAGCTGGAGCCACTACCATGGGCAGAAAATAAATAGCACGAAAGACTGTTTTTCCTTTTATTTTCTGATCCAGTAAAACAGCAATTCCCAAACCGATTATAACGGTAACCGGAACTGTCAGGATCATAAATACCAGTGTGTTTCTGGTGATGGTCCAGAAGCTTCCGCTCTGAACCATCTTCACATAATTATCCATTCCTACAAATGTCCATTTACCAAAGGAACCCGATTTAAAAAAGCTCATATAAACCGTTCTTAACAGCGGATAAATATTTAAGATAATTAACCCGATCACAGTTGGAAGTGCCATAAAAAATGCGGTTAAAGCACCTTTACTGTATTTCTTTTTTACATTTTGCTTCTTATCCACTCCGACCACCTCGCTCATATTTAATTTTCTGCAGCCAGACTCTCATCCACCTGCTGCTGACATTGGGCACAGCCATCCTCAAAACTCATATTGCCGCTGTATACTTCCAGCAATGTTGCTTCCACTTCCGGAAACCATGTGGATTTTGTTTTGGAATACGGAAACTGCACACTGTATTCCAGCTGATCGACAAATGCCTTCACGTTTTTTCCTTCATAGTTATTTGCCCAGGAATCTCCGGTATCATTGAATGCAGGAATTGCAGCTCCATTTTCTCCATGAATCACTGCTGCTTCTTTCGTGCCGAGAAATTTTAATACATCCTTTACCACATCCAGATTGGGGTTATCTGCTGCCGTGGTATAAGCAAGACCATTGGATATGCTGGCCCTTCCATCTCCTTTTGCAGGATCGGGGCATTTGGGAAGAACTGCAACATCCCAGTTCAGGTCGGGATAATTGATATAGATATTATTGATTCCCCAGCTGCCAAAGTACATCATGGCACCTTCTCCGGCAAAAAATCTTTCTGCTTTACCCAGGTCGGAGAATGCCGACTGATTCGGCGAGAAATCATATGCCATCTGCCAATCCATATATTCTTTTAAGCCTTTTTGTGTTGCCGGATCTTCAAACCCTGCCTTTGTTTTATCTTCATTTAAATAGAATCCGCCAGCCTGATAAATTGTATTTAACCAGCCTTCCTGCTCATTGTGGTCAGCCATCATACCAAACTTTCCGGTTTTCTCTTTTATGGTTTCGGATGCTTCTACAAGGGTATCCCAGGTCCAGGTATCATCCGGATAAGCAACGCCCGCTTCATCAAAAAGGTCTTTATTATATACCAGCGCTACCGTATCCACATCCTTAGGCACACCAAAAACTTTATCTTCATATGTAAAATTATTAACCAGGTTATCCGGGAAATTATTTGCATAATAGTTTTCATCTACATCGGAATATAAATCAGATAAATCAGCCAGTATGCCCGCCTCGGCATATTTACTAAATTCATTTGTATGCATCCAGAAGATATCCGGCAGGGAATTACTGTTCGCCATCGCCTCCAGCTTTGTCCAGTATTCACTCCAGGTAGAGATCTGGACATCAATAGTGACGTTTGGATTTTTCTCATGGTACGCTTTAGCCAATGCTTCCATTCCTGCCTGCTGATAGATTTCCCAGCCAAGCATTGTAAGCTTTACTTTCTCACCGGAAGTATTTTCACCGGCTGAATTGTTTTCTGAATCTTGATCTAGCTGTGCATTAGCAGTCTGATCCGTACCACTATTGCCGTCCTTCCCTGTTCCACATCCCACAGCAGCTGTTGCCGCCATACAAACAGACATACCAATTGCCCAAATTCTTTTATTACTTTTCATCCTTTTCCCTCCATTTTACTATTATTTTTATATTTTTCCGTTCTGTATTTGTGCTTATTGCACTCCTTATGTTAAATATAATTATATCATTTGGTTATTTTATATAAAATATCATTAAAGAATACAATATATACTTTTATTATATTCTTCGTTGTATTTTGTACAAAAATGTTCGATTATGATAGTTTCAATTCTTTTGTTTTCTGCTATGATTGAGTAGAGAAAACAAATAAGAATCATTTGGCATGTAATTTTTCAGACACAGGAAAATGGAGGTTCTATGGAAAATCCAATGGAAGTTTACATCTTTAATTTTAATACCTGCCAGGATCTGGCACTTTTAGAAATAGGAAAGCAGCAATGTGCGCCGCTGTATTCTTTCGGTCCATATATCAGAAACGAATATATTTTTCATTACATCATTTCAGGAAAAGGATATATGTGTTACTCGACCTCCAATGATACTAGTTCAGCGCTTTCCAATACCATTGAAATCAAAGCCGGTGAAGGATTTTTACTGGAGCCTCATACCCGGCACATGTATTATGCTGATGAAAAAGATCCATGGCATTATATCTGGGTTGTATTTACGGGATTAAGTGCACCTTCTTATCTGCGTTCCTGCGGTCTGATCCAGAATAATACCATATATCGTCCAAAAGATTATACGATTCAAACAACCACACGGTTACGTGAACACCTGCTTGCAATTATAAAAAAGCCAAATGCATCCAAGGCATTTATCATCGGACACTTTCATCTTTTTTTTCATGCTTTACTAGAAAACAGTGCGGTTCCGGAGGTGCATTCTTCTGCCGATATCAGTATTGCAAACCTGTACATTTCGGAAGCGACCCGCTATATCAGTAACCAATATCCCAACATTCGGTCGCTGGATGAAATTTCGAGCTATTGCAATATCACCAGAAGCCACCTGACCAGGTTATTCAAAAACATCCTGCATACCTCTCTTCAGGAATACCTTACCCAGCACCGCATTAATAAAGCCATGGAATTACTTATTAATTCAGATCTGCCTGTTTATCAGATATCAGCCCAGGTTGGATATGAAAATGACCTGAATTTTCTCAGAGCATTTAAAAAACGTACCGGCGTGTCCCCCAGCGTATGGAGGAAGCAGAAGAGGCTTCGGTTATAATGATATAAGCGTTATAAATGACAATAATACTTGTATAAAACCTGTTTATTTGTGTTACCTAAAAATAGAATAGCACTACAGATAATATTCCTGTAATGCTATTCCATAAATGCCGATTCAATGTCTATTTTACTAACTAAATGACATTGCCTGCAAGGCTGCTCTTTTCTATTATTTTTGCTTCTATTCCACAGATTTTAACGCTTCCAGCATATCCACATTTTTCAGCCTGCGGTTTATCATGATACCGAGCAGCAGAGTAATAACCGATACGACTATGACGGGAATTAAAAACGCTTTTAGTCCCAGTGCCGGATTAAACATGACGTCGTCTGGCGGCACGATAGCTATGATATAACGATAGAGTGCATCACCAACCCCAAAGCCTGCCAGTATTCCGAGCAGAGTCAGAATAATCGTTTCCCGATAGATATATAGAGTCACCTCTTTGTTGTAAAAGCCTAACACTTTAATAGTCGAGAGTTCTCTGATTCGCTCCGACACATTGATGTTTGTCAAATTGTAAAGGATGACGACAGCCAACAGCATAGCAACGATAATCAATATTTGCATGATTTTATTCAGGGAACGAACGATGGTATCTATTTGGTTGGTCAGTGTCGTATTCTGCACAACACCTTTTACCCCGTCGAGCTCCATAAACCGGCTTGCCTGCTCATTTGCGTTGTCCACAGACCGGTCACTCAGCGTAATCAAATTGGCATTGGCATGATACTCCTCAGAAAAGGCGGTTCTATAGTAGGCACTGTCCATAAAGATAAAATGCCCTGTGTACATTTCCGTAACACCGGAAATAGTAAGCTCCCGAGGATTCCCTTCTGAGTCGGTAATCTCAAAGGTGTCGCCTGTGCCTGCATTCAACAATTTTGCCAGTCTTTCCGAGATAACGCATCCATCATCAGCCAGTTCCATTTTCTTGCCAGAGGAACGATTAACAAGTGTAATATACTGTGTCAGTTCTTCTGTATCCTCTGATACGATAAGCTTGATTTCCTGTTTGTCATCGTTTTTGCCTGCTATCTTTGTCACAGCTTCATAGTGAATCGGAATTTGGCTGTGAACGCTGTCATCTGCTAAGCGTTGATTGATTTCATTTTGCTGTTTTTTGTTTATTCCAGTGTTTTGCGCAACAATCAGATCGTATTTCATAATCTCGTTGAACTGCCGGTCTTTAATACTGGAAATTGAGTGCTGCACGCTGAAACCGGAGAAAATCAGCGTAACCGCTCCGCATACTCCAAAAATAGTCATCAGCATACGCTTTTTATAGCGGAAGATATTTCTCGCCGTAACCTTGTGGGTAAAGCTCATTCTCTTCCAAATCGGACGAATCCGCTCCAAAAGAATCTTTGAGCCTGCTTCCGGAGGCTTCGGCATGAGCAACGCCGACGGTTTTTCCTGCATTTCTTTTTTTGCAACAATAAACGCCGGAATAACAGCGCATAAGAATGCCAGCACCAAAGCAATCAAAGAAATAGCAGGATAAAAATGCAGTTCAATTTGCGGATAGGTAAAGCTTTTACCGTAGGCGTTATAGATAATCACTGGCAGCAACAAATGTCCTGCAGCGATACCAAGCAAGGTACCTGTCATGCTTGCTGCAAAACCGTAGACGGTAAACTTCTTGATAATATCCTTATTGCTGTAACCCAGCGCTTTCAGTGTACCGGAGTTGATTCGTTCCTCATCCACAAACCGTGTCATCGTCGTCAAGGTAACCAACGCCGCTACAAAATATAAGAAAACAGGAAATATATCGGCAAGAGCATCAATAATGTTTGCCACGCTGCTGTAAATTCGATAGCCTTCCGCCCCCGGTACTTCGCGGCGGGTATCCAGTGCGTAAACTGGTGATGTCAGCTTATTCAGCGTATCTTGTGCCTCTGCCACTTTTTCTTCGGCATCGCTGATTTTTTTGTCAGCGTCCGGCTTTTTTTCGTTGTATTTGGTCCAACCGTCAGCAAGCTCTTTTTCGCTGTCAGAAATTTGTGCAGATGCATCCTTCAATTCTTTTTTTGCTTCTTTTAATTTTAATTTTGCTTCTGATTCTTTTTCGTTATATTCATTGACACCGTTTTGATATTCTTGTTTCGCATTTGCAAGAGTGGTTTCAGCTGCGGCAAGCTGGTTCTTAGCTGTTTCAATTTCACCCTGTTTTGCAGAATATTCTAATTCGCCGTTATCAAGCTCTGTTTTGGCTGCGGTTAGCTGTTCTTTGGCACCTGCCGACTGCGATGCGGCATTGTTGTAGGCTGCCCAATTTGAATCAAGCGTGTTTCTGCCGCTCTGTAAAGCCACTTCTGCATTGGAAAGCTTCTGCTGTTTCTCAGCAAACTCCGATTCACCCTCTGTGATTTGTTTTGACGCATAACTAAGCTCCTTTTCTGCATTTTTTAATTGCTGCTCGACATCTGTCTTTTGTGCTTCGTATTCTGCAAGACCGGCTGCATACTTTTGCCCTGCGTCGACTAATCTTGCATTCGCTTCCGCTAATCCTGCATTCGCTTCGGCTTCTTTTGTGTTATATTCACTGACGCCTTTCTGGTATTCTTGTTTCGCATTTGCAAGAGTTGTATCAGCCACGGCAAGTTGATTCTTTGCTGCTTCCATTTCGCCTTGTTTTGCAGAATATTCTAACTCGCCATTATCCAGCTCTGCTTTGGCTGCGGCAAGCTGTTCTTCAGTACCTGCCGATTGTGATAACGCCGCATAGTAAGCTGCCCACTTCAAATCAAGCGTGTTTCTGGCGCTCTGTAAATCGGCTTCTCCCTTGGAAAGCTCCTGCTGTTTCTCCGCAAGTTCGGATTCACCCTCTGAAATTTGTTTAGCCGCAGATGCAAGTTTTTGTTTTGCATTTTTTAACTGTTGTTGGACATCTGCCTTTTGTGCTTCATATTCGGCAAGACCGTCTGCATACTTTTGATCTGCTTCAGCTAATTTTGCACTCGCTTCCGCTAATCCTGCATTCGCTTCGGCTTTTTTTGTATTATATTTATTGACGCCTATTTGGTATTCTTGTTTCGCATTTGCAAGAGTTGTTTCAGCTGCGGCGAGCTGGTTCTTTGCTGTTCCAATTTCGCCCTGTTTAGCAGTATAATCTAATTCGCCATTATCAAGCTCTGTTTTGGCTGCGGCAAGCTGTTCTTCAGCCCCTGCCGCCTGTGATGCGGCGGCGTTGTAGTCTGGCCACTTTGAATCAAGTGTGTTTCTGGCACTCTGTAAAGTCACTTCTCCATAGGAAAGCTCCTGTTGTTTCTCTGAAAACTCGGATTCACCATCTGAGATTTGTTTTGACGCAGAAGCAAGCTCTTGTTCTGCATTTTTTAGCTGCTGCTGGACATCTGCCTTTTGTGTTTCGTATTCGGAATGACCGTCTGCGTACTTTTGATTCGCTTCAGCTAATTCACTCTTGCCGTCCCTGAGTTTTGTTAGTGCCTCAGAAAGTTCCTGCTTCGCATCGTCTATCTGTACCTGTGCATCATCAATCTTTTCCTGATATACGGCTTTTATGGAATTAAGCCGTATATCAGGCTGATCAGCAAGCACTAAATCAAGCTCATCTTTGTGCGCCTGAATCAATTTCGTATATTCTCCCGAATAAGGATCAACACCCTTGGTATCATCAAATGATATCCGTGCGATCATATAGACCTGGGAATCAAAAGCAGAAGGTGTGACAACAGCGTACCCTTGCAGTTCGCCGGTTCCCGCTGTTGACTGTCCCATATTTATGATAGACAAAAGTTCGCCGGAGTTTACGAATCCGACAATTTGCAAATCGTGTTTTTTCAGAACGGTATCCCCTGCGATATCCGATTTTTCTGTAAACGAAATGGTATCACCAAGCTTATAATCCTCCGCAAGAAAACTGGCAATGGCAATTTCATTTTCACCCTCTGGCATCCGTCCGTTCACTACTTCATATTCAGAAATTCCGCTTGTGGAAGAAAATATCCGAATACTTGTATTGGAATCAGCAATCACTACATCTTTCAGGTAACCGTAATCAATTTGAGCAGCACCAGACACTTTATTGATTGCTGCTTGATTTGCCTCATCTATTCCATAATCACCAATCACGCTGATGTCCGCCAAATGAAGCCTGTTAAAATAATTCTCCCCGGTCTTACGCATATCAGGACCGGCAACCTGCAAGCCAACCAGCGCAAATGAACCTAGTGCTACAAGGCACACAATAGAAATGAAGCGGCCTTTTGATTTTGAAAAGCATTTCCTTATGTCTTTCCATAATGTTTTTTTCTTCAAACCATTCACCTCCGTTTCCTACCACTCAATGTCAGCAATCTTTTGTGGATGCTTATTGATTTCGGTTTTCTTCACGCTGCCATCATGCATATAGATTACACGGTCAGCGATTGGAGCGATGGCAGCATTGTGGGTAACAATAATAACCGTAGCGCCTTTTACGCGGCTCATATCCTGTAAAATTTGAAGCACTTGTTTTCCGGTCTGATAATCCAACGCGCCAGTTGGCTCATCGCAAAGCAGAATTTTCGGATTTTTGGCAACCGCACGGGCAATAGCGACCCGTTGCTGTTCTCCGCCGGAAAGTTGTGCCGGGAAATTGTCAATTCTCTTTTCAAGACCTACATCCTTTAATACCTGAACTGGATCAAGAGCATCTTTTACGATTTCTGATGCCAGCTCTACATTCTCCTTTGCAGTCAGGTTTTGAACGAGGTTATAAAACTGAAAGACAAAGCCCACATCATTTCTTCGGTAAGTGATCAGTTGGTTTTGTGAATATCCTGCAATATCCTTTCCGTCGATGATGATTTGACCTTCGTCATTGGTATCCATACCGCCGAGAATATTCAGTACTGTTGATTTTCCCGCGCCCGAACTTCCTAAAATAATGGCTAGCTCGCCCTTTTCAATAGTAAAACTCACATCGTCGTTGGCAATAATCTTATTTGTTCCCATCCGATAACGTTTATAGCTGTGTAACATTTCAATATATCCCATATTTTCTCCTTTTGTTAAAAGCGTAAGCATACGCTGTTTTTACAGGCACTGTGTATCTTGATTGAAAAAGCGCCGTTTAAATAATTACAGGAAACTGTCAGAGGGCAGATAATCTTTCTAGTACTGCATCCGGTTAGAAACCAAACTGACAGTGCTGAATAGTTTGTCAGTCTGCAAGGCGGAGGATGGAAGCGGAGTGGTTCCTCCGCTGACTGACGACAACGCGGCAGATGGCAAAATAGGCAGTGCTGTCAGTTTGGTTTCTATCCGGATGGAGTACTAGTTACATAGATCATCCTCCTCACCGGTGATAATAAAACGGCTATTATCTCCGACCACTTCAAGTTTTATTTTCGTACCATCAATTCTTCCTTGTGCTTGATAAGGAAATGTCCTCGTCAGCGTAATCATCTGACCTGAGAAAGCGATTTCTCCGCCTGGCATCAGCTTTCCGTTGAACGGCGTTTCGTATCCAAACAGGTTGAGCGTACCGTATATATCCTGTTCGCCACTTTTTTTTAATGATAATGTACCAATCCTGCGACCCAGCGGGACTATCATTTGAATGTTAAAAAATTGTTCCATATCAGATCCTCCTTTCAATCTCTACAAGGGTCAGTATAGCGAGAATCAAATCCGGATAACACGGTCAATTTGCAGTTATCTGGGCAAATACGGACAAAACACGGCTGATTGACGGTCAAATTTACCGGACAAATGGCCGAGATTGTCCATTGCAAAATTTAACGAACAGATATATACTTTTAAAAAAGGAGGCTGCATATGAAACATGAAGAAATCACCCTGACAACTAAAAAAGCGTTAGCCGCTTCGCTGAAAAAACAAATGGTAAAAAAGCAGCTAAAAAAAGTAACAGTCAGTGAAATCATCACGGACTGCAATTTAAATAGAAAGACGTTTTATTATCATTTTGAAGATATCTATGCCTTACTCAAATGGATGCTGGAGCAGGAAGCTGTCGAAATAGTAAAGCAGTTTGATTTGCTGGTGGATTATAAAGACGCTATTTTGTTTGTGCTTGATTATGTGGAAGCCAACGCACATATTCTAAACTGTGCGTATGACAGTATGGGACGAGATGAAATGAAACGGTTTTTTTATGCTGACTTTATCGGTATTATGGGGACGCTGATAGACAGCACGGAAAAAGACCTGGGCCTGTCTGTTTCGGTAGACTTCAAGGAATTTCTATGTAATTTATACACCGAAGCCTTGGCCGGCGTCCTGATTGATTGGGTGAAGAATCGCAAGAAACATGACAGAAATAAGGTGCTGCAATATCTCTCTTTAATCATGCGAACCTCTCTTCCAGCCGTTTTAACAGCTTTCCCCGGAGCGAATTATATAATATAACTACAATAAATTTTATTTATCTTTAAAAATTGAAAGGGGATATCCGATTCGCATGAATCAAATATCCCCTTACATACGGCTATCTATTTTCCAAAAGCCCCTTGTCTGAACCTAATAAAATTGTGTGCTTCAATATCTGCTTACATATACATTTCATCCTCCTTGTATTTATTTCTTCATTTTATATTCAAATATCACCAACTCTTTTCAGCGTAACTTTCTCACCATAATAATCCGCCTCCCCCATATAGCTTGCTCCGTCATAGGTTATATAAAAGAGGAATGTGGATTTCATGTTAACCATAAAGTCCTCAAATTCCACATTGCTAACCTGAACCATGTCTTTTGAAAATGGTGCCACGGTATAATTTGGAATAAACTGCCCATACATTCTCATATGCAGATTTGTGGTTACGAAGTCCGTTTTTAGTACTACCATTTTGTTAAGTATCAATGGCTTTTTCCCATGGTTCGTTACCCTTACATCCAGAATTCCGGTTGGTTTTTGGAAGCCCGCTCCCACATAGAGACGTATGGATATGGACGGCTTTTCTGCTGCCACAGTTACTTTGCAGGAAGCAGATACTCCCTGGCAGTAAACGGTTATCATCGCAGTTCCGGAACCAATTGCCTGTACTTTTCCATTGGCATCCACAGTCGCTGCTGAAGTGTTTGAGCTTTTCCATAACAGTCTTTTATCCGTTGTATTGGCGGGGGAAACTGTGGCTGAAAGCTGATTGACGGCTCCGTTTTCAAGTGTTATTTCCTTTTTGTTCAGAGTTATTCCAGTAGGTTTGACATTTTGGGGTGCCGGAGCATCCGGTTTACTTACTATTACTTTGCAGGAATACTTTTTCCCCCGAACAATTGCGCTTATCGTGGTACGTCCCGATGCTTTTGCCCTGACAAGGCCCTTGCTGTTTACAGAAGCTACACTCCCTCTGCTGCTTTTCCACTTAACTTTACCGGAGGTCCGGGTCAGCTTAAGCTGCCCCGTCTGCTTTTCCTTTAGTCTTAGTTCGCGCTTATTTAGTTTTGGCTCCTCAACGGTAATTTTGCAGCGATAATTCTTTTTCCCAATTCTGCCAGTAATGACAGCCTGGCCTTTACTCTTGGCTTTCACAGTTCCCTTTGATGTAACTTCCGCTACTTTTTTTCTGGTACTGCTCCACTTTACTGTCTTTTTGGTTCCTTTTATACGCAATTGTTTTTTCTGGCCTTTTATCAGGATTACTTTATTACTGCTGATTTTGACAGCAGCCTTTGTATTCATGGTACTGCTGATTAAGACACCTGACATGAGCATTATAATTCCTAATAAAACCGCGATCGATGATCTACACTTTGATTTCATGACTGACCCTCCTGAATTTTCAAACACGCTCTAACTCTCAGCCCGCCGCCTTCTCCTTTTTCTGGATCCTGTAAGCAGGACTAAGCCGATTCCTCCCGTAGCGAGTATGACGGCAGCTATTAATGTACCGGTAACCAACTGTCGGTTTGTATACCAGCGTATAAATAGATTCGTTGTAATATAGAAGTTCTTTACTGCCACATTTCCAATATTCCCTGCGGCATCTACTGCAGTAATGCTGATATCCTGACTGTTTCCCTGGTTCTTCAGCGGTATCAGATAGGCTCCCTGCTCATCCTGTTCTGTTTCCACAGTTTCCCCGTTCAGCTGTATCAGGACATTTTTCAAAACCATGTTATCCGATATATCAATCCTGGCTACCTTGCTGTCCTCTGAATATGTGATATCGCTCTCGATGTTCAGGGGAATCACAACAGGTTCCGTTTTATCCACGCCAAACCTTAATTCGGCTTTCTTTGTTTCATCAATATTTTCATTTACATTGCCTGCTGCATCCCGGGAACTGACTGTGACAATATACTGCCCTTCCTCCCGGAACTTTTCAGCCGGTATCTTATAACGGTACCTTGTCCAGCTTCCATCCCCGCCTTCCCGGTCAATGGTATAATCACTGCCTCTTTTCAGATCCTGTGTGTTCCCATTGTGGCTGACCTTAACACGGACCGATTCTTCCGGCAGGCTGTCCACATTGGTTTCCGTCAGCATAATGTCCTGCTCTTTCTGAATATATTTTCCTCCAATATTTCTTGCTTCCTTTTCCATAACATACACAGAACCAAACCGGTTGACGGAAAAAACAACTTCTTTCCTGGTCTCATTCCCTGCAAGATCTGTTATGGATGCTGATAACGTATAGATATCATCCCATTCCTGCATATAATCAAAATCATCAAATAGGAAGCTGCTGCCGTTTTCCAATTCCTTATAGTTACCGATAAGCTCTGCTTTCCCCCGGTTCGAGCCCTTCAATCTTATTTCCGCCTGACTTCCATAGTTTGTATCTGACCAGACTACAACGGGTGCCACCTTGCCATTGTTGGCAGATTTGTCTTCTATTTCTTTAAATTCTAAGACCGGAGCCGTTTTATCTACATAGAAATCGTCTTTTAGTTCTTGTTTTTCCGGATTCCCTGCCTTATCCGTATATTTGGCAGAAAATGTATAGTGGGCATCCTCTTCATAAGTAATCGTTGCCTGATGCACATCTTCCCCCTGGCTTGTCCAGCTGCTGACCACCGGGAAATCTTTCTTCTCCCCATTGTCACTGGCCTGCCCGATAATTTCAATTCTGCCGGTCTCAAAATTTTTCTCTTTAATCGTAACTGTGGCTGTCCGCCTGTCTTTATAATAAAACTTGTTCTGCACCTCATTATTATCATATGCCACCTGGATCTCTGGCTGTGTCATATCTATTACAAAGGTGTCTTCCTGGTCATAATCGCTTTCATTATCAGCCAGATCCTTACATGTAATACCAAACTGATAGTCACCATCTTCCTGGTATTTAAGAGTGGCTGTATACGTTGTCAGATCAGGGTCCTTCTGATCGGGATGTTCGGTCCAATCTGAAAGTGCGGGTATTCCGCCATACTTATTTGATACTGTCAAGATGATATCATCTTTGGAAAAGTTTCTCTCCGTAACCGTAATTGTGGCTGTTCTGGCATCCTTGTAAAATTCTCTTTCCCCGGCAAAATCCATATCATAGGAAGCGTTATCATAATCTACCTTGATTGTGGGGGCAGTCTTGTCAATGCTTAGATCTATTTTCTGCGATGAGGTATTGCCCGCCCGGTCTGTTAGTTTTACCGTTACCGTAATGCCATTGCTATTGTTGCTGACTGGAATACTGGCTTTCATTTCTGTGACCAGATTCTGCTCTTTTTTCTCAACGGTCCATCCGGTGCCATCCCCGGTTATTTCTCTCTGGTTATTTACTTCCAGCTTTCCCGTATGGTTATTTTCCGAATCATAGGGAGCTTCCACACTCCATTCTATACTGCGTATACCTGAATAAGTATCACGAACCATAACTTCTACACTCGTATCATTTCTGTATAAAGGTCTGTTCTCACGATCCTCCTTATTGGTATCCGGCAATTCCAGAAGTATATCCGATGTTTCCAAGTGCTTATTCTCATCCTCAACAATGACTGCATCTGCCTGCAAATAGCCTTCCTCTATCCCGGATTTCTGCGTATTATTGCCAGGCATGTTCCCCACCCCATCAATTGGTTTTGCAAAAATTCTGCCTTTAAAATCAGGTGGGATGTCAATTTGTATTTTTCCCGCTTCATCTGTCTTTTTCTTACCCTGCATGATCTTTTTGCCAAATTCATCAGAAGCATAATAGCTGATATATTTCAGCCCGGAAGTTGGATTATTCGCCCCGTTCTTATTTTGAAATAAATCCGTGGCAAAAATAGTGACCGTGGCTGCCTTGTTAAAATAATACCCGTAATCTGTAGTAACTACAGCTTCTTTTAAATCTTCTCCATTGCCCTCCTGATAGTTTTCTGGCTGAAATTCAAACTTCAGCAGCTTGGGCGGCGTCTTATCAATGGAGACTTTTATGCTCCGAACCTGGGATACATTTGTTGCATGATCAACAGCCCATAGATAGTAAGTATTTTCACTCTCATCTTTCACATCAAAATAATATGTATTTTTTTCCTTTGGATCTTTCGATGCCTCTCTGGAAGTTTTGAAATCATTCTTTGTACTATAACGAACTTCTTTGACCTGCGATGAAAATGGCAGACTGCTGTCCACAACATCCGTAGCCTGTACCGTTACTTTCCCAGGTGACCATGCTCCGGCAGGGGTCTTACTTAACTTACCAATCTTTGGGTCGTGAATATCTTTATATATTGTAAACTTCTTTTCCGCCTCATTTCCTGACCAGTCAGACACTTTAACCTCCAACGTATACGAGCCATCTTTAGCAATCGGTGCATCTTCTGTCTTTACCTCCAGCCTGTCCGGTGTCAAAGTTTTTGGTGCATACAGCTTATTATGGATTATTTTTCCGTTTAAGTTTATCTGTATGCTTCTGATACCCGAATTAATACCCGTTTCCAGATCTAAATCATCGGTTACCTGAACATTAAGACTGGTATCCCGGTTATAGCAATCATACTTCTTACCCGCCACATCTACCGTACATTGCGGCTTTTCCGTTAAAGAAATATCTGCTTTCGGTGCAATGTTCTCAAGCATAATTTCCTTAGCCATGGATTTTTCTGATTTATGGTCCGTATAATCTGTTGCCATGGCATAGATTTTATTTTTAAATGGAAAAGATACGCCATAGCTGTCCAGTACATGATCCGGCAATATAAAATCTGCATACCAGGAATCACTCCCTGACATCTTCTGAGCTGCCTTTGGCTCCGTAAGTTCCATAAATGATCCGGGTGTCTGCCCCGGAACGAATAACTGAATAAATTTTACTCCGGAACCGTTTGGCTCGTCCTCTGCCTCTACTCTGATGCTTACTGTCCGGTTTCCATACCATTCTGATCTCAGCTGTTCAAAATCATAGAGACCGCTCAGATCATTTATCACAATTAAGGACTTTATTAAAGGTTCCCCTATATCCATACTGATCCGTTTTTCTTCCACCTCTGTCCAGTTTCCAGCATGGTCCACAGCCCATATAAAATACGGTCTGTCTTTAAAAGAAGCATTTTCCGGCTCAATGGTATAGGCGTATTTCCGGCTCTCCCCTGGTACCAGCGTCATCCGTTCCACATCATCCCCCGTAAGATCAAAGTTTTCATCCTGGGGATTCGTCATGCTAATATAAACCGCTTCTATATCAGATGGCTCTATCTGTCCGGTACCTGTATCCGGCACCACATCCCATGCCTCTGCCTCCAGTTTAATTTGCTTATTATCCCAAATCCGCCCCGTTCCATCTATATATTCTGCGCTGCTGGTGACAGGTTCGATATGTGGGTTCGTTTTATCCACCTTTATCTTCTTTTCAAGTATAACCGAACAGTTTCCCGCCTGATCCATTGCATAAAATTGGTAGACGGTTATTCCCTCTTCCTCTGTTGTATATGAATAATATGTATTTCCGCTTTCATCAATTTGCGGTTCCATAGATACTGGTTCCTCTGTAACGGCAATTCCATTCACTTTAATTTTTTTATAATAAACCTCAGCAACCCCAGACAATTCATCTTCTGCTGTCAGATCAAATCTAACCTCTCTATTCGTCCATTCCTGCATGTGATCATTTTTCATTTCTATCTCAGGTTGAACGGCATCCATTTTTACATTTATAGTTTGCATAGCTTCATTTCCGGCTTCATCCTGGGCATAAATCATATAATCACCGTTATAAGAGTCGTCGGGAATTGTAATGACAAACATCTCATTATCTTCGCTGTCTTTTCTTTTCTCCGCAAATTTTTCTTCCGTTGCACCAGTGTCAGTTAAATGATGATACCGTACCATTATTTCTTTTGATTCGGTATCGGATACATATATATTTAAGTCATATCCATCCTTCTTCCACCCTTCTGACCATCCCTCAATTTTGTAAATTTCAGGAGGGGTTATATCTTCATTATCCACATTAATCCGAAGTATATACTCTTGCCCATAGGACATACGTGGTATTGATATGGAAAAGGTTCTTTTTCCTGCCTCCCATCCAATCTCATTTTTAACCGGGGTGCCCTCTGTATTGTGCCAAAGTTTTGAATTTAATATATAGTAGCCTTTATTTAATTCAAATTTTATTTTTCTATCCTGGGTTATGATCCTTACGCCCTCCAAAGCATACTTATTTTTTTCGTAACCATCAACCCATTTTCCATTTCTATCGAACCGCAACTCAACCGATTTGTCTTTTGACGCAAAAGCAGCTGATGCCATATAGTTTTGCTTTATATTGCGAATCTCTATATAAGCAATTCCACTCTCATCCTCTTCAAATACAATGGAATCTACTTCTTCTCCATCCAGAGAATCTCCACCATTCTGTGGCTTTACCTCACAATCCATTAGATACCTTGTATCATTTGGTTTAAAATATGCTCTGGCGGTTCCTCCATAACTAATTCTTTCGCTTTTAATAAATGAATTGCTTACCTCATCGAATACTTTCCAGACGATACTTCCCGCCCCAGTGGTTTGACTGCTAAGGTTCAGTGTAACCTTTTTTAAAATATGATCAACATTTTTGATAACATCCTCATTGGCTTGTACTGGAATATCATAATCTTCATATCCTTCTTTTTGCATCCTGACAATATAACCCTGCTGACGGTATTTTACAGTTATACTGTATTTTCCTTCATCATCAGTCTCGGTATCATTCAGCACAGTTTCTTCTTCCTCAGAACCATTATGCTCTAAGACACTGACCAGCACTCCGCTTTCCCCCTTATTCCTTCCTGATAACGAGGCGCTGACCGTTCCCTCTATTTTTATCGCTTTTTCAATGGTTATCAGCCCCATCTGAATTTTATTATTACTTGCACTGGCAGGATCTAACTTCACCGGTTCTGTCACAAAATTTTCCTTGGATATACTTATTGAATAGTCCATATCTTCATTCATTTCAGTAGTAAACGTAAATTCCCCCTCTTCATTTGTGAAGTAAACATTCTCGCCTTCAACAGGGTCATCGTTCCACTGGGAGATATCAGTTTCTACTACTTCCTCTTTTGGCTTTATATTCAGACGGACTTCCGCGCCATCAATGGAATTTGACTGCATATCAATTACTTTTCCGCTTATCTGAAAAACCTTTTCTTCTGTTTCTGATTCTGTTTCCGATTCTGCTTCCGTCCCATCCTGCGTTTCTGCTTCGGATTCTGTTTCCGTCCCATCCTCTGTTTCTGCTTCGGACTCTGTTTCCGCTCCATCCTCTGTCTCAGGCTCCGTTTCCATCCCTTCCTCTGCCTCTGTTCCGTATTCTGTTTTCGTCCCGTTCTCTGCCTCTGTTCCGGTTCCTGTTTTCGCCCCGTCCTCTGCCTCTGTTCCGGTTCCTGTTTTCGCCCCGTTCTCTGCCTCTATTCCGGATTCTGTTTCCGTCCCATCCTCAGCCTTTGTTCCGGATTCTGTTTCCACTGCAGGCTCCATTTCCGTTTTTGAATTTACCCCGGCTTCTGCTTCTGCATTTTTCCCCGGTGAAGCCGCATACACGGAATCAATCTGTCCCAAAACTCTGGTGCATACCAATACAAACATCAGAGCAATTGCAATCCATCTCTTATTTTTATAAAACCCTTTCATGACCTCACCTCCTCTTCAAAAATGCCTGCTCCTCCTTCTGAAGATCTGCTTATCTCATCCCGCACGATTTGAAAATTTTTCTCCATTACAGCTGTCGCGTCATCTGCTTTTTCTTCATCCCTCCATAAAGCTGATGTTTCTTCATCTGCATCATTCATTGAATTAATCAGCAGGACAGTCTCTCCCGTTCTGTTTTTATTCTTTTCCCCCGGATTTTCTGGCATATGCGTTAAATCCGTCGTTTCTTCTTCCTGGATTCCCAATACCGGACTCACCTCTGCGATACCCTTTCGATAAGCTTCAATATGTTTTTTAGCCGTTCTTCCCGTTAATTCTCCTATCACTTCAATAATTCTCAAATGGAAAAATACAACTGCCGCACTTATGAGAAAAAGTCCTCCGAATCCAAAGCACACCAGCGATATCACCTGATAAACTTCTGCCTGTTCCATAACTACCTCCCGTTCTCCGTCCCTTTCTGTGCCCGGTATGCATTGGAGACAGCCTCTCCTGCGCTGTCTGTTCTTCCCAGAATATACTCTTTGATCGCAGCCGTTTTATCAGTTGTTGTCTCAAGATCTCCTGTTCCGGATTTTACTTGTGCCAGGACAATTTCCATCTCATTTTGTGTAATACCGTCGCCTTTAAATTTTCTTGCATAAGTCTCTATGGCATTGATTACAAGGCGGTACAGTTCCAGGGATACGATTTCCTGTTCTCCCGGATCTTCGGACACCTGATCCATCAATCCGGTGAGATTCCTCCAGTAAGGTGCATACAGCCCCTTATCGGATGCCTCTTCAACATTTAACGTGATATCCCGGTTAAACTTTCCTATATCACAGTATATATTTGCCATATGGCGGTTTTCATAGTTATCTGCCGTATAGTTCAGTACGTCTTCAAACCATTTAACAGCGCTTTTCATTCTGGTAACCTGATTATCCTCAGATTGATCTTTTCCATAGTCGTAATAATACCAATACAGCTTTCCTATCTCAAAAGCCAGTTCCCCATATCCTGCTTCCTGCTGCAGAAGTCCCAGATTCTCTTCTATGCATTTTTTAAACTGTATTTCTTCTTCTATGCTAAAATCTGCGTCCTCCTTGTAGGTATCCAGTAAACTTTTATAAGCTTCCAGTGAATCCGGCTTAATCTGAATGGCATCCACCAGGAGTTTTGCCTTTTCTCCATTCCCCGTCTGTTTCACAGCCATCCTGTAAATAAAATCGTAATTATTATTATTTTCCACCGCCTTCATGATCTGTGCGCCCGCACCTCCAGCCATAAACAGCAGCGACACCGCAATCAGGGTAAGGAACAAATTCAGCTTCTTCTTTTGCTCCTTCCGGTACTCTCCATCCACTGCCTCATAATGGTTCAGGTCATATAAGAGCTGTACACAAGACTGATACCGGTCAGCAGGATTTGGCTGGGTACATTTTAAAATAATATTTTCCAGCCCTCCCGAAAGCGCCGGATTCCACTGCCGAATAGGTACCAGTTCATAGGGTGGTTCCGATGGACTTTTTCCAGTTACCAGGTGATAAATCGTAGCCCCCAGACAATAGATGTCCGTTCTTGCGTCTGTCTGTCCCATTCCACCAAATTGTTCCGGTGCGGCATAGCCTTTCGTTCCCAGGCTCGTTGTATCCTCCTGGCTGTTTTCCTTGTACTCCCGTGCGATACCAAAATCAATGAGCTTTACATTTCCATCGGGTTTCAACATAACATTTGATGGCTTCATATCCCGATACACCACCGAAGGATTTCTCGTATGCAGATAATCCAGAACTTCGCAAAGCTGCTTTGCCCATTTGATTACCTGCTCCTGGGGCTGTGCTCCGGTCTCCCTCAGAATTCTGCTAAGGGGCTCACCTTCGATATAGTCCATAATGACATAGATCACTTCTTCACTCTCTATAATATCTACGATTCTGGGCAGCGTTGGATGATCCAGCTGTTTCATTAAATTCGCCTCTTTGATTAAGCTTCGAATCTTGACTGCATTATCCCTGTCCTGGGCATGACTCTGGATTTCCTTTATTGCCCACTGTTTATTCAGTCTCTGATCCATTGCAAGGTATACCTTAGACATTCCTCCCTGACCAATCTTCTTCAGTATTTCATACTTACCGTCAATAATTGTACCTATCGCTGCCATTTAATTTTTCATCTCCCTATTTCTCTTTTGTTATCTAGTAGTCCAAATATCCTGCGCAGTACCATAAATTTATACTTTATGGACTACTGGCAGTTCATGAATTTAATCTTTATGGATTACTATTTAATACAAATAATAATTGTAGATATATTATCCTTTTCCATACGCTTTTTATTAAGTTCCACTAACTCAACTGCTGTTTCCCTGATAGTCTCCTCATTCTTCAGCATACCGGGATAGAGAAAGCTATGTATCTCATCTTCTGAAATCTCGTGGCGGAATCCATCTGAACACAGCATATAGGTACAGTTGCGTTCCGGCTTTCCTGACAGGAACTGGGGATTGATTTTGCCTCCTGCCCCCAGACATTGAAGCAAAATATTGCGTCTGTGGTCCTTTTCCGCCTCCTGTCTCGTCAGCCTGCCATTTTTTACTTCCCGCTCCACAAAGGTATGGTCTTCCGTCAGCTGAGAAACCCGGTGTTTAATCCGGTATACCCTGCTGTCACCAATATGACCGATAATAAAAACCTCCTCCCCAACCAGCAAAAATGCGGTTAAGGTAGTTCCCAGTTCAATGTCATTCCGGCTTCCATAACAATATATTCTTTCATTTATTTCTTCAAAAAGTTCCTTCATGCTCTCTACGGTACTTTGGACTGAAAAAAGGTTTAGCAAATGAGGGAATGTCTCGGTGAACCATCTGGCACATCCCTCAACCGCCGAAGCACTTGCCACTTCCCCCTTTTTTAAGCCCCCCATGCCGTCACATAACACAGCAAACAGTACTTTTCCAAGGGGCGTATCTGCCTCTTTGATAAGAAGGCTGTCCTGATTCACTTTTTTAGAAATGCCAATGTCAGAATGGTATGCTGATAATATTTTCATACGATATCTCCATTACAATTTTTTAAGATTTCCTTCACCATTTATCTGCTCATTAAGTTTACTGATCCATTTTTTTCTTTCATTCACTACAAATGCTTCCAACCGCCCATCTATACATAAGATTTCTATTGATTTCATTTTATGGGATTTAGAAACCATTCTTATATCTGCGTAGGGAATTATAATTTCTTTCGTGGTTTTATTATATTTATGTGCCACAAAATACAGATTGCTTTCGGTAAGAAACAACCATCCCCCTAAGCTGTTTTTTCCCTCCCAGTAATTTGCACCGCCCTCAAAAAGGATATCATGCTCCTCTGCTAACTTATCCCGAAATATATTCATCTTTTTAGAAATATACATTACAAACAGCGTCATCAGTATGCCGAATAAAATTCCTGCACTTATACCTAATACGAAGGCTTTAAGGATATCTCCATATATAAGTGCACATACCACACTAAAAGATATACCAAACAAAAAAGCTGATATTAAAAAATTCTTTAAATAACTATTTTTTGCTCTCATTATGTACTTCCCTTTCACATATTCCTGACAGTCCTTATTTATGCTAGAGCGTGTTTTAAAATTGCTTTCTGACAGCTGTACGTCACAGTTTGTGGGAGATTTGTCCCGAATGAAGGGCGCATAGCGGGCTATGTAACCTTAATTCGGGGCAAATATGCCGCAAAGTGGGGCGTGCAGATGGCGGGAATGAATTTTCAAACACGCTCTAGAGCGGTAATCTGCCGGTTTGCAACATACAGATGGGTGAAATGAATGATCAAATACTCTCCGGGGTGCCAGGCTCTTCTTCAAACTTTAAATGCAATTTCGGATATCTTACCTGTTGGATATTTTCCATGTAAACCTTACAATAAGCTTCTTCCGATTCATCCCGATACCCTTCAAAACATACTTCTTCAATGTCTTCTTCATTAAAAAAATACATCTGCTGATCTGTCTGTCCTACCGGATATACACATGCCGCATAATCAAAATAGCCGATTGTCCCTTCATTGTTATACAATGGAACTCGATTTATAATCATTAATTTCTGCTTTCCTTGTTTTAGTATCACTACGCTTCCTATAGGCAATATTTTTTCCATCATGTTTTTCTTCCTTTCCTAATCAAATTATCCAAATAATGCGCCAAGAGACTGGAATGGACTGCATATTGCATTACCAATATCACTAAAGGCATCCCCTATTCCCGACACAACATCATTAACCTTATCTGCTACATAATCTGTGGCTTTCTGAACACCGGATACTACATCATCCCAGTTATCATATACATAATCAAACACCATATTGCCAACAGTTGTAATTGCCGCTCCGGCAACAAATCCTATTGCTGCCCCAACCACTGTACCGGCTCCCGGAATTACTGAGCCTACAACCGCCCCTATTTTCGCACCAGCTGCTCCACCGGCAAGTCCAATTCCTACGTGAGCCCCCGTCTTAACAAAAGCATCCTGGGTACTCTCCCCGCTGAATTTCATAGTTGCAAAATCTATAACAGCACCTATAATTGGCAAACCGTATTTCGCACCAGCCTTCAATGCATTTCCGCCTTTAACCATAGCTGCTGTCGTTTCTGCCACATTTGGATTTATAATTACGAATGCATTCTCACCAGAACTTCGGGCAACCGAAGTTAAAATATTAATTTCTCCAGCAAACCTGCCCAAAAATGCTCCACTGCTTTTCAAAAAGGAACCTGCAATATCTGATCCAATATTTGACTTAAAATTCTCCCAAAAATCTGATTTATCGCCTTCCTGCGACTCCATGCTTATATTGGAAGCAGGAGTCGCATCCGGTATCTCTTTAAAATTATTTTTGGTTCCGGATATTGCCCGTTCTGTCTGATCATACAGTGAGACTATTTCTGACAAACAATCTCCCAGTGTCTTTAACTGATTACGTGCACACTGCGCCTCATCACTTATTTGTTTTAAGGTACGTTTGATATCATAGGAATATAAACTCTTCAAATATAATTTTCCTTTTACTTCAGAAATTCCTGCTTTTATATCATTTAACTCTCTATCAATTTTCTGAAATGAAGAGATCTGCATTTTTAATTTCATAGTATTAACTTCAAACTCAGCCATAGAATACCTCCGTCTCCACGCAGTCCATATAAAATGTACGCAAAATTCAGCAAATGCTGTCACATTTACTGAATTTATAAACTGCATATTTAAAAACTACAATTACTTTAAATACAATAACACTCCAAGACCAACCTGAATCAGCCCCATTATTCCAAATATTCCAATGAAAAGATTAAGCCCTTCATTTTTATAAGTTATATAAAATTTTTCTGGATTAGCTGGTTTAAAAACTACAGAAACCATATCACCAATCTGCTTTTTGGTCTTAGAGACACCAATCACGCTTCTCCTATGAAAAATCTTACCATTATAATTAAATTCATATACAGGATATAATAATATAGAGGAAGTTCCGCTTCCATAGTTACGGCGTTTTTCTATATCAACTACCTTTGCTGTCGCCTTTCCCTTATACAAATTCCACCTCAGTTTTATAACAAAACAGATCAGGCCAATTCCACAAAAAACCATTCCTATAACTAAAAAAATTAAACTGAGCATACTTACCTTTATTCCTTTTCAAATATTTCCGGATCCATAACACTTTCTTTTGTATCAGCTATTTTTTCACCTAAAGGGTTATCCTTAATCTTTTCCAGAATATAAGCACGAAATTTAAACTCCTCTTCATCCTGCATTCCTATATAGAAAACCTTATCAATATCGTCATTATTGAATAAAAATGTTCTATCCGGATCCAATATACCTTCCGGATAGAGGCAACCACAATAATCATATAAATTACGATTCCCTTCATCTGTCCGCGTTTGAATACGTCCACAAATCATAAGCCTTTTTGATGCATCTTTTAATAGTACAACGGAACCAATTGGTAAAAAATTTTTCATCTGATTATCTCCTCAAGTTTTTATATTTTAATTCCATGGAAAAATATGTAACTCTCCTAAATTAAATTCAGGCAATTCAAAATCAGTCCAGTCAACAGATAAATCTAAACCAACTCCTCCTACTAGTCCTAAGCCAGCACCGATATCTATGCCCTGGTTGGTGAAAGATGCCCCCGCACCTGCTTCTGCCCCAAATAATCCACCGGAAAGTGTCATATCTACTTCTATTCCAAATATCTCCAGACCGCTTTCTACTTCTCCGTGAAATACGTAGGCCTCCCCACCAACCTCTGCAACAGCTCCATATACATCCTTTCCATCTGCGTCAGTACCAAGATATCCTGCACCGATTCCAGCTTTACCGTCTGCATAGCCTATACTTCCTTCCGCAGAACCGTGAATATTATTTTTTTCTGTCCCCAGAATTGTATTTCCTTCAGCCTTTAAGCCATGAGCCGTTCCCTTTGCAAAGGCATATATTCCCGGATCCAGTTTTCCATCTCTTAACAGCTGACACCCTGCTCTTCCTTCAGCTGCTCCCGTCAACGCGGAAAGAATCCCAGCTGCTTTGATATAATCACCAATACTTCCACTTAACTGATCTTCCAATACACTAAATGAAGCATTTCCATTTACTCCGGCACCGATATTACCATTTTTTAAACTAAAGTCTGCAAACGCATTACCCTTAGCTTCACCTTTCAGTATAGACAAAACGTTTTCTACAGAAATACCTCCCCATTCCGCTTTACCCAAAATAGATAATAAAGCACCCGATGCAGATAAATTACCAACATCCCACTTATTCCAGTCAACAGACGTGATCAACGTACCGTCCTTACCAAATAAACTGAATACACTATTATTATCTCCCAGCTGAAAGAGGCCATTTGATCCTAACGTTTCAAATACATTACTGATCACCCCATTACCGTCTGCAAAATATTGAAGCAGAGAAGAAATGTTTTTAGCCAGCAAAATATTTGCCATACTTCCACCATATCCTGTAATCTGCTGTTCTGCAGACCTGTATGCCACTGCAATATCCGATACTGCACTGGACATTCCTTTCAGATTCCTGCTTTTCTCACTGGTCGTACTTGAAATAGAACGAAGGTTTTTTTTGACTCCTGATATAGAAGACGATTTTACGGATAACCTTGCTGTAATTTCTGTTATCTGCATTGATATACTGGTTAACTGCAGTGCCACAGCATTTAAATTTTTCTGTTCCACGAGCAAGGAACTAAATTTAACTTCAAAACTGCTCATACCCTATTTTCCTCTCTCTTCCAATTTTATATATAATTCTTATTGGGAAATTCTGAATATAAAAATCTCATTTGCCAATGTAATTTCATCTGCATTTTTCAGGATGACTCCCTCTGAATCTATTTTCCTGCCATTGACAAATGTCCCATTGACCGATTCCTTATCCTGTATGGAATATAAACCATCCTCCCATAATATAACTGCATGTATTCTGCTGATTACTTTATTATCCAGTATCGCAAAGTCCACAAGTTCAGGCTTCTTTCCAATAAAAAACTCAGGTTTTGAAATTTCAATGATTTTCCTTGTCCGTTCCTGTTCCAGCTTTGCCTTCTTTGCATTTCTGGAAAAATTATCATTCAGAGGATTCTGTAATTCTGTCCGTTCATCCTCATCTTCACTTTGAAATAGAAGCGTCGTACTTTCCTCGTCAACATGTTCAATCTGAATGTTCTCTTTTATATCGCTTTTTTTCTGTCTGTAATTGTTTTGCTGACCAGTATCTGGTAAATATTCTTTTTCCTGCTTCTTTTCTTTTCTTTCTTCTGAAACTGCTGCCTGTCCTTTTTGTTTCCTGGGGGATTTGTGATCCTTCCAACGAACAATAAGTATATGTAAGAGCTTGACAAATAGTAAAATACAACATACACCTAATATGTAAACGACTTTTCTGGACAATGGCATCTTTTTTTCCAGATTTGCACTGGAATTTTCCAGCAATGATATCTTTTCCTGAATTCCCTCTATGGTTAATTCCGACTCTTTCATTGCGCCCTCCACAGCCTGGATATTCTGCTGCAGGGTTACCAGGGACTCCCCTTTGTAATCGCCGCTTTTCTCCAGCTCCCTGCATTTATCCAACAGCGCCTTCAGATTTTGCAGCGCCAGTTCCTTATCCTTACTCCCGTAAACGATTCCATAATTGTCCAGAATCTCTTTAATCTCATCTACCGCCAGAGAATAATAAGCACGAATTTCCTCATTGGTATAAGCTGCGTTATTTAAACCCACAAAATATCCATCTGTATCCACAAGTGCTCCGCCTGAATTGCCAGGGGTTACCACTCCAGAATGCTGTATACATACTGCGTCCTTTCGCTTTGAGGAAGCATCCTGTATATAACCGGCATGGATTTCAACATCAGCCTCCGAATACTGTACGGCATTGCCTGGTACTTCATCCGGAAATCCCAGTACGTATACAGGATCTCCCGTTTTCAGACTTCCGCTGCTGCCAAGCTTCAATGCATTTTTTTCATTAATAACGCTATCCACACTTAAGATACTATAGTCCTGCGTCTGGCTTTCCGTCATCACAGCAGCCTCTACATCCACATCACCTTTAATCATAACGCGAATGCTGTCCGTCAGTTCCTTTACATCTGTTTCTATTTCTTTTTCTTTGCAGTATGCAGATTTTTCTTTGTTTGAAACATTGACACTATGATAGGTAGTGACTACATAGGTATATCCGCTGCCATTGCTGATCAGGCAGCCACTGGAACGCTTCAGCATATGAAATCTGCCATTTTTATCAGTAAATCCCGCCTTTATTTCTAAAATTCCGCTTTTGGCTTCACTGATTTTATCTACTTCTTTTCCATAAACTTTTATGGAAGCAAAACCCAAAAAACAAAAAAATAAAATCATGGTTAAACAAATAAATTTTTGAAATGACTTATTCATTCTCACTTTAATACCTCCTGCATACCGCGGACGAGTCTGCGGTATTGCTGCAATAGAAAGTATGGAACGCTTTTGTTCCAAACTTCTCCACTCAAAATGCGGATATATCTGCTTTTGTAATGTCAAAAACACATATATCTGCACTTATTTCAGAAAGTGCAGATAAGAGTACGCCTCCCCGTACTCTTACCTGCTGCACTTCAGTATTTACTTTTTTGGATTATTGAATAACATCGGAAGAAAGTGAATTAGCTGCAGTAACACTTGCTTCTTCTGCTCTCTCATATTCTTTTGCCATAGCCTGCAAATCGGTGACATGCTCATTGACCATTCCAATCATTTTGTTAATGTCATCCTGCAGTCCCTGGAATTTTTTATTATAAGCCGTGGCTGCATCTCCGCTCCACACATTTCCTGTTAACCCGTTCACTAAACTTGTCATCTGTGAGGTTAGTGATTTTATGGAATTTCCTGTGCTCTGGAATGATGTCGCTGTGCTGGTTAGTTTACTAGTAGAGACTTTTAATGTACCTGTCATGTTCGTTTCCTCTCTTTCTGTTCTTTCCTCAATGAAATCTTTCTATCGGATTATTTATATGATCGGCTGGAAGCCACACTCAAATTAGCTTTTTCTGCACTATCATACTGTTTCACAATTTCCTGAAGGCTTGCAACGTACTTTTCTATCGCCTGATAGAAATTATTCATCTGCACAACATCCTGCTGAAATACCTTATGGAAAGCATCATTTGCTTCACCATCCCACATGGAATTAAGAGATGCTTCTTCGGTAACCAGACTTTCCACCTTTTGTTTAAAGTCATTGTTAAACTTCATTAATTCAGAAGCCTTTGTATTGAGTGTTGATGTTGTTACTGTAATTGATCTTGCCATATCTTTTCCTCCTTAAACTTTGCTTTGATCTAATATCCGGAACTCTTCTAGTAATTCCTTCTTCTTGCTCTTTCTAAAGCCCGCATTTCTGCTTCATAGGTTTTCTGTGCAATTTCCCGCAATACATCGGAGGTCTTACTCAGATTTTTTGCGATAGAGGATATATCACCCTCAACGATCTGCACCTTCTTCATATAAGCTGCAGCATTATCCCCTTTCCAGTTATAGGATAAATTACTTCTGGTGTTTACCAGATCATTCTCAGCAATTCGTTCCATCTTCCCGGAAAGAGATTCCAGCTTATCCGCCTGCTTGATTGTGTTTTTAAAATCCATCCTTATGGAATATTCTGATTTTGCCATTACGAACTCCTTTGCTAAGAAATAATGTCAGTCGGCAGAACTCTTGACAGCTCATTTGCTTTATTTTCGGCTTCATCATATAAGTTTGCCATATTCAATAAATCTGTCGGATGTTCCTTTAAGCGTTTCAAAATAGTTACTACATCAGACTTTACTTCCTTTAAATAACTCTGATGCATATTACTGGCATCGCCCTCCCAGTAATTCTTTGAATTAGTAATAATCGTTTCGATTTTACTCCAATTGGACTCCAGAGAACTAACTTCATCTGTGATTTCCTTCGCCTTCGCCTTCAGTATCTCTGGAGTAACTCTTAATGTAAATGTAGCTGACATGGTTTCCTCCTACACCTGAATTCCTGTAATCAACTGGGATATCCGGTTCTCACAAGTATCGTACTTACTCTTTGCCGTAGTTTCATATTTATAGATTTTGTCCAGGTTATCCAACAGCGTACTTAAAGCATCCATATCATTTTGAAATACCTGTGCAAATGCCTCGCTGCTTGGACCATCCCACATTTTATCCAGTTGAGAGACACTTTCTATCATTTTCGACATCTCTGACCTCATTTTTGTGATACTATCTGAAACCTGATCAGAATCATTCTTTAGCCGGTTTGTGTTAACCTTTATTTTTTCCATTCCGAATAAACTCACTCCCCTTTCCCTGCTTATAATAAATTAAAAGTATTGAGAAATTAATCGCCGGATATTTCCTAAATCCTTAAGCGAAACAGATTCCTCAAATCTTGGGATATCGCCATCTGAAGCATCCAGTATATCTTCTTCGGTATTTTCATACTGCTTTTTAATGTTGTCCAGGACTCTCTGTAACTTCATCAGCGAATCACATTTACGCTGAAATGCCGTTTCCTGCACTTCCAGTCTGTCTGCAATCTTCCGTATAGCTGTATGCTCAGAATATTTCATACGGATGCGAAGCTCCTGCAGTTCCCGCAAATCTTTTCGTAAGGATTTTTCACTTATCTTCAATGACTCTATTGTGTATTGTAACCTGGAAAAAGAAACTTCTGCCTGCATATATCCTCAACCCTTCTCGCCCGAGTATAACAAATTCGTCTCCGGTAAAGTTATTTTTTCCGTAAACGGCACATTCATCTGCCCAGAATGCACATTTTAAACAAGCATCAATCTGCTTCCATCCATCACACCGCACATATAGAGGGTTTTTTCTTTTTTTAGCATTCTTTTCTGTTCCATAAAATATAAGTTAAAATTTTCAACATGCCCTACTTTTTCACTTCTCATTTTCTTAGCTATCATCTCAGAAATTTCTAAAATGATTTTCTCAATGATTACATTCTCATTCAACATGAAATCATAATGGTCATCTGCTGCCGGTATCCATACATCAACTAAAATCATGACACTCCTCCTGATTCATCCATTGTTGTAAAATTCCTCTCCAACAGGAACCTTCTCTGCAAATGCTTAAATTCTGTTTTTGTAAATACAGCGTATACACAAAATCCTCCTCCTTAACAAAAAGTCTTTCGGTCACTTTTGCAAAATTGCAGTCCACTTTTTCGAATCCGGAATAAAAACCACTTTCCATACAACATTCCAACAACGTTTTTTCACTTTCCAGCACCCCACCGTAAGAAGGGATCTCACCAGCTCTGTCCCATAGATTTTCCGGAAAATAGGATTCCTGGAAAAGCAGATCCAGCCATTCCTTACAACATAGCATCGTCATCCGCAGCATATTCTGTTCTCTCTGGCTTCTCTCCACAAACAGCACCTGATCCTTGTAAATATAATGGCAGCGCATAGGATTCCTGTCACTCCTGGCGTTGATACAGACTTTTGCATAAAGCAATATCTGTATCATAGAATACATGGGTTCCAGAATCACAACTTTATCCTTTTCAAAAGAAATATATTCTTTTTGATATAATCCGGCTAATATTGTATGTATATCAGCTATTTTTCTAATTTGATCATGAGGTTCTGTCTGTGCCAGACCATACCATGATCTCTTACCGCTGCCAGCCAGAAGGACATGCAGCTCTTCATCTTTTATATAATAACTTTCATAAGTTACGTAATCCATCCAAATACTCCTTAATATCTGCCTTATAAGAACGGGACAGGGGGACGGTAATTCTGTTTTCCAGATAAATGATGTTCTGTGAAAGCTTTACCCCCTCAAAATAATTGACATTAAACACAAAACTCCGATGGCATCTCAGAAAATGTTCCGGCAGCAATCTCATTACATTTTCTAAAGAATCATATTTGCTGTATTCTTTGCCTTTTAGACGGATGTAAATCTTCTTTTCTCTGACTTCCAGGTAATAGATCTGCGTAAAAGGTATGGCTATCTTTCCCTCCCTGTTTTCAATCAGTAGGGTATTCTTCTCTCCCCCCTGACTTCGCTTTCTGTAAAACGATGCCACAAATTCCCTTACTACCTGTTTTGCCTGATCTGCTGTGAATGGCCGCAGCAGCAAAGAGCAGGCACGTATCTTCGGTGTCATATATTCCATTGGCGAAATACTGCTGTCAGAGATGAGCATAATATCCAGAAGTTCTCTGGTTAACCGTAGCCGCTCCGCCATATCGATGTCCTGCTCTCTGCAAATCTCCACCATTGCCAAGTCCAGAAAGTGTTCTGACTGTAAAAATTCTTCCGCCTCCCTGTCTCTGAAATAATTCAACACCTCCAGCCGGTCATTTGACTGAGATGCCACCGTTTCCCTTGCCCATCGGATCAACTCTTTCGCTTCTGATATATTTTTATTGTATACAAACATTTCAGCCAAACTGCTTACCTCCTGGCTAAGGGTACCACCACTTTTCTAGTCCCTTTTTCATCTGCTACATCAGGAAGCATGCCAATTCCAGCCTTCTCTGTCTTAGACTGCTCAGCATAGGGTATATATTCAAAGTTGAGAATCGGATTATCCCCTGACTTTCCTCCAAAATGAATTCCTGTCTTATATCCGGCAAATAACTCGTAAATCTGGTACCCCGTAATCATTGAGCGTTTTTCCAGAGACAGCTCACTGATAAAATAAATATGGTGCAGTCTGCCTTTTGCAATAATATTTTCCAGAAATCCCTTCATATCCAACTCAGCGTTATAGACCAGAGGCACAAACCAGCTTAAATCGGTTATAAAGATAAAATAAGGAATCTCCTTACACATAACGTCAAATATTTCATCCTCTTCACAATCATCATTCAGCATGCTATTCTTTACCTGGTTCCGTTCCTTAAACACCGGAAGCAGATCCCGAAAAAATGCAAAGACACTCTGTTCGTCTGAGGCATATGTCACCCGGTCGGAATTTATGTAAGACCGCAGGCTGCCTCCGGGTGCGTCTATAATACAGATCCTGCTCTCTTTTTCTATTGCTGCCTGAAGACAAACCTTCATAAAATTTGTCTTTCCGCTTCTTGCAGCCCCGCAAATCATATAGCAGTACGCCTGGCGAAGAAGAATTCCGTAAACCTCTGCATTTGCTTCATCGTATCCTGCCGGCAGATGTTCCGGCGAAGCAGTCAGCTTTTTAAATCCTTCCAGATCTCTGAACTCAGACCAGATTGGTTTTTCCGGAATTTCCGGTACTCTGCGTGCACAATTTCCTTTCCATGCCGCTTTCATCTGACGGCACATCATACTGATCTTTTCCATTCTCTGATAGTCATTATCTGCCCTTACAGCCAGTGCCGTCTGATATTCCAGAATCTGCTTTCCGTAATATGCAAGCCCTCTGCCCTTGACTCCGCTCTCCGGCAATACTTCAATCTGCATGCTGTACAAAACGTCTCCATATGCAAATTTATCCTGCATAGCCAGACATAAAACGGTATTCAGATTCTCAGCCACACGCATTGTAATTTCGTTCATTCCAAAGCCGCCGCCGGATATAATTAAAAATATACCGTGGCTGATTCCCTCCTTTGCAAGCGTAATCATTTGCTCCTCGTATATCTCTCCTGTTTTCTCTCTGAACGCCGCATAATTGTCAATAAAAATCAAAACAGACGGAAGAATCAGCCCATTTACCTGCACATACTGTTTATAATTTCCGCCGCGAAACAAACTTTTACGCTCTTCTAACATGGACCTTAGCATAGTGAAAAACTTCTGGATCTTATCCAGATCCGACTCATACATCACCCCGCCAAAATGAGGTGATTCTTCAAAAGCAGACATCATTTTACTGCTGAAATCCAGCACATACAGGTTAACCGTCTCCGGGGAATACTTCTGTATAATTGCATAAGCCATCGTCTGCATCATTGTACTCTTCCCGCAGACGATGCTTCCGCAGATTCCAATATGGCCATCCTCCGCAAAATTTACCGTCAGCGCCATCTGATTCTGGTTCGCAGGATCATCCATCTTACCCAGAGCAAAATCCAGGCTCCACTGATCGGTCATCTGCTTCCAGGTTCCCGTATATTCAAAATTGCTTTCTTTCGTATCTGCAAATTCATCCAGATATATCTTATCGCCAAGTACCGGCATCCACAGCTGCTGTTTATGGGTAAATCCATACTCTCTGGCTGCTGCCGCCAGATATTCTTTCACTGCATCCAGCTGGGTCTTTTCCTTCGCCTGGGGAAGCTTTACCCCTTTTTCCGCCGCCAGACTGACAAGATACTCTGAAATTAAGCAATCTGTATTCTGCCCTGCTGCAGCACTGTACAGATTCATAAAGTCCAGCAGCCGTGCCGTATTATATTTGCTTTCTTTATAGTCTATCTGATGCGCCCTTAATACCACATACATGGTATCTAACAGGTTTTGCATATTTTTGGCATGGTCCATACACTCCTTCAGAAGACAATTTGTCTGTTTCAGAGCTTCCTCCAGACATTGTATAAGGCGATCCATCCAGGCGATCTCCACGCCTTTTTTCTGGGAAGCCTTCACCGTGTTTCCGGTCATTTCCACCTTTCCGGTCAGATTTATAATTTTGGCAAGTTCCGTATTTACGCCCGCTGCATTCTCATCATAAACCGCACCGCTGAACCCGGACTGAAACAATTCGTACACCTCATCATTACCCACCTGTAAATAGCAGCGGCCTGCCTGGGTAATATAAGCAGCATCCGGTTTATGCAGCATATCATTACTGTCCTGCTTGTCCTGCACACGCAGACAAAGACGGAACTTGGAGTTGCTCCAGATATTGTCATCTACCGTACCGCTGGGTTTCTGGGTTGCCAATATCAGATGTACGCCCAGGCTTCGCCCAACCTGAGCTACGCTGATCAATTCCTGCATAAAATCCGGTTCCTCTTTTTTCAATTCAGCAAACTCATCTATAATAATAAACAGATGGGGAATCGGATTAGCCGCCTCTCCATTTTTATACAATTTCGTATAGGCATTGATATTGTTGACCCCGTGTTCCGTAAAGACCCTCTGCCGCCTTCTGTTTTCACTCTTAATAGAAATCATGGCACGGTTTACCTGATTCCCGGACAGATTTGAAATTTGTCCGATCATATGGGGCAGCCCCTGGAAGAGATTCGCCATACCCCCACCCTTATAATCAATGATAAAAAAACCAATATCATCCGGGCTGTAATTAACAGCCAGTGACAGCATATACGTCTGCAGCGTTTCACTCTTTCCTGAGCCTGTCGTACCTGCCACCAGCCCGTGGGGACCGTGATACTTTTCATGTACATCCAGATAGCAAGGCACGCCACCCGCCTTTTCTCCCACAATTCCCCGGATATTTTCATAAATTCGGCTCTTTGCCCACAATTCTTTTACAGGCAGTTCCTCCAGTTTTTGAATATGAAACATATCAAAAAAAGTCAGGGCAGAAGGAATCTCTCCTCCTTCCTCCATTTCCAGCACCTGAAGAGTGGACAGATGCCTTGCAAAATATTCCAGTTCAAGATCATTTACCCGGTCAAATACAATCGCCTGCTTTTCTTTCTCACTGGCTGACACTTCATACATCCCCTGAAAAACATCCGTATTTTCTATAATAAAATCGCAGTTATTCGGCAGCTCCTCATATCGTTCCGCCATGAGTATGGCAGTCAGTCCGCATGCCGCCTCTCTTTCGAAGATATATTTTGAAAATAACTCCCCTTCCAATACAGAGATGTCAGAAATAAATACGATGTAATACGGCTTGGGCAGCTCTGTTTTTCGATTATCCGAGCTTTCCTCCAGACGAACCCGGAAGACCTTTGTCAATTCGTAAAATACATCACTTGCCTCTTCTTTATTTGATGCTACAAAGCGGGTTTTCTTATCCTCAGACCAAACGTGGGGAAGCCATTTTGCATAGTCCCATTTACCATAATCAAATGAGGTAGTCTCATCATAGATATAACCCAGTTTGACTTCTGTATAGCAATTATTAGAAGCCAGCTGTGCACTTAGAATTTTAGCAATCTCAATCGCGCCTTTTTTATGTTTGCCCCCAACTACTCCCACCAGATTATGTTTGATCAGGTCCACAGTAACGGGAACCTGATACAATGTCTGAAAATTCTCCTGGACAAATGCAGGTTTTTCTTCCAATTTATCCTTGTATAACTGAAATCGCTTTTTCGGAACATCGATCAGGACCTGAAATGGCAAGTCCCCAATTCCCAGACGATGCTGAAGAAAATCTACATGTGTCCGGTTTCTGCTCCATAAGATCCCTTTCCGCTCATCGTATTTCAGACAATCAGAGGTATCTGGATACATCTCCACCAGGGATTTTTCCGTATGTTCATATTTTTCCTTTATCTCATCCGCCTTCTCTGTCAAATACTGTCCATACGCCTGAAACCGCTGTTCCTCATTTTCTTTCTCAATCTTTTTCTGATAGCGGATATTTACCAGAGACCAGGTAAGCCCGATTACAGCAGAGGATACAGACATGATCAGTCCCGAATACATGTATAAGGATGACTTTCCTCCGGAACTGCCTGACGCATACATCATCATAAAAGAACCAAGCAGCATGGGCAGTGCCATCGTAAGAGCCGGTCCCACTGTCATAAGGAGCGGCTGCTGCTTTGCCTTAGTCAGCTGAGGCGGCGCCTCTATCTCAACCCGCTCAGCATCCAGCTTTTCATAGTTACGCGGTGCCCGGTGGTATAAGGTTTTTCCCACAGAAACCGGCAGTTCCGCAGCGGATACAGCTGCCTTGCTTTCATCTGCCGGATACTCCTTCAATTTCGTTTTGCAGACTTGAACATGGCCCCCTTCTGTGTCAATAGCAAGTAAATCCCCCAAATACACTAAATGAAGTCCGATAATATTAATAAAGGTGCCAAACTCCAGCTCCACCTTATTATCCACACGCTGAGAATTTACATAGATGCCATTAGGACTACTATTGAGAATTTCATATCCCCTGGCTGTTTTTACAATCTTTGCATGGTTTCCTGACACCATACTCTGATAATTGTAAATAATATCATTCTCGGGTTTCTTTCCAATTGTGATTTCATTCACTCCATCTAATTTGAACTTTTTATATACATGAAAACCGGATGCCGTATCCTTCACTATGACAGACATATTCTCCATAAAGTTCGTCTGAAGCCGCAATATATCGCCGTCTCTAAGCTGCTTCCCTTTATAGTTTTCCCTTTGCTGTCCCTGATCCTTTATTCCCGTGAGCAACGAGTCAATCGGACGCGCTGGCGTGTCCATTTGGCAACTGCCGCGAGGGTCAAAAACCATGTTGCTTGCAGCGGGGTTTTTGACTACCTGATAATGTGTATCGGGCTGAATTCTCCAGATTCCATCCAGTATCTCCAAGCGAAGCTGTATATCCTCCTGCAAATGAAAATAATCCCGGTAAAATGTGATTGTATAATCTGCATTATTCAAAGAAGGTAATAAGAATTCTTTAAACGCATCCTTTGTATATATGGACAATACCATACTCATGCATTCTTACCTCCTCTTCTCATTTCTCAGGGAATTTTCCAAAGACACCTCTTGCTGTCTTTTACCATTTTTCACTTGTTCTTTCAAACTGGCCTTTCTCTTCATTGACAACTTCAGATTAACGATCGTCAATATTATAATCACAACTAACTCATAGCTGATTATTGCATAATCGGATAATAACACTTTCCCTATATTCATTTTAATTATTCCTCCCTACAATAAAGATTCCTAATATTTTCTTTTGTACCTTATACCAGTGTGTTTACTATGGCTACATAATAAATCCCTCTTTAATGTATGAATTTTTTTAAGATATTATATACTACGCAGGATGATATCTGGTTGGGTTTGTATTTAATGGTAGGTTTATTGACATGAATAGATTGGTTCAAGACAACCGCTGCTGCTTATGCGAAGCAAGGAGGCACTGTTTCTTTCTATCAGAAGAATCTCGGATCTGCCTGTTTATCAGATATCAGTAGAAAATTAAAATGATTAGAATTTTCTCTGAGTACTAAAAAAACGGAGAGTAGAATAAAAAGAACCGATAACCTATGAAACGTATTCATAGTTATCGGCTCTCCCGAATATTACTTTTTATATTTTTTTTGGAAAACAAAACTTTTTTAATTACTGCTGGTCTGCTTTTTCTACCGCAACATACTTTTTACAAAAGGCGACGGTCATCTGCTCAAAAATTTCTTTTCGATATACTTCTGCTATTTCGCGGTTTGGTATACTTAGATCATATGTTGCAGATAATCCCATCTCTACTTTTTTTGTATCAAGCGGCCTTTCTTCCCTCAGATATCCGGACATCAAAAGCAAAGAATAAAGTGTATCATTCCTATTTTCACTTTCAGAACTGCCGTAAGCAAGCTGCGTCTCTATATATGCCCGAAAGGATTCCCCATTCATAAGAGTTGTCAGGTTCGTTATTATTTCCGGACTGGCTGTTTTAAGGATGTCTTTTAGAATATCATTGCTGCTGGTAGCTGTCCAATAGGTTCCCGGCGTGCAGCCAGAAGCAAAATAATTCATAACAGACCAGGGATTGTATATTTCCGTACCTCCAAATAAATACCCGTCATACCATTTACGAATCTCTAATATTTTATCTGGAACGCCATAATAGTCGGCAATCTCTTTCACTTCATTTTCCGTAAAGCCAAAATAATTGTTAAAGTCTTTATCCAACAAAGTCGCAACTCTGATATTATTAAGCCCGCTAAAGATATCTTCTTGCGCAATACGTAAAATCCCAGTCAATATAGCTCTTTCTAAGTGTATATTATTTTTCATTCCACCGGAGAACAGATTTCTTATAAAAGTGATTACATCTCTTTCAAATCCTTTTGCATGTCCCTGCATAATCGGTGTATCATACTCGTCAATCAAAATGATTGGCTTAACCCCTTCTGCCTGATGCAGATATTCGGTTAGATCGCCTAAAGCATCTTTATAAACTACAGGTCCCGCTGTCTCATCCAATATTTTCTCTACTTGCTTCTTCTGATACGTATTCAAAGATTCAAAATGGCCTAACATTGCATGGCGATTAAACTCTTTTTGTATCAAACGGCAAATGGATTCATATGTTTCTTCCCATGTATCACATTTTGCATCCTTAAAAGTCAAAAAGATAACCGGATATTTCCCTTGGAAACGTGTGTACTTTTCACCACTGTTCCAGATTTTCAAGTTATGAAAATAAACATCATTTCCTGGAATATTTTCAAAAAAAGTGCGTAACATCATTGTATTTAAGGTTTTCCCAAATCTCCTTGGTCTTGTAAAAAGTGTGACTTTTGCCGGTTTATCCAATAATTCTTTTATAAGAAGTGTTTTGTCAACGTAATAATAATTACCATTTACTATTTCTGTAAAATCATCTGTTCCAATATAAATTGCCTTTTCCATCGTTTTCATCTCCTTTCCAGTATCCCCCCAATTCCAGAGATTAATAACACTGCATTTTATATATTATAACAGATTAACAACTTATCGACTATTCCTATTTTACAGATGTCGTTTCATCTTCCCATTCTCACTTCCCAGACAATGAGGGCAGATATCCCTGCATTTATGGCACTTGATTCTCCAGTCTCCCTGCCCTTCCTGCCCAAATGCATATTCCCAACATGTTAATTGTTCCATTTGCGGCTCCCCCAATGCCTTTACTGGACAGGCATTGATACAACGGCTGCAATCTTTACAAAATTCCGTCTCCAGGATGGGATCCTGTTCTAACTCCAACTCTGTCAAAATCACACTCAGCCACACCATATTGCCATATTCCGGCGTAATGAGTAACGTATTTTTCCCGATCACTCCCAGTCCTGCTGCCTGAGCTGCGTGTTTAACAGAGACAATATTCCGAAAACGCATTGTCTTTTCATCAAATTCAGATGGTCCGATAGTTCCCGTTGGTATGGCAATCACTCCCTCCTTTTCCATGTGGGAGCAAAACGCAACTGCCATCTTATCCATGGTATCCGAGATCATATTTCGTACAATCGTATAGGGGATTGTGGTCGTACATGCCAGCGTACCTGCCAAAAAACTTTTTGCAATAACAATAACAGACTTGCAGTCCGGCAAAACATCTGTGGGATGATATCCCTCCGGTGCGTCTGAAAAACGTTCTATCCCGGCAATCCCACACAAATCTGCTCCGCTTTGTAATAAATAACTCTTAATTTCTACATTATGTTTCATGTGAACTCCTCCTAGTGCCGCTCGGCGTAAATACGTCGATATATAGTGCCTGATATCTGTGTCAGGTGTGTGACTGTGCTATGTAGTGGCGTATTTGCAACAGCCGCTACTAGAATAAGATACTACATGGAAGCGACAGCTATATGTCGTAATTCGATAAAAAATTCTGTGCTGTTCGAATTAAATTCTCTCTGTATTCTTGAGGACCAATGACTTTAACACGATTTCCAAAGCTTAACAAAAGTGCCTGCCATAAACGTTCCTTTTGTGGAACATGAAGAAACATGCGGTATTTGCCATCCGGCAATTTTTCGAATTCTTCATCGGGAAAATATTCCTTTAATAAAGCTTTCTCTTCTTCTCTGCATTGCACTTCAATCTCTGAACATGTGCGGTAATATTTCTGTTCTGATTCCTTCATCAGCTTTTCAACCTCATCATGCTGAACGGTACATCTGCCTTGTGAAATCTGCAGTTCAGACATTCTGGCAACTTTACATGTTCGGTAATCCAATTTGTCCAGATCATAAAAAAACAGATACCAGGCATACCATTTGTAATGTACCGCAAGGGGCTGCGCTCTGCGCTCTGATTCAACCCCTTCTGCATTGCGGTAATGGAACCGTATCGTCCGGTTTTGCTTTATTGCATTTTCCAAAAAAATATTGTACTCCTGCACCACAGCATTTTCTCTGGTAACACCAAAATCCCAGAAAACAGGCTGACTGTTATTTTCTCCTGTTATTGTAAGGTATTTCCTAATCAACTCTTCCAGGGTACTATTGGAATAAGATGTATTCAAACTCTTCAGCGCTTTTAAGATCAGCTGCTTATCCGCATCTTTTAACAGATGGTTTTTTAATTTGAACTCTGGTAAAATAGCATAGCCGCCTGTTTGCCCGCTATTGGCAAATACCGGAATCCCAGCCTGAGAAAGTGTAATCATATCCCTCTGGATTGTACGGACCGATACCTGAAAATGAAGTGCCAATTGTCTTGCACTTACCGATTCATTATTCAGCAGGTAGATTGTTATGCTCAGTAAACGATCTATTTTCATAGGCATTTGGTTCTCCTTATCTTTCGTTTTCCCTATTGTACCATATTACAGCTAATTGTGGATTGACAAGATATTGAAAAAGCAGGTCAAATATAGGAAAGAAAATCTTATTCTCTCCAACATTTGCCTGCGTTCACTTTACCTATTACCTTAATCTACCCAATCTATACCTTATCCCACTCCCTCTATATCCTGCTAACCGGCACTGCCTGCTTCGCTCCCATAACCGTATTCGCCCCATAATTAAACTTCGGTGCCAGCGTATCATCCAGCTGATATCCAAAAGCTTTCCCATTATACTTTTCAATCGCATATTGGACGCTGTCAATCGCTACACAGAAGTCTTCTTCCTTTTCATAGGGTTCCGATTGGAAATAAAGCATTTCACAAGGTTCCAGTTCAACCGCATCGCATCCTTTGGGAATAGCTCCTGCGTAATCGTAAGGCACTTCCACTCCTGCTGCAACAGAAGATGTACCCTCTTTCACCAGATTAGCAGGCAACTCCACAATTGCCGCCATATCATATTTCTCAGGAATGCTGTTAAATAACCCCTCCCAGTCACATCCTGCTTCCTGGCAGAATGAAAAATAATCCACAGCTGTTGCAGATCGCATCAGTATGATCTTTCTTTTTGGTCTGGATACCGCTGTAATCATACATAATTTCATTTCTTTACACATATTTTTGTCCTCCTTGTGGTTTATTAACGTAAAATAATTTTGAATGGGATACTGAACAAATAAAGGAATGGGATCCGGTGCATTCCGGTACGAACTGGGTGTAACATGGAAGGCTTCCCAAAATGCCTTCACATATCCCTCATGGGATTGATAGCTGCTGTTCAGGGCAATATCCAGAATCCGCTGGCTGCTATTCAGCAATTCCAGGGAACTTTCTGACAGACGGATCGCCCTGACATACTCTTTGGGCGTCTTTCCGATGAATTCTTTAAATATTCTGTCGCCGTGCCTTTTGGAATATCCGCCGCAGGAATACATTTCTTCAAAAGAAAATGCTTCACTTTCCACGTGATCCCGTATATAATCCTGCATCCTTTGTATGGCATTTACTTTCTCCATGTCCCAATGCTTCATTCCCTTACCTCTTTTCCATTTTATATCTTTTTAGATGTATTTTCTTGAACTAATTGGACAAGATTTTCTCTCCTGCCGCTTTCTTTTCTATTATAGTGCTTTTTCTCCTAAAAGTGTAAAAAACGATCATATTTTTACAAAGAATAACAGCATCCGGAAAGCTATAATTTAATTGAAACCCATAAAAAAACCCCACACAGAAAAGAGGTAAGGTGTATGAAAAGACGTGTTGTTTCACTTGTTTTAACTGTGGTTCTGACGGCAAGTACTTTATTTAATGCAGTCATACCCGCTAATGCGGCACCACAACAGACAAATGCTGAGAACTCGCAGGCAAAGAGGGAGGGAAACCTCAATTATTTCTCCAATCAGGGTAAGTTGAATGCAAATGCATTTGTCCAGCTGCCAATGGGCGCTGTGAATGCAAAAGGCTGGCTTTTAGAGCAGCTGTATCTTCAGAAAAATGGTTTGACGGGAGCAATTAACGATGAATATCCCCTTTACGGACCATCGAATGGCTGGAGAGGCGGAAATGGCGACGGCTGGGAAAAGGGCGCCTATTATTTGAGAGGGCTGATGTCCCTGGCATGGGTTCTGGATGATGAAGAATTAAAAGGCAAATCCATGGAGTGGATTAATTTCATCCTGGACAGCCAGCGTTCCAATGGTTTTATGGGACCGGTTAATGACGGGGATGGCAGTTCCGATGGATGGGACTGGTGGCCACGAATGGTTATTCTCCAGGTGATCCGGGATTATTATGAAGCCACAGCCCTGCAGGGAACACCAGATGAAAGGGTGCTGCCCTTCTTTGACAAATACTTCCGTTATCAGTCAAACCGTTTGCCGCAAAAGCCTTTAAATTCCTGGGCAGCATCCAGAGGTGGTGACAACATCGAAGTCCTTCTGTGGTATTACAACCATGCTTATGATGACCAGAATCCCACAGACAGCGACTGGATCATTGAACTTGCGGAGCTTCTGGCAAGTCAGACGAAATCCCAGGACAGCGGACTGAACTGGAATGATGTATTTACAAAAACAACCGTCCGGGAGCATGTAGTAAATACGACTCAGGCTATGAAAACTCCTGCCGTACTTAGCCAGCTGCCTGGCAGGGAAAATGATAAGGATACCCTCAAAGAAGGTATTTTCAACATGGGACTGGATCATGGACGGGTTGATAAACTGGCTAATTCCGATGAGGGTGCACGTGACAATCTGCCTTACCGGGGAGCTGAATTGTGTTCCATCGTGGAAAGCCTCCTTTCAAATGAAATCTCAATCGCTATCACCGGCGAAAGCTGGCTTGGGGATGACATGGAGAGAATCGCCTACAACTCTCTCCCCGCAGGATATGCACCTGACTATACCGGACACTGCTATTTCCAGGCACAGAATCAGGTCATGGCTACCCACGGCAATCATGAATTTGACTGTGAGCATGGGGACGACAGCGCATTTGGAGCTCCTACCGGTTTTGAATGCTGTTTCCCAAATATGCATATGGGATGGCCGAAATTTGTACAGAACATGTGGATGGCAACAAAGGACAACGGCCTCGCTTTAGTAATGTACGGACCAAATACCGTAACGGCTAAAGTTGCAGACGGTAAAACGGCTGTCTTTGATGAAACCACCGACTATCCGTTCAAAGACACCATCGGACTGGATTATTCCGGAGAGGAAGCCAGTTTTCCATTAAACTTAAGACTGCCTGCATGGTGTGAGAATCCAAGTGTGGAAATCAATGGCAAAGCGGTGGATGTAAGCCAGGCAGATGGATTTGCAGTGATAGACAGAACCTGGAAACCGGGAGATCAGGTGACGGTTACCTTTCCTATGGATGTGCGCACTTCTGTGTGGTATAACAATGCCGCTGCCGTAGAATATGGTCCCCTGATTTTCTCCCAGCGCATCGAAGAAGACTGGCGCATTGCATCGGATGATGCAGCCCGGGAGATTCAGTACGACCCTGTAGGTGAATTTGACCGGAAAGAAGTCTATCCGGCTAGTGACTGGAACTATGGTCTGGTAATTGATCCTGAGAACCCGGCAGACTCCATCCAGATAGAATTTGCGAACGAAGTGGGATTGCAGCCCTTTACCCTTTCCAATGCTCCAATAACGATGAAAGTCACGGGCCAGAAGATTCCACAGTGGAAGCTAAAAGGAAACGTTGTACCGGAACCACCCTATTCACCAGTCGCACCGGATGAAACGCTCCAGGAAGAAATTCAGCTGGTTCCCTATGGATGTACCCGCCTGCATATGACCCAGCTGCCTGTCGTAGGAGAAGCCCCGGAAAACGGCATTACCTCAAAAACTCAGCAGGATTCCAGTTCCTATGTGGAAAATGGGGAAAAGGTTGTAGAATTTGATAACGTTGTGGTTCCAAGTGCAGATGATTACACTTTAAAGATCAGTTACACCGGCTCCGGAACCCTCCGCCTTAATATCAACGGAAAATACGAAGAAGAAATGTCTTTTGACGGAACAGAACCAAAGATTGTGGAAAATCTCAGTTCTATTGTCCCGGGCACTAACCAGTACTTCTACTTCAAACATGAAAATTATAATAATATCCGTTTCTTTGGAAATGACAATGTTGAAATCACCGGTATCGAAGTAGTTCCGGTAAATCCTTTCACACAGCCTGAAATCAAAGAAGCCATCAGCAATAAAAACGGTACCAGCGTGACGTTAAATACCAATATTGACCGTTCCGACGGATTTTACACCGTGAAATATGGAACGGAAAGCGGTAATTATACAAAGACTGCCGAAAACTTCTACAACAAAAAAGCAGTCATTACCGGATTAGAACCTGGTGCAGCTTACTACTTCCAGGTTTCCATGCTGGTAAATGGTGTAGAACAGGTTTCCGAAGAAGTAAAAGCAGAGTCCGCTTCGGAACAGCCGCTCACATTCAAAGACGACTTCAGTGATCCAGCGGTAAGTAAGAATAAATGGACCCTTTACGATCCGAACAATGTAATTAATTTTCAGCCCGGAAAAATGTCCGTGGGTGTCAGCAATAATATCAAAGCCATGACCGGAATGCAGGAATGGACCGACTATGCCGTAGTAGCCGATGTTATTGGAACCGGAAATCCGGACAGGGATTTTGGAATCATTCTCCGTGCAACGAATGTCACGGATGGTTCTGACGGCTATAACGGTTACTATGTAGGCATAAATGCCGTTGCCGGAGGCTTAAATATTGGTTATGCAGACGGCGGATGGAATGGCATTGCCTCTCCGGGAGGGATTGCTTATGAAGAAAATAAAGTATATCAGTTAAAAACAATTATTGCCGGAGAACGGCTGGCTGTATATGTAGACGGCGTTAAGCTGTACGACGAAAATATTTCTGATATGAAGAGCGGTGATAAACCGGTTCCATACTACGCTTCCGGAAGTGCCGGACTTCGCTCCTGGAACCAGTCATTTGATGTGAGCTCTTTTGAGGTTCGTGAAATTACAGCCGAAGAATATGAAGATCTGGGCATTGAAAATAATCTTTTTGAGGATGATTTTACAGACACAGAAGCAAGCCTTGAAAAATGGACTGTTCTGGATCCTAAAAATGCAGTCACCTTTGAAGAAGGACAGATCCGCGTATCAAACAGTGACAACCTGAAGATCATGGCTGGCACTGGTGAGGAAACCTGGGAAGATTATGCAATAGAAACCAAATTAACAGGTCCTGAAAAACCAAACCGTGATTTTGGCGTTATGTTCCGCTGTACCGATGTCACTGGTGAAAATGCAGACAGTTACAAAGGATATTACGTAGGAATCGATGCAATTGGAAATGGATTAAATGTAGGTTATGCCAGCAATGGATGGAATGACATCACAAAAGTACCTGCATTTACCTATGAACCGGGTAAAGTTTACGATCTGAAAATACTGGTAAAAGGGAATATGTTCAAAGTCTTTGTAGACGGTGTACAGGTATATGAACTGGAAGACGATAAGTTCTCTTATGGCTCCGTTGGGCTTCGTTCCTGGAACCAGCCATTTGCAGTCAACTATTTCAAAGTAAGGAATCTGACAAAAGCAGAAACAGACTCCTTCACAAATGAAGCCCCGGATCCGGAACCACCGGTACAGGTAACACCTGATTTCCAGGATGATTTTGAAGATGCACTTGTATCCGCTGAAAAATGGCGCCTTTGCGGTTCCGTGGACAAGATGCATTTTGCAGATGGAAAGCTAACCATGGAATCCAACAATAACGTAAAAGCGGTAGCAGGCGATGAAGCATGGACCGATTACGCTGCAGAAGCTGATGTGATCCTGGATGGCAAAAGCAATCAAAATGCTGGGCTTATGTACCGTGTGACCGGTGCCGGAAATAGCAGCTCCGATAATTATTGCGGCTATTTCTTTGGAATCGGCAATAATGATGACGGAACCGGATACTATATCAGCGGCTATGCAGATAATAAGTGGCACCAGACGGAGCGCAGAAATCTGCCTGCTTTTGAAAACGGCAGGGCATATCGTTTAAAAGCAGTGGCATACCAGGATATGGTGGCACTGTACATAGACGATCAGTTTATCACCAGATTTATAAATACCCGTTATCCAAACGGAATGATTGGGCTGCGTTCATATGACAAACCATTTTCAGCTGATAATATAGTGGTTCGGGAAGTAACCGCAGATGATCTGACCGCCTTCGAAAACTGGACACGCTATATTGATGAAACCTTCGGCGCCCATAAAACAGTTCAGATCAAGTTTCCGAAGTTCAGTCCTACCAAAGAATACAAAATCGTATACGGCACCGAACCTGGCGTTTATACAACGGAAGTTTACGGACTGCTCCACAGCAAAGGCGGTTCCAAATCGGATAAACTAAGCGTCAGCGTACCGGAAAACGACACCGACTATTATTTCAGGGTAATCGCCCTGGACGGAAATGAAGAAATCGCATCATCGGGAGAAACTGTAATCCATACCGGAGAACGTTATGATATCACCCAGGATCTGGATAATCTCACAGAAAGTTTAACCGTTGCCGGAGACATTGACAGAGATTCCTATACACGGGATTCCCTGCTGCGTCTGGATTGGGCAGTTGCCAATGCCAACCGGGTGCTGGACAGCACAAGCAGCAATCTCATTGATGCAAGGCTTGCTAAAAATTGTATCGCTGTAGGCATTAATGAACTCATAGAAACAGAGAAACCGGCTGTAGTATTAGACCGTATCACAGTAAAACCACCCGTTAAAATAGAATATTTTACGGGGGATGAGCCTGACTTAACCGGAATGGAAGTAACGGCTGTATACAGTAATCAAACCGAAAAGAAACTGGCTGCAGCGGATTACCGCATGACCGGATTTGACACCACTGCACCCGGGGAAAAAACAGTTACCATAATTTACCAAGAAGGAGCAATCTCCAAAAAGGGTGAATTTAAAATAACTGTCCGTGAAATTCCGGTTCCTGAAAAACCAGATATCACACTGCTGAGTGCCCTGTATCAGAAAATAGCTGCCATCGGACAGGGAAATTATACCGCCGAAAGCTACCGGAACCTGCAAACTGCACTTACCGCAGCCAACAAAGTACTGCAAAATGAAAATGCTGCACAGGATGAAATTAATCAGGCAGCGGATGACCTGCTCCTTGCATTTACGAAGTTAGAAAAAACGACACCTGTGGTACCGGAAACGGTGGATAAAGGAAAACTGCAGATGATCTATGATACTTTAAAAAACACGAAGTATGACAACTATACAGCAGAAAGCTGGAACAATTTCCAGACAGCACTGGCTGGCGCACAACGTGTTCTCACTGATACGAAAGCCACGAATTCCCAGGTCAGCAGGGCTTTCGATACCCTGTGGAAAACCAGCCGGAGCCTGACCCAGAATCCACCTAAACCGCCGGTAACTCCTTCCTTGAAAAAAGGAGCTGCTTATACTTACAAGGGATTGAAATACAAAGTAACAAACGCTGTGAAGGGAAAAGAAACCGTATCCGTTACCGGAGCGCAGAAAAAGTCTATAACCAGTATCACCATTCCTTCCACCGTTACTTTAAAAGGCGTAAAATGCAAAGTAACTTACATTAAATCCAAAGCCTTTAAAAACTACGGGAAACTAACCAAAGTCACCATTGGCTCCAACATTTCCAATATTGGTTCCCAGGCATTTTATAATGATAGTAAATTGAAGACAATAACCATCCGCTCGAATGTACTGACGAAAGCTGGAAGTAAAATCTTCCGGGGCATCTCGGCAAATGCGAAGATTAAAGTTCCTGAGGCTAAGAGAAATAGTTATAAGAAATTGTTGAAGAATAAAGGTCAGAAGAGTACGGTTAAAATTATTTGGTAGTTGTAGTGCATTAAAAAGGGCTGTCGCACTAACGATTGAAAAATCGTGAAGCGGCAGCCCCTTTTTAACTGTCTATTTTAAACAGCCCCTTTTTATTCCAATGCCGTACACCAGCTCCACCAGCAAAGCGTCTACCGAAGCAGTCCCCTACCAATAAAGCTCCCAATCCTTCGACAATCTCGTCAGCAGCTCCATATAAAAGTAATCCCCCCAGATAACGCATTCATCCACACCTCTTTGTGCACTTTCCGGTATGGGGTTATAAGGGGTAGCTTTCGCATACACACCATGAAGCAGCAATCCATTGGAGTCCCTCACATCGCGGACACTGTAGTCCTTAGCCAGTGACTCTGCAATCTTCTCTGCCAGTTCATGATATCTTTGTGCTTCTTCTTCTGGCAGATACTTTGCCATTTCCAGCATACCGCAAGCCGCGATTGCGGCAGCCGAGGAATCCCTTGGCTCATCCCCTTCCATAAACTCCAGATCCCAATATGGAATCAAATCTTCTGGAAGCCGTTTGATATAAAATTCGGTTACCCTGGAGAACAGGTCGATACAGGATGGATCCTTTGTATAGCCATATCCCAGTGCCATACCATATATTCCCCACGCCTGTCCTCTTGCCCACGCGGAACCGTCCCGGTAGCCCTGATAGGTACAGCCCCGGACAGGGTCACCCGTTTTGGGGTCAAAGAAGAAAGTATGATATGTAGAAGAATCCGGGCGAATCAGATTTGCCATACTGGTTCCCGTATGTGCCAGGGCTATCTTACGGTATTTCTCATCTCCCGTAACATCCGATGCCCAATATAAAAGGGGTACATTTAAAAGGCAGTCAATAATCAGGCGGTAATTTTCTTCAACTCCCATAGGACCCCATGCCTGGATAAACTGTCCTTTTTCCTGAAAGCGTGTCAACAGCTGATCCGCAGCCAGAACAGCTGCCTTCTTCGCTGCTTCACTTCCCGTTAATTTATATCCGGCAACACAGGAAAGCGAATAAAGAAATCCCAGGTCATGGTGATCCACATCAATTTTTCTTTCAATACGGTCTAAAAAGCTGTCTGCCTGTCTTAATGCTTCTAATTTGAAATCTGTATTGCCTGTCCGCTCATACGCCAGCCAATACTCACCAGTACAGAATCCGGTAGTCCAATCTACATTCTTTACCGATGGATAAAAGTTATTCTCACTGCAGGAATGGCGAAAGCAGCCTCTGAAGTTATCCAGATTTGCATGTAGTAAATCACATGCCTTATCTAATGCGTTATTTATTGCGTTATTTACATACTCAGTCATTTATTACCTCCATCCATTATTTACGTCAATGGAATGCATGCATTCCAGGCACGATTCATGGTTTTAAAATCTACATCCGTTCCATCATCCGTAGCTACAAACAGATGCGTTGCTTCTCCATTTTCATCTATGAGCAAAAATGGGCGGTCCATGTTTCCCATCTTCCTCACCTTTCCGTCGTCCCAAAGTATGTCCCTGGTAAATGCCGGGTCTGTCCGGACATTCCATTTGACACCGTCTTCGCTTGCTGCATATACTGCGTCTCCAATATTGCCTGTATATATTCCGTTAAAATCCTTGGCAATCATGGCATACCCCGTATCCGTTCCCCAGATAAAAGGATCTTCCACTTCTCCTCCGTCCTCAAAAAGCGGTTTATCGGTAAGTCTTTCATAAGGTCCCGACCAATGTGGTGCCCAGGCTGCTCCTAATTTCATGCCGCTATACATCTCATTGCCCGATTTATATGTCCCATAAGGCGGTTTTTTCCAGGTTCTGGTCTTATATACCAGCAGGCAGCTGCCATCCGGATTGATACATGGTGCCGGATTAGAAGTGAAGAAATCATCAAAATGTCCGGGACGAACGTCCAACAACGGGTGATCCGAACGTTTCCATGGTCCGAAAATACTCTTTGATGTGGCAATTCCAATCCGTTTATTACTGCGTGAGCAAATCCACTGATAACTTTCGAAATTCAGGCTTCCATCCTGCGGTATATCCGGATATGGATATGTAGATCCCATATAAAAAAGTACATAGGTATCACCATGCTTTTGGATTACCGGATTGTGCGTAATACGTCCATCCCAGTATCCGGCTGACCTGGAGGGTAACACTACCTCTTCGAAGATGTATGGACCCTCCGGAGTCCTGGATACAGCCCTGCCAATCTCACTGTCGATTCCCCATCCCGGATGAAACTGATAAGTCTTTTTCCACCTGGAGGCAAACATATGATAATTTCCATCTTCGCCTTTTATAACGCTTCCGCACCAGACCCAGTAATCCGCCATGGAGAATCCGCCATCCACCGGTGCCGGCTTAAAAAATTTATGTAATTGACATTCGTCTCGTTTCATATTTATATCCTTTTCACTCTTTATTTTATTGTGTCTGATTACCCTTTTAATCCGCTTGTGGCAATCCCTTCCACGAAGTAACGCTGGCAGAATACATACAGGATTACAATGGGAATCAGGCTGACCACGCTTGCCGCCATAATAAGCTGGTATTCCGTAGAATATTGACCTACAAACATACGAATTCCAAGTGGTATGGTTTTATTGGCTTCACTGCTGAAATAAATCATGGGACCCATAAAATCATTCCAAACAGTTACGAAAGTAAATATAGTCAGTGTCGCCATAGCCGGTTTCGCCAGGGGAACTACAATCCGGCCAAAGGTTCCATACTCCGACAGACCATCAATCCGTGCTGCCTCTAATAGCTCATCCGGTATTCCCTGGAAAAACTGTTTTAGCAGGAATACACCAAACGCTGCAAAACTTTGAAGCAGAATATATCCCATATGGGTATCTACCAGACCCATTTTTTGCAGCATCACATACTGGGGAAGCATAAAAATCTGCCATGGAATCGCAATAGTTGCCACATAACACAGAAATAATGTATCCCGGCCTTTGAATTTACACTTCGTAAATCCATATGCTGCAAAGGCACAGGTTGCCAGCTGAATAATCGTTACAATCACTGTCAATTTTGTACTGTTGAAGATAAACAGGGCAAAGTCTATTTTCTGCCATATTTTAATGTAATTTCCCCATTGAAATACATCCGGAATCCATTGTATAGGACTGGTAAATACTTCGTTAGATGTTTTCAGGGATGCTGACAACATCCATATTAACGGCAGCAGCGTCACTACTACAATGATACTAAGCCCTGCATACATCAGGATACGCACTGCCGGATTTCTCTTTTCTACCATTTTCTCTTACTCCTTTACATATAATCAGAAAACTTTTTCTCCATCCGGAACATCACTACCGTAATCGTTCCGACTATGAGAAACAGAATCATAGATGCAGCACTGGCCATTCCAAATCGCATATAAGAGAAAGACTGGTCATAAATATATGTACTAAGCAAGGTAGTCGCAGTTCCCGGTCCCCCCTCAGTAAGTACAAAAATCAAGTCAAACGTCTTGAAGCTGTTAATCGTAAGCATCATAAATACAAAGAAATGATTTGGTGTCAGCATTGGAAATGTAATTCCTTTAAAGATCTGCCACTTAGATGCTCCGTCAATCTTCGCCGCTTCATATACTGAGGAAGGAATGCCCTGAAGCGCAGCCAGATAAATAATCATAAAATATCCCATATTTCGCCAGATACTAACGATAATAACTCCTGTCAAAGCCCAGTCCGTTGAAGAAAACCATCCCGGAAGATGCTGTTCTGCAAAACCGATTGCTTCCAGCGCCACGTTTACAGGACCTCCGTCTTTCATAAACATAGCTTTCCATACTGCTCCGATCGCTACAACAGAAGCCACATAAGGGAAAAATATAGCACTCCTGAAAAAGGTAGTTCCCTTTAATTTCTGATTTACTAAAATAGCAAGTCCTAACGCTGCTGCCATACTGAGTATTACTGTAAAAAAGCTGTATTGCAGCGTCTGTGTCAGGGATGCTTTGAACACCCGGTCACCGAAAATAGCAAAAAAGTTATCGAAACCTGCAAATTTCATTTCTGTAAACCCATCCCACTCCATAAAACTGAGAACAAATGAAAATACTACCGGGATTAATACAAAAACTGCAAAACCAATAAAGTTCGGTAGAATAAAAGACATACCAATCAGGGTATTCCGTGTTCCCAGAGACATTTTTCTACGGCTCTTATCCTTTTCTCTCTTAATACTCAAACCTCAATTCCTCCTTAAAACAACGGTGCAGGCACTTTCATACCATTCCGTAATATTATCATCTGTCTGAATCAACTACGCTCATTTCTGGATTTCTGCACTCCGTTCAGCCATTTCAGCCAAACCTTCATCAATACTTACTTCTCCTAACATAATCAGGCCATGCACCTCTGTCAGCACAGAATCTACTTCCGTTACGTTTTCCCCAATCGGCCTGTCTGCTGCAATATTCTTAACCTTGAATGCTTCTGCAAGACCTTCCGGCATTCCATCCAAAGATGCAATTTCCGTTAAAACGCTGTCATTAAGCCGAGCCGGAACAGCGCCGACTTTTGCATATTCACCAGCACATTCATCACTGCTTAAAAAGTTAACAAATTCCCAGGCAGCATCCTGCTTCTTGGAGGTAGGATTGATAACCAGCGGCGTACTTGCTCCAACGGTATATCCTGCTTCTACATTTTCCGGATGAGGCATTGTCGCTACTCCCCAATTTGTCACCTCTGTGTCTCCTGCTTTAATTGCGGCTGTTAAGGTAGTGACATACCATGTTCCCATTGGCATCATCGCCACATTACCTGCCTGGAAAGCACTGGAATAATGGATATTAGCGCTCTGCAGGGAACCAAAGTCCTGTATAATTCCATCATCCTGCATACCGACTGCCATTTCATAGTAAGGTTTGAAGAAATCATAGCCGGTACTGTAGTCAAGTGTATCATGCTCCCCGTCCTGAATCCCTAAATTTTGTACCTGAGTCTGCCATGTGTGGATATAAGCGCCGTACACATCCTCACTTGCCACTTCTCTGGCTGTCTTTTCAAATTCTGCCCAGGTCATATCATTCGTCGGATACGCAACCCCTGCCGCATCAAATAAATCCTTATTGTAATACAATACATAATAGTCGGTACGTACCGGCATCGCGTATTGTTTTCCTTCAATATTAAAAGGCTGGTCTGTACCGTTAAATCCAGTCATGTCCACATTATCTTTTGCGATTCTGTCCGTCAAATCAAGCATTTGGCCCTTTTTGTACAAGTCATAAGTATTCGGAGCATCTTTAATGAAGTACGCATCTAATTCGCTTCCTCCATTTAACATTACATTTAATTTTGTATTATAGTCAGTAGACGGAATATCAATAACTTCTACCTTAATATCGGGATGTTTTGCTTCAAATGCCGCAATCGCATTGGAAGTACTGTCATTAGAGGTATAATCCCATGTTGCCATCTTAATACTTGTCACCTCACCGGAACCTGCTGCTTCTCCCGGGGTTTCTCCTGACGTATCTCCTGCTGTTTCTCCTGAATTACCATCCATATTACCTTCCGCATTACCTCCCGCACTATCTCCTGCCGCTTCCGTTCCTTCCGAAGCCGCTTTGCTGGCTGTCTCCTTAGAAGTCTCTGTCCCTCCGCATCCGCTTAATAATGTCCCGCAAATACTAATCCCCATAATTATTGCTGCTAATCGTTTCATACTTTCCTTCTCCTTTTCATGTATTTCTTACTTTTTCTGTTGGCTTTTCTTTCTGTCGTTATTATATCAATTTGCATAACCAAAAGTAAACTCAGCATATTTTTTAGTTCTAATACTATTTTACATTTTGTGATTTTCTTCTATTACTTTTTTACGATCTAATACTTTTTTTCGAATTTCTTTCACGAATTGAAACGGATAATCTTTTATGATATAATTCGAATTATAAAAAAATAAACGTATGTTTCTACGGAGGCTTTATGAAAATTTACAAAATACAATTCAAAATTTTTATATCTACCGTTTTATGTGTTATGCTGGTAAGTCTTTTAGGAACAATGTATCTATTCCAATATATTAATAATCTGATCTATGAAAAGTCTCGTCATATTGATGAGATTTATTTAAATACCGTTTCTGAGCAGATAAATTCCTATCTGGATAATTCCATCGAGTTAGGTATGCGCTGCGCCAACGATACTTCCATAATCCGTGCTCTGAATACCTCCTCCCCTGATAACAGTCGTTCGAAAGTACATTCTATTAATGCCCAAAAGCAGCTGAACGCCTATTTGGATAGTTTTATCGCCTATGCTTATGTGGACAAGCTGATTGCTTTTAACACAGACGGTACCATTGTACAATCGATCAGCGCCCGTGAATTCGGTTCTCCAAACGATTATGATGAGTTGATTAATACGAAAATAGCCGGCATACGCAATTTGAAACCGGATCAGTTAAGCCCTTATACCATTCGTCTGGATACTTCCATAACCAAACACAACAGGACGGCTCTCACCTTGCTCTGCCCGGTCTACGGGAAAAGTAATCAGTCCGTATACGGATATATCTATATCGAAATAGGCCTTAGCTTGTTTTCTGACCTGCTAACGCCTTATGCACAGGTAAATAATCTGTTTCTGATTGATGATGAAGGCAAGTCGCTGACACAGCGTCCAAATATTTTACCTGCTGATATCTCTCTATCCTCCATCGGAAATGGCATCCATAAATTCGGTGAAAATTCATACGAGTTTTCCGGTAATAAATTTCCTGGAATCGGAATGACGTTGTACAGCTGTACCCCTTTTCCGGTAATGGGAAATGACAGGAGCCATCTAATCTATATTATTGTCCTGGTATTATTGATGGCACTATTGGTTGGCGCAGTGCTTGCATTCCTTTCCTCGTACATCCTCTCTCTGCCTATTCAGCGGCTGAATCAGCGGCTATGCAAAATCACTCAGGGAGATTTTTCATTTGACGCCGAAATCGAACGACCACATGATGAAATAGGCGCCATTGGACACACGGTAAATGAAATGTCCAGCAGCTTTATCAATCTATTGCGCAATACCCAGGAGATGTACAAGCAGCAAAAAAATATTGAAATTGCCCTGCTGCAAAGCCAGGTTAATCCCCACTTTTTATATAATACACTGGATTCCATTTATTGGATGGCAGTCATACAAAAGAATACCGGCATTCAGCAAATGACCCGCAGCTTAAGCAATTTATTAAAAAATCTGGCCAAAGGAACCGAAGATCACATTCTCTTGCAAGAAGAATTATCCCTGCTAAATGATTATATTTCTATCCAGGCAATTCGCTATATGGATGCATTTGAGATGAAAGATATGATTCCCCAGGACTTATATCATCACCGAATTTTAAAATTTACGCTGCAGCCGTTAATCGAAAATGCCATATTTCATGGAATTGAACCCAAAGGGATCTGTGGAACGATCATTTTAAAAGGATATACCCAGGATGGTTTCTTATATATTGAAATTGAAGACGATGGAATGGGCATTCCTCCTGACAAGCTGAAAACTTTATTAGATACACCAAATCCGGTAAAAAATAAGGCTTCTCTAAATAGTATTGGTATCTATAATGTCAACAAACGGCTTCAGCTGATCTATGGAAACGATTGCGGTCTCCACTACGAAAGTGAACCCGGACATTATACAAAGGTAACGATTAAAATCCCCTTAGAAGATTAATTCAAGCATAAAATACGTAAAGAAGGTGAATTTGTATGTACAGTGTACTCTTAGTAGATGATGAACCACTTATCCTGTCTGGAATTAAATCCCTTTTAAACTGGGAAGAAAACGACTGTAAGATCATAGATACCGCCCGTAACGGTCAGGAGGCTTGTGATAAAATTCGCGCGTTAGAACCAAATATTGTTTTTTGTGATATCAATATGCCCGCTATGTCCGGTATTGACCTCCTTCAAATAATATCCGGAGATTATCCTTCTATTGTCTTTGTAATGTTAACAAATCTGCAGGACTTTGACCTGGTCAAAAATGCTCTGCATTATCGTGCCGTAGACTATTTGGTAAAAAGCCAATTGGAGCCGGAAGTACTGGAACATTCCCTTGCTAACGCGAAAAAAGAATGGGATAACCGAAATCTTTTAAACAATGCAGACTATTTAAAAAACCAGGGTAAAGTAATCCACGAACTGTTATGGAAAGAGATTTTTTTAAGACCCACGCCCCAGGCACTCAGTAATGCTCCCCTGAGTGATAATGGACAACATTTTGATTTGGATTCTTATACTGCTATTTATCTGATCATGGATTATAGCTTACAGGATCATACTGAGGACCATAGTGAATTATTTACCTGGGAAAAAGACCTGGTCAATGCAATGGCACAAAAGCATTTTTCATCCTTTTCCTTATTTGAGCCGGATCATTCCTGTGACAGTCTTGTATTACTCTGTTCGTCTCCCGGGGAACCAGGGGCATTTAAACAATTAATGGAACAGTTTTATCAAAAACTATGCTCTTCCTCAGCTAAAATCACCCAGGTTTCTATTTGCATGATGGCAGCAGAATGTTTTCATGGCTTAAAGGCTATGGCAGACTGCCGCGCACAGCTGTTTGACATGGTAGACCATTTTTACAACACCGGACAGCCATTTTTATTGGGCAGCAATATTACACCCATTACCTACATGTCTCTTGGGCTAACCGGTATATCCACGCATTTACTGGAAGCTCTGCGTGAGAAGAATGCTGTAAGATGCAAATCCCTGCTGGATAAAGCGGCTTCCCGTATTCAGAATATTAATCATGAACGCAGCAATGCGATCTGGCTATGCAGTGAACTGTATACAACAGTGGCTGAGATATTCCATGACAGTATTCCTGATTCCAGGCTAAGCTCTTATTTTTCTCAGTCAGAAAATATGCTTGTCCAAATAGAACATATGCATACACGTTCTCAGATTTTGGGCTGGCTTGAACATCTGAACCAATGTACCGTTTCCGCAATAGAACAGGCAAATGCTGATCGGTGCAGTTTTGTGGAATCCGCCAAACAATTCGTAGAAGATCATATTGAGGAGCGTATCAGCCTATCCGATGCTGCCGATTATGTGAATATCTCTCCAGCCTATCTGTCTTCCATTTTCAAAAAAAGATACGGAGAGAGTTTTATTGATTACGTCAATAAATGTAAGATGGAATACGCCTGCAAATTGATTAAAGAAAGGAAATATCTAATATACGAGATTTCTTATCGGCTGGGCTTTAATAATGCCTATTATTTTACGAAAACCTTTAAACGTTATACGGGTCTGACACCTATGGAATATCAGAATGCTTTGAAAAATGATGATGTCAGATAGCCATTGTTATACCCCTGCATACCTCAGACAAGTCTGCGGTATTGCACCAATAGAAAGTTTGAAACGCTTTTTGTATCAAACTTATATACGCTCCTGAAAATAGAAAAAGCGTGCTGAAATCTTCCTGGAATGGAGATTTCAGCATGCTTTTACTTCTGTAAGCTTTACTCTTTTTCTGTTCATTTTTTAGTAATTTCCAGTTAATCTTCAGGCTAATTGAAGACAAATTGCAAAAACAACTCTTTACATTAGTCTTGTTATATATTATAATAGTCCTAAATAATACTATTATTTTATTTACTCATTAACATACCAACCAAATTTACTTATCCCCAGAAAGGAATCCACCATTTATGAATCAAAGAAAATTCGCCTGTGATTTTTACTCCGTCTGGGCTCAGGGTACCGCATTATATGTGAAATGGTCCGCAGACCATGGTATCAGCTATCCGGAACTCTCTGTCCTGTATGCCCTTCTGGAAAAGGGACCCGTCACGCAAAAAACAATCAGTGCATTATATGGCCTTCCAAAACAAACGGTCAATAATTGTATCCGCTGCATGCAAAAACAAGGCTATATCCAATTGGAAACAGGTCAGCATGATAAGCGTGAAAAACTTGTGGTTTTGACAGAAGAGGGCGATAAGTATGCCCAAAGCACCTTAGCACCTCTCTTCAAAATAGAAGAATACGTATGCAGAAATATAGATCCGGAAAAATTTCTTCAGGCAATCGAAACCAGAGATTTATTCAACACCCTGTTTGAAAAAGAAATGGAACGAAGTTTATCACAATTTAAAGACACACCCTAAGGAGGTCCTCTTACTATGAAACATTTCTGTACTTGTCCCGTGTCTCAATGCCCCCGTCATCCTTCCAACCACGATAAAGGATGCGACCCTTGTATCAAAGATAACTTAGCTAAAAACAAAATGCCCGCATGTATGTTTAAAGCAGTAAACGATGACGTCAGCGAGGTAAAAGATTTTTCCATAAAAGGGTTTGTAGAATTTTATTTGAAAAAAAATAAATAAATATCTTAGCCTACTCCCTCGCCGCTTCCGCCATTGCCAGAACATTTTCAGGCGGAACATTTCCCAACAGTTCCTCATGGCTGGGAGAGACCACCAGACCGGGACCCAAAATATCTTTCACACGGTGCACCTCATCCTTAATCTGCTGTGGAGTTGCGTTTACAAAAAAAGACTGTGCATCAATTCCGCCCACAAATGCCAGATCATTTTTATATTGCTGTAATTCGATAGCGCTCATGCCATATGCCTGTGCCTGAAGGGGATGCAGAATATCTACCCCTGCATCGATCAGATCCGGTATAATCTGATAAATGGATCCGCAGGAATGTACCATTACCTTTTTTCCATGCTTCTTTCCCACATCAATCAGCCTCTTCAGAGACGGCATCACAAATTTGCGGAAAAGTTCCGGTGAAATCATGAGATTCCTCTGGGTTCCAAAATCATTTCCAATAAACATAACATCCGAGCGGTGCCCCGTCTCTTTCAGCATTTTATCGTTGGCTGCCACATAGTAATCCACAATGTGTTCCGTAGCAGCTTCCACCACTTCCGGATCTGTATACATTTTCACAAAATAGTTTTCCATACCGAAGAAATTACATAAGTCCTGGAAAAATCCACTCCATATCCCACCCAGGATCATTTTATCCTGATGTTGGTCCATGTGGGCAATCACCTCTGAAAAATCAAAATTACTTACATCGGGCCAGGGGTACGCATCAATCTCACTAATCTCCTCACATTCTGCAAAGCATCCGGGACAGCTTAAAGAAATCCCTCTCTCCATGTTCCAAAAATAATCAAAGGCTGGTTTCCCGTCCGGAGCATGGTAGCAGTTTACTCCTCCAATCCAGCGGATATCATCATTTAAATAGTTAAAAACAGCTTCCCGGGTGGGCTGTATCTTCCAGGCATCTGCAAGCAGCGGAATAATTTCATCACTTGGATGCCCGGTCCACATTGCCCCCTTCGGTACTTCTTTTCTATCAAAAACTCTCATTACTTTTTCTCTAGCATTCATAATGTGCCTCCATATTATTATAATCATCAACTACGCAGTAAACCAAACTACAATCCAAATCGCTCATTTTCCACTGCCGCACAAAGCGCATGGTATACCGGAAGATGCAGTTCCTGGATTCGGTAGGTTTCCTTTTCCGGTACCGCAATTGTTATATCACAAAGTTCTCCCAGCGTACCTCCCCCTGCTCCCGTAACGCCAATGGTATTCATACCAAGCACCTTTGCCACTTTCACAGCATTTATTACATTCCGGGAGTTTCCGGAAGTTGTGATTCCTATCAGCACATCCCCAGGTTTCCCGTAACCCAGTACCTGCTGGGCAAAAACGGTATCCGGGGACACATCATTGTTAAAAGCGGTCATCAACGCCGATTGGGATGTTAATGAAATTGCGGGAAGTGCTTCCTGTAAATAATCCGCCAGGTGCTCTCCCTGAAATTCCAGTTCCATTTTTTCTTTCAATTTGTCTGGTAACGGCCGTTTCAGCCGGAATCCCTTCATAAGTTCCCCAACAATATGCTCTGAATCAGCTGCACTGCCGCCATTTCCGCAGACCAGCACCTTATTTCCCCTTCGGTAACTTTCCGATAAAATAGAAAAAGCAGTTTCAATTTCTCCTGCAAATCCTTTTAACGCCGGAAAATTTGTGTAAAGGCAATTAAAAATATCTTTTGTTCTCTCCTTCATTCGCCCCTCCTTATTTTGTGCCTGCTCCTGTCACGAATTTAACCAGTCCCCAACGCCGTAGTCAATGCCGCCATATCCCCAATCGATTCAGCCAGCTTTGCAGGAAGAAGTTTGCAACTTTCAGCCGATGCCGGGAGACATTCTCTTTTCACCGCTCTGGTTACAGACGGCATAAGCAAATCATAGTTTCTGGCAAATATACTACCCCCTATGACTGCCTGGGGATTTAAGATATCAATTAAAATAGCAATACCTCTTCCCAGGTATTCTCCTGCCGTATCGCAGACCTCCCTGCACAGTTCATCTCCTTCTTTGGCAAGGTCAAATACATTTTTTGCCGTAATCCCAAGCTTCATCAGCGGATGTTTTTTCCCCCTCTGGATAAGCTCTATCACCTTTAATTCCGCCAGATGGGCAATTCCGCCGCCGCTTCCAAAACCCTCAAACGCACCGCACTTTCCAAATCCTACCGGTCCGAATTCCGACAGTCTCACATGCCCCACCTCACCTGCCAGATCCTTGCATCCTGCATATAATTGTCCATTTAATATCAGCCCGGCACCAAGACCCGTACCGCAAGTCAGAAAAACCATATCCGATAACCCCTGCCCCGCGCCGTATTTCCATTCTGCCAATGCCCCGGCATTTGCATCGTTCTGCAGATACACCGGTAAGCCAAATCTGTTATTCAGATACGCTGTAATCTCCACCTGATCCCATCCCGGCAGATTCGGCGGTGATAGGATGCATCCTTTTCTGGTGTCAAGAGGTCCTCCGCAGCTGATGCCTATACCACTGTAATCCTGCAAATGATTCCCTGCAATTTTATCTATCAGTGCTTCTATTTTCTCCAGTGCGCAGTCAGGTCCCGGATAATGTTTTGTCTCAAAAACTTCTTTCTCTATGATTTTCATCTGTTCCTTACCGGCTTCCCCGACGAGAACTGCACATTTCGTACCTCCGATATCAATACCCAGTAATTTTTTCATATTCTGCTTCCTTCTGATCCAGATAAGGCTCTTTCCAGTTCTATTTTTTCTTCTGCGTCCATGGACTTCAAGTTGTTTAAAGAGTAATGCAATCCTATTTTTGCCCACTTTCCGGCACCGGTACTGTGATAAGGCATAATTTCTGCTTTGCGGATACAGTCAAATTTTTGCAGAAGCTCCTGCACTTTCTTCAAATGCGCCTCGTCATCATTCACTCCCGGTATGATCGGACATCTGAGTATGACATCCTTTTTTCCTTCATTCAGCAGCTCTAACGTCCGGTAAACGTCTTCATTTCCTCTTCCGGTATACTCTATATGCTTATTGCAATCCGAGAGCTTAAAATCCAGCAGAAACAAATTCGTATATTTCATGATCTCAAATAAAGAAGCTTCTGCACCGATACCATTTGTTTCAATTGCCGTGGAAATGCCAAGGTCCTTACAGCCTTTCAGTAATGCAGGCAGAAATTCCTTCCAAATAGCAGGTTCCCCGCCGGAAAATGTAACACCGCCCCCGCTTTCGTCATAATACTTTTTATCTCTGGCTGCTATTTCCAGGATTTCGTCACAGTCCATCCATTTTCCAATCCGGGTAACTGCTTCTGTTGTACAGGACCGAAGACATGCTCCGCACAAGGTACATTTTAGAAAATCAACCTCATGCTTCATTCCTTGAAAACTATGTACATGCTTCATTTCTTGAAATTTATGTACATGCTTCATTCTTTCAAATTTATGTACATGCTGCGGGCATACCGCTTCACATTTCCGGCATCCGCTGCATTTGGAATCATCATAGGCAAGCTGGGGTTCCCGGATAAATGACTCCGGATTGTGGCACCAGCTGCACCTGAGATTGCATCCTTTCAGAAATACAGTCGTTCTGATCCCGGGACCATCATCGACACAACATCTCTGAATATCAAAAATGCACCCTTTACTATTTGATTTAATATAATGTTCTTGCAATGATTTCCCGCTGCTCCTCTTCCTGCAATTCTACAAATCTGGCACTGAAACCGCCTACCCTGACCAGCAGATTTTTGTACTTCTCCGGTTGCTGCATCGCATGCTCCAGATCTTCACGTCCAATTACACTGATCATAGCCTGGGTACCTCCCGACTGAAAATAAACGTTTAGCATAGCACGCACCTTGTCTCCATATTCTGAAAACATCTGTTTCGAGAATTTCATATTCTGGACACATCCCGCATGTATAGAGGGATCTAGCTTTGCCAGTGAATTCAGCATGGCGGTAAGTCCATTTTTATCATTTCCATTGAACGGACTATTAGCATTTGCCATAAACGTATGCGCCAGGCGCCCGTCCGGGGATGCTGCAGTATGTTTGCCCAGTACAGAGTTGGCATTGTTGTTAATCGTGACCGTCAGGTAACGGTGAAGGTCCGTATACCTCTCCCCGGCTTTTGCGGTCTCTGTACAAATGTGCTGGTGTACCATCTGCGCCATGGCATCTGCCTGATCGTGATCATTTCCATACTTGGGGGCATCCAGTAATTCACGCCTTACTTCTTCATAACCGGCAAAATTACTCTTTAATGCCTTAAGCAGCGTCCCCGGCTCTATGGATTGTTCCTCGTAAACCAGCTGTTTTATTGCCGTCAGACTGTCAGCCGTATTTATGTTTCCGTAGGCTTCCAGTGTTCCTCCCAGGTACCGCACTCCTCCATCCAGCAGCGCCCGTCCCCTTTCCAGACAGTCATCATAAAGCAGGCTGAAATAAAGAAAGGCACATTCCCTGTTGGCTATTTTATATTCTGTTTCTTCCTGTATGGCGAGATATTTCAGAAAATACTCACACTGCTTCTTATAAACATTTACCAGTTCATCAAAAGTCTGAAAATCCTCTATGCCGCCCCATTCCGGCGCCAACTGCTCTCCTGTATGGATATCATGTCCATTGTTTAAAGTCACTTCCAGTACTTTAAGCAAGTTAATCAGTCCACTGGGTGTTCCGATGCTCTGGTGGGCAATCACATATTCCCCGCATCCATAAGGACAGTAATCCTGTGCAGTGAGAAGGTCCACGCCAAAAGCTTTCTGCACAGCAGGAATATTAACTTCATCGTTATAGAGCATAGGGAACGTAGCACCTTTCCCTATGGCATCAAAAGCTTTTTTCAGAATCCACTCCGGTGTTTCATTGGAAAAACGCAGTGTCAGCTGTGGTACTACGTCCATTCTCTCCATGGTAGCCTGAATTGCAAGTCCGCAAAAACGGTCTGCTGCCCCCACGTCCTTCCTTCCCCTTCCACCAATCACCACCCGGGTGTCATAAGGTTTGTTCCTGACAGAAAGGGCTTTCCACATTCCCTTTAAAAGTTCCAGCGCCCTTTCTTGCGTAATCCTGCCGCTGTCCACATCTGCTGTGTAATAGGACACCAGATAGGTATCCATTCTGCCCAGGTTCATGCTGCCGGACTGAAGCCAGTACAGGATCACCAGCTGAATGGCTTCCAGAAAGCTCTCCGGCTTACTTTTACTGATATGAAGCAACGCCTCTGCCAGCTCTTGCAGATGACCGGCACGCTCGCCATCGATTGGTTCTTCCAGCATCTTCAGCACCATCTGCCGGTAATACAGGCAGGTATTCTGCAATGCTTCCAGGGCAATTTCCATTCCTTTATAGAAAGCCGCTGCCTTTTCATCACAGCCTTTCCCTTTATACGCAAGCATACAGCACAATTCTTCAATTCCATGATCTAACAGATACTCATAATTTAGCTGAGTTCCGGAAATCCGGTAAAGTGCATATGCCGCCGCTCTCTCATAGGGATAAAATTTATCCGGGATTGCTTTGTTCAGCTCTCTGCTGTATGCTTTTTTAATCTTAATATTGGTATGGTTATCTTCCCAGAATCTCTGCATCTCTTCCATCATCATTTTCTGATCTGCAGAAATATCCTCATCCATTATTTTCTGAAAATGGTATTCATCAAAGTAATACCCCAGCTGCTGGCATTCCTCCTGGGGATTAAACCCAACAGGTACAGCCCCCAGCCTTCCGGCAAACAGATCTTCATCCGTCATCTTACCCATCACTGCAGGGAACTGTACCTTCAGACACATAGCTTCCCGGATTGCCGCCGGCGCAGTTTCATACTGCCGATATGTATCCGTAAATTCTTTCATTACACGAATTTTTTCACTGGTAGAAAGCATACTTTCATTCATAATTGTAAACATAACTGCCTCCTGTTCCGGTATCGTAAATCTATCCCTTTACATCATCTTCAAATGATATTTTAAATGTCTTAATTTCATATGGGGTCATCTCACAGGAAAAGCCATTGCCTTCCGTCCCGATTATTGCCAGCTCCGCTTCCATCAGATCGCACTCCGCCACTCTGACCGGAACTTTCCCCAGGGTAAAGCTCACTCTTCCACGGTATTGCATACATTCGTAAGCCCGTAATATCCAGCCGCTTCCGTCTTCCGCCCGTTTTATAGTTTCCAATACTACATTTTTACTGTCTGTCTCTGCAAATGAAAAACGCTCTGGAAGATATCCGTCTCTGTTTTTACTTTTTCTGCGCGGATAAAACGGATAATTAAATTCATAAGCCCTCCGGTCAGCTCCGACTTCTTTCCATGATGATCCATGGGGCAGAAGACTATAGGAAAACAAATGCTCACCCTGATCTGCATTTTCATCCGGATAAGAGGATGTTTTGATTAAAGTCAGCCGCATTTTGCTGTCTTTAATATCCCAGCCATATTTGCAGTCATTCATCAGAGTCACTCCATAGTTTCCCTCGGACAAATCTGCCCATTTATGTGCACAGACCTCAAACTGGGCATAATCCCAACTGGTATTAGAGTGGGTCGGTCTTAACAGATTCCCAAACTGGATATCATAAGCTGCATAATTAGAACGAACCTCCAGTTCAAATCCTGTTTTCAGTAGAGCATGTTTCTCATGCCAGTCGCACCGGGTATCAAAGCGAATTTCCCGGCTGTGCTGATAAACGGTAACTCTTTGGCAGATTCTGGATCTGTTATAGCGGTAAGTAAACCGCAGCACGGTCTTTAACGGTCCCTGTTCTTCCACGACTGCCTCTTCAGCCTCCGTAATATTATAGCATTTTTCAAAAGCATAAGCCTCCGTATTCCAGGCGTCAAACTGGTGGGGCTTGTCTTCAAACACACACAGTTCATTTCCAAGTCCGCCGTGCTTTAATACATTCCTTTTGAATTCCTTATCGTAAAGTACGGTGATCTGTCCATATGGATTAAAGTGGATTTTGTAAAATGGGGTTTCCAGTTTTCCATCCCACTGCTCTGTTCCCGGACAGCATTGGTTCCTTCCATGCTCCCAGCGGAAAAATTTATATCCACAGGATGGTACTCCATGGACCAGATATTCCGCCCAAGTTCTGCCCTTCCCGGAATGGAATTGTACAGGCACTATCACTTCACCATCCATCAGAACCCGATCCAAAGGAACATCCTCTATGCTTATATAGCCGTTTCTCTCCCACGGAAGGGAATTAAATACAATCACCCCGTCTGCAGAGGTCTCTATAGAGCCTGAGATATCATCCAGTGCACTGTTCAGTAAGCATTCTCCCTCTTTTCTTATTGTCCCGTAGGACCTGGCTGCATCCTCATAGACTTCTTTGATGCCGGAGCCGGGTATAATATCATGAAACTGGTTGGTACAGATTCTTTTCCAGTTTCGCTCAAGCGCTTCAAAAGGATATTTTCCACTTCCCTCCAGGGTATCTCTAAGCGCCGCAAACAGTTCAATGTCATGATACAGCACCTCTGCTTTTCTGTTTTCCCGCTTCACAAAAGCCTGGGAAGTATAGGTTCCCCTGTGATATTCAAAATAAAGTTCGCCGTCCCAGACCGGCACTTTCTCATGCTGCAGCCGCCCCTCCAGATCCTTTGCAAATTTTTCTATATGCTTCATTCTGACTTTGGGGATGCCCGGCAGATCTTCCATTACGTCGTAAGCCTCCAGCATTTCCTGTGTGGGTCCTCCGCCTCCGTCTCCCCATCCAAATGGCATCAGCACTTCCTGATTGATATCCTTCTGCTGGTATTTCTCCCATGTCCCTTTTACTTCCCAGGGAGCTATCACTCCATTATAGGTGCTCCCCCAGGTCACATTTTTTTCCGGACAGGTTCCAAGCTGGGTCAGAATTTCCGTTCCGTCCATCCCTTTCCAAAGAAATGTATCATAAGGAATTTTGTTATACTGGTTCCAGCTCATTTTGTTTGTCCAGAACAGACGAATCCCGCTTTTTCTCAATATCTGGGGAAGCACCCAGGAATACCCAAACACATCCGGCAGCCATAAAACGGCAGTGTCTCTGCCAAACTGCTCTTTTATGTATTTCTTACCATATAAGATCTGACGCACCAGAGATTCTCCGCCGGGTATATTTGTATCCGGCTCCACCCACATTCCGCCTGTGATTTCCCATCTTTCCTCAAGGATCTTTTCTTTTATTCTTTCAAACAGCCTGGGATACTTTTCCCGGATCATCTCATAGAGCAAAGGCGAACTCTGGGAAAATTTATATTCGGGATACCGCTCCATCAAATGCAGTACGGTAGAAAAACTTCTGGCTCCCTTTTCCGCTGTATGGCTGAGCCGCCATAACCATGCCATATCAATATGCGTATGACCACATACTGCAACGGTGGGCTTTTCACCTCCATCCAGGCTCCACCCTTTCCATTTTTCTTTCAGAAAACCATAGGCACAGCTGATGCTGTTATAAAATTCTTCACTGCCCTGGTTTCGGTAATCAATGCCGTTAAAGCTTTGATCCAGGTTTTTAATCAGTGCAATTCTCCGATAATCCTCCTGATCCATCTCCTGAATGGTTTCCAGCAGGATCCTTGCCAGATAATAAAACTTCTCCGTGTCCCTGTGGACAGTTTCCAGCCAGATTCCCTGAAAATGCCGTATTTGCTCCGGCTGGTTCATCCCGGACCAGACCCGCAGGGCAATGGTAAATTCTGTGGGGCTTGCCGCCTCCCCGCTGAGGCGCATTCTGGAATGCCATTGATCAAAAGCACAGGCTTCCCTGCCGTTTATCCAGAGCAGCGCTTCTGCCTTTATTTCCATGGATTCCTATGGTCCTGCCTCCACCTTTAGATCCAGTGTTTTATTACTGAAATCCTCTGGTATCCTGATCTTCCCTCTGATCCAGATGACCTGATCTCTGCCGCCCCAGGCCTGTCCGCTGTTTAAAGCCTGCCACCCGGAATCATCAAATACCGGCTCGCAGTACCGGCTGTCATCCCCCTCCAGATAACACAATTCCGTTACCGGCTGTGACTCCATATGGATATAACCCTCCAGTTCCCGTATGCGATGCCCAAGCTTTTCTAATACATATTTATCCATATCTTACCTCCGGTAACCTTATCGGTTAAAATAATCCATTTTAATATTGGGGATCCCGCTATCCTCCTGCACCTGACAATTCAAAAATCCGGATTCAAATTTAGGTGTATACTGTATCTTTATTTCTGCTGACTCATTTGGAAAAAGAGTAAAGTAACTCTGGTCACAGAGCAGATCATACTTCTCATTGCAATATGGATGAATATGAAGCACCGGCGTTTTGCCCTTATTATATACTTCTACTTTCAGTACCCCATCCTTTTCTTTTTGCTGTTTTACCATCAGCTCACCCTTTTCCATTCCCAATGCCGGTTCATAAGGCAGCCCATCCCCGCATCCAAAAAAGTACAGATTTTCACTGCTTTGCTGATTCATTTTTACACACAGTCTGACTACAAACATACTATCCGCCGTTTCGGGTACGATAAACTGCATCTTCATGGCTTTTACTGTTCTTGTGCAGAGCGCTTTTCCTTTCAGCTCTTCATGGAACATGCACACTCCCTTGAGATCCAGCACTTCACAGGTCAGGCAATAATCCATCTGTGCTTCGGGCTGTTCTTTTCCTACATAGACCGTCCCCTGAAACAATTCACCCGGCTGGTAATCCAGTTTCCGGTAATCCAGAGATACAGTCAGATCGGAAAAAGCTGTTTTGCTCCAGTAGTATGCCATTTTGGGTTCCAGATAATAATCCACCAAGCTAGTGCAGTATACATTCGGCCAGGGTTCATTGATCTGCCAGATCACACTTCCGCTGTTATGGAATTTTCTCCTCCGGTTAGCTTCCAGAATATATCGAAGACCCTCAGCCTGGAGCCACTGGCTGCATTTAGACATCTGCTCCATATTGTTACGCTCTCCGAATACAGCCTGATCCCTTTTATAAGTACACCACCATTCTCCATGATGGCGGTATGCCATGTTCTCCTCTGCAGGAAGAATATTCCGGTACTCTTTGGAAAGAAATCTTTCCATGCTTCTTACGGAACACATTCCCTCAGTTCCAAACTCACTGTGGAACAGGCTGTCAGAACCCGCATATAATTTGTAGTGTTCCGGATTCCCCATATAGTTCCAGTTCCCGTGTATATCATGGCTGACACCTTTTTCTTTGTTTATAAACTCATTGGGTCCGGATGCCGAAGTGGGCAGAAAAAGCCTCTGTGGATCCATGCGTTCCACTAATTCTTTCAGCATTGCAATATTTTCATCCCCATATCCAGCCGGGACATAATCGCCATCCGTCAATTCATTTCCTCCGCTCCAAGCAGTCAGAGACGTGTGGCTGCGAATCCTGATCAGCGCGGATTCTGCTGTTTTTCGCAGCAAATTCAGGAAAACCGGGCGTTTGGAAGGTATGTTGTCAATTCCCGAACTGGACTGGATAAATTCCTGCCATACTAAAATGCCATATTTGTCACACAGCCGGTAGAACACATCCTTTTCAATGATACCGCCGCCCCATACGCGTACCATATTGACATTCATATTCTTCATCATCTTAACAAGATGTTCATAATGACGGTCAGAAACATTTCCGTAAATATGATCCAGAGGTGTCATATTCACACCCTTTATGTATACCGGAATCTCATTGATACAGAACGTATACGGCAGCGCCTCTTCGGGACTGCCTTCATTCTTCCGGTACTGTATGCTCCGGATACCGGTTTTAGCCTCGTATTCATCCAGAATCCTGTTGTCTTTTTTCAAATATAGCTTCAGGTTATAAAGTTCCTGATTTCCATATCCGTTTGGATACCACAACCCTGGATTTTCCACCACAAAGCTTCCGGCAACACGTTTTGCCGATACCGGAAGTGCCTGCCGTATTTCCACGCCATCCTTTTCCAGGATTGCTTCTGCTTCATACTTCCCCTGTCCTGAGAATCTTTCTCTTATCCTGGCTTCAAAGCTGATCAATCCCTTATGATCCTCATAATCCGAATAAATACGGGGTTCTTCCAGGCAGGCTTCCTCTTCAAAATTTATATAACATTCATCCCAGATACCCAGATTCACTAATCTAGTAGAAAAATCCCATTTATAGTTAAAGCGGCTTTTTTGTGTAAATGTCCGTGATGTTTTCCCGATCTGCCCCATCTCATCAGGCGCATCCATAATCAATACCTTAACTTCCACATCTCCGCCGAATGCCGCCTCATCTGTGATATCCACGGTAACCGGTTCAAACATTCCCTCATGGCGGCATTTTTCCGAACCATTTACATAAATAATTGCCTTATAATCAATTCCTTTAAAAATCAACGACTGGTATTTTCCCTGAATTACCTCACTATGTACCACCGTTTTATAAAGCCACCATCTGTTTTCCACCCATTCGCATTTGAAACTATCCATATCCTTATATGGATCGGAGATTAATCCTGCCCGGTACAAATCATAATGTATTCCTCCCGGAACCGTGGCTTTGATCCAGTCCGTAATTCCCAGAAGTTCCTTTCCCGTCTCCATACTCCGGTCTTTTAGAGGAACCCAGGGATAATATCCTTTCACTTTCCATTCACAATTCGACAAGCTGTAAACCATATGCTTTACCTCAACTTTCCTGATGCTTTCATTAGAAATCAGCCTTTTACTGCACCGGCAGCCACACCTTCAATAATATATTTCTGAAGCAGCAGATAGATAATCACCATCGGCAGCATCATAAAGACAATATCCGCACTCACCAGCGTCCATTTCAAACCATACTCTGTGGTAAACGTATACATACTCAAAGGCAGGGTTTTTATCGATCCGTCTGTGAACATCATCAGGGGAAGAAAAAAATCATTCCATACCCCAAGCCCGTTTATAATCCCGATGGTAGAGATCTGCGCCTTAGTCAAAGGAAGCATAATCTGGAAATAAGACCTGAAATGTCCGGCTCCGTCAATCTGTGCGGACTCCAGAATTTCTTTGGAAACCGTCTGCATAAACTTTGTAAATATAAAAATGCAGGTAGCCAGACCTGTTGCTATGTAAATAATAATCAATCCAATTCTCGTATTCAGTAAATGCAATTCTTTATAAATCATAAATAAAGGAAAAATAACGGTTTGAATTGCGAACACCAGTGGGATTAAGAACAGCGCCGAAAATAATTTTGCATGTTTGAATTTCATGCTGGTCAGTGCATATGCCGCCAGTGATCCTATAAAAACCTGTCCCAGCACAGCACACACGGTAATGGTCAGACTGGTAAACGTCACGCCCGGAATATCTGCATCTTTCCAGACTTTAACGTAATTATCCAGATGCAGCGGAAAACCCGGCATAAAATTTGTCTTCATGAACTCCGGTTCTGTCTTAAAAGAGATGATCACTACGATTATAATCGGTGCCATTACAACACACGCAATCACTCCCAGTAAAAGAATTTTAAAAAACTTCTGTAATCGATTATTTTTTGTGATCATAAGACTCCCACCTCTCTCTTACTTAAAAGCCGGTTCTGTACATAGGAAACCAGCAGAATCATAATGAACATAAGAAGTGACATGGCAGATCCAAGTCCTGCGTCCTTTTGCCTGAAAAATGCATCCACGCTTGCCATGGCAAAAGTCTGGCTGGCATGTCCCGGTCCTCCATTGGTCATAACATACATCAGGTCAAATGCTTTTAATCCGCCCATGGTAGCCATTACGGTATTAATAGTAATGGATGGTGCAACCAGCGGCAGTGTAATCTTAAAAAACTGATGTACTTTATTGGCACCGTCAATGGAAGCTGCTTCGTATAACTGGGTGGGTATGGACTGGAGTCCAGCGAGATAAATGACCATATTGTAGCCCGTCCACTGCCAGACATTTACCAGCACAATGGAATACATCACGATCTTAGGATCGGAAAGCCATTTAATATTAGCGAGAAAATCCCAGCCAAGATGGTCTGCAAGCATTCCCAGAGGTCCCATTACCGGATTAAAGATCAGTGACCACGCATATCCCACCGCCACCATGGAAACCACACAGGGCAGAAAGAATACGGTTCTGAACAGATTTCTTCCCCGGAAGCTCCTGTTCAAAGCCACCGCCAGCAGCAGCGCCAATACGCCCTGTATCAAAACGGTTAAAATGGTAAACTCAAACGTGTTGAGCAGCGGTTCCTGCAGGCTTTTATCCGTAAAAATTTTTATAAAGTTCTTAAAACCGATAAATTTAAAATCCGGTGCAATTCCATTCCAATCCGTAAATCCAAGAACCGCTGTTGCCACCATTGGACCTGCATACACAAATAAAAAAATCACGATTGCAGGCAGCATAAACAGATACGGCAGCCAGTTCTTTCCTTTCTTCTTTGCTTTTTGATTCATATTTTTCCCCTTGCAGTTCCAGCCAGTCCAGAGCGCGCTTTAAATACATCTCTGCCATCTTCAGCCCGCGATCCGGCAATACTGCCGCAACAGCAACCTTTCTCTTTCATCATTTTCTCTATTACCGGATATGCATTTCTCTTTAAGAAAAGATGGAAAATCACCACTTTTTAAGTTATAAATAGTTGTGATTTTCCATCCGGTCATAATTTGTTCTTTTATGATACAGACTATAACACAGACTACGCCACAGACTATGAAACATACTATGACGCAGACTATGAGACAGACTATGGGACTGACTATGACGCAGACCGATCTCTGGAATCCGCTAATCTCTGTGCTAATTCTTCCGGTGTAATGACATCCAGGAACATCTCCTGCAGCAGTTTGTCAAATTCAGAGTTATCCTGTGCATTCTGGCTGGAATAAAAGAAGTCCACGCTTTTTTTATCCAGAAACGGGTTAAATAAGTTCATCGCTGAATCTCCCTCCAGCTCTACTCCTTTCACCGGACTGAAGGATTTCATCTGATTGGCAATAATGGATGCCCCCTCAGTAGAAGACATAAATTCCAGGAATTTATTGACTTCTTCCGGATGTTTTGTGCTGGAAATTCCTACATTATAAGATCCTACAGAAACAGGGATTACGGTCTCGTCCGTGCTTTCAACCGGAATTGCAAATACTCCTAGCTCAAACTCTAACTGGGCATCATCAAATACGGTAGCCTGCCATTCTCCCTGGCAGAGCATAGGAATCTGCTGGCTGACAAATAGTGACACTGCATCATCCCCCGTAAAACTCATTGAATCCGGATGAATATAACCGGCATTATAAAAATCATCAATTTTCTTAAATGCATCTGTAAATACCTGATCCGTATAAGATATTTCCCCACGGTTTGCCTTTTCAAATATTTCCGGATCTTTGACGATCAGGTCATGCATATAAGTATAGATATCAAAGTTAATGGGCCAGCCGTCTTTACATCCGTTTGCCATGCTGTATATGCCTTTTTCTTTAAATGTATTACAGGCATCAATAAACTCCTGATAAGTTTCCGGAACTTTGATTCCATTTTCTTCAAACATGGTTTTGTTGTAATAGACACCAATCAGATTAATAGCATCCGCAATCCCATAGACCTTGCCATCTTTTGTAATCTTATCCAGCATGCCTTCTTTGTAATTATTCAGATATTCATTGTCGGTAAGATCCATCAGATATCCTGCTTCTACATAATCATCGATACTTTCAGGACGGACTGTCGTCACATCAATATCTGTACCGGAGAGCATTCTCACCTGCTGGGCTTTTAAATATTCATCAATATTTTTAACCACCTGATACTTTACCTTGATTCCCGGGTTCTGCTTTTCAAACTCCGCTATCAGCTTCTCCGGATGCCTGTCCGCCTGTGACCGATATGTAAGATAATTAATCTCTACCGTTTCATCAGACTTCGCCTCTTGATCCGCAGCTTCCGAAGTGCTTTTCTCTGTGTCAGAACCAGAAGTTACCGCCTCGGTCTGTGTTTTCTTTTCTCCGCATCCTGCCAGTACAGACGCTGTCAGGGAAATCATTAATAACGCCGCAATCGCTTTTTTCATTTGAATTCCTCCTTCAATCTTTTCATTTTATTGACGCATGTTTTTTTGATGTTCTAATCTTAGCATCACACAGACTTATTTTCCATGATACCATCCTGACATCATCTTGTTATTTATTTTCATATTCCGCCATTTCCCGCATTTTTTATAGGTGTCTTGTGTTTTTTCTGACGTATTCTTGTGTTTTTTATAGAACTGTATTTTACCCGGTATTTCCTGCTTACAGGTACTCCTTTTTCTGATATAATTAGGTTCAAATTCAGGAAAAGAGGATTGTAAAATGGGCAAAGGAATCAAAAAAACTTTTTCCGCAAAATTGATGGTACTTCTTATTTTTGTCATTTTTATGCCGATGGCAATTTTAAGTACCTACATCTCATATAAACTTTATCACACCGCTGTACAAAATGATGCCAGAATGAACCAGAGCAGCCTGGAATCTATTTCCAGCAGTTTAAAGGTCTACTTTAACGGCTTTACGCATATTACCGACTCCATATTCATCTCTGAAAGCCTTCAGAATTTATTGCACACAAAACCTTCCACACCTTACGAGAAACTGTTAGCTGACCGTAAATATGATGAGACCATTCAGAATATAACCATTAATAATTATGACATTGAAAGTGTCTATTTAATGGCTGCCGACGGCGCTGAATATTTCTCCGGCGGAAACCGTTATATCGCTGATATAAGGAATAAATGCAAAGAACTTTCCAATATTAAAAATTATGATTTTCCCCTACAGACCGGTTTCTCCACTTCCAGCTACCTCACCGGTAATGTGCCTGTTTACATAACAGTAATTATGCAGCCTGTTTTTAATTTAGAAACCCGGGAATATCTGGGTATGGCAGTACTTCAGTTCCATGCCAATATTCTCAACAAGCTTCTGGATTATAACACCGATACCACTTTTATCACCGATGCAAGCCAGAATATCATTTACGATTCATCGGATAAAAATCTGAACCACACTTTAAAAGATATATTCCCAGGGGGTCTGGAGCAGCCGGTTGAATATCAAAATGAGACGATGCTGCCCACCTATATGCTTTTGGAAAATGGATGCTATCTGATTCAGCTCAAAGATTATGATACCAGCAATATCAGCTTCTTTATGGAAACAGTCCCTGTAATCTGGATGTTTTTTGCCTGCACCATTGTGTTTATTATTGTAGCCATACTAATGGCTAATAAACTTATATTTCCAATTAAAGTTCTGCAGTCCGCCATGACTGAAATCCAGCCGGACGGACTCAGCAGCTACGTACATATTAAGACCCACGATGAGTTTGAAGATCTGGGAAACAGCTATAACCACATGCTAAACCAGTTACGATTATTTATTAAAAAATCCTACAACCAGGAGATACAGCACCTGAATGCAGAATTTCGTGCCCTGCAGTCTCAGATTAACCCGCATTTTCTGTATAACGCATTGGAAAGTATTAACAGTATGGCTCAGATAAAGCACCAGCCTGAAATCTCCCGTATGACATGCTGCCTTGCCGATATGTTCCGGTATACCACACAACAGACGGAAAAGCTGATTCCTCTGGGATTTGAAATACAGCATGTTAAAAATTACTTTCAGCTGCAAAGCATAAGCTGCGACAATAAAGTTTCACTGCAGTATAAAATATCTGACCGGATTCTGGATTATCCTGTTCCTAAAATGATTCTCCAGCCGATTATTGAAAACTGTTTTAACCATACATTTGACTATAAACATCTTCAGATTGTATTAAGTGCAGAATTAGATGATCAAACCCTGAACATCAAAATTACTGACAACGGAAAAGGATTTCCGGATGAAAAGCTGAAAGAAATACAGAGAAAACTACAGCTGGAAGACTTAAGCTGTGATCATGGTACTTCCATCGGACTACTGAATATTAACAAGCGCCTGAAGATGCTTTACCATCCGGACAGCGGGCTGGAAATTCTCAGCAATGCCGGTGAAGGAACGACCGTCCTTCTTAAATTAATTGAAAAGGAGATTTCAGATGTATAAAGTATTAATTGCAGAGGATACCTCTCTGATCCGCCGGGGCATTATCAGTATGGTTCATTGGGAACAGTATAACTGTATCCTGGCGGGAGAAGCGGAGAATGGAAAAGAAGCCATAAAAATGCTGGAAACACTTTCCCCGGACATTATATTATTAGATGTAAAAATGCCATACATTGACGGCATAAAAGTGTTGGACTATATCACAGAAAGCCATACCAGAGTAAAAGCCATCATGATCAGCGGATACAGTAATTTCGAATATGTAAAACATGCCCTTCGTTCAAATACAGTTGATTATATCTTAAAGCCCATTCACGAAGAAGAGCTTAATCAGGCAATTGCCAAAGCAGTAGAACAGTTAAACAGCTCCGTCAGCGGTTCTGCGTCCTCAACACAGGAAAGTTCAAGGGACCATCTTCTATCCCGTATGGAAGAAAATATATACAGTACCTTTGGAGATATTTTTGACACCACATCCCCCCGGTCATATTTCTGGGTGGCATCCGTAAAAAATAAATACAATGATTATATTTTTTTCAAAGACAGAATTCAGGCACTGGCACCGCCCTCCATCCATACCTTATTCCACGAACATCCGGACCGTATGGATATCATCTTTTATTCCGCCTGCCAGGATGATTATTCCATGGTTACCGATCTGATGCAGCGCATCTATATGCTAGCCGATACTCTGCTGAAAAATCTGCTGTATATTGGAATCAGCGATATTCATACTTCTGATTATATTATAACAAAAGCCTATTATGAGGCCCATAAAGCACTGTGTAACAAGTTGCTGCATCCATCCCGGTTCCTGTTACTGTACCGGGATTTCAGCCATAAAACGTATAATCTGGAAGATGTATTTCACGCAGAACTTCCTCTGCTGAACTTTTTGCTTGCAGGTAACAGCACCAAAGCTATAACCCTCTGCTGTGAGATCTTAAATAAGCATTTGAACAGCTCTGATATAAACCTGGACGAATTCTGCATGCTGCTCACCGAATTCTATTGTACACTATCAAAAACCGGCACAGACTCTGTCTGTGAATTACAGCAGGAAATCAGCGCCCTGCACAACCTGGAAAATCTACTGAATTACGACACTACCAGCCCATTCCTTGATACCTTAAATAAATACTGTACTTCTATAACCGCAGAGGTCATCAGCCGCAGGACCAATATCGATGCTTCCGTACTGGAGATACAAAAATATATTGAACAGCATTTTGCCGAACCAATTACATTAAAAAACCTGGAAAACCTGTTTCATCTGAATGCTTCTTATATCAGTGTCACATTTAAAAAAATCACCGGAACCGGCATTAATAAATATATTCGGAAATTGCGCATGGAAAATGCCATAAAACTGCTTTCCTCAACAGATTACAAGATGACCGATGTCTGTGAGAAATCCGGTTTTACAAACTATGTGCATTTTTCGAAAGAATTTAAAAAATATACAGGCGTGTCACCAAGCGATTTCCGGCAAAAGCAATAACATCATTATTGTAAAATAAAACAATAGGTTCTTCCATTCACTCTCTTTTTCTGCCACATAGATATCAAACTGCATCCATTCCGGTAAATGATGCAGTTTAATATCTGTATGGCAGTGCTTTGATTGTTTGGATATTAAATATTTGGCGGTTTAGCTGTTTAGCGGTTTGGCGGTTTGGCGGTTTGGCGGTTTGGCTGGTACCGCTCTTTATAAATTTAGTCGCTATCTTTTATTTATAACGGTATGATAGTGCATTACATATTGTGGAGATTTGTACTTATGGAATACACAGTCTATCTTATGTACTGCTGCAATTTAGTCGCTATCTTTTGAAATCAGCAGCTCTTGGGGGATCCTGTATGGAGTTTCTCATCGCCCCCCAGCAGCATCTCTTATAGCGCCTGTGTGGTGTTGTGGGATATTACCTATTCTGTATTCAAACATAATTTAGTGCAGTAATTCCTGCACATTTTTATGCCCTGAATGAAGATACAACTCATTATTTAGTCGCAAGGTTTATTTATTCATCCAGTTCGTATTCTATTTTTCAGCTTGACGCAGACCGCTGGGATGAATGGCTGATACGAAACACAGATTTACAGCTGATTAATACGGTATCCTGATCAAGTCAATTTAGTACGCGATTTAGTGTCATTTTATTTGGACTATGATGCCTCTATAATTTAGTCGCTAACCTGCAATATTTAACAATAATGATTTCTATTTAGTCGAGATACTGATATGACTCTATCCTGCAAAACCCTACCGCCAGACTATCTAATTCAATTTTCGCCCTTATTAGTTAGGATTTTCAATATGCCGTGTGGATTCTTGCACTGTTTCATTTGCTATTTCGTTCGCTATTTAGTGCGCTATATTCTGCATATTTTTTTGAAATATTTCTCATATAAAACTAATCTGCCTAATTTAGTGCGTAAAATCCTGCACATTTTTTTACATGATTAATGAATATTAACCCCGATACCTCACCCATACCTCAATATTTAGTTCGTTAAAAGCTGCACATTTTTTTAGATTTTATTTTCACCTGAGTCTACAACCTTACACTTTTGACTCTGCTTTTCTTAATTTTTATTCTGTTTTATTCTGTTTTTCTCTATTTTTCCCCATAAAACTCCTGATATTCTCACAAATAGTGCAATTTACTCTCTTATTTATGTTCAAAAACATATTATCCACCATACTCTATAGATCTAAATTTAGTCGCTATCTCGCTTAAAATACAGCCTTTTTGGTATATATCTGAATTTAGTCGCTATCTCTGGTAGACACTTGTTGGAAATTGTTTTTCATAAGTCATATTTCTCAGTTTGTGATGGATAATGGCAAAACTTTAGGATAATGACTCCTTTTCAAATTTAGTCGCTATCTTTTCCAGTTACACCGGAACATAGAGCAGCAAGCTAATTTAATCCGGCTGATTTTACTTTACATAATTTAGTCGCTATCTTCTCAAAGAATCACTTTTTTAATCTCTGAAATCAAATTTAATCAAATCGGTATCAACACCTATTTATTTGGATTTATAATTTAGTCGGTATCTCAAAAACCGAAAATTAATTTTAGTCGCTAACTCACATGATTTTCTAAAAACCGTTTCCATAAATTTACCATTTATCCTTTAAAAATTGCTTCATACCCCTAATTTGGTTCGGGAAAACATGCAAGTTTTTTTAATTTGATATATTTAGTGCGCAATTCCGTGTATTTTTTTATGGAGCTCTTTTATTTAGTTCGCTATAATCTGCACACTTTTATGGATATTAAAACTGGGGCAGGGATATCACACCATTATTATCTATCCCCCATAAAAAAGTGCATTGATTTACGGATAAAACAATAATTTAGTCCGCTAAATCATGTCCACAATTATAAAAAACCGCATTTTTTAGTCTGGCTTAATTTAGTACGGAAATATATGCATATTATTTTGGAAAATTTTTTAAATTTTTTTTCTTTTATATGAAAAAGAGCTGAAACCCTTAATATTCAAAGATTTCAGCTGCTTTTCCGCAATTATCCACATTTTTATTAATTCTAACCATAAAGTACAAGAGGTTAGTAAATTCAATACTTTTCAAATTTTAGTCCGCAATTTCCTGCACAAAATTATCGTTTTACAAACTCCAAATTATATTGTATATTATAGAAAAAAGTGGATAACCTATAAAATTTTGGCGATTTTACATTTGGTTATCCACTCGAAAAACATTACCGTTAATATTGTAGTTTGGCGATTCCAATATTAACGCGCTTACACCGATAATATTTACCGATGGGCTTTATAGTTTCATTGTACTATTAAAGTACGCCTTTTTCAAGTCCCTTGTGTAAATTTTGTCGCTATCGTATAGTTTTTTTGGCAAATATGGGCAAAGGGTAGTAATCTCTTACATTCTTTTTTTATTGATTTCACATCCTGAATTGCTCATTCGCTTTCCAACTTAATTATTAGTGACTAACAATTGAATTAACGAGGTGTGCTGGAAATGTTACATAACCTGAGTAATTTTGCCCGTGTTGGCAAAGGACCTGCTTTGAAGGCTATTGGTCTTCAAAAAAACTATAAAGAATACTATACCGAATATCAACAGCTGGATGAAGCCGCATCCGGCTGCTTTGCGTGCCCTCATTATAAATACAAATCATTTTTAGAATATATGCCCAGGGAAATTCAGGAAAATATCTGCCAACAATGCGGCAGCTGTTCCAAAGCGGTTTACAAAACTGCTTATAAATCCCATATAAAATATATAAACGAAAAAAATATGTATGGCTATCAACCCCGTCTGAAAGGAAATGCACTAAAACTGCTAATCACTTACCATTTCCTTTCGCCCAGCCCGCGTGGTTTTATTTCTGATGTTTCTGAAAAAGAACTGGCGGAATTTATCAAATGTGATATAAAAACTATCAGGTATTCCAATGAGGTACTAGCTAAATATGGTTATATTTCTTATCATGCAGCCGGCTGGGAGCGAAATCATATCTCCGTACTGCTTCCTGAATACAACACCTATCACCTTACCGCTTCCGAAGGCGGCAGGGGATACGCAACAATCAGCAAGGAACTTCTGCAGCAGATTCTCAATATCAAAGATGTTAATCAGCTGCGAATTTACCTGCGTGCTCTTATGGAATCTGATGCATCTTCTGCTGCCCAGGTGAAACTCGAGCGTTCTTATGAACAGCTTCGCCGTTATCTTCCTGGTTACTGTAAACCCAATGTAATCAAAAAAGCATTGGTGACAGAAAGTGATATTTTTAATGTTGAATGTGAAAACAGCAAAATTGTTCTACATTTAAATGCTGCTTATAACACACGACAGGCAAAATTACAGTTAATTGAAGAAAACCGCGGTGAGATGCAGTCCTACATTACTGCTTTAAATGATATGCTGGATCAGTGCAATCTATTCCAAGAACAGCCGAATAACGAATTCGACGATCTGACAGAGAAGCTGCGTACATATGGAATCAACACATACATAGATACAAATAAAAAACTGACCAACAATACATATCCTCCTGTCATATTAAAAGACAACGATTACCGGGATCTTGGCCTCTTAAGCACAACCTATTCCCTGACCGTTGTAAAACAGACTATGATAGAAATTTACAATACCTATATCCTGCCGAAGCGTCCAATTGAAAGTATCGGAGCTTTAACCAGAACAATTATCAAAAAAGAAGCCCTTTTTTCAAAAGCTTCCTGATCAAGGGCTTCTTTGTCGTGCCCTTTTTTACTCGCAACGAACTATTTTTAGTTCATCTGCTCCTTTTAGCAACTATAATTTTCCTATTTTCTAATTTTACTTCTGTTTGTCTCCTAATTTTTAAATACAGAAAGAAATTTTTCTTCCACATATGGAAAGTTTTCATCCACCTCGAAGAGTATTTCATCCATATTGATTAACTTTTCATCCTATATAAAAATATTTCATCTCCTTAGGGAATCTTTTCATTCATTGCCGGAAATAAAACATCCACGAAAAGAATTATTATTCCACTTTTAGAAAATACGTTCCACATTTTTCATTTCTGTTCTTCTTCAAATTCTTAGAAAGCTTATAAATACAGGGGTTTGGGCATATGATTTTAGCAATTATGTTTTTTTAACTATGTTCTTATAAATATGTTTTTTAATAATGTTCTTATAAATATGTTCCTGTAAAACAAATTGCTTTTTTATTTTTTAATTTATTCAGATTATCCAGCGGATATGTATATAGATTTTGAATTGCGATATAAATAAAGCTATTACATTAAAAATACACAAATCTATTATATCATAGAATTAGATTTGTGTAAGCTAAAAATGAATGTGACAGAATAACAATGGACAGAATAACAATGCAACAGAATAACAATGAAGCAGAGCAACAATGTAACAAAACAATAATACAATAGAGCAACAATGAAGCAGAGTTACAACAGCAACAGAGTAATAATGAAACAAAACAACAATTCAACTAGATCAACAAGATGACTAGATCAACAACGCAACAATACACAAAGAGTACAACAGAGCATCTACAGTTGAATAAAAAAGGGTGTTAAGGAATCATTTTTGTCTGCAGATGTAATAGCAATGTCAGACAATTATATTTAAGCTGCCTGGAAGAACAATATAAATCTTATGACTCTCATAACTTCCAAATTTTTAATCTATCCTTAAATAACAAAAATTGTACTATTAATCTCAGATACAAATTATCGGGAAGTTCCTTTAACAGATGTACAAGTATCAAATGAAATTATCCAAAAATGATTTTAAAGAAAAATAATATAAATTGTTAATCTGTCGGATGCAAAACGACGCCATAAAATGCCTTAAAACAACTTTTTTTGACATTAGGAAGTAAATAGTTTATCTAAGAGTTGAAAATTCCTATATGGGCAAAATACGGCGCTTATAACAGGTTAATCGATTTCTTATATTTTTAGTTTACTTGCATTAAAATAATATGTGAATTATAAAACGTAGAAAAGAAGCATAATAAAGTGAATGAAAATAATTCTGTTATGTAGTGTAAAAAATACAAGACACCAGATAATTTTTAATATCTGATGTCCTGACAACTTATATTTAAAACCGAAACTTTAGCAAGTACGTCTCGTCTTAGTCCAATGAGGCGTACTACGCATAAAGCTTATTTTGTACGATGACTGGGTACTTTATCAGCATATTTATAGTTATTTTATTGAATCATTAGTTTGAAAATTTTACTCATTATCTTCTGCATTTCGATGTACCGCAGCTTTCCCAATTTACTTAATTTTAAAATGTTGGCAAAAACGTTAATTCCATTTTCAAAAGGACTTATGCCATATTCAGATCATACCCGTATGTAGCAATTATTCTGCACTTTTTACCTTCCAATAAACTTGATCCTCACTGTTCTCCATAATACTTATGTAATCAATAAAAGCGCTCAACCATCGCTTTCATTGGAGCGATACAATACCAAATATATATCGGACTAGACAAGATAAGCAATCTGCTTTCAAAAGTTCATTTGCTATATCGTAAATGTCATCTTTAATTGAACAACCGTATTCATCTAATATATCTTGGCATTTATAGCATTCCAAACAAGTGTCTATCTTTTAATCATAAAGCGAAATTGTTATAACCTCTGTGCCATTATTATTCAATTAGCTAAAATGGTTTCAAGGAAGTAGATGTAAACCATTTTTTCTTGGACTACCCATAAAGTTAGAATTTTCATATTCTACCTCCCTTATGTATTTAATAAATAATATGCTGTTTGCCTTATTCGCCTAAGGCACTCAAAAGCAAATTCTAATTTACGTTGATTAACAAATATTTGAGAACATAAGTAAAGATATACATATAATTGTTACTTAGATATGCTCTGTTTACTATTAAATAGACTTTGTCTACTATCTGAAATAAATTTAAATATGTTTGAAGTTAATCACAATAAAAAAATTAAGTCCATTTAAATATATTATGAGTAGACGCATAATCCTATAAAATTGTAATAATAATTCCGCCCCGCGGAAAAGTTGGTAAATTATTACTTGACAAAATCGACAAATAAATATATATTTGACTTAGTCAAGTAAATGGAGGTGATAATTTGCAGATTGATTCGTTCGCATATTATATATCAGTGCTTAGAAAGCAGTTTACTGCATATTGCACAGATAAACTATCAGAAGTAGGGGTAACTTATGGACAATTATACATTATTATATTTGTTGGAAAAATGAAAGAATGTTCCCCGAAAGATATATCCCTGTCTTTGAAACTAGATGCAGGTCATCTCAACAGAGCGCTTTCTAAATTGATAGAAAACGAACTTGTTGAGCAAAGAAAAAACGTTAATGACAGAAGGTCTAATATCGTGATCTTAACAGAAAAAGGTAAACAGGTATTTGAAATGAGTCATAATCTGTTTCAGGAATGGGATAACATGATTTTATCTCAACTTGATGATAGTAGTCGTCAAAATATGATGGATTGTATAAAAAAAATAACTTTTCACAACAACAATGAAATGGAGAATTCAGTGTGAGAGAAAATGGTTTTCATACTGCTGAATGGGAATGCCCCAATCCAGCTTGTGGTAACCATTTCGTCAAGTTTGAAAAAAATCGTATCAAAGTATCTATTGGTGCAGCACGCAGAACTATCTGCGGTATACAGGAGGTATAAAAATGATTAAATTAAAAGAATTTATAAATTTATTAACGGGAAATTTTAATAACTCAGAGCAGTTTCAAAACATAAAAAATATTAATAAGGAATTTCCCTATGCCGAACATGTTAATAGTATTTGCAACGATAAAATTATAAATTTACCTTCCGATTTTGAAGGTGTATTTATGGTAGAAGAAAGTTATTATACTGTAAATGGCAATACACATGCAACTCCACATTTGTTCTTGTTTACAGAGGAACAAAACGGTATTAAATTAACTTCCTATAATATTCCTGATGGATATGATAAGAATAATTTTACTTACAAAAATATAAAGAAAATTGATTTTAGTGAACTGAAACTGTCAGAGAAATTTACACCGGCTATATATGTTGAAAAGAATGGAATATGGGAAGGTGGAAGTACAAGCATGTTTTCCCCGGTATTAAAATTCACATTGTTTGAACGTTTCTCCAAAGAGTGCTTAGAAGTATCTGAGAGCATGGAGGTTAATGGGAAGAAGACATTTGGATATGATGAACCGATTTTTTATAAAAGGGTTCTCTAAAACCACGCTATCGTTCAGAGGGAGGAGTATAATTGGGGTTTTGCTGAGAAAGGGATCCTGGGGTTGTGGCATGATGAACGCGATTGGCGTAAAGCAAACTTATCTTGAGAATGGGATTTGATTCTTCATTCCAGAAAACGGGGTAAACTTTCATCTTCTTTTACGCCTAAACAGCCGAAACATACAACGCTGCATCCAATAAAGAACAGCCAGCCACAACCCAGGGATCCAATCTGCTGAGAAAACTAGCTTTGTAGTGTCAACTGGATTCTCGGAAAGGTTAGGAAATACCAGTTCTGCGGTAAGCTGACGGAGTCCATGCAAATTTCCTACTCCCATCTTTACGTAACTACCTCCATCTACAAAGCGTCCCTTCTTCAGCTAAACCCAATTAATGTTTTCTAACAGCTTACACGTACTCTGTTATTGCTATATAAAGCATTTAGTTATTATTAGTATACTTGTAATCTGAAATTGTGTGCTCAGTGTGTTAGAAACTTTCTTCCTGTCATCTGATGCTCCACTTTGCGGTATAGTTGTCTCAAATTCAGGTTACATAGCCCGCAAAGCGCTCTACATGCGGGACAAATCTCCTACATGCTGTGTCACAAAGCTGATAAAAAGTAAGTTTCTAACAAGCTTAAAAAGCTAGTGACATCTTTTCCGCGGGGCGGAAATTAACTAGAGTCTCCAGAGTGCCAGGTTATCGTTGACAATAATATTTAGATGACTAGATATAGTTTTACCAAGTATTAATTTTACATAATACATGATATTACGACGATATATGACATATAAATTATTCACAGAGGTTTGCCTGCACTAAATGCAATAATAAAATGATATAATAGTTCAAAGAAAATAACTCTTGAATAATATATATAGATATGTAATAATTAATTAAATTGCAAAACATCACCGTGATGTTTTGCGTTTTATAAAATATGAAATCCAATAAAGAAGAAAAAAATGTCTAATATTGTAGAATTATTAGATTTCTTATTAGATTACTTATTAGATTACTTACGAACGACGATAGGTTCATACTATGGAAAAGAACCTAATAGTACAATAACACCATTATATTTCGAAATTAGAATAGTATTTACACTGTAAAGGAGCTAAGAATAAAATGACGGAGGATATTGCAAAAGCAACTGTTACTGAAGCAGATCAAGAAGAATTAAAACAAATTTCGGAAGAAATGAATGTACAGGATATGGATCAGTCGCTTACCAGTAAGCTTAAATATTTACCAGATGATATGTTACTGGATGATCCTCTTAATACAGAAGTCTATGGTGAACTGGAAGTCAATGAATTAGCTGAAGATATGAAACAATATGGTTTTCAGGGAGTTATATTGGCTTATCCATATCAAGGAAAATACAGAATTGAATCCGGACATCGCAGAAGATACGCTGGTAGAAAGGCAGGTATATCTGAGTATCCTGTTTTTGTTACGGATCCACCAGTTGCAGAATGGGAAAGGGCTTTAAGACTTGGACGTGCCAATCTTCATTCCAGAAATCGAACACCTATGATCATTGCAAAAGAAACACAATTTTTGTACGATGCACATGAAGAGGAACAAAAAGCAAAAAAGGAAGCTGGAAGCGAATATGAAAAGTCGATTATTCAATTAGTAGCACAGGATCTTGAAATATCTACTTCTCAGGTATCTAAATATAAATCTTTACTAAATTTGATTCCGGAGCTGCAGAAGTTGGCTGATAATGGAATATCATGGTCATCCCTATCTTCTGCTTCCACGATGACGAAATATGCGCAGGAAATGTTGTATAGGAGAATTAATGGCAGATTAAAGCTATATAATAAAGATGGCGTGACAAGATCTTGGTTGGAAAAAGAAATATCAGAGTTAAAATATGTTAGAGAAGAACGAAGTTATCAATTTGATAGAAATGATATTGCACTTTATCCAGAAAAAGAGAAAAAAAGAAAAGAAGAATTAGAAAAGAAGCCGCAGCGAGTAAGAAGAAGAAATGGTACGAAAGCTGTTTTAAAAAATGCAAAGGAATTATGTGAGGTTTTGGAGGGGGATGCGATCTATAAGCCCTCTGAAATACCAGTTGTAATAAAAAAGCTGGAAGAATTACAAAGAAGTATTCAAAAAAAATTGGAATATTTGAAATATGAAGATTTTTAAATAAATGACTTGTAATTTTTGAAGATTCTTTCAGAGAGTTGCTTGTAATCATTGAAGATCGTTTACTAATTAAATATAACAATTGATAATCTATGATTTATCTCGATAATGGGATCTTTCAATAGATTATGTTATGATCATAGAGATTCTTTTTAATATCAATGTCGACTACTAAGTTTCGAGAATTTTAATTCTCTTTTTGCCTACTATCTACCGCAAAAGTAATTGGTATTTTTGTGAAACCAAGGAGTGTATAATAATATGAAGCTTGTTATTACAGATTGTATAGAGAAACAGGATGAAGAGCTTATCTTTCAAGGGCTTTTGGAATATAACCTGGCAAGAATTGAAGATAAAGATATGAAAGACCTGGGAATATATATGGAAGATGAACTAGGAGAAAAAATAGGCGGTTTGATCGGTAATACACATGGTAATTGGCTGTGTGTAAAATACCTATGGGTCAAGAAAGAATATAGAGGTCAAAATATTGGCAGCAGTATTTTACAGCAGGCAGAGGATGTTGCAAAGGCCAGAGGATGCAAATTTGTGTTTTTAGATACATTTCGTTTTCAAGCACCAGAATTCTATAAAAAACACGGATATGAAGAAGTATTTGTATTAAAAGAATATCCAATATCAGGTAAGCGGTATTATTTAACAAAAGTCTTATAAGAGAAGCTTTTATTGGTGTTATATGACAAAACTAAATCATTTTTGTTTCTTCGTAGAAGTATGTGGCTTTTTAGTTATATTTGTGAAAAAATTTTCTATGCGATCTTCTATCAAAAAATCTAAAGACTTCTGTATCTACAATTTTTATGTGTATAATATTCAATAACTTCTGATAAATCTGTTTCCGTCTATACTCTAATAACTTAATTAATTTATTTTGCGATTTAGGGAGCCATGTATTTTTATTGCTGAATATAGCTAAGCCAAGAACATACAAGCAAACACAAGATTATACACTAATATATTCTGCATATTTATTATTAACGTTCATCATCATTAATTTTATTTATGTCATTCTATAAAACGTAATAACCTAAAAGAAAATCTACTACTGCTACTACTTTATGAAACTATCAAAGTTATCAATCACTATAATTTGAATATTTATAGCATTCAGTAACGTAAAACTGTAGATACATTAGATTTAGAATAGTTTAGTTTTGTTTGTCTAAAGGTCTAAATAGTTTTATGGTTAAAACACATAGTTGTATATAAGTCATGATTTTAAAATAAATAGATATAGAGTTTAAATTTCCGCCCCGCGGAATTTTAAGTGTAAATTATGTTCAAGGAAATACATAAATTTATTCAATCTTATTAATGTGTCTTAGATATTCATAAGTATTGATATTTTCATAATATTTTATCGGTTGATAAAAACATAAAATAACAAATTATAAAGTAATTGTAATTATGTATTACGATTATGTTCTGGCGGTTGTTACCGTAGTGTTATGAACATATCTAAATAAATTTATATATTCATATTCAAATATTGATTATTTACAGGATATTAACATTTATACAAACTATAAATTAAAAACTCTATATATCAAAGAAATCAATGCATCATCATAATCCCCCTAATATCATCTATATAAAAATCTTAATAAATATCTAAATTTCCGCCCCGCGGAAATATCTGTGCATACTAAATTATTGTTTGTGCAGGAAAATGCACATATTAACTTGAATTGTTAAAAAGAATGATGTATTATAATGTAGGAACATCATTGGACGGAGGTATATAATGAACAGGCTGGATAGAAGAGAAAAATTAATGAGCGAGATTACAAGATTATTAAATCAACGCGATTGGGATATGAAAGAATGGGCAAGAGCAACTGGCATTAAGCAGAGGCTTCTTTCTGATATTATGGCTGAAAAGATTATGCTGGATGAAGATAAAGCTGAATGGCTTCTGGAAGAAACAAAAAAGGCGAAGAAGAAAAAAATGCTGCGTTTTGCTGAACCCCAGGTACTTGTTTTTGGTGCCAGAAAAGGTGGTACGGGTAAGTCAACATTGGCTGAAAATGTGGCATATGATCTGGCAAGCAGAGGTTACAATGTTCTTGCGGTTGATGGAGACAGCCAAGCCGATATGTCCAGTACATTACAGTGCAAATATACAGAATCCAGAGATAAAAATATATATGATGCAATGATATTGCATCGATCTCTTGAGGACTTTACTATAGAAACGGATTATTTGAATTTGGACCTGGTGCCAGCATCTGGTGTTATGGAAGAACTGGAACGAACGGTTGCTACAATGCAGGAAAAACATGTTAGTTCTATGTTTAAAGATACCTTAGTGCAGATTAAAGAAGAAAACTATTATGATTTTGTTATCGTAGATGTGGATAAGACCATGGGACTTGTAAATAAGTCATTCTTAAATGGAGCTAATTATGTGATTGTAGTTGCTGAATGTGCTCTCTACTCTACCAAAGCGCTGGTACCTATTACAGAGATGATTGAAATAGTTAAAAAGACAAACGATAAATTGGATTGCTTAGGATTGGTTTTCAATAAAGTAAATTTAAGAAAAAATGAAGTGAAAAATGCAATTGATGATGCAAATTCATTTTTTAGCTGGCCTGCTTTTGAAACATTTATTTCAAACGATGCAGCAGTTGAAAAATCACAGCGTGTGCTTATGCCGGCAGGTGCGTATGGGGAAACAAGGAACTCCAGATTCTCAAAACAAATTAGAAGTTTAACAGATGAAATTTTAGGGAGAATAAAGGCAAAGATGAAGGGGGAAAATTAATTAAATGGCGGTAAAAGGCAAAAAGACAGGTTTTAGTTCTACGGATTTTATGAAAGCTCTTGCAGGTACTGCAAAAGAAGATATGCAGAAGGCTGAACAAATGCAGGAAGATACAAAATACAAACAGTTGGTTGAGAGCACTGGTAAAGTATTAGAGTATATTAGTTGGGAACTGATGGATGATGCTCCTGCTGACTGGAACAGATATCCAAGACTTAAAGATAGTGATCGTGCCACTTATGCACAGCTGATGATGTCCGTTGAGCAGCATGGTACTTTAAATGCATTGATTCTATGGCAAAGAGAAAATGGCAGATATATGCTGCTGGCGGGTCACAACCGACGAGACAGTAACAAAGACCTATATGAAAAATATAAAGACCAGCCGGAGGAAGAAAAGAAAAGATTCTTATACCTGCCTTCTATCGTGTATCAGGAAAATGAATTAACAGATGAAAAGGCCAGAGATATTATAGAAGATACAAATTATCTGCAGCGTCCTGAGAATACGAAAATGACAGTTGAGATGGTTAAACGCCGCATTCAAAGGGCTAAAGAGCTAAAAAATAAAGCTGGAGAGACTATCGAAGAATTGTCAAAATCAATGGGAATTCAAAAATCAGCAGTGTATGAATGGAAAACCCTTGGAGAAAAGTTAATCCCTCAGTTTCAGGAAATGTATTTTGATAAAAAAATACAAAGAAAAGCGGCTTTAAAGCTTGCGTTATTTGATGAAATGATGCAGGAATGGATCTATGAAAAGTACAACACGCATCTCACTGATAATAAAATTATGTCTCTGAAAAAGAGCATGAGAAAAAAAGAAGATATAGCTGAGGCACTGGATGATCCAATAATAATGAGAAGAATTAATATAACAGTTCCTGCTGGCAGAGAAGATGAAATTAAAAAGGTATTATCAGAATATTTAAAGAATAATCCAAATCCAGTTACCTAAATAAAAGAGTAGAAAGTAATCACAAATAATGTGGTAATTCTTTCTACTTTTTTATTGTATTTTTGTTCTTTGGAGGCGTTTGAGTTATGCTTTTAAAAATAATAAAATCTAATATAACTTACTTATAATCCACAAACTATAACGAACGTCAACATATATCACTATACCATTTACAAACTCCAATGAGCACCAACTTATTTCTAACAAACGCCAACGTACATTAATATATATCATAATACTTGTAACAAACTCAAACATACTAACGAACATCAATATATATCATGATACTTCTAACAAACTCTGACATACGCCAAAATACACGAATATATATGATGATACTACTATAATACTCTAACAAACTTCAATGTACACAATATATCACCATACACCTAACAAATTTTGACCTATTCTAAAATATTCTCAAACATGCCACCATACTTGTACCAACTCATACGAACTACACAAACTTCACTACACAAAAATTCCTTATTGACAATAAAGACATTATATGCTAAATTCTGGTTAATGGGTTACATCACTAACCCAATATCCAGGATGAATAAAGATTGGAGCGAAGTAATCGTTGAATAGTGAAAAACCGATTTTTCAACAAATAATGGAAATGATTGAAGATGACATTATTTCCGGGACCTATCAAGTGAATGATATTATTATTTCAACAACTCAAATTTCAAAACTCTTGTCGGTAAATCCTACTACTTCTGTGAAGGCGGTAAGTAATTTAACGGAGGAAGGGATTTTATATAAGAAAAGAGGTATTGGAATGTGTGTCGCTGATGGTGCAAGGGATAAAATACTGGCACGCCGGAAAAAAAAGTTTTTTGATGAAGCTGTTCCAGAGTTGCTTACAGAGGCAAATAAGCTGGGGATATCTGAAGCAGAGTTAATTAAAACTATTGAGAAGGAGAAGAAACAATATGATTAACTTAAAGGATATTTCAAAGCATTATGGAGGAATGACTGCTATTGACCACATTACGGCTGAATTAGAAGAAAATAAAATTTATTGTCTGCTGGGCTGTAATGGTGCAGGTAAAACAACATTGCTCAAAATGATTGCCGGGCATATCAATGCTTCCTCTGGTCAGATCGAAGTCTGTGGAAGCCAGGTGAAAGCATCTGCAGTGCCCGAAGATGTTCATTTTGTTGAAAATAAGATGTCGCAGTTTAATACGAAAGCAGGATTGCTGTTGAAAATGGCGCGGAACCTCAATGATGATTTTGATTATTGCTATGCGAAAGAAATGGCAAAGAGATTTCGGCTTGATTTGGATAAGAAATATAACCAGATGTCATTCGGAATGCAGACCATGTTGACGACGTTGATGGGGCTGGCAAGCAATGCAAAGGTGGTTATTTTAGATGAGCCGCTATTGGGATTTGATGCTGTTATGCGTAATGAGTTTTATGAAATGCTGAATGATAGTTTTGAAAAACATCCAAAACTGATTATTGTCTCAACACATATGATTGATGAAATTGCAAAAAGTGCAGAGAAGGTCCTGATTCTAGATAAAGGAAGGTTTGTTTTTCAGGGAGATATCAACGATATTGATGAAAAGGCTTATGCGATTACTGGAAGTACCAGCAATGTGGAGGCGGTATTGGAGAAGCTGAATGTCATTGGTAAGAAAAAAGCAGGAAGTTATATGACAGCGTTTGTTTATGATGAGCGTGAGAAGATACCTGCCGGATGTTCGGTTCAATCCGTTGGTTTGCAGGATTTCTTTGTTCAAATGGTGGGAGGTGTTGCAGATGAATAAAAAAGCATTGGTTATAACAAAAATCAACTTTCGGTTTTTATACCCGGTCTATATAATCACTGCCGTGTTTTTATTGATAGGAATTTGGAATTTGATTGGCGCCTCAACAGGTATTACCGGCAATGTCTATGTTGAAATGGGAAATTATTTGTATGTTTTGGTGATTTTTGCACCAATATTTATTGCGGGACGAAACTTTAAGAGAATCATGCATTTGAATGGCAGGAAGCGGGATTATTACTGGGGAAGCCTATTAAACTATATTATCATAGCAGCAGCAGCCTCTATGGGAAATCTGATTCTATTTTTTGGGAGCAAAGCATTGTTTGGATCATTGCTTCAGATTCAAAATCTGGCTGAAATATTTGGCTGGCTGAACCATGGTTTGGTCGTTTGTTTCTTTCAGCAATTTTGTTTTCTGCTGCTGGCTGCAGTATTTGTACATTTGATGGCTGAAATGCAAACTTTTTGGTTTGGATGGGTGGCGGATGTTTTGCTCGTTGTAATCTTGAGTGTATTTATTCCGGTTCCGGTGCTTAGAAATGTACTTGTGGGATTTTTCAAAATGATTATTTTCCATCCAAATCCATTACTGCAGATTGGGTGCTGCCTCACCTTAATTACCCTCATTTATGCATTGGATTTATTAATTCTGAGGAGGAAAAATATATGATAACTGAAGTTGGACTGCAAGTGAGTCAACTGGAACTTCCACAAGAAAAGCGTCATATAAAACAGCAACGAAAGCAACAGATCAAGCAGCCGGCAGGGCAGCAGAAAGAAACATGGATTATCTGTCCGGCATGCCATAATAAAACCCGGATAAGGGTCCGGGCGGATACAGTACTGTTGAATTTCCCGCTATACTGTCCAAAGTGTAAGCAGGAACACCTGATTAATGTAAAACAATTGCATATATCCGTTATCACAGAGCCGGACGCACAGATGCAGAGCCGATAACTTGCGAATCTTTATGAGATGAATCGCAGTTATCGGCTCTATTTGCGTTAATTCAGCAAAAAACAAAGAAACGAGGTAATTTTATGAAACCATTATCAACCTTTCAATTTTTTCGCCACAATAAGCGAAAATTATTTTCCAACGTTATGATTATCGTTGTTGCCATCTGCCTGGTATATTTGATGGAATGCTTTATCGCATCCATTGCAGGCTCGATTTATCCACTGGATGCGAATCGCTTTCATTATGGCATGGTAGTCGTGTCTACCTCAGCAGTTCCGGTGATTCCCAGGGAAACCGTTGAGAAATTGGAAAGCAGTGACAGCATTGATACTACGGTTCCTATTGCAATTGAAAAGATTACTTTTTCAGTGCCTGGGTCAACCACACATACTGCCGCGTTTGGATGTACGAAAGATAATCAGAAACTGCTGTTAGACAGATTTGAAATGAAATTAAGCAGCGGCAGGCTGCCGGAAGAAGGAACTAATGAGCTGGCGGTAGATAAAAATGTGGCTATGAATAATAATTTGCAGATAGGAAGCCGGGCAGGGAGTAAGTATGATAAGACACAATCGCTGATGGGGGACTATAAAGTGGTTGGCATTCTGGAAAGTGAAAGCCATATTTCGCTGATCGGTTCACCTACCCCGGGGGACGAATCTATTCAGTACGGGGATAGTGGAATCGTCGTATTTCCGGCTGAAAGTGGATTTAAAGAAGCAGAAAAAGAGGTAGCTGCTTTGAACCGCCAGGGGATGCAGGTCTGGACGCTGGAATTGTACGACAGAACTTATGCGAAAAACCAGCAGACATTTCAGATACTGGATATGATGGTGGTACTTGCGGTTTTGGCGATGGTAATCTGCCTGGTGTGTTCCAATTATGCGCAGCATTTCTCCAGAAAAAATGAGATAGGTGTATTAGGCGCGTTAGGGTATACACGCAGACAGATTACCACACGTGCATTTCTGGAGGTAATTGTAACCAATGTAATCGGTTTGGTTATTGGTTTATTATTGGCGATATGTTTGACCTCGGTCATTATTCCAAGGCTGTTTGATGATATTGGAGGGACAGGAACGGTGATTTATGGTAAAGCAGCCGTTATGTCGGTGATGGCACCGCTTTTTACGGCTATCTTAGTTCTGATACCTGTGAGAAGGCTGATTTGCAGCGTAGATGCAGTTTCTATAGTGGAACAAAATGAGTAGCTGATTATAAAATATGAGAACCTGAATTAGATAGAGTATATATTATTTGGCAGTATTTCCCATCGTTCCTGGGTGCTGCAATGGAGGAATTAGAATGAATTATAAATTAAACAATGTAAGCCTTATATATGACATGGACAAAGAAGTAAAAACAGCAGCCTTAAGGGATGTGAGCCTGTCTCTGGAAGACCGTGGGATGGTTGGCATAATGGGTCCCTCCGGCAGCGGGAAAAGTTCTCTTTTATATACCATGGCGGGATTGAAAATTCCCACTTCCGGACAGATTTTATATGAAGGGAAAGATATGACAGCAATGGACAATACGGTTTTATCCAATTTACGCAGAAAGGAGTTTGGCTTTATATTCCAGCAGCATTTTCTGATCAACTATATGACAATACTGGAAAATGCCCTTGTTCCGCTGAACCTGAATGACAGACAGACAAGAAAGAAGGCAATGGAGCTGCTGGAACGCCTGGGCATCGCCAAACACGCTGGCAAATACCCCTACCAATTATCCGGGGGACAGCGTCAGAGAGCAGCGATTGTCCGGGCCCTGATGAATGATCCCAAAGTAATATTTGGGGATGAGCCCACCGCTGCGCTGGATCACGAAAGCGCTATGGAAGTCATGAAGCTGCTTTCGGAATATACAAAAAATGCCAATGTGGTTATTGTAACCCATGACAGAAGTATTCTGAAAAATGCAGATACGATGATTCATATAGAAGACGGAACCATTGTGCAGATGGATACGAAAGACAGGGAGGAAAGAGGATGAAACCGCTGAATGCTTTTTTATACCTTAGAAACAATTTCAAAAAGGTTCTGCCTGTTTTTCTGTCGCTGGTGGTTGGAGTGTTCATGATTTATTTTTATTCTCTTTTTAGCGCAACCACGGAAAAAATGATGAGTGTGGCATCAACAGATTTGATGGAAAAGTATAATATCGTATATACGGATGATAACAGTCCGCTTCCGGTTAATTTTATGGAGAAGCTGAATAATACGGAGGATGCACAGCCTATCCCGGTTCAGATGAATCTTTCCGGATTTCCCTATTATCGTGGAGGAATGGGCGGCACAACAATACTGACGTTTAATGTATTTAGCGAGGATGTGTCCTCATTACTGGAGAATTGCGGTGTACAGCTTATCAGTGGCAGCCTTCCAGGGAATAACCGGTCAGAACTCCTGGTGCCACATGAATATGCGCTGCAGAATAACCTGAAAGTCGGTGACTATGTGGGAACGGAAGTATCGGATGAGGATATGCTGTATGGCAAGTACAGAATCTGTGGATTGACAAAAGGAGATGTGCTATTTACAGTTACCTGTCAGCCATGGGAGGAAACAAGTGAACAGATCATGAAAAGAAGTGTGATGTACCGGAGCCAGCCGCTCAGTGAGAAGACTCAGGAATGGCTGCTTAAGGATTTGCCCGCAAATGTGGTAACCCGGTCCCGCTCTTATTATGAACAGGAATATCGTGCAACTATCCTGTCAATGCAATCCATGACGTATATTCTGACGGCGGCTATGGTTCTGGTACTGTGTATTGCATTGGGCAGCTTAAATGCAATCCTTATTGAAAATCGCAAAAATGAAATAATGATCTTACATTCCATTGGTTATACCAGCAGGCAGCTGTCACGTAAGATTTGGCTGGAGAATTTTCTGGTATGTGTGTGCGGATTTCTGACGGGTATCATTTTTACAGTGCTGGTTGTGGGGCTGGTAAATTGCTTTCTGATGCAGCCACATGGAAAAATTCTGGAAGTAATGAATTTAAGAGGGATTACAGCAGCATGTGCCATTCCGGTAATCGTATCCGTTTTCAGTATATTACCCGCTTTGAAAAGATCGCGTAATTTTTAAGGAGATATAAAAAAGTAGAAGTGCAAAAGGCTAGAGCGTGTTTTAAAATTGCTACACCTTGGTTATTTTAACCAAATTAATATTG
>UQGG01000024.1 GCA_900540475.1 uncultured Robinsoniella sp. | reverse complement strand
ATATTAAAAGATATGGTGCGGCAGCCGATGATGCCGGCTGCGTTGCAGCCAAATCCCATGCACATAGTCAAAGCCTGTTTCCCGCACGCCTGGCATTTTTTAAAACACCTGTCCAGATTAAATGCGACTCTTGGCAAATATCCAAAGTCCTCTAACAAGGTAAACATCGGGAAGAAAATTGCCATTGGCGGCAGCATGACGGACACCACCCATGCCAGGACACGATATATTCCAAATATAAGAATCTCATATACTACGGTGGGGGCACCTATATTTTGAAAGAATAATACCAGTTGGTCTTCTAACAGGAACAGTCCTTTACTTAAAAGCTGTGACGGATAATTTGCCCCGGTGATGGTTAGCCAGAAGACAAACAGCAATACCAGGAACATAATCGGAAAGCCGCTTACCTTGCTTGTGAATAAACGGTCCAGCCGACGATCCTTTCGGTTATAGGATTTATCTTCGAAATCAACGGTATCCCTGCATAAATCTTCTGCTTTCTTTACGAAGGCTGAGGCGATATCATCGCTCAGCTGCTCTCTGGAAATGTCCAGGTCTGCTAAATTGGAATTGATATCGGAAAGGATATTATGTATCTCTTCATTTTCCAGAAGATCATTTCCAATATGCTGCTGCATGGATTTACGCAGGCAGTCATCTGCATCCAGCAGTCTGGCACAGAGCCATCTGGTGTCCGGTACGCCTTTGCAGACTTTATCAACGGACGGTTCCAGCTGGTGAATAGCTTCTTCTATATAATCGGGATAAACTACCAGAGGTTCTTTGTTCTCTTTTTCTTCCCAGACCTGATTCAGACCTTCAAATATCTGATCCAGGCCTTTTTTGCTTCGGGCTGTTATTCCGATGACCGGAACTCCTGTTTTTTCAGCTAATGATTCCAGTTGTATCTTAATCTGCTTTTTTTGGGCTTCGTCCATTAGGTTGACACAGATTACCACATTGGTGCAGGCTTCCAGAATCTGCAGAACCAGATTCAGATTTCGTTCCAGGCAGGTCGCATCACACACCACAACGACTGCATCGGGGTGTTCAAAACAGATGAAGTCTCTCGCTACCTCTTCTTCAATGGAATGTGCCATCAGAGAATAACATCCCGGGATATCTACCATAACATATCCCTGATTACCATAAGAACAATATCCCTGGGCATTGGCTACCGTTTTGCCCGGCCAGTTGCCTGTGTGCTGTTTCATTCCCGTCAGCTGATTAAAAACAGTACTTTTTCCCACATTGGGATTTCCGGCAAGTGCAATCACTTTATCGTCTTCTCTCTCTTTTTGAATCACTAGTTCCCTGTCAGCAGAACTCATTCCTGATGACGATCTGTTTAATCCCATATACCCCTCCTGTTAATCACTGCATTCTACCATTACACTTCCCGCATCTTCTTTACGAAGAGCTATTACAGCACCTCTTATTAAAAAAGCACAGGGGTCTCCCAAAGGGCTTTTTCCCACACACTCAACTGTTGTGCCTTCTATCATTCCTATATCCTGAAGCCTGCGCCTCATTTCTTTTAAGGAAATCAACTCTGTGATCACTGCCTTTTCGCCTCTTTTTAATTCAGTAAGTTGTACTACATGGGTCATATATTTCTCTCCTTTGGAATATAATTAGAATAGTGCAGTATGATACTATATTCTAATGTATGCTGACTGAAGCCTTTTGGTTACACAAAATTAAAATCCGCAGCTGACTGCCCGGTATTTGACCTTTCCGGCAGTCGCCAATATCCCGCAGCCTTTCCTTTGGCTTGCTGCTGACGGGAATAAAATTTTTGAATGATTGGAGATGTATACTATGACCGTAAATGAAAATGTTGCCTTATTTTTAAACTACCGCTTCTTTCAAAAATTATTTGAACACTATTACCGGAAGAAAATAAATTCTCCCTGCTTTTTAATGAAACAAAATGAAAAATGGACAATTGTTACCTACAATGTTTCCATATAAGAACAATATAAAACTATATGCTGCTGGCGGAACAGAATTGGGACATGTTTCCATAAAAGAACAAAAAAATAAGGCAGTTCTCACCGCCTTATTTTTCCATACCCACATTATTTAAAATTTCAGCCAGTTCATCTTCGGTCTGAACAAAGCTGTCTACCTCTGACAGCAGGGAACGAAACGGCATCTCAGCCGTATCTTCTCCATAGATCACATACTGGTCTTTTCCTGCATTTTTGGAGCAGTACAAGGCCTGGTCAGCTCTGCTTAAAAGCTCTTCATATGTCTTTCCGGCTTCGGGAAATACTGCGATACCAATGCTGACGGAATAATCATACCCTTTGAATCCTTTTCCCAGTGTATGACAGAGCTGTGAAGCTTTTTCGATCATATCCCGGATGGATTTTATACCGCGCAGCAGTACAATAAATTCATCACCACCAATTCTGCCAGTGATATCCGTGCTTCTTACACAGCCTTTCAATTGTTTAGCGATCTCAATTAACAATTCATCCCCATAAGGGTGGCCATAACCGTCATTTACCTGCTTAAAATCATCTAAATCTATAAAACACAGTGCTGACTGCTGGGAAGACTCATTAATCAGCACCTCACTGATCTTCTCTTCCAGTGCCTTTCTGTTATACAGCCCCGTCAATCCATCTGTGTTGGCTACTTTCTTCCATTGCTCCAGTTCTTTGTAACGCTGGTCCACATTGACCATCTTGCCCATCAAAGTCAGGCACTCACCGGTTTCCTGATTCCAGATGGAATGAATATATACATCAAACCATTCGTAGGTATCTTTATTTACCATCAGGCGAACCTGAACTTTACAGGTTACATTCTGGCTGGTAAGTACCATCAGATGCTTTATAAATTTGTTTTTGTCCTGCCCATACAGAAATTCGCTGCTCTGTATCCAGTGTCTGGCATCCTCGATGATGATATTCCCTCCAAAAACTTCCCTGAATTTTTCAGAAAAACTGATGAAGTCTCTCTGGATATCATAATCAAATACAATATCTCCTGACAATTCCGTAATGATCCGGTATTTTTCCCGTTCAAGCTCCAGCAGCTGTAAGGTCCGGTCTGATATATTTGTCATATTTGCAGTCGTTTTCTGTTGGTATTCATCTTCGTAACCAAACGTACTTGCATTTTCATCTGTCAAATTTAAAAGATATTGGTACATCTCATCTGCATTTTCGGTAAAACATTTCAAAAGCCTGGGATTAAATGTCCCGCACTCCCCATTTAGAATCATCTGGATGGCTTCCTGATGGCTGTAAGCAGGCTTATACACCCGCACGCTTGTCAATGCATCATAGACATCCGCAAGTGATACAACCTGTGCCCAAATGGAAATCTCATCTCCCTGAAGCCCATCGGGATAACCTTTCCCGTCCCAGCGCTCATGGTGATGTCTGCAGATATCCAGGCAGTATCCCATAAAGTCCTGGCTTTGTATGTATTTTAGCTTTCTTGCTACTTCACATCCCTTAACCGTATGAGTTTTCATAATCTCAAACTCTTCACTGGTAAGCTTTCCGGGCTTATTTAAGATGGAATTGGATATTGCGATTTTACCAATGTCATGCATGGCGGCAGCTTCTGATATAGTATCAATCTGCTTCGCGGTAAGATTATATCCGGGAAATTTCTTAGATAATTTTTGTAGTAAAAACTTTGTTATGATTCGAATTCTTAAAATGTGCTGCCCTGACTCCATATTTTTAAACTCTATGATACTGCTTAGGGCATCCAGCAGCTGCCTTGTCTGGCTGCGCAGCGCCTGTGTCTGCTGTTCTACCAGTTCCTCCAGACTCTCCTGTCTGCTGTATAACGCCAGTACATTTTTCACACGCCTTCTTACAATATCCGGATTGAACGGCTTCGTTATAATATCCGTAACTCCCATAGCATAGCCTTTTTTCATGACGCTTTCGGAATTCTCCGCTGTAATCATCACTACCGGAAGACGCTCCAGCAGATTCTGCCTCTGCAGGCTTTCCAATACCCCAAACCCGTCTATCACAGGCATCACAATATCCAGGAGTATAATATCAATTTCATGTTTTTTCTGGGAAATTAACTGCAGAGCCTGTTCACCATCGCAGGCTTCCAGCACATTGTAGTTCTGATAGAACATTTCATTGAGGATTGCCCGGTTCAGTTCCATGTCGTCGACTATTAAAATGGTTCTTCTTTTTTGCTCCATAGTCCACCCTCTGCTAATCCAGTTTTTCTATTACATGTATGATATTCGTATAAGTATTTTTTACCCGTTCAAACAGCTCCGGAATCTGATCGTCATTACCGGATCTGATGCAGTCCACCAAATCAGCACAGACTGACTGCAGGATGCAAAATCCTAAGTTCCCGGCAACCCCTTTCAATGTATGGGCATTCATTTCTATTCCCTGGCGGTCTCCTTCATTAACAGATCCTTCCAGATTTTGAAACGTGGGATCCTGAAGAAATTTAACTACAAACTTCGCTAATAAATTTTCATTCCCACAAAAACGATCTTTCACAGCAGAATAGTTTTCCTGCCCTAATTCCTCATATACGTTCCTTATCTCCATAACCTGCTCCAATCCTGTTCACTTTCTATCTATTATAAAGGTGTAAACATGAATAGTCAATGAATTTTGGACTTGGAGCAGTTGTATTTACTCCAGTACAGCCCCGGTACTTCCGGAGGTTACACTTCTTGCATATCTCGCCAGATATCCTTTCGTTATCCGTGGTTTTCGGGGTTTCCATTCTTTTCTGCGAACTTCCAGTTCTTCATCTCCAACCAGAATACGGATTTCATTTTCCGGAATATTGATCTCAATCATATCCCCTTCCCTGATCAGCGCGATATTTCCTCCCACTGCTGCTTCTGGAGACACATGACCGATTGCTGCGCCTCTTGTGGCACCGGAGAACCGTCCGTCTGTAATCAGTGCCACACAGTTGCCCAGACCGCTTCCCATAATGGCGGATGTGGGATTTAACATTTCACGCATACCCGGACCTCCTTTTGGTCCTTCGTAGCGGATGACGATGACATCTCCTGCATGAATTCTGTCTCCATATATTGCTTCCAGTGCATCTTCTTCACAGTCAAAAACCCTGGCACTGCCTTTGTGACACATCATCTCAGACGCCACTGCCGCTTTCTTTACCACACAGCCTTCCGGTGCCAGATTGCCTTTTAATACCGCAATTCCACCCGTTTCACTATAGGGATCAGACACCGGTCTTATCACCTCTTCATCCATAATTTTACTGTCCCGGATATTTTCTCCTACCGTCTTTCCGGTACAGGTCATAAGTTTGGTATGAAGCAGTCCCAGTTTACTGATCTCTTTCATTACGGCACCAATTCCCCCTGCCTCATTTAAATCTTCCACGTAATGATTACCGGCTGGTGCCAGATGACACAGATTCGGCGTTTTTTTTGATATTTCATTTGCCAGGTCCAAATCCAGTCTGATCCCGCATTCATGTGCTATCGCTGGAAGATGAAGCATACTGTTGGTACTGCATCCCAGAGCCATGTCTATGGCAAGGGCATTTTCAAATGCTTCTTTTACCATAATGTCACAGGGCTTTATATCTTTTTTTACCAGCTCCATAATCTTCATGCCCGCTTGCTTTGCAAGGCGCAGCCGGCTGGCATACACTGCCGGTATGGTGCCGTTGCCGGGCAGCCCCATTCCCAGCACTTCCGTCAGGCAGTTCATACTGTTTGCCGTGAACATACCGGAACAGGAACCGCAGGTTGGGCAGGCTTTGTTTTCATATTCACAGAGTTCACTGTCCGTAATTTCTCCCGTTCTGTTTCGGCTGACCGCTTCGGAAATATTCGAATAGCTGATTTTTTCTCCGGCTAATTTTCCTGCCAGCATAGGACCTCCGCTGACAAAGACAGAGGGAATGTTCAGCCTCGCCGCAGCCATTAACAGACCCGGTACATTCTTGTCACAATTGGGTACCATCACCAGCCCGTCAAAAGGATGTGCCGTTGCCATCGCTTCTGTAGAATCCGCAATCAGTTCCCTTGTAACCAGGGAATACTTCATTCCCTCATGTCCCATTGCGATGCCGTCACACACAGCAATTGCCGGGAAGACGATTGGCACGCCTCCTGCCATGGATACCCCCTGTTTAACTGCCTCCACTATTTTATCCAGGTTCATATGCCCTGGCACAATATCATTCCGGGAGCTTACGATACCAATAAACGGACGTTTCATTTCCTCTTCTGTCAATCCTAATGCATACAGCAAAGACCTCTGGGGTGCTGCATTTACCCCTTTTTTGATTTTGTCACTTCTCATATTCTCACCCATTTCCGATTGCAGGACTGCCTGCAATACTGCCGCCTTTCTTTTTTACTTTTTACCATGAACCTGGTAGTCCATCCCGCCAGACGGACTACCAGCAGGATGGATTACTAGTGTATCAGCCATCAGTAAATCAGCGTTAAGCACCTGCCATCTGCCCACCCTGCTTTGTGGAATATGCCCCAAATTCAATTTTCCAGCCCGTACCGTTTGTGCATATATAAGACGCTGGTATCCTGTGATTCGAGCCATGTGATATGATGTATTTTAATACATATGTTGTCCAATGTCAATACATACATCATACAACTGTGTATAAAAATAAAGCAGGTACCTCTGTTCAGTACCTGCACCTCCCGGTTTTTGGGAGTCTTCATGATTCAATTTCTAATTCTTTCATAGCATGAAGAATGTGTATTTTCATGGCACTTTTTGCACCCTGGGCATTTCTTGCCGCCAGAAAATCCATGATCATTCTATGATCAGCCAGGGTGTCCTGTACCGCCAGTTCTTTCTCATTGGACAATATCACGCCTTTATCAATAGCCCGGTAGATTACCGGCATCAGCTGGTTCATAAATTCATTATGGGTAGCTCTGGCAATGGCATTGTGAAATCCCTGCTCTACTTCCGTGCGGTCTTCCCCTTTGTTAATTTTTTCTTCTACCTGGCTTCCAAAGCTCAGAATCCGCTTCATTTCCGTATCCGTGGCTCTCATTGCTGCCAGATAAGCTGCCTCAGGCTCAAAGATCAGCCGGATCTCATACAGATCCCTGGCATCCATTTTTGCCTCTGAAAGCGGCTTCAGTGCTTCCATGCTGATATCTGTCATGTTTTCCGATACAAAGGTTCCGCAGCCTCTTTTGATCACCACTACCCCATTTGTAGCCAATATGCGGATTGCCTCACGAAGTGTGGTTCTGCTGACGCCTAATTCCTCAGCAAGGTCATTCTCATTGGGAATCTTATCCCCCGGACCAAAACGTTTCTCTATGGTTATCATAGCCAGTATATCTTCCGAGACACTGTCAGACAATCTTTTTTCTTTTACCATACTATAACCCCTGTCATTTTTGTAACATCATAACACATTCACGGACGCTTTATCAAATATATTTTTAACCCGTCAAGACAATTCAAACATGCCGTTATAAAGCTGATAGTATTTTCCTTTTTGCTCCAACAGCTCCTCATGGTTTCCCCGTTCTATAATACGTCCATTTTCCAGCACCATGATGGCATTGGCATTCCGTACCGTGGACAGGCGGTGGGCAATGACAAATACCGTTCTTCCCTGCATCAGTTTATCCATACCCTTTTCGATGAGTTTTTCCGTCCGGGTATCGATGGAACTGGTAGCTTCATCCAGAATCAGTACCAGCGGATCCGCAATTGCCGCACGGGCAATAGATAATAGCTGGCGCTGCCCCTGGGAGAGATTAGCCCCGTCACTGTGCAGCATGGTCTGATATCCATTGGGCAGTCTTCGGATAAAGGAATGGGCATTGGCAAGTTTAGCTGCCGCCACCACTTCTTCATGATCCGCATCCAGTTTCCCATACCGGATATTTTCTTCAATGGTGCCGGTAAATAGATGGGTATCCTGCAATACCATGGACAGGGAACGGCGCAGATCATCTTTTTTGATCTGCTTGATATCGATTCCGTCATAAGTAATTACACCTTCATTGATTTCATAAAAACGGTTGATCAGATTGGTAATGGTCGTCTTGCCGGCTCCTGTGGAACCTACAAAGGCAATCTTTTGCCCCGGTTTGGCATAGAGGTTTAATCTGTGGAGAATTTCACGATTTTCTTCATAGGAGAAAGATACATCATGAAACCGCACATCTCCTCTCATGGGCACCAGCGTTTCTTTTCCATCTTTATCCGGACAGCTCCATGCCCAGTAATGGTTCTGCACCTCCCTGCATGGCATGCCGTTTGCTCCCGTTTCAGCAGGCGTCAGCGTTACCTTGCCTGCATCTGTCTCTTCTGCTTCTTCTATGACTTCAAAAATGCGCTCCGCTCCTGCGATTGCCACAAGTATAAAATTCATCTGCTGGGTAAACTGGTTAATCGGCATTGCCGTCTGCCGGACATATACCAGATAGCTGGATAAACTTCCCAGATCCATCAGCCCGCTGATTGCAAAAAGTCCTCCGATGCAAGCCGAAATCGCATAATTCAGATAGGAAATGCTTACGATTACCGGCACCATGCGCCCCCCGTGAGTCAGGGCTTCTGTTGCCGATGCCCGCAGTTTTTCATTTCTGCGCTGAAATTCCCGGATATTTTCTTCTTCATGGTTAAACACCTTTACTACCTTGGCACCCTCCACCATTTCTTCCACAAATCCATTGAGGCTGCCCAGATATTTTTGCTGCTCGGCAAAATATTTCTGGCTTTTTTTACTGCTGTAGCGGATAAATGCAAACATGCAGATAAAGGATATGAAGACAATCAGGCTCAGTCTGGCATTCAAAACTACAATCATGACAATGGTTCCTGCCGTGACTATGAAGCTTTGTATCACCATGGTAAAGCTGTTGTTCAGCCCTTCCTGTACCGTATCCATATCATTGGTAAACCGTGACATTAACTCGCCATGAGTCTTTGCATCAAAGTAAGACAGCGGCAGGTTCTGGGTCTTGCTGAACAGATCGCTTCGGATCTCCTTTACCATCTGCTGTGCGGTCCTCACCATCAGCTGGGTATAACCAAAGGTACATAAGACTCCTGTGAGATACATCGCCCCCATAAAGACCAGCATTTTAATCAATCCTGGGATATCTCCCGGGACAATATAGTCGTTCACAATAGGCTTTAATAAGTAAGTGCCGTAAATATTGGCTCCCGCCGAAACCACCACCATAACCGTGACGAGGCAGAGGGCAAAAATATGGCGTTTGAAATAGCGCAGCATGGTTTTTAACGTTTTCTTTATATTCCTTGGCTTCTTATACCCGATTACTTTTGCCATTATTTATCAGCTCCTTCCTGCTGGGAATGATATACTTCCTGATAAATGGAGTTCGTCAGGACCAGCGTCTCATGAGTTCCTACCGCATCGATACGCCCGTCATCCAATACAATAATCTGGTCTGCATGTTTAACCGAACTGATTCTCTGGGCAATGATAATCTTCGTGGTATCTCCCAGATCCCGTTCCAGTCCGTCCCGTATCTTCTTTTCCGTTGCCGTATCCACAGCGCTGGTAGAATCGTCCAGAATTAATATTTTCGGACGTTTTAAAAGTGCCCGGGCTATACAGAGGCGCTGCTTTTGTCCGCCGGAGACATTGACGCCTCCCTGCCCCAGATCAAAATCCAGCCCCTGGGGTATCTTGCTTATGAATTCATCGGCACAGGCAATCCGGCATGCCCAGTTTATTTCGCTGTCATCCGCCTTTTCATTTCCCCAGAGTAAATTATCCCGGATCGTTCCGGAAAATAATGTATTTCTCTGCAACACCATACCGATTGCTTCTCTTAAATGCTTCATCGGATATTCTTTTACGCTGATGCCATCGATTTTAACTGTACCTTCCGTCACATCATAGAGCCTGGGTATCAGCTGCACCAGGGAAGTCTTGGCAGATCCTGTACCACCGATAATTCCTACCGTCTGCCCCGCTTCGATATGAAATGTGATATCGCTTAGTACAAATTCTTCTGCTTCCACTTTGTATTTGAAATTGACATGTTCAAAGTCAATGCTTCCTCTGCCTACTTCGATGTCCCTTGCCAGGTCATCTTTGATTTCACTTTGTTCTTCCATGACTTCCTGGATACGAACTGCACTTGCAACACTTCTGGTCAGCATCATAAATACATTGGAAAGCATCATCAGGGAATTTAAGATCTGCAGCACATAGCTTAAAAACCCGGTCAGTTCCCCTACCTTCATATTGCCCACATAAATCAGATTCCCACCAAACCACAGGATTGCAACAATGGTAAAATACATAACAAACTGAAAACACGGCATGTTCAGCATTGCCGTATGAAATGCCTTTTCACTGGTAAACTGTAAATCATCGTTTACCTCTTTAAATTTTTCTTTTTCGTAATTTCCACGAACGAAGGATTTCACAACCCGGATGGCGATAAGGTTTTCCTGGGTTACCCGGTTTACCATATCTACTGCCCTTTGCATCTTCCCATACATGGGTCGCAGCTTCCGTATGATACAGATAAGCGCAATCGCCAGTATAGGAACTGCAGCCACAAAGACAAGTGCCAGCCTGGCATTGATTACAAAGGACATAGTGATTGCCATAACCAGCATGACGGGTGCCCGTACAGCCGGACGAATGCCTCCGCTGATGGCATTTTGCAGAACCGTTACATCACTGGTAAGCCTGGTGACCAGTGACGAAGTGGAAAATCGGTCCATATTCCCAAAAGAAAACTCTGAGAGCCTGCGAAATTCTTCCCCGCGAAGCTCTGCTCCAAATCCCTGTCCCGCCAGCGCCGCAAATCTTGCATACAAGATTCCCAGCAGCAAAGATAAAAGCGCGCACAGAGCCATGAGCGAACCTTTCAGAAAGATATAGGAAACATCTTTATTCACCACACCCACGTCAATGATATCTGCCATAATCATGGGAATAATTAATTCAAACATCGTTTCCAGCACAACACAGATGCAGCTGATGTAAAGATACTTTTTATAATTATGAAAATATCTCATAAATTTCTGAATCATTGCCTATTCTCCTCTCCTGCTATTTACCGGTTATATTTTCATACATCCGGTTTAAAAAATGCCGATATTGCCCCTTTTCCTCCTCTGTGAAACCCTGGAGGCTTCTTTCATCTGCTTCTTCACAGATTTTCTCCCACTTTGCAAGGGAAGCAAGCCCTTCCTCCGTCAATACAATATGAAATGCCCTGCGGTTTCCCGCAACATCCATCCTCTTTATCAATCCGTTCTTTTCCATCGTATCCAGCATTTTTGACATGGTAGCCGGCTCCACATTGCAAAATGCAGCCAGTTCCTTCTGCATACATGCCCCATGATCATAGAGATAATGCAGGACTTTAGGCTGCCCCACACAAAGCCCTACCTCCAATAACCTTGGACGGATCATATTTCTCTGGGCATGAAATGTTCTGGTGAGCAACAGATGGAGAGAATCTTCTCTAATATCTATATTCATTTGTAATACCTCCTATCATTAGTTGACTAACTATTAGTATACTAACTATATCCCTATATGTGACGGGCGTCAATACTTCTTTGTGATGTATCTCTGAACTAAACCCAAAAAGAGCTGGAGACTACTTTCTGTCCCCCAGCTCTTTCGGCACTGCCTATATGATACAAAGCGTATATTTACACCATTACCCCACACAATTCATCGCGATCCCCACCGGAGTCACCAGAAATGGATTCTCCGGCTTTATCGTTTTAATTCCTGTTTTTTTCTCGAAGATTTCCTCAATTCCCGTGAGACAGCAAGTTCCTCCGCACAGATAAATTCCTTTGATTTTCTGATCATGAATATATTTATTGACGATAGATGCCATTTTTTCAAATACCGGTTTTACCACAGGAAAGATTTCATTGTGATTACTGTAATCCTGCTTCATGGCCTCTGCTTCTTCAAATGATATATGGTATCTTCCGGAGAGAACAAGCGTTACATGTGTTCCTCCCGTTGCCTCGTCCTGTATTTCTTCTACTTTGCCGTTTTTAATAATTGCAAGTCCCGTTGTACCGCCTCCGATATCAACGATGACACCATCTTTGATTTCATAGACTGAGTTTGCGGCAGATGGCTCGTCACAAACGCGAATAACCTCGAATCCTGCGCCTTCTGCTACATACGTATGAGTTTTTAAACTGCTCTGTGTTCCAGCAGGCATGGCAATGGCACATTGTGTCAGTTCACATTTCAGGCGTTCTTCCAGCTTTGCTTTTAATTTTTTTACAATCTCAAGCGCTCCCAGATAATCTACCACCACACCGTCTCTCAGTACTCGGGCACTTTGTTTTTCACATGCCACAGGCTGATTATTTTCATCTAATACGGCAATTACAATATATGCCGTCCCCAGATCCAGTCCTACTTTTAACCTGCCTTTATAGGGAAATGTTTTTTCCTCAGCTTCTGTGACTCGTTTCATGTATGCATTTATTTTTTCTATATTCATCTAAAACGCTCCCGTAATTACAAAATTTTATTGATTTGCTCACCCTTTAACCACTTATCTATATTGCGGAATACAATTTCAGCTCTGATTTCCATAGATTCTTTTGTGGCAAATGCCACATGGGGTGTTACGATGGTATTTTTTGCATGAAGCAGAGGGTGATCCGTAGAAAGGGGCGGTTCCACTTCAAATACATCTATGCCTGCTCCCGCAATGCGTCCTTCGTTCAGCGCATCTGCCAGAGCGTCAGAATCCACAACAGGTCCTCTTGCCGCATTGATCAGGATGGCTGATTTTTTCATGTATCCGATCGTCTCCTCATTGATGAGATGACGGGACTGCTCCGTTAAAGGACAGTGAAGTGCTATAATATCTGCTTGTTCCAGCATTTCTTTTAATGGCAGATAAGTAATCAGTTCGCTGTTCTCCTTCTTTGAAAAGCCGTTATAGGCAATGACTCTGCACCCAAATGCACTGCAAAGCTGAGCGGTACGCTGGCCAATTGCTCCTGTACCTATGATTCCCACTGTTTTTCCTTTTAATTCAAAGCCAACCAGTCCATCCTTGGTTTTTCCTTCTCTGCAGCGTGCATCCACCTGGGGAACATTGCGAAGAAGGGATAACATCATACCCAGCGTAAGCTCTGCAACGGACTCATTCGAGTAACCGGATGCATTGCTGAGAGCAGCTCCCACTTCTTTTGAAGCGTGAAGATCCACATGATCCACACCGGTAAATGCCACATCGATAAATTTCAAATGGCTGCAATTGCGGATTACTTCCTGCTTCAGCGGCATATTCGCCAGGATCAGGATATCCGCATCCCTGCTTTCTTCTTTTAACACTTCCACATTACTGCTTTTTTCGTATGCAAGAAAGCTATGTCCTGCTTCTTTCAGTGGTTTTACATAGCTATTTAATATATCCTCGCTGACTGCCAGGGATTCTAACATTACAATATTCATGAATTTACTCCTTTATTCTTTCGTAAGATTTAAAAAACAATGTAAAGTATACATCAGCCGCCTTTAGAAATCAATAATGCCTCACGGTGTAAATACGTCGTAATAAAAAGCGTACTGCTGCAAAATGCCGGCAAAACCCTGATATTTTTCAAATGGAAATCCCTCCGGATAATGGCGGTCTAATACTTTCTGGATATGGGTATCTATGGGAAATGCATCGATGTGATGCAGTGCAAACAGACATATGCATTCTGACACTTTGATTCCAACTCCGCACAGCTTTAAGAGTTCTCTTCTGGCATCTTCATACTTTAAATCATAGAGACGGTATAGATCATAACCTCCGCTTATCACCATATCTGCGGTTTTTCTGATATACTTATTCCGGTATCCCAGGCTGCAGGAACTTAAGTCCTCTTCCTCCAGACCTGCAAGTGCTTCCGGGGATGGAAAAGTATAGTATGTTTCATTTCGGAAATTTGTTCTTTTTTCCCCAAAGGCTCTGCAAAGGGACTCTACGCATTTTTTTATTCGGGGTATGTTATTCTGCTGGGATATGATAAAAGTAATGACCATTTCCCACAGTTCCTGGCGCAGAATACGGATACCCTTACCATATGCACAGGCTTGCTGCATGTATTGATCCTTACTTTCAATCCGGTCTTTAAATGCCCCATAATCGGTCATGAGGTCAAAGTACGTTTCCCAGATATCATGAAACTCATCTTCGTCACATGAAAAAGTAATTGTTTCCTCCTGCTGCAATATTTCCAGATACCGTCCCCGGGCAATCAGGGAATAGCTTCCGTCTTCTCTTCTGTTTAAGCGAAAACACTGCCCGGAATCAGCGATCTGTGCAATATCAAAATCCTTTATTGTCTTTTTTATCTTTATTGTTTTATCTGTCATGTATTTTCCTTACTGTCTTTTTGTAAATGTAAAATTAATCGTTGGACTTTAAATGTACAATCTTATTTTTCGTCCTGTTTTCTATGATTTCCAGCTGCCCGATACTCTGGACAAATTTAGCAAAGGTCGCATATCCGTAATCTTTCACTTTAAAGTTATCAAACTTGCGGTGTATCCGGTTGCCCAAAAATGCCAGTTCCATGCCTTCCCTGCCGCTGCTGCGTACCAGATTAATGGCATATTCAGACAGCTGCTCTTTCTTAATATTATTATCCTTCATACGAACCATAATGGCATTGTTGTTTTTGGTGAGTTCAAAGCTTTCCATTTCTTCCAGGAACTTAGACAGAGAACTGTATCCATAATTACGGACATCAAAGTCGGAATATTTTTTCACCAGGCGGCTGCCGATTTCCCCAAGTCCGGTCATCCGGTCCTTGTCATCATTTTCTGTTATAATGGACACGATATCATTCTCAATAACACGCTTGCTGATAATACTGCTGTCCTCCATCCCCTGCTGGCTGTCGCCCAGACGGTTCCTGCTTCCCATGGAACTGTCACTCAAGCGTCCCTTGTGGACAAATACTTCTTCCTGTGTTTCCTCATCCTGTTCTAACAAGATCTCCAGATTTGTAAATACCGTACAGGCAGCACGGAAGGATCTTGGTGTCTTCTCTTCCCCCATCCCAATTACATCTTTGCCGGATTCCCGCAATCTGCCGGCTAAACGCGTAAAATCACTGTCACTGGATACAATGCAGAACCCATCCACATTGTTGGTATACAAGATATCCATGGCATCGATAATGAGCGCGGAATCAGTCGCATTTTTCCCAACCGTATTGCTGAACTGCTGAATCGGCATAATGGAATTTTCTAACAGTGCCTGTTTCCATTTCGTTGTCTGGGCACTGGTCCAGTCTCCATAAATTCTCTTGTATGTGATGACTCCGTACTTGGTCATTTCATTCAAAATACAGGAAATATATTTTGAAGAAATATTGTCTGAGTCAATCAATACTGCAAATGTTTTTTCTTTCATTTATATGTTTACCCTCTTTTCATTTCATCTCTTATAAATCAATACACAAAACTCCTGAGCAGCTCTTTTAAAAGCTGTTCCAAATCCGCTTCTGCGCATCCTCCCTCTTTTCGGTCATCTTCAAATCCGCTATAATAGCCATACAGAAGTTCTAATTGCAGCCAGCGTCCCTCTTTTACCGCCTTAATCACTATATCTGCTGCTGCATTATTTTTGTAAACATAGCGGGACAGCGCTTTTGCGATCCCGTCAATATTTCTCTTATCTAACAACCTTTCTTTGGATCTCCGGTTCAGCTTTTCTGCCAGTTTCGGATTCTCCTTCATCATTTCGTCGTAGTCTTTCCATTTTTCCAATCTTCCGATCTTCTCCTTCATTTGGCACTTATTGCGTAATTTTTCTTACTTTATTATAATTTAAATGAACGCAAATAGCAATGTTATCTGAGGGATTCTTTTGATAAAGTTAATATTTCCAGTTTTTCAGATGCAAAACAGGCAGCCCCTTCCCAATTCAATCTTAACCTTTTCATAAGCTTATCTTCATTTTTTATAAATGAATGCACCTACATTTTTTATTGTTTTCTTCACCAGGTATGATATACTCTTTTAATATAATTTGAAACTGATACATAATATAAACATACAGAGCGTTTAACTGGTACAGCATTGCTCAATGCTGTACCAGAACTCTTAGATTGCTCCCAAAAAGGATGTGATAGCAAGATGTTAAGAACAAAGAAATTTATATTGTCGGAACAGAATGCGGATATGGTTGCTGACATCATAGTGGAAACACTGCAGCAGCTTTCTGTGGAACCGGAAGTAATATTAAAGATACGCCTCTCTATGGAAAAAGCACTGGACAGCTGGATGGAAAAAGGATTAGCTCCCAATTCCGGAGAATTAATTATCCAGACACGTCTGAAAAAAGTGCAGATTACGCTGAAGGTACAGGGCAAAGAAGCAAATCCATATGAGCAGAATGACGATGACCAGTTTGGGGATGCATTTTTCAGCCAGCCCTTTCTGGCGGCGATTGGCAGTGGAAGCAGCTGCGGCTATGTCTACTCCAAGGGCATGAATATTGTTTCAGCAAATATCAAACACAAGTCTACCAATCCATTTTTACCAATAGTAATTGCAGTTCTCCTGGCACTTGCTGCCGGAGTAATCACCCATTACCTGCCGACGGAGGCCTCCGACTTTATACTGAACCAGGTGGCAGCTCCTCTTTTTGACAAATTTACCGGCATCCTGACTACGGTGATCTGCCCGATGCTGTTTTTTGCTGTTGTATGGGGCATTTACCATATTGGAGCACCAAACCGGCTGGGAAGTGTGGGGAAAAAAGTTCTCCTGCACTTTTGCACCATCCTCATCGGGATGACCATATTGGGCGGGATTGCTGCAGCTGTGTTTACACAGGTACATTTACCAACAGCGGGAGTTGAGGGCATACAGTCAGAATCTATTTTCCAATTGCTTCTTGACGCAATTCCCGAGAATGTGATTGACCCGTTTCAAACAGCAAATGCCATACAGATTATCATTCTGGCTGTGCTGGTGGGCATGGCAATGGTACTGTTGCAGCACAGAATCAGCATTGCCGGACAGTTAATGGAACAGTGCAGCGCCATTTCCCAATGCATTGTCGGCTTTATTTCCACCATTTCACCGATTTTCATTTTTTTAAGTATTTACCGGCTTATCGCAGGCAATTACATACCGCTGCTTTTATATATGCTGCAAATGGCGGGTGTCTATCTGCTGTGCATGGCAATTGTTTTCCTTGGGTATCTGGTATCCGTCCGGATAAAAGAAGGGGTTTCGCCAATTCGTATCCTGAAGATTATTATGCCTTCCTCCTTACTTGCCTTAGTAAATGCTTCTTCGTCCGCAGCTTATTCCAGTATGAGAAATAACTGTGATAAAAAACTGGGGATCGACCACAGGCTTTCGAAATTTACGATTTCCTTTGGAAGTGTGGTGTTTAAACCGGCTGCCGTGGTGCACTTAATTCTTCTGACCGTATTTTGCGCACAGGCATACGAAGTCAACATAACCATCGGCATGCTGGTGGTCACAATGCTTGTATCCTTTGTACTGGCTGCAGCGGCTCCTTCCATTCCAGGCGGATTTCTCGCCGGATATGCAGTCCTGTTTGTACAGGCGGGGATTCCGGCTGAAGCACTTGGGCTGGCTGTCATAGCTGATATTGTTATGAACGCACTGAATGCTGCAATCAATGTATTTATTTTACAATTAGAGGTTTTTCATTGTGCAAAAAGAGCAGATATGCTGAATACTGAAATTTTACAGAAATCTTAAATATCATACATACTCATAAGAAACTGTCTCCTGTGCATACTAAGTACAGGCATACGTTTGCCGTAACATTTATGCCAGTCTGCGGTGCTTCATTAACGGTGAATAGCGCACCCGCTGCTGTTCATTACGCAATGCAGTACCAGCTTGTGCATAGAAAGGAGATGGATTATGGATAATAAAGGTTATAATAATTATGACGTTACCGAACTTCCCCAGTCTTGTAAATCCGTTATGGAACACATGGTAAGCGAACTGGATAAAGAGGAAGAAGAGGCAGCCGTCCAGTCCAGCACAAAAAGCAAAAGTAAAAGCAAAAAGAAGAAAAAACATTCTTAAAATATGAATATCTTATTCTCAAAGATGCAGCCCTGCAAGAGCATCCGGACCATATTGATCCGGGTGCTTTTTTGTTATGATTTCCATAACAATTATTTTCTTGTACCATATATTATCTTAAAAGCAAAATTTTGCAAAGGAGGTTCTATGCTTAAGAAAACTCTATCTGTTCTCTTATCGATGGTGCTGCTCTTTTCCTTCTTCCCTGTTTTTATGGTTTCTGCGATTCCTCCTTCGTCGCATCCTCTTTACCGCGGAATTGACGTGAGCTTTTATCAGGAAGATATTGATTTTGAACAGGTTGCTGACTCCGGGATTCAGATTGTATATATTCGATCCAGTCTGGGAGGCGATTATATTGATCCCAAATTCGAGGACAATTACCACAAAGCATCTGCAGCCGGGCTGTCCATTGGCTTTTATCATTATGTAACAGCAAGAAGCATCTCCCAGGCTCAGTATCAGGCACAATTTTTTGTAAATACCATTCAGGGCAAGGATTTTGACTGCCGGCTGGCTATGGATTTTGAAGACCTTCAATATCTCACTGATACAGAAATTAATGCCATCGGATTAGCATTTATACAGACTGTGGAACAATTAAGCGGCAAGAAAGCCGTGGTCTACAGCGATTCCTACAATGCCGGCTACTCATTCAGCGGAGCCGTTACCAACTACCCGCTGTGGGTAGCAGAATACGGCGTCTCCTCTCCTTCCGACACTTCGAATTGGAGTTTCTGGGTGGGCTGGCAGTATTCGGATACCGGCAGCGTACCTGGAATCAGTACCGCTGTGGATCTGGACTATTTTACCGATGGTATCTTTCTAAACAGCAGCGGTCCGATCACTTCAGTTCCGCCCCCCACCTCTCCCTCCACTTCTTATGTGGATTATGAGGTAAAACCCGGTGATACCCTCTGGAGTATAGCCCATCTCTATCATACCAGTATCACCGCGATTGCAAATGAAAATGCGCTGTCTGATCCTAACCTCATCTACCCGGGGCAGATCCTGCGCATACCAATTGCGGATGATACCCCATCAGACGAGACTTACCTGACCTATACGGTAAAACCCGGTGATACGCTCTGGGCAATCGCACACCAGTACCATACCAGTATCGCAAACCTTGTAAGTCTGAATCAGATTCAAAATGAGAATCTGATCTATCCCGGACAAAGACTTAAAATTCCCTGCAAACCCAATGCAGGTTCCCAAAATCCGGTGGTGTGGTATACGGTTAAAGCCGGTGACACACTATGGGCAATTGCTGTCCGATACCATACTACTGTCGGCGCTCTTGCTTCGATTAACCATTTATCCAATCCTGGGTTTATACTGGTGGGGGAGAAACTTCTGATCCCTTGATGTTTGTACGGGGTCAGACTGGGTCGACAAATTCCTTAACGATTAATCCGGATCAGACTGTAGCTTCTGATCCCTTGGTATTTGGGCGGGTCGGACTGAATCGACAGTTTCTTTAATGTCCGTTCCAGGTCCCGGGTATTTGATGGCGCGATATCCCGTTCGCACAAATTTATTCAAATAAAAGACGCCTGCAACATTGCCAGATAAGCAATACTGCGGGCGTCCTGTTATTCTATTCTCTTATTTCATCCTCTTTTAAAAGCCCATAATGACTCGTTCGTTTACACTCATTACGAACTCTTCCATTTTCTTTTTATCCGGCTCATCCGGCAAAGAGGTATTTTTCGCCGCATCGTCCAGACGGTTTTCATAATCGGACAAAATATCATAAAACTCATCCCGGTACATGCCGTCTTCTTTTTGAAATGCTCCATTTCTCACACTCATCAAAAGGTCATGTTCTTGTTCACGGTAAGTACAAATCTCTTCTTTTTCCAGGATGTCAATTGCCATCATGAAGAGCCGGAGCAGATGCATCGCATGTTTATTCAGATGATTCTCATCCTTTTTATGATTACGCTTCCCGATCTTGTCATACTCTTTCACCACATTGTTCATCTCACACCAGATATTGCGGTAATCTCTTAATGGATAATGAGTCAAATGTGTATCCATAAATATTTCCTGTTCAAATTCCGGGTTGACGGCCTTGTCCAGATAAATCTTCAGGCTGCCATTTGCAAACCGGGCATATCGTTCCTGAAAATTGTACATGGAATTTTCTACAGATCGCAGTATATGCTGTTCCTTTTCAGCCTGGGGCATCGTATCCCTTGCCAGGGCATTTTGCAGGCGCCGCAGCTGCTGTCCCGCATAGCCGCCAAATGAATGAATAGCGCGTTTGGATAAAAAGAGTTTTTTATGATCCAGCAGCTCCTGCCCTATTGGCGATATATACAGATAGTGCTCCTGCTTTAGACCCAGCATTTCACAGGTATTGGGATTACAGTCCATTAATAATTTTATAATCTTGTTAAATGTGTAAATGGTTGTATCGGTTCTGTTATCTACATATTGATCATAACTGCTAAGCCCAATCAGATCTGATTTACGATTGACCGCAATCCCGCGGATATCATAATCACTGGATTCCACATTGGTTCCGTAAGCATAACTTCCAGCAACAGAAAGGAGAATCAGGTTTTTCCCCAGATGCTCGTCCTGCCAGAGGAAATCATACTCCGGTGTATGTATCAGGTTTTTAAAGTTCATGTTTGTCACCTAATTTTCCTTTCCGTTAGATCTGTTACTTCAATCCACTATGATTCCTTACTTCAATCCGCTTATATTCCCGGTCCTAATAAAAGAAAGATTCTCCTTTATTTTTGCACTTGTCCAGTCCCACCATTTTAATTCCAGCAGGTCTTCCACTGTCTGGCTGTCAAACCGCATCTTAATCTTCCTTGCAGGAACTCCGCCTACAATCGTATAGGGCGGCACATCCTTTGTTACTACTGCTCTGGTTCCAATGACAGCCCCATCACCGATATGAACGCCCGCCATAATTACGGCATCATATCCGATCCAGACATCATTTCCGATCACGATGTCTCCCTTGTTATCCCAGGCATCTGTCACATTTTCTTTCTTCAGGTCCCACTCTTCAAAAAAGATGGGAAATGTATAGTTTGAAAGAGATCCCATGGCATGATTTGCACTGGTGAACAAAAACTTAGCCCCACAGGCAATCGAACAGAATTTCCCAATGACCAGCCGGTCTTTATTAACCGGATAGTGATATAATACATTGTTTTTTTCAAAATCTGCTGGGTTCTTTTCAAAATCATTATAGATCGTGTATTTTCCCACTTTAATATTAGGGTCAGATACCACCTGATCTAAATACACGGTTTCATTATCATTACTTCTTGGATATCTTTTATTTACTGGAATAGTCATTTCAAATCCTCCTGTTTTATTGGTTTCCGGGTCTTCTATTTTCTATTCCAGATTATGCAATACAGCGTTTCACCTTGCTTCGCCTCCTTATTCTTCTCCTTTTATACCGGTGCAGATTCACAAATTTGGAATTTCATTTATTTTACACATTATATGATAATCTGTCTGATTTGCCAAGCACATTCTGAAAACTGCAGAAATGAAATTTGAAAACTCTGTGATGAATTTTAAAAACTGCTGTAATGAATTTAATACAGGCTTTCATACATAAGATATTTATTTATGGCAAAGATAAATATGGAAAAATAATTAATTGGAGGAACTAACATGCATTTAGAGCCGAAATTTATCATCGATAAAGAAAACCATCTCGTCCTGGAAGTAATCAGCCCCGGCAATCCCACAGCTTCCTGTACCTGTCAGGATTTTACGGAATTAAAACCCAATACTTCTGAGGGTGCTTCCGAAAAACATCTGCCCATTATTGAAATCAGCGGTAACCAGGTAACGGTTAAAGTGGGCAGTATTTATCACCCTATGACAGAGGAACACAGCATAGCGTGGGTATATCTGCAGACGAAAATGGTGTGCCAGAGGATTCATCTCTGCCCCACCTGTGAGCCAGTGGCGAACTTTGTATTAGCGGATGGCGACGAAGCCGTTGCCGCTTATGCTTATTGCAATCTGCATGGTTTCTGGAAAACAGAGGTTTAAGAAGAATTAAGATTTAAAAACAGCCGGATACAATGGGATTTTGATCGAAATCCATTGCATACCGGCTGCTTTTCTATACACTTTTACACCATCTTACCACGATTCAATTTATTGCCACAATGCGCCCTTTATAGTATAACCTGGTCTCATATGGACGAAGAACCGTCACTTTCTCCGGCAGCGGACCGCTGTAATTACCAAGGAGATATTGATGATCCTTAAGATCTGTTTCCGGATTCCACACCGCTTCTTTTCCGTAAAAGTTACTGGCTGCCACAAGTGTTTCCCCTTTATAGGTGCGTCTGTAAGCCATCACCGATGGATTCTTTACATCCAGCGCCTCAAAATCTCCATATGCAATTACATCATATTCTTTACGCAGACTCACCAGTTTCTTATAATAATGAAAAATAGAATCCGGATCTTTTAACTGCTGGCTTGCATTAATCTTTTTATAATTTTCATTTACCTCAATCCATGGTTTCCCTTTTGTAAAACCTGCCTGGTCTTCTTCACTCCACTGCATGGGAGTGCGGCTGTTATCCCTGGAGTGCACCTGAAGAATCTGGTATGCCTGTGTTTCGTTTAACCCCTTTTCCTGCAGGATCTGAAAATGGTTCAGGCTCTCCACATCCCGATACTTGGAGATATCTTGGAATTCTGCATTAGTCATCCCCAATTCTTCACCCTGGTAGATATAAGGGGTGCCTCTCAGGCAATGAATAACCGTTGCCAGCATCTTGGCTGATTCCTTCCAGTATTTACCCGTATCCCCAAAACGTGACACAACCCTTGGCTGGTCATGGTTGCACCAGAATACTGCGTTCCACGCATGGTTCTTTGCCATATTCGTCTGCCAGTCAAAGAGAATCTGCTTTAATTTTGCAAAATCATAAGGCACCAAAACCCATTTTTCATTTCCCATAAAATCTACCTTTAGATGATGGAAACTAAATACCATGGAAAATTCTTTTCCGTCCTCACCAGCATATTGATAACAGTTTTCCATAGACGTGCTGGACATTTCTCCAACGGTAAGTATTCCATTTTCTTTACCAAAGGTTTTTTCATTCAGTTCTCTCAGATACTTATGAATATTGGGTCCATCTGTGTAGAACTTTCTGCCGTCCCCCTCATAATCATCCTCAAAAGCTTCCTTGCTGATCAGATTCACCACATCAAACCGGAATCCTTTCACTCCTTTTCCCATCCAGAACAGAATGACTTTCTGCATTTCCTTCCTTACTTCCTCATTATCCCAGTTTAAATCCGGCTGGGATATGTCAAATAAATGCAGATAATATTCATCCAAGGCTTCTACATACTCCCAGGCATTCCCACCAAACTTGCTCTCCCAGTTGGTAGGAGGGATACCCGGTCCTTTTCCCCTTTTAAAAATATAATAATTTTTGTACTTTTCATCACCCGCCAAAGCTTTTTGAAACCATTCATGACGGCTGGAAGTATGGTTAAATACCATATCCAGCATAAGTGATATCTCCCTTTTTGCTGCCTCTTTTACCAACTCATCAAAATCTTCCATGGTTCCATAAGATGGATCAATTCGATAATAGTCTGCAACGTCATATCCATTATCCTTCTGGGGTGACAGAAAAAACGGTGTCATCCAGATATAATCTATCCCCAATTCCTTCAAATAATCCAGTTTACTGATCACGCCCTTAAGATCACCGGTTCCGTTTCCCCTGGAGTCTGCAAAAGACTTGGGATAGATCTGGTAAACCGTACTCTTCTTAAAATCTTCCATCATTTGTCCTCCTCTACTCATATGCCCCAATCACAGTTTCCCCAGCCACTGCATTCATATCAGACAGGAACCGGACATTAGATGCATCCCCTTCATCCGTCACAATAAATACCGTGGTAGCCGGGTGTCCTGCTTTTTTAATCTGTTCCATTGAAAAATGAATCAGCGGATCACCGCAGCGCACGGTATCCCCTTCTTTCACAAAGAGCTCAAATCCGTTTCCTTTCATATCTACCGTATCAATACCTACATGAATCAAAATCTCCATTCCGTTATCCAATACCAGACCACATGCATGCCCGGATTCTTCCATGACAACGCTTACGGTTCCATCTGCCGGGGCGACAACCGTTTCACTTTCCGGTTGTATCCCAACGCCATCCCCCATTATTTTCTGTGAAAATACATCATCCGGTACTTTTTCGATCGGGATAATTCTGCCCGTTAATACTGACATCAGAACCTGCTCTTTTTGAGGATTGTTGTGGTTGCAGGAATTGTCAGGATTATCGGGTTTTCCGAGATTACTGGAATTGCCAGCATTGCCAGAATTACCAGGGTGTCCGGGATCGCCGAGCTTGTCAGGATTACCGGGGTGTCCGGGATCGCCAGATTTTCTGGAATTATCAGAATTGACCGCTTCCTGCGCTGCGATTCCTCTCTCCTGTAAAGTCAATTTCTTTTTTCCTATCATCCAGGTCAGTGCGAATGGTACCGCCACAACGATCAGCATACAGAGGGCAAACACCGCCATAAATTCTGTCTTGATGGACAGGATGCCCGGTATACCTCCAACCCCCACAGCATTTGCCATTACCCCGGTACTTACCGCCAGTGCACCAGCTATACCAGAACCAATCATTCCGCTGATAAACGGGAATCCTGCTTTTAAATTCACACCGAAAATTGCCGGTTCTGTTACGCCTAAGTAACAGGAAATACATGCCGGTATTGCAACCTGCTGTGCCCGTTCATTCTTTTTTTGTAAAACAATCATCGCCAATACTGCAGACCCCTGTGCGATATTGGAAAGTGCTATCATCGGCCACAGAATCGTGCCCTGATAATCCGCGATCAGCTGTAAATCAATTGCATTTGTCATATGATGAAGACCTGTTATTACTAAAGGAGCATAGATAAATCCAAAGAATGCTCCGAACAATCCACGAAAGCTTGAAGTAAGTCCTGCGTAAACGCCTGCGGAAATCCAGGAACCCAGCTGCCAGCCAATCGGTCCTAAAATGCCATGGGCTACGATTACCGAAAGCAGCAATGACAGAAACGGAACCACTATCATGCTAATTGATGCCGGTGTAATTTTCTTAAAAAACCGCTCCAGATACACCAGCGTAAATCCAGCTAGTATCGCCGGAATAACCTGCCCCTGATATCCCGCCATCTGCATTTGGAAAAAGCCGAAATCCCAATACTTCATTGCCACCTGCCCTACCTCGTATGCATTGAGCAGCTGGGGAGAGACCAGTGTAATTCCCAGTACGATACCCAGAATCTGTGTGGTTCCCATCTTTTTTGTGACAGACCATACAATTCCAACCGGCAGAAAATGAAAAACTGCTTCTCCGATCAGCCACAGAAAACTGTAGATCCCGCTCCAGAACACGGAAACATCGGTCAGTGTCTTAGTTCCGTCTTCTAAAAACCTGACATCACCGATAATATTGCGAAATCCCAGAATCAAACCGCCGACAATAATAGCCGGAATCAGCGGTGCAAAAATCTCAGCCAGATTAGAAACACCTTTTTGCAGCGGATTCTGCTTTTTCTTCGCTTCCTGTTTAACCTGTTCTTTGCTGACTCCCTCTATTCCGGCATATTTCGTAAACTCATTATAAAAGCTGGACACATCATTTCCAATAATGACCTGATACTGTCCTGCCTGAGTGAAAGTGCCTTTTACGCTGGGAATAAGCTCAATCTGCGTTTGATCTGCCTTTGACTGGTCAATCAGAACAAAGCGCATTCTGGTCATGCAGTGAGAAACTGCCTGAATATTTTCTCTTCCCCCGATAAGCTCTAATAATTTTTTAACGTCATCCGTATAATTTGCCATTATGATCCTCCCAATCTAATTACACAACTTGTTTGAACAAGTATAGTATAGCAAACTTGTTTAAACATGTCAATATAAATATTTGAATCTTCTCACTGATAATTTCTTCAAAGCAATCTTCTAAAATGATAAAAAGAAAAAGGATATTGCAGTCATATTAGTCTGTTCTGCAATATCCTTATTATAACCAAACAACCTAGTAAATTACCTTACGAATTTTTGGGCTAAAATCTGCATCCATTCATCAATGTTCTTACTATTTTCAGAAAACAGTCTTAACTCAAGATGAATCATACGATTGCCGTCTGCTATAATTAATGTGGGGTAAAAAGTACTATAAGCAGCAATATAATCTACATCAACATCAGGTGTGTCCAAGTTTTTATAAAGTTCTTTTTTGTTTTTTCTGTCGTTATGCTGATACTCCTTTGCTAATTGTTTTGCCAGCCAGGGTGAAATCGTTTCATAATACTCTACTTTTAACCCTCCGTTTATAAGGTTCTTTTCATCAATCTGAAGAGTCCCGTACTGTGACAGAGATATTACTCTCGGTGCCAGCCAATCCTTTCTAACTCTGATTGTATTTGAAAATCCCAAATTTTCTTCCAGTTTAAATTTGCCGTTGGGAACTAGGGACTCCATAGTGCTGAAAGGAATCATTCCCGAATATGAGTTCAAACGGATCTTATCTTCTTCCATAATATCTTTGCCACAGCCTTGTAAATAACTGATTCCCCATATAAATATCAATACCAGAAACAGCACTTTACCTGCTTTATAATATCCTGCCCGTCTGCGCCAGTTTTTCTTATGGCTCAGTACTTCTCCTATTGCCAATTGTCTTTTTAGTCTTCTTAAGTGAAGTATTTTAGCCAGGTTGTTGCAGAATACCCATGCTAAAAGAAAAAATCCAAGCAAATACAAACCCGTACCAATGTCAATAATACTCGTGAATACATTCCCCTCGGTTAGATTAAGAAAATAGTATACGATCATTACGAGCATTAAAAGAAAACTATTCTGTACCCTTTTACGCAGCAGATTAATTTCCAGTGCCTGTACTTCAGAATCCGTACTCATTTCCCTGGCTTCTGCATCCTGGGAAGAAAATACATAGAAATCCCTGCAGCTGGATACAAATTCCCAGCCACATTCTTTACTGATTAATATCAGTTCATTATCCGGGCGATCTCCTTTATCCGACCATATCCCGGTTCCCCGGGGAGCGGCTTCCAGACGATAACGGATTCTTGAAGGTAATCCTTTCATAAAAGTAACAAAGCCTGCAAAAAAACCATCCTCGCATAAAATATATCCTTCTAAAGCCATGCTCTCAAGCCAGCTCTCCATACCTTCGATATCGTAGTATGGACAGGGCGGCAGTCTGTATATATGTTTTTCTCTTTCCTCTTTTTCCACTACAGATACCCCCCTTCACTTTCGGCATCCTCCACACAGCGCTTCAGCCTTACTGCCTGCTCCCGATATGCCTGCATCCCGATATCTGTAATTCGATATGTACGTTTTCGACCTTCTACCTCAATTTCTTTGATATACTTCTCTTTTTCAAACTTTGCTAATATGGTATAAAGTGTCGCCGGTCCAATTTGCAGGGTATTATCCGTTTTTCTTTCTATAAATCTGGATATGTCGATACCGCATTTCGGCTCTCTGCAAAGAGCCATCAAAACATAAAACATGGATTCCGTCAAACTTTTCAATGCTCTTTTTGGCATATTTTATTTCCTTTCTGTCAAAATATCATTTATTGATATCATTTAATGATATTATAATCTCTATATAAAAAGCTGTCAATATATGGATGGTACAAGCAAGCGTGTTCGAACCAGCCGCCAATTAACACTCTTACTCATATAGAGCTATGATTTCTTTCCCTTGACATTCTCCAAACCCGATTTATAATAGTATAAGGATGTTTAAACAAGAATAGAAAGGGTGTTCATATGCCAAAAGCAAAATACGACATCATTTATCAGGATATCAAACGGAAAATAGAATCCGGGGAATATGCTTTCCAGGAACTGCTTCCCTCGGAAAATACCATGGTGAATACTTATAACTGTTCCCGCAATACGATCCGCAGAGCCGTCAGCAGCCTGGTTACCGAGGGCTATGTTCAGACGCTTCATGGCAAAGGCGTCCGCAATATCTTTAAACCCGTGGAGCAGAATTCCTTCACATTGGCGGGGATAGAATCATTTAAAGAATCCGCCCTGCGCAATCACAGGACGGCAAAGACACAGGTCCTGTGTTTTGTGGATGATCTGGTCAGTGATGATAAGATCGAGAAACGTACCGGATTTGCGGCTGGAAGTGAGTTATACTATGTTCAGAGGCTTCGCTATCTGGATGGAAAAGCCCTGATCATCGACCACAATTATTTTCTAAAAAGTGTTGTAACCGGACTTACTGCTGATATAGCCCGGAATTCCATTTATGATTATCTGGAACATACCTTAGACATTTCCATTGTCACCAGTAAACGGACCATGACTGTAGAACGGGTCACTGAAATTGATGAAAAACATATGGAATTAAACGGCTATAACTGCATGGCGGTAATCAGCAGCCAGACATATAATGACGATGGGGTTATGTTCGAATTTACCCAATCCCGCCATCGTCCTGACCATTTTTGCTTTCAGGATACGGCAACCAGAAAATAAAAAACCCGGCTGCAGACAGAAAATCATGACACTGTCTGCTTCCGGGCTTTTCTTTTTAGACATCTATCAATTAACATTTCTGGAATTGAAGTCAACCATAATACGTGTTACTTCTTCAATATATTCCTCTTTAAGAAGTAATAACAGCTTTGGCATAAATTCCTCCAGATATTCTTTCGTCAGTTTCCCTTGATCCATTCTGTAGAAACTGTCAGAAAGAAGGCCTTTCGCCTCTTCTTCATTTCCGGATGCCACCCGCTCCATAATAAATTCTAAGAAGCGGTTCTGACCCTGCTTTTGATTTTCATTTTCCATATTGCTCACTTTTATTCCTCTTTCCATCCATTATTGTTCTTTTTATTATTGGCCTTTCTTCTGTTCTCTATACGTTCAAACAACATGGATGCTCTGTCTTAACTTTTTGTCATTATATATAAATCTTATCAAAAGAAGTAACTACACCATTTTGAACATATAAATACAGCGTGTAACTTCCCCTTCGATATACCCACTGCTCCAGTGCCCCTGATAAATACCGGTTAATATAATTAGGTCTGCCAAATGTTGTCTGAACTACTTGGGATACATGCATTCCCACATATATGGTGTCTGATAAATAAATTGTCTCTGTTTGTGATGTTAACCATTGTTTAAATTTATTATACACAACAATCTGAGCTGTTCCCGGATTATTTGCTGCCATGGGTATGGAATATCGGTTAGTTTTCGTATTGATTTTTCCTTTATAAGTTCTTCCTTCTATTATCGCTACTACATAATCTCCCTTTGCTGCACCCTGAATTTCTCCATCTATGCTTCTGGAATCTTTATAAATAGTATTGATTCCTCTGAGGATTACAGATGCATTTTTTATTTTGGCTGTAACAGTCTTCTTATTCCCATTCAATGATGAGATAGCCGTTACTTTGCATTTTGTACCTATTTTTTGTTGTTTTATTTTTATCCGGTATTTACCATGGCTGTTTGCTTTTCCTTTGTATGTTTTCTTGCCTATTTTAACCTGTACCTTTGAATTTTTCAAAGTTTTTCCGGTAATATAATTATCCTGATATGTAATTTTATCTGCTTTCAAAGAAGGTGCTTTTTTACTGTGAACAACTTTTTTCGTAATGAGTGCCTTAGCTCCAGTGGATATTCCCTGAATACTTATGGTATAGGATTGATTTTTTTTATAGTTTTTTGGCAGTTTTATAGTCTTCTGTCCATCATAAAACATAGAATATTCATAAATATCATCACTATCAAATTTATATGTATACTGCTTACCTCCAATTGTTACTGTAACTAACACATATTCTGAAATATAAGTGTCTGAATAGCTTCCGTCCGATATTGAAAATCGAAAAGACGTTTGATCATCATACAGGGGACCCGCTTTAATACGGTAGCAGTCATCCAACTTTGGATTATGTTTTATTTTTCTGCTGATCGTTTTTACAACACGGGATCTTAGTCCTTCGACTTCAAGTTGATATGCTGTACCTGCCTTATATAAATATTTCGTTTCGAGTTTAAAATTTGTCTTTTCACCATGTTTTAATGTTGATGTATAATAAGTAACTTTCTCATTACCTATTTTCAACGTTATAATATAAAGTTCCTCTCCATCCTTGCTGATATCATCTTTCAGATAATTAGTAATGGATCCGGTCACTTCTGTGGAAGTATCATCTAATTCATTCATCGTACAGTTAAGCACTTCACCATATGCCTCAACTGTCCCCGAAACACTACTATAGTATCCTGATTTCTCACCAATAAACTTGATCTGGTATTTGGTTCCACTTTTATATTTCTTGTTTAATTTAAAAGAATAACCATGCTTTTGATTCGTTATGTATCTTGTATTTTCCCCTTTATACTGATCCCCGCCTATATATAAGGTGATGTCTATAAATATGTCATGTTCTAAGTCATCTGTGACATCACAATAATAAGTATTATAAATATCTTTGCTTCGCAGGTTATCAATTTTCTTGGGTACATTTTTAAGCGTAAATGCCTCTCGGATGCTTCTTCCTTCCTCATCTGATATTTGAATTTCTAAAATCGTTCCATCTAACTGGTCAGGAAAATTTATGTAAAAATCCTGAGAATATTCGCCACTGGAATACATTCTCAAATAAATATCCTTTCACCCCTTCAAACCGCTTTAGTGTACTGATGCTCTTATCAGACTGTGTAATGGACAGAAATTCAAAATCATCTTTCTGATTATCTGCATCCGTTGTACTTTTGTTTGTCTTTTCCCTATTTTCTTCTTTCCATGTCTGGTCAACTGATTCTGTATTCTCTTCCGACTGATCATTTACTTCTGTTACATTATTTAACTCTGTTATCTCTTCTGACTCTGTTTCACCAATTAACTCTGTTTCATCAATTATCTCCGTTTCAATTACACCTTCTGTCACTGCATGAAATCTACCGTCACTTTCAACTTCTGTAACTGCTTCTTTTGCAGAAACAGGCATGGAATAAATCAGGCATATAAAAATCAATACCATCTGTGCAGCTGTTTTGAACCCTTTTTTCTTTTTCATTCTTTTTCTCCCATTCTCCCTAAAATTATGATATGATCTTCCTAAAACGGACTCCCTCTGCATGGAAATTTTCTCCAAGCTGTTTTTTATCTAATATTTCATATCCATTTTTCCTGTAAAATTCACATGCGGGTTTATTCTTTGAAAATGCCCATATAATGATTTCAGAAAATCCCTCTTCTCTCGCCAGATTCTCACCAAACTTCAATAATTTGCTTCCAATTTTCTGTCCCTGTTTTTCAACGTCCACATATATTCTCCACAGCTCAAATGCATCTGTTTTATCCTCGTCACAGCACTTTCCGCATGTAAGAATCCCCTGTACCTGTCCATCATCATACACAAAGTTTTCCAAAGATCCGCTTTCCACCTCGCTTCGGATGGCATCTGCACGCTTTTGGCACCACTGGGTTGAAAGCTGTACATCAGCAACATATCCCTGATAAGTTGTCTTCCAACACTCATTGACGATGTATGCCGCTCTTTCTGTATCTTTGCTGATCATTACTCTTATTTTCTTTGTATCTCCTGTCACTTTATCAGCTCCTCCACCTTTTTCTTATCGATTGCGGTCAGTTCCACCCAGGCAGGTCGAAATCCACTTCTTATTGCATTGCGGACGGAGCCGATGTTGGACCATGCCGCACAATAAAATGGTACCTTGCCAAGTTCTAATACCTCCATAGCCAGCCTGCTGGTCAGAGCCGAGGCAACGCCTCCTTTTCGATACTCCGGCAACACATCAATGCCGATTTGCCACATGGTATCGCAGTCTGCAGAACACCCCGCCATGCCGATCATTTTTCCTTTGTCAAAAGCCGCAGCAGCCAGCACATCCAAATGCTTTCTTTTCTCACATAGGGCATTACTCCATTGTTCGGTATAGAGTTCAGCAAAATCTTTTTGTTCCAGAATCCGGATTTCATAATCACAGGGTAAGGGCATAACCTGGGCTACGTCCGGTAAGAAGTATTCAGCCATAAAGCATATTGACTTATCATATTTGTTAAATTCCTTTGACAGCACATGGATATCCGGCGTTTCAAAGCAGTGCTCCACCGGGAAACGATTTATGTAATCGGCTGCAAACTCTTTCACTCTGGGATCCACAGAAGCCACAATATTGTTCCCGTAAGAAACCAGATTGCAGAAAAAAGGCAGCTCCAGATAACGCCTTGCCTGGTTACTCGCCTTTGAAATAACAACTTTATTTTCCCTTTGCTTAAAATCCTCCGCGCTGCAATTCAGGTCGAATGCTGATTGCTGCATAGCAATTTCTATTATTTCTTTGTTTGTCATAATTACTTTGTTTGTCATAACTCCTCCCTTTCCGCACTATAGGTTTACTGATCGAACGCTCATACTACTATCAAGTTTATTGTTTACCTGTTAGAATATATACTTTCATTTTAATGCATCCGAAACACTATGTCTATTCATGAATGCTTTTTTTTATATATTTTTTCAACAATACTTTGATATAGTTTACTGATAATGTTATTGATTATTTAAAGTATTTACGTAAATAAAACCGTAATCCTCAAGCATATTGAAATTTTAGTCAACAAGCTTAGGAACAACGGTTTTTCACCCATTTTCCAAACTCCGCAATCCTACTTCCCCCGTCTTCCAGTCCACATTATAAATTCTCAAAAAACAATTTGACGTACAGACTGTACGTATGTTAATATAAGACAAAAGATTAAAAAGGAGGTAATACATATGAAGCACAAAGAGCATTACAACGACGAATATGTACTGGAACTTTCTTCTGCACTGTCCTCTGTAATGCCCCACTTCAACTCGCAGAACTTTTGCAGTGACATAATCGGACATCTTGACGACAAAGAATTATTCGCCAGATTTGACTGTATTGCAGATGCCATGGAAAAAAGCATGGGTAATGATTATGTAGAAAATATTCAGGCTTTTTATGAACTGCTGGGCCCCGAATTGTCCAAGCCGGAAGGAATGTTTAACTTTGGATGGTGGCTTTGGCCTATTGGCAGATATGTTGAACGAAACGGAAATGAAAACTGGAAGGTATCACTGGATTTCCTGAAAGAATTGACAAAACGGTTTACTGGTGAGTTTGCTATCCGTCCTTTGCTAAAAGAGCATCCCGCAGAAGTAATGGACGAGCTGATAATATGGACACATGATGATAACGTCCACGTGCGAAGGCTTGCCAGTGAGGGAGTTCGAATTCGTTTACCCTGGGGCATAAAACTGCATGCCGCGTTGGATGAGTTTGAACGGTATACTGAAATTCTTACTAATTTAAAAGACGACCCGGAAAAGTTTGTGCAAAAAAGTGTTGGCAATAATCTGAATGACTTATACCGGGAAGCTCCACAGAAGGCGGAACATATCATTGCACAGTGGCGAAAAACACCTTCCGGCAAAGCACAGGAATGGATTATCAAACATGGAATGAGAAATCAAAAATAAGAAGGAGAAATGAATAATGATAAAAAGTATATATCCCGTTTTAATGACCGAAAAGCTGGAAGAAAGCTGTCTGTTTTATAAAAATTATTTTGGTTTTACAGAAGCATTTACGAGTGACTGGTATGTCAGTCTGTCACACCCGGATGGTCATGAATTAGCCTTTATTGAAGCGGGGCACGACACTATACCGGAATCCGGCAGGGCGATTATTCAGGGAATGATCTTAAATATAGAAGTGGAAAACGCTGCACAGATGTACGCAGAGATAACAAAAAAGGCAGAAGGAATAGTCATACTGCCTTTACGGGACGAAGCTTATGGACAGCGGCATTTCATTATGCAGGATCCCAATAATATCATTGTTGATATTATCGAAGCCATTCCCCCAAGTAAGGACTTTCAAGAAAACTTCAACGCCGGAGAAATACCGTCATGAAAAGAGCGGAAGCCAAACAAAAGACAACATCTGCCTTATTGAAAATTGCCAGAAAGCATTTCACACAGCATGGATACTACGATGTTTCCCTGGAGAAAATTGCAGAAGAAGCCGACGTAACAAGGGGTGCGGTATATCACCATTTTAAAAATAAACAGGGACTTTTCCTGGCAGTGCTGGAGACTGTTCAAAATGATATTGCAAGACATATCGAAAAGGAAGCATCAAAAAGTGATGACCGGTGGGATCAGCTTACACTGGGTTGTCTGGGCTTTGTAAAAGGTGCAAATGCCAAAAACTGCCGGCGCATCCTGCTGGTAGACGCCCCAGTTGTAATCGGCTGGGACGCCTGGAGAAAAGCAGACCGGGAAAACTCCATGCATGTATTACAGGAACATATAGACGAGTTAAAACAACTCGGTTACCTGGTGGATGATGTTGATACTAAATTAATGACCTATACCATTTCAGGAGCACTAAATGAGCTGGCACTAAATTACCCGAAACAGGATCTGGGCGAAATCAATAAAAAAATCGGGGTTACAATTGAATATATGGTTGGTGGTTTTCGCAAAAAATAAATTTCACTATAGCAAAACTTCGCGAACAGCATCCCGGCACATATCCACCGCTTTATCAATCTCCTCTTCCTTAATAATCAGCGGTGGATTAAAATAAATTACATTTCCAAGCGGCCGTAAAATCAAGCCCTTATTCAATGCTTTTTTATAAATCTGATAACCCATGCGCAGCTCAGAGGGATAATCTGCCTTTGTCTTCTTATCCGGTGTCAGCTCGCAGGCATTAATTAATCCCAGATGCCTTATTTCTCCCATATTGGGGTGATCCAAAAATGCTTCCTCTAATTTCTCATTTAAATAAACTGCCATTTTTGCAGCATGTTCCAGTATATGGTCTTCCCGCAGTATTTTCTGTACCGCAAGTGCAGCCGAACATCCCAGTGGATTACCACTGTATGTATGACTGTGCATAAAAGCTTTTCCTTCACTGTAATCCGCATAAAATGCATCATAGATCTGATCCGTTGTTACGGTAATCGCCATTGGCATATAGCCTCCGGTAAGCCCTTTGGAAATGCACATAATATCAGGACTTACTCCTGCGTGGTCAAAGGCAAACATCCTGCCGGTACGTCCAAATCCTGTCGCGATTTCATCGGCGATTAACAGTACCTGATATTTGTTGCAGAGAGCCCGCAGTTTCTTTAAATACACTGCCGGATAGATACGCATACCTGCGCTTCCCTGAAGTAATGGTTCAACGATCATTGCACAGGTATCGTCTGCAAATTTCTCAAATGCCTCTTGGGCATGGCAGATACATTCTCCATCACAGTGATCCCTGGATTTGCCAAATGGACACCGGTAACAGTCCGGCGCCTGGATCCTTATGGTATCCATCAGCATGGGCTGATAAATCTTCGCGTAGAGATCCATACTTCCTACGGACAAAGCACCGATGGTTTCTCCATGGTACCCATCGCTCAGGCACATGAATCTTGTCTTTTTGGGATGTCCCGTCTGATACTGATATTGGAATGCCATCTTCAAAGCACACTCTACTGCTGCGGATCCATTATCGGAAAAATTAAATTTACAGAGACCTCCCGGCAGAATCCCCGCCAGTTCTTCACATAACTGAATTGCAGGTTCATGTGTAAAATTTGCAAATATCACATGTTCCAGCTGATCCAGCTGTTGCTTGATCCCTTCATTAATTTTGGGATTGCAATGTCCCAGCAGATTGCACCACCAGGAACTAACAATGTCCAGATAGGATTTCCCATCTTTGTCATATAAATATACGCCTTTACCATGGTCTATGACAATCGGCTTTAGTTCTTCATAATCTTTCATCTGGGAACATGGATGCCAGATATACTTCAGGTCTTTCTCTGTTAAATTCATGTTTCTTCCTCCGTTACTCATATAATTGGATCAGCTTCTCTAGTGGGATGTCCAGATTGTCTGCTCCATCGGCCACACAGCCTATTACCGGTACGCCGCATCTGTGTTCAATCATTCTCTTATTGTCTTCTTCCATAGGATCTCCCGGATGGCAATGATTGCATATAATTCCTTTTACCGGCATTCCTTTTTGTTTCATATATTCGATTGTCAGTACTGCCGCATTAATTGTCCCAAGTCCGGCATCGGCAATGAGAACAGAGCTTAAGCCCAGCATTTTAATAATATCCTCCAGCCAGATTTCCTTTTCATCAAAACAGACCGGGCAGAGGATGCCTCCGCTTCCCTCCATGGTAATATAATCATATTCCTGGCAGAGTTCTTGATATTTTTCTGTTATAACTTCCAGATTCACCGGATTCCCTTCCATTCTGGAAGCAAGATGAGGGGAAACCGCATTCTCATAGACATAGGGAATCATATCAGTCAGCTCCATGTCAATACCGGAAATCTTCTTCACAAAATATGCATCTCCCGGTATCAGCCCCGTTTCTGTCCTTACATTTCCACTTGCCGCCGCTTTAAAATAAGCCGCTTTTTTTCCAGCTTCCCGAAGCTTTTTTACAATGAGCGCCGTAATATAAGTTTTCCCCACATCGGTGCCCGTTCCCACTATAAAGATACTTTTACCCATGATACAGCACCGCCTTATACCCTAATTTTTCCAACAATTCCATATCTTTTTTGATACTGATCCCGGAAGTAGTAAGCATGTCTCCCGAAATTGCCGCATTTGCACCGGAGGAAAAGCACCGCTCACCTTTATCCGGCAGAAGCCCTCTTCCACCCGCCAGCCGTATGGATGCATCCGGTATCAGAAAGCGGAAAACAGCAACTATTCTGCACATTTCATCATTTGATAATATTTCATTTCCTTCAAATGGCGTTCCGGGTATGGGATTCAGGAGATTCACCGGAATTGACTTTACGCCCAGTTCACGCAGTGTCAGCACCATGTCAATACGGTCCTCCATGGTCTCACCAAGCCCCATTATTCCCCCGCTGCAGATACTTAATCCGGCTCTTTTTGCAGCTAGTAATGCCTCTATTTTTTCGTCATAAGTATGGGTTGTACAAATTTCCTTAAAATAGCGCCTGGAGGATTCCAGATTGTTATGTACCCTGGTGGCTCCTGCCTCCCGGATTTTACGGTACTGGGCCTCATTTAATAGCCCAAAGGAGACACAGACAGCGATATCTGCCTCCTTTTTGACCTGTCTGATACTTTCACAGACCTGGTCTGTTTCCTCATCACTGAGCCTTTTACCGGATGTTACAATGGAATAACGAAGTACACCGCGCTCCTCGTTATATACCGCCTGACTGACAATCTCCTCCGATGACAACAGGGGATAAGTTTCTATTTTGGCTGGATAAAACGCGGACTGGGCACAATATTTGCAGTCTTCCGAACACCTGCCGCTTTTTCCGTTAATGATGGTACATATATCGAATGCATTGTCACAGAATTTCTTCCGTATTTCATCCGCTGCACTGCAAAGTTCCTCCAGCGGCGCTTTTGCCAGGAACATCGCCTCATCCTTTTGGATGGTTTCTAAATTCCATACTTTTTCCTTTAAATCTTGTACACGATACAATACTGTTCCTCCTCTTTCATGAAAGATGGCTGATGACCGGTTTTAATCTTTTTGCAATAAACGCCGCCAGAAAACAGAGACAAATATCTCCCGGAACCGCTAAAATAAAACAATATAAGATTAAGGGCCACAGACCGATTGGTGTATCAATGACGAAATTGCTGATAAAATAGTAGTACACCATTCCCACGCCATATACAATTGCAAGTCCTGTAAAGTTGGCAGCAAGTATCCTGCCCATATGTAAGCTTCCTGCCTTTCCCGCCATATATCCCGTCACATAACTGGCTGCTGCAAATCCGATTATATATCCAAAGCTCGGTTTAAAAATGTAGCCGAAGCCGCCGCCTTCCGAAAATATGGGCAGGCCCGCAAGGCCTAAAACCATATATACCACCACACTGAGCGCTCCTAATTTTCCACCCAGTAAAAGTCCCGCCAGCATGGTAAATAAAAATTGCAGTGTAAACGGCACAACCGGAACGGGAATCTTTATAAATGCACCAGCTGCAATCAGTGCCGTAAAGAGTGCACACATTACCATATCACTTGTCTTGATTTTTCTTTTCAATTTTTCACCTCCCATTCATAAAATCTGTTCTCACTTAAAACTCTTACTTAAAAACTTCTACACCAGTTAATATATAATAGCCAAACCCCATTGTCAACTAATTTATGTTTTTGGTTAACAATATGTAAAAAATGAAACCGCTGCTTATGTCTCAGCGGTTTCATACTTCATTCATTATCTGCCAAAAATTTATACAGCTGCCTCTTCCAGAAATGCCTTCGCCTGCGGAAAGTCTTCCACTTTCTTCACCACAAAATATTTCATAAATTCTCTGGTCCACATATCCATTTCTTCTTCAATCTCATTGACTTCATTCATGATAAACACCACATATCTGCAATCAGTCTTTGCCATTTCCGGAAGCAGAAAAGAGAATCCCCATTCCACATCTGCTTGTTCATCTTCAAACCCGTTCCGTGCATCAATCACAAAATTACTGCCGGGATTTTCCCTTAATAAATTCAGTGCGAATGTAGTTGGATTTCTGTAATCATCATAACAACAAAACTTTTTCCATTTTAAAAATACGATGTGTTCCTTCTCAAGATACCTTACATTGCTAAATTCGGAATCAAATTCATTTGCCATAATCTTCACCCCTGCTTCCTTTCCTGTTATAAACAGCTTCATTATAACATTTTGCAATACTGTTTACCATCTTAAATATCCCAGTTGAAATATTTCATATGAAAAGTTTTCTTTATGCTGTCAGTTCTCTTCCACCCACATCTCCACGGCGGAAGGATACTGCTTTCCATAATAAACGGTATTCTGAGCAACTCTTGTTTTTTCACTGTTAAAACCGCCGGTGGTATTGCTGTTTGGGAAAATAAAGTTTTTTGCACTGGATGTAATCGTCAGGCGGATTCGGTGACCGGGCTGAAATGTGTTAGATATCTTTGTAGTTCTGATCCAGATGGGATACACCGTTTTCGGCTCCATAAAAACAGGCTGTTCGAAACCCTCCCGGTATCTGGCACACAGCATGCCGTCAGCCAGTTTAACAGAATGTCCGTCTTCCCTAACATCCGTAATGCGGACAATAAAGTCTGTATCCGGGGCATCGGAAGAGATATATAGTTTTACCATCATATCCCCGGTAATGGTGACAGCCTTTTTTAACACCGGCGTACTGTAAACTAACACATCATTTCGTTTTTCTACCTTTGTGTAATCTTCCGGAACTTCCAGTTCATTTTCTGACATGTCGATCAGATGAGGCGCCGGATTTTCCGGATCGTAGCAATAAGTATCACTGCCATCTGCAGCCGGAGAATCCGTAAGAGAACCATTTGTATCACCGTCTGATCTGTTGCCTGAAAGCATATGTTCTGGACGACACGCTGATTCATCCGGCACCACACTTGCTGCATTACACGATATTTTGCCTGACAACGCATCATCTTCCCGGCACGCCCCGGATAAATACAGCACTTTCTTCTCTGCATGTTCCACAGGCCAATTCTCCGCCTGCTTCCACTTATTCTCACCCAGAGTATAATACTCAACCGGTGACGCCGCTTCAATCCCGTTCTCCCTGCCTTTTAGGAAATGGTCAATCCACTTGAAGAACATCAGGTCGATATCAAAACGTATGGCTTCCATTCCCATATGAATTCCATGAATATCATAATTTGCATTTCCGCTGTGCATCCAGGGTCCAAGAATCACCTTTCGCATGCCCGGGGGATAATCCTTTGTAAGCTCCAGTGCCTGGGTGGTTCCCATTCCGTTATCATCAAACCACCCGGACATAATCAGAGCCGGCACGATACGGTGTTTTGGGTTCCTTGCCTGCCAGTCTGAACGCTTCCACAGTTCGTCATTATCAGAATGCTTCAGCCATTTCTGCAAGAATGGTATATCATAACCCAGTGCCACGGGGGCTACCTGGGACAATGGACGGATACCCAGAACCTCTTCCCAATCATCCCTTACCATAAGGGCAGGGTCCATTTTTTTCTTAGACATGGCAAACGACCACGCCAGCATTCCCGACGTAAAGCAACCGCCTCTTCTTGGCACATCCACAAACGCACTTCCCGCGCATACAATACTTAAGATAGCACATAGGAATGGATTTTGACTGGCTGCCGCCGCCCATTGCACATACCCCAAATAGGAGCCGCCTACCATACCGATTTTCTGGTTACAAAATGGCTGGGCAGCTATCCAGTTCAGCGTATCATCCCCATCTTCCACCTCATAATAATTTGGCAGAAATTCTCCGCCGCTTAAGTTCCGGCCCCGGACATCCTGGATTACAACCGCATATCCCCGCTGTACATAGCGGAAATAGCTTTCTGCACCGGCTTCTTTTTCATATGGGGTACGCACCAGCATGGTTGGAAATGGTCCTTCCTCATTCCCCGGAAGGTAGACATCCGTTGACAGTGTAATTCCGTCCCTGGTGACAACATCATACATTCCGGCATACCTGACCGGGCAGGGTTTGCAGAAGTCACCGTCATAATCCAGCCAGTCTTTCAGGATGGTTTCTTTTTCATACCCATCCTGTACCAGAACCCAGGCACATTCCCGGTTCGGGCAGATCACTCCTGTCAGAGCGGAGTCCGACACCAGGAAATTCTGTGGGAACTTGATTCCTCTCTGCCCCCAGATGCCATCCTTTCTCTTTGTATAGCGTTCAGAAAAGGGAGTCGTCACTTCGGGCATATTATAACCGGTGAATATTTTTTCATAAGTTTCTCTGCGCTTTAAAAACCGCATAATATCCAGCCTGCTCAATTGTTTGTATTTCTCATTCACTGCCTCGTCAAATACCGCCGTTTCTGTCAGCTTTCCGCTGGCGAAATCCAATGTTCTGCAAGAAAAACATTCCCCTTCCTGCCAGAAGATTCCGTACAGTATGCCCGAGGTATACAGCTTCCATTGAACCATATTTCTGCCTCCCTTTAAGCTCCAATCAGCATCTTAATCAGATATGCAACACCAATTCCCACGTAGTTTCCGCAGACTCCGCCAATGACACCCATAATCAATCCGATTCCAACCAGAGAGTTCCAGCCGCCGCCGGAAGCTACCAGCGCCGCCGTAGGACCGTCAGCAATGGCTCCGGTTATTGACAGAACCGCATATTCATATTTCACTTTACATAAACGCAATATCAGCAGATGAAGTGCCATTGCTCCAAAGATAACACAGGCACAGAACAACGTAATTGCCAGTGTGGAGCCAAAAAATGCACGGATGTCCACCATAAATCCAATGGTAGAGAGATACAACATTCCGAACAACAGCCCAAGGCTCATATTTCCTTTTAGCTTCTTAACCATTGGAAGCTGTGCCATGATCAGTGAAATCGTTGTATTTAAAAGAATTTTACCTGCACTCATAAATGACTCCGGAAAAAGTTTGGCTGATATGACCCCGGCAACTGTGGAAATGGTAATGGCAAGTGCCAGCAGATAAGCAATATCCCGGATACTCCAGGTATCGGATCCCATCAGACTGCCGGAACCGTCACTTACCTGGCGTTCTTCTTCGGTGTAATGGTATGGCCATACTCTTTCAATCCATTTCATTTTCCGCAGAATCGCCGGCATTGCAAATAAAAGAATCAGTACCGGGATTCCGATTACATAATCAGCCGCATTTGCAGAGGCAATGGTTTCCTGTGCCGTATTAAGTCCTACTGCAATTGCCGTCAGGTTTGCACTTCCGCCTGTGTAGGTACCTACGAACATACCAGCTACTTTCCAGCCTTCCGGAATGATTGTTCCAAATATGACTCCAAATATCACGCTGATGATACTCACGCTGAAAACAGCGCAGATAATTGCAATCCATGGCTGTCTGGAAAGCTTTTTTAAGCCTTGGAAATCCACATTCAGCAGATACAGGGATACCGAAATGGGGATACAGTAGGTCCCAAGCGTACCATATAATTCATGGCTTCCCGGCACAATTTTTAAGTTGGATAATATAATTCCGATCACGATAACAGTCAGTACCGGACCGATACTTTTCAGAGCGGAATATTTTTGCAGCCACATACTAAACGCAATCATGATAAATACTACCGCCAATAAGCTCTCCGTAGAATTAAAAATAGGTAATGTCATTAAGATCTCTTCCTCCTTAGAACGTGTTTTTTTAGAAATTAATATCTAATCCGAATCCCGGCTTGTCAGAAAGAGTAAAAATATCTCCCTCCCTTGTAAACCCGCCGGTCATGCCTGTTGATTCATCTTTATAGTACAGGAAGCTGTCGCAGTCCGCTTCGGTTATATTTTGTTTGGATGCAACGAGGCTCAATCCTGCCGTGATGGCAAGTTTTGTTTCCAGCATACAGCCAACCATGCAGTTCACCCCATTAGCCATTGCAATGGCATTGATCTGCTCTGCCTGATACAGTCCGCCGCATTTCATCAGCTTAATATTCAGGGTGTCTGCCGCCCCCAGCCTGCATGCTTTTGCCGCATCAATCGGGCTGTGAATAGACTCGTCTAACATCACTTTGATTCCTCTGGCTTTCTGGCGTATCCATGCCGCCCCTTCCATATCCCAGTCAGCAAGGCACTGTTCCACGGCTTCCACCCCAGCCTTTTCAAAGGCATCCAGCGCTTTTACCGCATCACTCACCGAATAGCCCTGATTGGCATCCACCCGAAGGCGGATATGACTTCCAACCGCTTCCCGGATTTTATGTATATTTTCTATATCCTTTTCCAGGCTGCTTCCAGTCTTAATCTTCAGGATATGATAGCCGTCTTTCTCCACGTAACGCCTTGCCTTTTCAACCATTTTATCAGTTTCATCCATTCCAATGGTGATATCGTTGACTACCTTGTTATCATATCCACCCAGTACTTTATACACAGGCTGTCCCATCACTTTGCCCCTTATATCATAAAGTGCCAGATCAATCGCACATTTTGCAGATGTATTTCCTGCTATTGCACCATTCATAAGGGCATGTATCCGCTCAATATTAAGAGGATCTTCTCCAATCAATCCCTGGCGGAACATCTGAAGTGCCGCTAGAACTCCTTCAATGGTTTCCCCGGTTACAAATGCCAGAGGCGCCGCTTCACCATATCCCGCAATCCCTTCATCCGTTGTGATTTTAACCAGTACATTTTCCGAATAATCAATGACGGCAAACGCTACCCGGAATGGCTCGCTTAACTGAATCCGGATTTTTTCCAACTTCACATCAACAATTTTCATGTTTCATTCTCCTTTTTATAAATACTAAAATTTTTAAGTATAATTTAAATTAATATTACTATTTATAAAAATATATGTCAATTGTTTTCTTAATTTTTAGTATTACTTAAAATGTTTCCCTTTTATTTTTAGATATGCTATAATCAGTTCAGACAAAATGAAACACAGAAAGAACAATCAGGAGGATGCTATGCTTGGCGATAAACTCAAACAATACCGTAAAAAAGCAAATTTAACACTGAAAAATATGGCGGAAGAAACCGGACTTTCCATTGGATACATTTCCCAGGTGGAAAACGGGCAGGTTGAACCCTCCCTCTCATCCCTTCGAAAACTCGCCAAATCTCTGGATGTACCCCTTTATCTGCTGCTGGACTACGAAGAAGATGAAGCTCTTACAATTCGGGAAGACCGGCAGATTCGAATGCACAACCACCAGGAATCCGTTACTTATAACTTCCTAAGCCCCCTCCCTTCCCATAAATTTCTGCCCCAGAGCCTGATGATCCGGTTTACCATTGAACCCCACACTCAAGATTCTGAACTTCCCGTTGTTCACCATTCCGAAGAAATCGTAACTGTTTTATCCGGAACCTTGACCCTTCTTGTGGGCAGCGAAGAAATTGTATTAAAAAAAGGGGATTCTTCGTTAATTAAAGAAGATATCCCGCATTTGTTCAAGAACGATCATGATACAATGGTGGAAGGAATTTCAAGCCTGACTCCTCCTGTATGGGGAAATATGGCTTTGAATTAGACACAAACTTAGTAATTCTATATTTAGAAACAAATTATAAAATTACAAAAGACAGGAGCGCAGTTGCCCCTGTCTGATCTCTTTACGCCTAATCTGCGATTTTAATAACAGCTTTTACCACATCAGCCTTATTATTAACGCTGTAGTCCATTGCTTTCTGTGCTTCCTCAAGACTGAATATATCGGTAACAATCCCCTTCAGATTTACCTTTCCCGAAGCGACTGCCTCAATTGCCATTGGGTAAATATGGCGGTAGCGGAATACTGTTTTAAACGTCAGCTCTTTGTCTAAAGCCAGACTCATAGGCAGCGTCATTTCCCCGCTCTTGCTATAGCCCACCAGTACGATTGTAGATCCCTTTTTCGTCATATGTATAGTCTGTACGGTTGTGATCTGTGTTCCTGCTGTTTCAATCGCAAGGTCGCATCCCTTATTATCCGTCAGACGCATCACCTCCTGAACCGCATCTTTTTCGGCACCGTTGATCACGCCGTCTGCACCTAATTCCATTGCCTTATCCAGTCTCTTCTGCATAATATCCACTACATACACTTTGGATACTCCCATTGCCTTTAGCGCCATCATGCTTACCAGACCGATACAGCCTGCTCCCATTACAACCGCTGTCTGTCCTGCATGTGCATTTCCCTGCATCGCCGCATGAAATCCCACCGCAAGGGGTTCAATAAGCGCTCCTTCTAACGTACTGACATTGTCCGGAAGTTTAAAGCACAGATCCGCTTCATGCGCCACATATTCCTGGAATACCCCGTCAACCGGCGGAGTTGCAAAGAATACTACATCCGGGCATAAATTATATCTTCCTGTTTTACAAAACTCACAGTGGCCGCATGTCTTTCCCGGCTCCAGGGCAACCCGGTCTCCTGCTTTTAAATGTGTTACATTTTTTCCCGCCTCCACAACAACGCCGCCCGGCTCATGCCCCAGCACAAAAGGAGGCTCTACCACATAATCACCGATCGCTCCAGTTTCGTAATAATGCAGGTCGGATCCGCAGATCCCTACATAATCCAGTTTTACCAATACTTCGTTGTCTTTTACCTTAGGAATTTCACGTTCTTCAAATCCCATTCTGCCAATTCCATTCATAACTGCTACTTTCATTTTTCCATCCATAATTCTTCTCCTTTTATTCTATGTATGTTTCTTTTATTAAATGTTTTATTAAAGTAATTATATTATTGTTCTATTTTAAGAAAAAGTCAATCCCTAAATTCATTTTCGTTGATAGTTCCAAATTAATGCCCTAAATTTATGTAATCTGCATAAAAAAAGAAACCCTTCAGTCGTTTAATCGTTCAAAAGAGTTCCCTTAAATCATTTTATTTATTTTTCATTACTGCAGACTGTCAAAAAAGGATTCTGTAAATCCCATGGTAACACCGTAAGCAGATGCTTCCAGTTTGTATCTTCCTGTTCTGATATAGGATGTATCTATATCGAAATTATTGTATTTCAATACCCTTTTATTCAGATCCATGCGGAACTCTTCCAGATAACCGCCCACATAACCGCCCAGTATAATATTGCAGTCAAATGCCATGCGCAGATTGGTAATCGTTACAGCCAGATACTCCAGATATTCATCCCAGACCCGGAGATATTCCTCATCATTTTTTCTCAGCCTGTCAAAAAACAGTTCCAGACTTCCACCGGCATGTTTCATCAGAACTTTTGCAGCGCAATAGGCATCCACGCAGCCTTTTTTGCCACAATAGCAGGTTTTGCCGTCTTTTTCAATTACCATATGCCCAAACTCTGCACTCTTAAAATTTTCCCCCAGATAAAGTCGGTCATGCAAGAAAATTGCTCCGCCCACCGTATTGCTCAATGACAGATATATGGTATTCTCGGTCTCGCTGCCAAGTTCCGCATATGCAGCACTGTTTGCATCGTTCTCCAGCGCAAAGTCAAAGTCAATAAACTCATCTAAGCTTTTAAAACTCACATTGCTCACGCCCAGTGTGTGGGAACGAATCAGGACTTTCTGCTCCCGGTCTACGATACCGGGCAGAGAAATGCCAATACCCAGGATTTTTTCATTCCTGACTTTTACTTTTGAGATAAAATCCCGAATCAAATCACCCAGTGTTTCATAATATGCAAAATCCGGGGCAAACGTCTTTCTGGTACGTTCAATCTCCAGAAGTTCTTTTTTCATATTAACCAGCACTATGGTAATATGGTGGTTGGTGATATCAATTCCTATCACATATCCGATATCCGGAGCAATAGAAATCGCTTTTGCCTTACGCCCGCCGGTAGACTCATATACCCCGTTTTCCACAGCGATACCCTCCGCAACCAGTTCTTTGACATTCTGCAGTGTTGTTGGCATGCTCAACCCCAGGACATTTGCAATCTCAGCTTTGGATGTAACCCCTTTGGATGAAATAAATTTGGCAATCCGAATTTTATTATTTCTTTTCGTTTCTGCTATTTTCACATTTTTTTCCATATTATTTATAACGGCCCTTCTTTATTTTCTCAGAGATATCACGGAGTTCTTCCTTAGACAGCTGATCCAGGTTTTCCAGTTTTTCCAAAAACACACCGGCTGTTTCATCCATTTTGTTCTGTATAAATTCCAGGTAATAGCTCACCACAACCCCTGGAATAAGGGCAACGATCAGAATGCCGTAAAGTCCCAATACCACGGTACAGATTCGTCCCACAGCCGTAACTGCATAATAATCCCCGAATCCAATAGTAGTAATGACACTGAATGCATACCATAAAGCATCTCCATATGTTTTTACCTCAGGCTCTGCCGCCAGAAATACAAAAGAGATTCCCAGGATAAACAGCAAAAATCCAATTAACATCTTATCAACATTTGTTATCTTTAAAATTTTCCACAGTCTTTTTAATTTTTTCATTTCATATTCCTTTATCTGTCCGCTTCCAGACTAAATCAGATTATTTTTCCGTAAAATTTTCTCCACTCCCATCAAATACCAGCATAAAAACACTGCCATTTATGGTACAGTATAGTTAGGAGGTGTTCATTATGAAGAAAAAGAAAATCCTTATTACATTGGTATGCCTTGCTTCCCTTTGGGCTTTTGCACTCTTTAAAGGTCCGGAATACAAAGTAGTAAATGCATTTAATACCGAAGCTAACCGTACCAATACCTGCGTATTGAACATTATTGTAACAAACACCTGGTCATCTGCCCAGTTAAAAGAAATTGCGGTGGAAACCTACAAAGAATACCAGCATGAGAATCCTGACTCTGACTCCGATTCCTTTACGGTAAAATTCTATCACAACCAGCATGATCTTGAAAACGGACAAAACTTTGACGAAATTACTTTTGACCAGAGTCTTCTATAAATTTAATGCACATCAACCGCAAAGTGAGACATACATGCCTGACACTTTGTAAAGGCGCTGCCCCTAAAATATAAAGCGTAATGAAATTGAACCGCGCTGTCTATTTTCGGGGCAGATTCTTATAATGTTTTTACAAATTCCCTGGCTGTATCTAACCGTTCCCGAAACTCTCCATAAAAATCACTGCCCGATTTATAGGGCATTAAATAAAAATATTTCAGTATGTACATCCCAATCTCTTTCATCAGATGCTCATTTTGCTCACTTTCCAGCATCTTCTGTATATCTTTTAAAAAATAATGCCATTCTACAATAAATTGTTCATAGTTTTTTGCGTCCGGTGTATCAATCCATTTTCGAACCTTTACCTTCGATCTGTTATCCTTTTTGCACTCATGAATCTGCAAAAAATATTGAAAAGAATTGTTCTCATAGAATCTTCCAAGTGGGAAAATCCGGCATATACCCGGACGGAATTTATGGATACTGCATCTTCCTTCTTTATTTAAGAAAGCACAGCGCTCCGACCCTTCTGCCATTTTCAGGTTTGGCAGGATCATGCTGTCTACGATATTCAATGTAACTTTCTCCTTCAGCAATTCTTCAAAAGAACAGTTTAAATTTGTAGTTAAACGGAATATATCCAGCGGATCCAGAATTATAGAATCCCCCATTCCCTGACAGCAGGCGGAACAACCGTTACACTCCTGGCAGTCTGCTTTTACCATATCATTTAATCCATATAATTTTCCATCGGATATTTCCTGCAAATTTACTTCTCTAATCATTTTATTTTCCTCATATTACTTTTTATTTTAATAAACATTATTATATGGTATCAGGTATATATTTTCAATAAATATCGGCTGAAAATGTAAGGCAGCCCTTTTTTAAGGAACTTTTTCTTATTTTATCCGGTTTTGATCAGAAAACCTATATTTCTTATTGACATGACTGCAAATATATATTAAACTATTAGTGTAATAACAACTAGTGTTATTACTTTCTCTCATAGCCCGGATCCCACGTCCGGGTTATACCTTCTGAATTTACAAATACTATAAACTCTCAATAAAAGCTCTGGTTTTAAACCCGTTTCCCTCCCGGAAATCTTTGACAATGACAAGTTCCCTTATTATAATACATATATAGATGCTGATACGTTGATATTTGTGGAAGTCAGGGGGATAAGATTATGAAAAAATACGAGTACAAATTTGTGGAAGTGCCCAAAAAAGAAAATGGCCTGAAAACTAAGGCGGGAGATACTTTCGAAGAATGTAAAGAAGTCATACTTATGGAAGCCGAAAAAGGATGGCGGCTAAAACAGGTCGTTGTACCATTTAATGAAAAAGCCGGAATTTATGCTGCGATGAATTATCAAATCATTTTTGAAAGGGAAGCACTGTAATCAGTTTATAAAAGCAGCCGGATCATGCAAAAATGGGGAGTGGAGGAATGCCATTCTATGGTAACCCCACAGCGTTCATGGTATTCCTCCACTCCCCATCTTCGTGCACACTTTCTCATCTGCTAAACGTCTGTCATCACCTTTCGTTTAAGTGAATTACTGAGCTTCCCTGCATTTTTTTAAGAGCACACATCCACTTTCCGGCACATGCCAGATCTGAACCCCCATCTTTACATAGAAACGGTCTTTTTGGGTCAGATTCCCTATACAGTCAAATACTTCCCGGTCAAACATCCCCTCCTCTTTTACCGAAAGGATTAGTTCTGACCGGCAGGTACCATTTACAAAAAGCATCTCATCATAGCACTTTTCCATCTCGATTAGCTCTGTAAGATGATAAGTACAAACGAATATATTCTTATGAATTCCTTTGATGACACTATATCTTTCTGTGGGATGCAGCGGTATGAATTCTCCACCTGTAAAAGCCTGTTTATACCTTTTCCAAAGGGAACAATAAAATTTCAGCATCTGATAATGCTCCCTCTTCAGCTCTTCCAGCCGCATGGATATCTGAGGTACACTGAATAAAATCTGAATGATCTGAAGCGCTGCACTTTCTACCGAGTCCTCGTAATGCCACATGACCATATCGGAATGCACGGCGCTGTCTCCTGCAATCAACCGGATATCTGTAACCCGGACTTTATTTTCCACGTCGTCCATGGGACAGTCTACCGCACGAAAAATATTTCCATAGGTACGCATTCTCGGTCCGTTATATGTCTGGCGGAATTCCAGCAGGATATCGGGCTTTATCTGCTTGAGCCTGCTGATACAGTCCGTCATTAACCGGTCTGCGGCTTCTTCAAAGGACTGATAATCCCTTCTTGAATCTGATTCTCTGCCGCTGAATCCCGTCACGACAAACTCATCCACAAAGTCCAGCTTAAAGCCGTCCAGCCCCCACTCAGCCAGTGCTTTTTCATATAGTCCGATTATGAATTCCCGGACCGCCGGATATCTTGGATCCAGCACATGCCATTCTCTTTGTGCATCGGGATCGATAAGCATATCCTGAAAACGTGCAAAGTTAGCGGATCTCTCTCCAATAAACGGCACACTATACCAGAACATGGCACGCATTCCAATCTGATGCAGGCTGTCCGTAAATTTCCGGATATCAGGCATCTTTGAGCTGGCTGCTTCCCAGTCTCCGCAGTATGCATACCCCCTGGCATTATCCTCTGTCTGCCAGCCGTCATCGATGATTACCGTACCGCAGCCCAGTTCTTTTGCCAGGGTGCACTGCTTTAAAAGTTCATCCTGACTGACCCGCTGGTGATAGCTGTACCAGGTGGAGTACACAAGCTCTTTGGCATTTGGAGGAACGAAAGCAGGAGCCATTCCCTCCAAAGTTTCCCACCACTGGGATATCTCTTGCAGGCTCTGATAATAGGGAATCTCTCTCATATCCAGCCGAACGGTTATCTCATATGATTTTCTGGGGACCGCTTCCCGGCAAAACAATCTGATTTCAAATTCATATTCCCCGGTTTCTTCCACCGGCAGTGCTTTTAATCCAATGGTGCTTAAGGTGTCGGAAAGTCCGATACAGGCGCAGTTTTTCTGGCTAGGAGAAAGCAGGCATTCCACCGGAGCACCCGTAAATCCATTGGTCAGATATAAATTTTCAAACCAATCGGAATTCAGCCCCTTGATCAGATGTAATTTCGGTGACCATCTGTAATGTACCTGGATTGCCGGCACATAAATCCTTAAAGTCAGAGGTGTAAAGACTGCCTCCTTTTCTGACTGCACAGTAAAGTGTATAAATGCCACCTCTCCTTTTTGTTCTTCCAGACAGGTAACTGCTCTTTCTCTCTGGGGCGGGATCGCTCCGATTCTATATGTTAATTTATCCATTTGATACTCCTAACTTTTAACTGCTCCGGCAATCATGCCATCCACAATATATTTTTGTGCCGCACAATACACAACCAGGATCGGAAGAATGGACAACACAATAAATGCACACACATAGTTCCATTTATATGTCATATACCCCACAAAACTGTAGATACTCAGCGGTACGGTATTCTTAGCTGTATCTGTTACAAAATATAATGAGATCTGGAAATCATTCCATACTCCCATAAATGTAATAATTACATTTGTAAAAATAGCAGGTTTTAACAACGGGAAGATCACACGGTAGAACATATTGAAGAATCCTGCTCCTTCCAGCATTGCCGATTCATCCAGTGCTCTTGGAATCCCCTTAATCACACCAGAATAGATCATGATACTAAGAGGCATTCTGGCTGCAATATGTATTAAAATAATGGAAGCATAGGTACCGCTTAGTCCCAGTGTCTTAACGATAATAACCTCAGGAATCAATGCCAGCGGTGCAATCATTCCGATTAAAAAATATCCAGAAAGCACTTTGCTTGTTTTATCGCTGCGCCGTGAGATGATAAATGCTGTTACCGAAGAGATAAAAACGGTCAACAGCACAACCAGTCCGGTTATGATAAAACTGTTTTTAAATGCCCGCAGCAGCTGTCCTTTTTCAATGACATAGCTGAAGTTTTCCCACAGAAATACTTTTGGAAGGGAAAGGGTTACCACTGCTGATTCTTCCACGGATTTAAATGCCGTCAGAATTACAAGAAGAAATGGAAAAATTACCGCAAATGTCATGAGAATGCAGATTACATAAACCGCTGTTTTTGAAAGAACTCTTTTCGTTTTTAAATTTGCTTTCATCAGATATCCGGCTCCCTTCTCCTTAAGAAACTTAATAACGGGGAAATAATAATAACGATCAGCAGAAACTGTACCAGGTTAATTGCAGATGCGTAACCAAGTGTCCCAACCCGCATGGCATCATATGACAGTTTACTGATTACCTGGGTTGCTCCGTTGGGTCCACCATTGGTCATGGACATTACAATATCAAATATATTAAATCCACCAATGACACATAAAGTAATGGTTGTATTAATCGACGGCGTGACAAGGGGCAGGGTGATAGATTTTGTGGTCTGCCACGCACTTGCACCATCAATTCTCGCTGCTTCATATAAATCACCGGAGATGGACTGGAGGCCCGCCAGTATAATAGCGGTGTTAAACCCGATCCACATCCAGGATTCCACCGTACATACGGAATAGAGCACCACATTGGTATCTCCAAGCCAGTTCAGTGCTAATGCACCAAGTCCAATATTTCTTAAGAAGATATTCAATATCCCCGTATCCGGCTGCAGGATAAAGGTAAATACATACCCGATTACCAGTGCACCGATGGTACATGGCAGGAAGATCACTGCACGGAAAAAATTCCTTCCCTTAAATGCCCGGTTCAGCAAAAGGGCAAAACACAATCCAATCCCAACTTTAATAATGGTTGTTATCACTGCAAATTGAAAAGTATGGCCTAATGCTGGAAGAAAGCTTTGGGATGCGAAAAGATCCAGAAAATTAGAAATGCCGATAAAACTTGGCGCTTCAAAATTGTAAATGCTCCAGTCCGTAAAGGAAAATATAAATCCGCCCCCAATGGCAAAAATATAAAATATGGTAAAAACAGCAACGCCCGGAATGACAATATAAAGTGGATAATACTTCTTTTCCAGTTTATTCATGCTGCTTTTTTTCTTCTTTTCTTTCATACAGCTCCTTTCTGTACAAAAACCACCTCCGTATGAACGATGGTGGTTTGTACTCTCAGGGCAAGTGGCGGGAATGAATTTCCAAACTTGCCCTTGCGCAGATTTTATTTAAATCCTTCAAACCCTAACTGTTTTCCTACTGTTACAACTGCATCACTCCAGATTTTCGCACATTCCTCCGGTTTCTTCTGTCCCAGTAAATCAGAGAGAAATGCACTGTTTGCATCATCTGACGGTGTTATAATATATGTCTGGTTATAATGAATCTGTGTTTTGCCTTCATCGATATAATTCTGTGTGTCCTTTAAAGTTCCGCTTAAGTTCGGCGCATCCAGATCATTCCATACAGAAGTACATGCTCTGGTCTTCATATTGAGAAGTAAATTATCGTCTTCAGCCATGAAACTGATAAAATCTTTTGCCACATCCGGATTCTTACACTGATTGGAGATATAATATCCGCCCGGACCTGCAATTGCAAGATGGCTGTCACCATCTGCAGAAGGTGCTGCAAACATTCCGATATTCCCCTCGCCTGCCGGCTCTACTTTCACATATTCTGGATCTGCCCAGTCACCCATATACATCATGGCAGCCTGTCCGGAAGCAAGGGCTTTCTGTCCCATCTCATATGTTGCAGTGGACATATCTGAATTTAAATATCCATTATCTACATAGCCTTTTAATCTTTCGAACATCTGTGTAAATTCCGGTAGGGAATCCCAGCGGATTTCATTCTTATTTAATTTTGCTAATGCATCCGGGTTCTTACTGAGAATATTAGGCCACTCAGCGTTCATGATCTGATTTACTGTCCAGGAATCCGCCATGGAAACATAGATCGGTGTAATGCCTGCATCTTTTAATTTGGCACATGCCGCATCAAACTCTTCATATGTTTTAGGTACTTCCAGTCCGTTATCCTTAAATACTTTTGTGTTATAAACGATACCAAAGGAATTGACACCGCCATTTGGGAAGCAATACACTTTCCCATCCGAATGAGTTACAAATTCCCTGCCTGTTTCCGTTAACTTCTGAACCCATGCTTCACCGGATAAGTCAACTAGGTTTTTTTCATGCTGGTATGATGTAGACTGGGTTCCGGTATCTCCGATAAAGATATCCCACATGCCGCTTGTAGACATTTTGGTCTGTAAAAGAGAGTCGAACTGGTCATCATCGATTGCCTGGATATCCAGTTTGTTTCCTGTTTTTTCTTCCCAGTTTTCTTTAAATGTTTCAATATTGGAGATTTCTACGTGGGATGCTTTTAATCCAACGGTAATGGTTACACCGCCTTTTGCTTTATCACCGGATGCCGATGCTTCAGAAGTCTGTTCTTTGGAAGTGTCCGCGTCTGCAGCTTTTTTGTCTCCACTCTGGCAGGCTGCTGCTGACATCATCAGGACAGCGGCAATCCCTGCTGCCATCACCTTTTTTGCAAGATTTTTCTTTTTCATACAATTCCTCCTTATTCTTAACAACTGTTATTGTGCTTTCATTATATAAATCATGTGGTCATTTTGGAATGTACTTTTCTGTCCGGTTTGTATATATTTTTTTGACATCCTCATATTACCTTTACTGACTTTACCTTACTCCAGTTACCATATACTTTCGAATTTCCCGCTTTCTTATAGCTTCTGACCCGGACGTAATACGTCTTTCTGGTTTTAAGCTTTTTCAATTCCAACCGGGTGGTTTTATTTTTCGAGACCGTTTTTACCTTTGTCTTTGACCCGGCAAATTTTTTACTGAGGGAATACTGCACCTGGTATCCGGAAGCCTTTTTATCCCGCTTCCAAACTACCGCTGCCGTCTTTTTCTTCTGTGATTTCAAACTGCTGATAATGGCTTTCTTTGGTTTTACGGTAATCGTTATTTTTTTCACGGCTGTTTTAAAGTCTTTTGCCGATGCGGTGAGGGTAATTATTGCCTTTCCGGAATCCTTTATCCTCACTTTACCCTTGCTGTTCACAGAAACGACCCTGGTATTACTGCTCTTATACTTCAGTTTACAGTTTGCCCGGGCGCCCAGAGAGAATGCCTTGCCGCCATATGTCTTGTTATATTTTGTCTTCTTTATCTGAATGACTGCATTTCCGCGCTTTTTCAGACTGGCCATTGCTTTTTTCAGTGCCGCTGCCGCTTCATCTACCGCTGCTTGTGAAGCGGATCCATCTGCTGCAGTTCTCTGGGCTGCTTCCAATGCCTTTCTCATTTCCTGATAGCTGATCAGGGTATAGTCTGTTTCGATTTTGCTCTTTGCTTCTGCGATCAGGTTATTCAGGGCGGTAAAATCTGCCTTTGGCACTAATCTTTCCATTGCATCCCTGAGGTCTGCCTCTGCCTGATCTATCGCTGTCTGTGGGGATAACTCATCTGCAGCAATCCTCTTGGCTGTTTCAAGGGCTGCCGCCACTGCCTCATAGCTCTCTTGTGTATATTGGTCCCCTGCTATCTGCTCTGCCTGATCAATTGCAGCGTTTAGTGACGTAAAGTCCGCTTTTTTCACTAATTGTTGAATGATACTATCAAGGTCTGCTGCCCCCTGGTTCACCATTGCCTGGTTCCGGTCCGGATTCCCCAGAATTTCTCTGCTCCGCTCCAGTTCTGCCAAAAATCTGCCAAAGCTTTCCGAAGTATAATCCGCTTCCTTTAGCTTTTCTGCTTCCGCTATCATGGCTTCTAATACGGAGGTATCTGCAGCGCCGCTGCCAAATACTTCTACTTCTGAAATATTGATCTTATTACTGCTGCCCCAGCTGCAGGTATGTCCTTTTCCGTATATACGGATATACCGGGCTGTTACCGGCGTATCCGGAACTATTTCCTGTGGTGTTTCCTGATAGGGCTTAGAAACTACATCTTCCGGTCCAAATAAAAGCTGGACTGCTCCTTCCGGAAATTCCGGATTTGAACTCACTTCAACCCGGCAGTCTAACCACCGGATATCCACATTCCCGTCTGCGTAAAAGGTGCGGTAAATATCCATTTTGTCGATCTGACGTTCTGCTCCCAGATCATATTGCAGGTAAGCCGGTTCCCAGGTATCCGGCTGTCCGTTGTCTTCCCCGATTGCCCCGATCTGAATAAAAGGATCATTGTAAGAACAGGAACGGTTTCCATCCGTGGCATTTAACGTACCTTCCACTTCCAGTTCAGAATTTGTAACAGCTTCTTTTCCGGAAAGCATATTCTCGGTTCCTGATGGAAGTTTTATAAGGGCCTCCATTGCCTTTTGCAATATATAATAGGTTTCTACCTGGCTTTCCTGTGAAGCGTCTGGCTGCGCCATTACTTCTTTTGCATCCGCCAGTGCTTTGGCAAACAGAAGCCATGACTCCGTTGTGTACAAACCGGCATCTTTTGCCTGTGCTTCCTCTATAAGTGCCGGCAGATCCACCATTGCCACCAGTGCATCAATAGCGTCTGACAGTTTTATATAAGCAGCTTCCACTTCTTCTATGGATGCAGCTTCCTTATCCAGCACTGCCTGTGCCCCGGCTTTCGCTTCTTCGTATACCTTCCAGCTCTTATCCGTATATCCTTCGGGGGTAAATGCTCTGTTAACCAGCTTTTGCAGTTCTTCCTTGTTTAATTCCTGTTTAACCAGTTTATCCATACGAATGTCCTGCTGGTCCGTAAAAAACTGAATCCGGTTTATGCCTTCTTTTAGATTCACCTGGAAATTAACACTGTTGCTTTCACCCGGCAGCGCAATGGTCTGCTCCTGTCCATCCAGAATGTAAGTCAGGTTTCCCGTACCGGAATAACTCACTTCCATTATAGCTTTTACGGTTTTCTGGCTGTTAACGGGAATCTCTACTGCATTAGCCAGTCCATTCATCTGTTCCACATATCTTTCATTGGACATGGCAGACTGTTCCATGATCTTAGCGGTACCAGACAGGTTATTTTTATAGGACTCAAATTCATAAGTAACATCCGGGATAGCTGTTATTTCCCCTTCTAAGACGATGCCTGCCGTGCCATATCCGTCTATAACTGGTATCACGGCTTCTGCCGTACCGTCCTGGGATACGGTAATTATCTGTGATTCATAATGACTGATATCCGAATCATAGGTATAGGGATATATTTTGGCAGTTATCTCTGCGCCTTTTGCAAAAGGAACATTTTTCATAATCACTTTTGTATTGTCATAAGCGGTTGCGGTATAGTTATTGATCAGGGCTACCGGGGTCCCGTCTGCATTTACAGCACCTGCGCTCTGTGTCATGCCTCCCTGGATGGAACTGGATTTCACATCAAAGTATCCTTTACCCAGACCCAGATTAACGGATAGCATTCCCCAGGTTTTCGTAAAGTTAGCCAGATACGGATCTCCCTGATTCCAGGTATACATGCCTTTGCCCCGTTCTATCCAGCCTGCACTCGCTTCATAATCATCCATCGGCACATCTGCGGGATAGCAGGTATAGTAGCCCCCGCCCTCATACTGGTCTGTCATCATATCAATGAGATTTCTGGCATGCCACCCTGTACTCTTATATCCGTAAGTTTCATTTACAGGCTGTCCTGTGCTGACATTATACTCATTTAAGTAAAGGGGCACCTCTCTTCCAAGCTTGTTTCTCAGCCAGTACTTTGCATTCCTGGAATTGGCTCCCTGATTGCCGTTATCCTGATTCGCCGGACGCTCTCCGTATTTATGAATAGAAATAAAGTCAATTCTGTCAAACCATTTTTCATACTTTTCCGATAATATCGTTCCAAGTACACCATAGCTGCCGCCCCAGCTGTCATCAGCACCGCCGCCCATTTTAACTGCCGGCTTGCTGCCTCCTTCTGCTTCATAGATGGCATCAATTGCCTGATAGAACTGGTCTGCGGCAATCAGGTTCTGCCTGTTGCCTGACGGATAGGGATTCCCCTGGGGATCTCTCTGGTCGCCGCCCTGGGGTACGTACCAATGTGGTTCATTCAGGAATTCATAGCTGTCGATTCCCTCTGCTTTTAACATCAGGTAAACCTTCTTAATAATATCCCGGTAGACTTCCCAATCCTTAGGCGCACCATTGCATACCTTTTCTGTATGTGCCGTTCCGGTAACAACTCCTGCTGACAGCCATTCCGGTATCTGGAAGGTCATTACCATCACTTCATATCCCTGGGCTTTAGCCTCTTTCACCCAGCGCAGCAGTCTGCCGGTATTCCAGTTGGCGGGGTTGGACAGACCATTCAGATATTCTCCCCGCTGCTTATAATAGTCCATATCCGCCCGGTATCCTTCCAGAGTGAACCTGTTTCTTTCGGATCCATCCGGCGTTGGAACATAATAATAATCGGATCTCACATAAGATGGCTGGTCAGAGCCCTGGGTTCCGTCTGCAGGCGCCCAGTCCGTATCCGGTGTTTTCGTCCAGATGGGCAGAATCTCCTGCAGACGCGCATCCGCTCTCATGAACCTGACTCCTGCTTCATTTGTCAGCATTGGCCATACCTGAGAATGATCTCCGATATCCGAATCTTCCCCATCCAGGCTGGGATAATGAGTCACTCCAAAAATGTTCGGTGAACCGGTTGCAATGGTATTCCCATAATCAATCGTTACGGTACCCCCTTCTACCGGTTCAACCACATTAACTGCTGCAGTATCTCTTTTATTCCCATCCTCTGTAATAACCGTTATGACAGAGTCACCGGTCTCTCCGACAGCGGTAACATGAGCCGTCCCATCTACCCCGGGAGCCACACTGACGATATCCGGTCTGGAAGATTCCCAGATTATATTCTTATTCGCCGCATCTGACGGTACAAAGGCGGCGGTAAGTGTCTGGCTCTCTCCTTGTTTCAGTGTCAATGTCTTCGGTGTTAATGATACGGAAGCAATGGAATTTTTGATCATTAATGCAAATGAAGCGGTAACCGCTTCCCCTCTGATTCCTACCGTAATCTCAGCCGTCCCCTCCCTGTGCGGGGTAAGCAGGCCATTTTCATTAACGGATACCACATCGCTGTCTGAAGAAGTAAAATCCAGCGTCTTTCCCGGAGCTGATGATGCCGGGAAAATTCTTGCATCTATGACAAAGTCCTGCATAACCTTAGGCAAAATGTAGGCATCTCCTTCTTTTTCCAGCGTATTCAGATTCTGGATACCAATGGACAGTGCAACATCGCCGGATTCTAAAACCAGTCTGTCCGGTCTTAAATCCCCGGATTCCGTATAGAACTTGATGGTATTCTGATTTCCCCCTTCCAGAGAAATATCGAACGAAACATCATTCGTTAATGAAATGCCAGATACATCAATGTCCATGGGTTCTCCACCGTTAACGCTTACTTTTGTACCGGTGACTTTCCCGGAAGGTGATGCGTAAAGGTGTGCCTTATAGGTACCTGTTCCGTCTGCTGCAACTTTGCCCAGCGTAACAAAATTATCCGCTCCTCCAAAGCCCTTTACTGTACGGTTAAAAGAAGCTCCGCTTGTCCAGGAAATTTCTGTGCTGCCTCCAAAATGATTATCCTGGCTTTCAAATTCATACATTGACTGCGCCGGCAGGGTTCTTTTTACTCCGCCTTTTACTACCAGCCCCATAGCTGATTTTGCAGGTATAACGGGAAGAGTTGCCGTAATAATTCCGTTATGAACCGTGACATCCGGTATGGATATCACTTCTTTAGATACTTCCTGACCAGTATTGGCGGCATATCCTTTCAATGTGACGTTACCGTCTTCGTATGGCACATTTTGCAGTTCAATACTGATATTCTGCTTGGGCTGGTCCCCGAAATTGGTCAGCAGCATCATGGCTTCATTCCCTGAATTAATCATAGCGATGGAATCGTCCACAGGCCAGCTGCTGCCCATATCGGTGGATACGACTTTAAACTCGCCTTCTCCCAATCCCATCTGTCCGCTCAGCAAGGTATACGCTTTCGTAAATGGATTCAGCGTAACCGTTCCGTCCGTTTCTGTGTACATATAGCTTCCTGGATTTGTCCGGTCATTCACGGACCCGTCAAATAACACCAGATCCCATCCGTCACGCATTGCCTTAAATAATGCCAGGGAATGATACTTGATTCCGTCTGCACCAGTGATGGTTCCGTCCGGGTTCTTTTCTCCCTTAGCCACTGACGACCATCCGGTGAGAAAAAGAGGCATGTCTGCATTTTTAAGGGCTGCTCTGACTGCTTTTCTTCCTGGTTTAAATTCTCCGAAAACGTCATTTTTCCAATCCGTCGTAGGATCTGCAGCATAAGCTTTAAAAGATACAAACTGAAGGAGGGATTCGTCCTTGCCCTCATAGGCATTCAGTGCCGCCTTAACATTGGGTGCAGTACTGAGGGAATCATTTTTATCCTTCAGCTCATAACCCATTCCTCCGATCTGTACTTCAGGGAGCAGCCTTCTGACCTTTGCAGCCGTCTGATAATAAGAATTCGTGAATTCCTCAGCGCTAAGGGACATCTCCGGCTTTAACTCCACATATCCGATACTGTCTTGGTAATCTGCCTTTGCTGTAGCTAAAAATGTCTCCACCATTACAGCATATGCTCCCGCTTTATCCGGTGTATCTGCATACCAGGAAGGCATATGGTCAAACGTGATAAAAGCTTTGATGCCTGCACCTTTTATTCTTGTTAAAATTCCCCCTGCCACATGGGTATAGGATTCCAGTACCGCCGAATCAGCATCGGTACTATCCGGGAATAATTCAGACAGATCCACATCTACCCCCATTACCTTTAATCCCGCTTCCCGGGTCAGGCTTTTCCATGCCTTGCTCTCAGAATCCGGGGTTCCAAGTCCGCCGAAAATCATGGGGCTTCCGGTTCCAATACTGGTATTGTAATCCACCACAATCTGTGCCGCTGCATCTTTAGAATCCCTCTCAGGCTTCGCTGCTGCCGGCAGAACCGTTCCTGCCAGCATGCCTGCACTTAATAACATCGATAATAATCTTTTTCCTATCTTCCTTTTCATTCGTTTCTCCTTCCATCTTTGTAAGTTTCCTCTTATTACCGCTTATGTAAAATCCCCAACACCCCCTTTTCTGCCATATACCGGCAGCTCTATGGTATTCATTATAAGAATCCTGCCACACATTTGGTATGTACTTTTTTGTCAGCCTGGTTTATAATTTTTTGACATCTGGCTTTTTTACTGTTTTTTAAACAGGAACTTTGTTATAATTAAAAACGAAGTCCATGCAAAGCACAGGATTTTGTAAGAAATAAACAGAAACTGGAAAACGATACTCCATAACGAGACAAGGGAAAGGAAATAAGTAAAGCTGTTTAAACGGTTCTGACAGATGAAAACTTATTACATGAACGTATATTGATGATTAAAAATAAAACAAAAGGAAAATTTAAATTAAGACTATTTTTTTCTGTGGGCAGTCTTTTTATCTGCCTTGCATTAATTGTATCTCTCCTTTTTTCCACCACCGCTATCCGAAATGCAAAATCTACTGAAATATCTTCTTCTCAGATTGTTTTGGACCGGGTAAGCGCTCAGGTAGATTCCCTCTATGAGCAAATGAATATCGCAGCTACTTCAATCACAAAAAATGACTCATTAAAACAGATCATTTTTTCCCTGAACGCTTCCGGACCGGAGCCGTCATCCCGGGAATATATGGAACAGCTTTCACAGGAACGAACCATACAGAAAACACTGATCAATATGATGTTTTCACCGATTATATCCAACGTGATGTTATATAACCGCGAATGCGGCTATTTTTACTATACTGGAATTTATCTAAGTGACCGGGAGCGGATCGCCCAAACACTAAAAGAAAACAGGGCTATAGAATTATTGACAGAGGCAGATGTATCCACGCTGTATTACGGTCCCCATTTAAATGACTGGAACAGCTCTTTAAGAACCGTCCTTTCGGTATGTAAGAATTTTTCTGATAATACCCTGACCAGAGACACTCTGGTAGAGATACAGGTGCCATACAGTGTATTGGCTGATATATGTACGCAAAATACCTTTTCCAATGAGAAAGAAATATTGTTACTGGATTCAGATGATAACATCATTTACCCATTTGAACAGGATGGATATGTGATTTCCGATGAACAGCTGGATTCTGTATTAGAAAATATACAAAAGGGGAACACGGAACATTTTTCAAACAGCTATTCCTATAATTCATCGGGAAGCAGCCTTACTCCGTTTACAACCGTTTTGATTTCAAATAATAAAACCATGCAGTCCCAGAATATCTCCTATATTGTAACGACTGTATTTACGGTTCTCCTTGTTCTTCTGGCGGCGTTAATCATTATGTTTATCATACTCTCCGTAGTTACGAAACCGCTGAAGCAGCTGATTAACCACATTGATAATCTGCAGTTAGACCAGAACACCTGCCTGGATCTGCCGGAGGACATTTTCGATGAATTTGAAATCATCAACACATCCTTTAATCATATGCTGAAACGGCTGGAGCAGTCCATTGCCCAAAACTATGAACTGCAGATAAGAGAAAGCAATGCGAATCTCACTGCTCTCCAGGCACAGATCAATCCGCATTTTCTATACAATGCCTTAAACGCCATCAGCGCTGCAAGCGAGGTGTATGGCAGCGAAGTTACTACCAGGATGTGCCAGGGCTTCTCTTCCATGATGCGTTATATAACGTCTAAAGAACAAATTGTACCACTCATTCAGGAAATTAACCACACGAAAAATTATCTGGAGTTTATGAAGATCTCCAATGACGGAAATTCATCCTATGAACTGGAAATTGATTCCAGCCTTTATGACCTTCGCATTCCAAAACTGACGATCCAGCCCTTTGTAGAGAATTGCTTCAAACATGCTTTTGAATGCTCTCCGCCCCCATGGAAGATCTCGCTGCGTTTTTTCATCCGGCAAAATCAATGGATCATACTTGTGGAAGACAACGGTCAGGGATTTCCCAATGAGGTGTTAAAAGAACTGCAGACATTCAAAGAAACGACATTGAAGAATCGGAATTTTTCTTACAAGGACATCGAAATAGATGGCCTGGGCCTTTTCAATACTTTCGCACGTTTGTATGCCCATTTTTCATGTAAGTTTGATTTTACCGTTGAAAATCTTTCTCCCGGAAGCAGAATCACAATGAAAGGAGTACTACCGGATGATTAAAATATTTGTAGCTGAAGACCAGCTGTTGATACAAAAGGATTTATGCGCGAAACTGAAAAAAGCATCTGATGATATTGAAATTGTGGGGACCGCACTCAATGGCCAGGACGCCTACCAGAAAATAACCGATCTGTCCCCTGATATTCTCTTTACGGATATCCGCATGCCCATTGCATCCGGACTGGATTTAATCCAAAAACTAAAAGAAAATGATATTCCCGTTTATACTGTTATCTTAAGCGGATATAAAGACTTTGAATATGCCAGACAGTCCATGAAGCTGGGGGTAGATGATTACCTGTTAAAGCCGGTCTCTGTGGAAGATTTGCATTACACGCTGGATACACTTTCGGAAAAAATCCAGACTTCAAAAAAAGAAAACAGACACACATTGTTGAATTCCCTGCTTCATAACTACAAAACCTCAGTTTCCACTCAGGAACTACAGGCACTGGAACCGGCTTTTTATTATGGCATCCTGATAAATGCAGGCTCCTGCTCCTCCCTGACACTGCATGATATTTATCCCTCGGAGGAAGCGCTTACCCAACTATCGGTGGCTGATTTACAACACAAATACCTGGGAAATCACGATTCCATTTATCTGTTGGACGGAGTTACCAGAAATGAAAAGTTCCTGTTGATTTCCCTTCAGCAAAATAACACTACCAAGATAAAGAATTTGCTTCTGGGACTGATGGATATCTTAAGACCCTCCGGCTATCCGGTCACACTGTGTCTGAGTACGAAAACCTGTGACCTCTCCGATATCCGAAGTAAGCATAACCTGATGCGCACTCAAACAACTAACCATCTGATATTCGGTCACTCCTCCATTCTCTATCAGAAAGATTTTCTGGAAAATGGAACGGAATTCCGTCATATCTTAGATGATTCCATGGAAAAGAAGTTTAAGCTGGATATCCAGAATAAGAATCTCCCTTCCTTTTTAAATCATCTAAAAAGCTTCTTATTACAGTGCAGCAAAGAAAGGGTTACGCAAAAGCAGTTAGATGAATGCCTGAAAAAGATTTTATATTATATATTTGATTATGCGGATCATAAATTATTTCATAATTACGCTCTGGAAATCGAAGAATATCTCTCCACTTCAAAGGGCTATACCGATCTGACTGATTCCCTGCTATTTTTATTTGAGCAGGCATGCAGGAATACATTATTGAATATAGAGATCAATTCTGACTCTTCGCATTTTATTGATAAAATAAAAGCCTATATTCACTCCCACTATTCACAGGAAATCAATATACACAATATTGCTACAAAATTTTCCATTACTCCTGCTTACCTGAGCAGAATTTTCAAGAAACAGGAAGGTATCCCTCCCATAGAATATTTGACAAAATACCGGATCGAGCAGGCGTGCCATTACTTTCTCTCTTCTACCATGTCCATTCGTGAAGTGGCGGAACTATGCGGATATTCCAACCAGTTTTATTTTAGCAAAGCCTTTAAACAGATCATGGGGATCTCCCCTTCTGAATACCGGATAAAGTATCAGGATGTGAATTAGCGCGTTTTGAATAAAGCTTTCTGGCTCACTTTAAAAACAGCCTCAGGATTATTTCCTGAAGCTGTTGGTGTTACTTCCCTGTCTTTCTTCCTCCACGGATCTTTTCTTTCCATTTGCAGCAATCATTCAGATGAAGCATAACATGTCTGGTTGGAGGCATTAATAACAACCCCGCCATATCCTTTTTGCCCCAAAAATCAAGAAGCCATATGGAATCCTCCTGTTGTGTAACGCCTCCCTCTGCCATAATCCTGTCTAACCCCTGCTTTGTAACCTTTCTTTTCATATCTTCAGCTGTTAGATTTCTGGCAATTTGCCTGGTTCTTCTTCCTACTTCATTTCGGTAGTTTAGCAATTCGGGAATGTTCAGATTTTTGCTTAAGCTTATGATTTCATCATCTGACAGCGCATTTCCCGTATCGGTGATTGGTGTATTCAGCCTCTCTTTCCACTGATCATCAAAGACCTGATTTCCATCAGCAAGGAGTATATTCATGGTTAAATCCTCAATCCTGGCTATATGCCAGAAAACCCATGCAATTGTTTCATCCTTGCTGCAAGGCATCACAGCATATTCCTCTGCTTCCAGATCACTGACCAGCTCATCTACTTCATTGCATATTCCATCCGATACTTCAGACTGGTGCAGCTTCCCATGGAGCTTCAGAAATAAATCCTTGGCCTGTTGAATCTTATCGGGCTTTCGAATCATGCTGTTTAATTCTTTATGCATTTCACTCAATCCATCTCCAAAATACTTCATAACTTCCTCCTTATGTGTTTGTTTGATCCGGCATCATCTATGGTAATTGATGACTTTTGGGTATTTTATATATAGTGCTGTTTTCATTGTGGTTTATTGTGCGGGCTATATATTTGAGCTTTACACATATTATAAGGTAAGATTCTATCAATTACAATGGATTATAGGATACAATCCAATACATCATTTGATTTCCAGAATACTTTGACTTCACCGTAACCAACATATATAATGAAAGAAACAGATATGTTACCCGTTGGCAGCATCGCATGCCCCCAGAGCGTGTTTGAAAATTCATTTCTGCCATCTGCCAGAAAGCAATTTCAAAACACACTCTAAGAGAGGCTGGAAGGAACGTGGATTTTGGCAAAAACATCTAAATCTATAAAATCAGTGACCCTGGCTTATTTTTCCGGAACCGGAGGCAGCAAAATGGCAGCTGACTGTTTTGAATCTCAATTAACTGCCCGGGAAATAAAAGTACATAAAATAAAAGTTTCTAAAGGCAGAAAATCAAATCCGGAATCATCAGACTTGCTGATTGTACTTGCACCGGTTTATGCTTTCCGTCTGGCTGAAATTGTAGAACATTGGATTCAGAATATGGATAAAACTTTCCAGAAGCCCGCTGCTGTGATCTCTGTTTCCGGAGGAGGGGAAATGTCTCCCAATACTGCATGCAGAGAGCCTGTGAAACGCCTGCTTTCCAAAAAAGGCTACCGCGTTATCTATGAGGAAATGCTTGTAATGCCATCCAACTATGGAACACCCACCCCGCAGGTACTGGCAGATAAACTGCTCACAATTCTTCCTCGTAAAGTTAATTTGGTGATTATGGATATTCTAGACGGGAAGCAAAATATAACCACCCCGAAAAAACAAGACCGGATATTTACATCCCTGGGGAAAATGGAACATATTGGAGCAAAGTTTTTCGGTGCTTCCATTCATGCATCTGATCATTGCAGTCATTGCGGAATATGCGTTAAAAACTGTCCGCAAAAAAACATCCATTTACACAATGGCATACCGAAGTTTGGTTTTGCATGCATCTGGTGTATGAAATGTATTTACGCATGTCCCAGTAAAGCGCTTTCTCCCAGAATATTAAAATCCGTGATACTGAAAAATGGATACAATTTAAAAGAAATGTACAAAAAAGTAAATAAAGAAGCTCCATCCGTACAACACGAAAACTTCGAAAAGAAACTTTGGAAGGGTGTTATAAACTATTTGGATAATACAAAAAAATAATAATGACAACCACTAAACAAAAATGCCCATAACAACTTGCAAATCATAAAAAACACGTTTTATAACATAGGAGGTATATCCATATGAAAAAAATTATCAAAATTATATTTATACTTTTAGGCATTCTGGGCATCATCGGAATTGTATTTAGCATTAAGACATATTTTTATAAACAAAAATCTATCACGATCATTGGGGGAGCTGATGGACCAACCAGTATCTTTATAGCAGGCAAAGTGGGCAACTTTCATATGTTATTTATCGGAGGTGCTATCTTATTCGCTGCTTTGTTAGGAATCCTTTTCTTTCTGATACGGAAAAACAAAAAGAATTCCTAAAAAAGCAGCAGAAAAGGCATAAAACTTACCTTCAAGACAATTCTTTTTGCACACTATTTCCCTTTCCCACAGTCTTCTCATAGCTGCAAACCCATAAATAAAGCAGAATAACCGCCAACGCTAATATTAAGATGGACCATTGCTGCAATACGGAAAGAATCCGGTTTTTGTGTATAAGATCCACACCAAAATTCTGATATACTGCATCCAGAAACCCGGTCCGGTTCCCGGTATCTACCCATATATTTGCCACGCTTATGTACTCCCGTCTGATGATACTGGTAAGCTGAGTGGGTGGGAACCACAGCAGCATGGATTTCATCCAGTCCGGATAGAAATAATAAGGCAGATAGGCTCCAGCCAGAAAACCGATTACCGTTCCATAGAGGTTGGCAAAAGTAGAAAAAGTGGTGGTGCTTTTTAATTTGTGCGCAAAACACAGCAGGATTCCGGAATTTATCCAGGAAGAAAACAATATAATCATGAGGACTTTCAGCTGTCTGCACAAAGGCAGGGTGCTTCCGTATTGATAAGTAAAAAAGATTTCACCACCCAATGCTGTCAGCAACGTAAACACACAGGAAACCAGCATACTGGTTAACCAATATCCGGACAAAATTAAAAATGGCGTAACGGGCGCTATCAGGAAGTCTTTACGGATACCGGTTCCCATGTCATTGACACAAATCTGAATAATACCGAAGCACGTTGTGGTATTGATTACAATTAGAAGACCTGCAAACATCAACCGATCCGTGAGCTGCTGTACATAGTCAGGGCTGACCCCTGACTGACCCACCATATCCGTCAGAAAATCCCTGAGAAAAAACACGTACAGACTGACAACAACCGGAATGGAGGCAAAGGACAGGATAATGTTTAATTTATTGTTTAAGAATAAGGCTATATTTCTCTGTACCAGAAATCGCAAGCTTCTCATAATGCCTCTCCTTTTAAGAGATGAAAATATATATCGTCAAGCCCCGGTGTTTTCAGGGTGTGTTTCCATTTCGCCTGAATCTCTTTAAGACTTCCGCAGGCTGCAATCCTGCCGTCTTTTAAAATACATAGAGTATCTGCAAAAGAAGCTTCATCCAGATAATGTGTGGTGTAAAATATGGTCATCTGCAGCTGCTCCTTTAATTTCAGCAGTACATCCCAGACATTTTGCCTGGTCACCGGATCCAGACCGGTTGTGGGTTCATCCAGAATCAGCAGCCTTGGTTTAGAGATAAGCGCCCTGGCAATCTGTGCCAGTCTACGCTGTCCCCCGGAACATTCCCGATATTTTTGATGCTGCATCTTCTCCATTTCCAGCAATTGTATCAAGTCCATAATCTGCTTCTTTAATTCACGATCATGTTTCCAGTATAACCCGCCTCTGTACCAGAGATTCTGATAAACCGTCAGATCATCATCCAGCACATCTTCCTGAAAAACCATACCGATTTTTCTTTTAATCTCGTTTTTATCCGTATCCATATCACTGCTGTCAATATAAATCTTTCCCTCCGATTTGGCAAGAAGGGTTCCAATCATATTCATGGTTGTACTTTTCCCCGCTCCGTTTGGTCCCAAAAATGCCAGCACTTGTCCCTGTTTTACCTGGAATTCCAGCGACTTTACGATATTCTTCCTGCCATAATCTTTGCTAAGCCCTTCTACCGCCAGACAATCTTCCATTTATACCACCTCGCTTCTACCTATGGTATATGATAGAATCTATGGTATTATTCGTTCTCACTGCCTGTTTCTTTTGCTCCCGCAGCAGTTTCCTTATCGCAGTTACGAATCGACGGAATACACAGGCAGAGCACAGCCGCGAGTAATGTCAGCGTGCCAGCCACCAGAAACCATTTTTCTACCCCGAATGCCTCTGCAAATACACCGGATAACGACAGACCTACAGGGGAAGTGATCACCATGATGCTGCCGGAAAGTGACATCACTCTGCCCAAATACTTCGCTTCGAACTTGCTCTGCAGCAAGGGTGTGTACATACCCCAGTAAAATGGTCCTGATACCCCCATCAGACAAGCAAATACTGTAAATGTGATAAAGCCGTTCCGGGGAAGCATACCGGAAGCAAAAAGGCTTACACTCATTAACAAATATGAGCCGATGATGGTATATACTCTGTTTTTTGTCCCGCCCCATCTGCCTAATATCAGAGAGCCGATCAGCAGTCCAATAGAAAATACAACTTCCGCAATGCTTGCATAGGTACTGGTCCCTCCAAAATAAGACATACTCATTAAAGGGAATAGCGCGCTGGTGGGCATCAATGCTAACGTATATAATGCGCTGATCATTACCAGACCCATCATTCCCTGATTCGTTCGTAAGATACGAAATCCATCCAGCATTTCCCGAATTACAGGAAGTTTTTCTGTCTCCTGGCTTCGCTCTAACTCCGGAATATGGCTGATTACCAGTGTAAATACCGCAATTAAAGCTCCAATTACATCCAAAAATATGATTCCACTCAGACTCCACATCTGGTAAAGCACAGCCGCCAACACCGGACTGAATATCTGGGAAACTGACTGCAGGGACTGGGAATATCCCGCGCAGCGTGTCAGCTGGTCCGCCGGTACTATCTGTGGGGTAACCGCCTGGAGGCATGGCGTGTGAAAAGCAGATCCGATGGAGCGCACCAGCAAAACAGCTAAAATAACGCCTGTAGTAAGGAATCCAAACAACCCTGCAAGAACCAGGATAAAACTGGCAGCAGAAATCAGCAGATCTGAAATAATCATAATTTTCTTTCGCTGATAGCGGTCAATATACACCCCGATAAACGGTCCTAAAACTCCCTGTGGCAGAAATCCCATTAACATTGCCGCAGAAAGTACCAGGGCAGACCCCGTAATGTCCGTCAAATACCATACGATGGCAAACTGTAATACAGAACTGGAAAATTGGGAAACAGCCTGACCGGTCCAAATAGTAAAAAAATTTTTCTTCCATTGTTTCATATGATTGCTTAACCTCTTATTCTAAATACTCTGTCTTTGTCAATTCACCAAGCAGTACTGCTGCTCTCACACTGCCTTGCCTGTCAATGGAATAATGCGTCCATTTTCCAACCTTTCTCCCGGAGACTATTCCGGAATCACATAGAATTTTCATATGATGTGACAGCGTTGACTGGCTGATCTTCAGTTCCTCCAGAAGCTTACATCCGCATTTTTCCCCGCCCCGGAGCATTTCCAGGATCTGTAACCGGTTTTCATCACAAAAAGCTTTAAAAACTTTGGCTTCATTCTCATAATTCCCCATTAAAGCACCTCACATTCATTTTTATCGATATATCTAAAGTATAAACATCACATCGATAAATGTCAATGTGTTTTTTAATAAAAAACCAGGCGAGGTGTCGTATCCCGGCCTGGTTTTTATTATTTTGATTTCGAAATATCTTAATTATGAATTCTCTTTTGACTTCTATTATATCATTTCTTCTGCAAATCCAAATGTTTCCTGAAGTACCAGAGAGGCTGCACCAATTGCCCCCAGGTTTCTTCCAAACTCAGAGGCGATAATTTCAAGCCCTCTATAATTTTGTTCGATAGAGTTCTCCTCTACCCGTTCTCTGAGGATACGGAAAAAAGGCTCTCCGATCCTGGCAAGTTCACCAAAAAATACAATCTTACGCGGAGCGAAGATATTTACCAGCATACTGAACGTATCCCCCAGGAAATCAGCTATCTGATACATCAGTCCCAGAGAATCCTCATGTCCTTTTAAAACAGAATCAACAAAAGTCCCAATGGTAATAGCACTTAAATCTCCATTCACCATTTCCACAATCTGATGAAAACGCCTGACCCGGATTCCATCCTGTATTTTACTGATAATCGCAAAATCGGAAACCTCTGAATTCAGACATCCATAACGACCGCAGGAACAGATCCTGCTTCCCCCTCTCACTTTTACATGCCCCAGTTCACCCGGAAACCCGGAATCACTGCTGACAGGAGTATTATTAATAATAGGCATCACTCTTGCTCCGGTACGGACGGAAACAAACAGCATATCCTCACATTTCCCATTATAGACCAGCCATTTATAAGCAAAGATCATGACATTTACATTGTTATCCATATAGCAGGGGATGTGGAATTCTTCCTCAATGATCTGTTTCAGCGGAATGTTGTCCCAATCTTTGAAATGATTATAGGATATAGCCACACCTTCTTTTTTATTGCTGTATCCCGGCACACCGATACCAATGCCAAGTACTTTATTCTGCATCCCCTTCAGGTGATCCAGTGCCCTGTCTATATTTTTTTTCAGCATTTGGATTAAATCATTAGCTGAATTATACTTTTCGTCTATCTGCATCTCATGACTATATATGGTTTTTCCGGTAAAGTTTAATATAACACAATGCATCATACGCCCGTTAAATTCCAGTCCGATAAAATATCCTCCATCCGGATTTATGCGTAGCCACACGGGCTTTCTGCCAACTCTCGCCTCATCACATCTTTCTTCGTATATGAGTTCATCCCGGATCATTTCATCAATCGTACTAAGCACTGTTGTCATACTGTAAGCCGTTTGTTTTTTTACATCATATCTGGATACATCCTCCTGAAATCGTATAACGCTTAGCATCTTATTTCTCTGATAATATTTTCTGCTTTCCATTATCGATTCATTGCCCATATCTTTAAATTCTCCTTTTGGTAAATTATTAGAGAAAACTGCTTTCAACCTCAACATAGAATTGGCTGTTGGTGAAAGTTATTCGTTCATTCTATCCTTTAGTATAACATAAACATCTCCGTTTTTGTTTACTGCAATAAAATTTTCGTATTCTGTTTTCTGCTAATAAGGCAGCAGCTCAGCCTTTGACTGCTCCTGCTGTCAGTCCTTTTACAAACTGTCTCTGAACCAGGATATAAAATATCAGCATTGGAATCGTGATTAACGTCAGGGCTGCAAACAATGTGCCGGGCTGGCTGAAATATGCACCGTTATACTGCTGTGCTACCAGAGGCAGTGTTTTTTTCGCCTCGTCTGTGAGCGTACACATTGCCAGGAAAAACTCATTCCAGGATGTAAGAAACTGCCAGATCACAATAACCACAATTCCCGGTTTCAAAAGCGGACAAATGATCTGAAGAAATAAACGCGTGATCCCACATCCGTCTATGACTGCTGCTTCTTCTAATTCCTTCGGTATGCCAATCATGAACCCCTGCAATATGGTAATTGCATAAGGAATCCCAAGAGCAGTATAAGGAAGAATCAGTCCCATATAATTATTAATCCATCCCAGTCGGCTGTTTAACTGAGTGAGGGGTACTACCAGACCAGCAAGAGGAACCATCAGCGTACACAGCAAAATATTGTATATAAGTATCTTTCCATGAACATTTTTTCTTGAGAATCCAAAAACAGCCATAGAAGAACATATTGTTACCAGCGCTACGGAGCCTGCCGTCACTACCACACTTCCTAAAAAGTTGCGTGGAAGCTGAGGATTTTTATCAAATACGTTCTGATAATTTTTAAATGTAATATCTGAAATAAAAAGCTTAGGCAAGCCTATGGTATCCGGAGTTCTCAGCGACATACTTATCATAAAAATTAAAGGAACTAAAAAAATACATGCAAATAGAAATAGAATTGCGAACCAGCAAATCTGCCCCCGTCTATCTTTCCAAGACATCATCATTCATCCCCTTTCTTCATAAAATCGCCCGCTCCCAGTCCTTTGACCTGAATCACCGTCATAATCAGTGCAAAGAGCAAGGTTACCATAGAAAGTGCGGATGCATATCCCATTTTCTGATTGGTAAATCCCATCTGAAAAATATACGTTCCCGGCATTTCCGATGCATGGTTTGGTCCTCCTCCGGTCATGGTATAGATCAATCCAAATGTCTGCAGGGACCCGATGATACCTAGCATCAGCAGAGATTTGTGTGTTGACGCCAGGGATGGGAAATAAATATATCGGATCTCTTTCCACCTTGTTGCCCCATCTATTTTTGCCGCTTCCTTCATGTCGTCCGGTATTTGTGACATACCTGCCACATACATGATCATGGACCAACCGGTCCACTCCCAGATATTTGCTATAATGCATCCAAAAATTGCAGATTTTGGCATACCCAAAATATTCATTTGCCCTTTCAACCCAATTTCAGACAGATAATGGGTGATAATCCCCTGGTAGGGCTGCAGCATTTTCCCCCAGACAATTGCTACTACCGCTACTGAAGTCGCTACCGGAAGAAAAAAGACGGTTCGAAAAATGCCTTTCCCTTTCCGCAGCCTTTCCTCCACAATATAAGCCAAAAAGAATCCTATCGCTGCCTGGATGGGAACAGTTGTAATGATCCAGTACAATGAATTTCTCATAGTTGTCCAGAAAACTTTATCCCTGAATATTTTTGTATAATTTTCGACTCCCACAAAAGTCATGTTTTTGAGAGTGGACCAGTCGTAAACGCTGCTCCACCCAACAAAGACAATGGGATATAAAATATAAAATACAAAGAATAATATAGAAGGGAGAATAAATAAATATCCGGGAATATTATACTTTTTCTTTATCCTTTTACTTGATGCCACATTACTCATAAATTGATTCTCCTTTCAGACATGCGAATGGCATACCTTTTTTTAAAGAGCATCTTGTTCATCCTGAACTGCCTGACATCCTTCTTCCGGTGACAATTCACCTGAACCGACACCTGCTAAAGCATTCTGCAGTGCCGTCTCTATTGTCGGTTCACTGATTCGCTGGTTCATAGCACTGTCAAGGTCTTTGGCAAAGGAATTATACTGATTTACTAATTCCGGATTCAGTTCTGGATTCCCAGGTTCAATTCCTTTAAATGCAGGCAGGTTGTTTACATCGTCTGCGCATGCTTGTATCCCGGCACCGGAACTAAAAGATTTAATGGCTTTCCATGCCGCATCAGGATTTTTGCAGTTTTTTGTAATGCCATATCCAAAATCGATACCTCCAACAGGTGTTGCTGCTTTTGCCGCCGTTCCAATCGGAGGCAGATAGAAAAATCCAAAATCCCAGTTGGCAACTGTAGTTGCGGGATCTTCCGCAGTAAATTCCTGACACCACCAGGAACCAAGTGCCATCATAGCTGCATTATCTGATACAAATGCCGGAGTTCCATTCGTGTTGGCATCGGCAGACATTGCTCCTGTCTGGAAAATTCCATCGTCAAACATCAGCTTATAATTACCCATAGCCTCAACTAACTTCGGATCTGTCCATTTAATTTCCCCCGCCTGTGCCTTATCAAAGATTGTAGTATCTAATTGGGAGCACAACATTGTAAACATATTTACAGCCTGCCAGCCATTAGATCCTCCAAAGAACAATGGTGCCACTCCGTTATCATTGAGCGTTTTACACACTTCCTTAAATTCATCATATGTAGTTGGAATTTCTAAGTTATACCTCTCAAAAACATTTTTGTTATATACGATGCTTATAATCTGCGCCTCAACCGGCAGAATATAATTAGAGGTATCCCCATCTTTATTTCCCATTTGAATTTGGTTTGCAATCATATCCGGATAGTTTTCTTTCCAATTATCTCCCCAGTCTTTTGCTGCATAATCAGAATAATCCATTAAATAGTCCGCATACTGCGCTGTTAGCGACCCGGGCTGCAACCCAATGATATCCGGCAGGCTGTCCGATGCTGCTGCTGCAGAAAGGGCGGACAAATACTCCGGATCATAGTTATAATAAGAAAATTCAATCTTGATTCCGGGATTTTCTTTTTCAAATGCATCCAGCATCTTTTCACAAGTACGCGTTATCGGGGACCATGACCACATTGTTAATGTGGTTTCTTCCCCGGAAGCTGCATCTGCTGTTTCTGATTTTGCTTCCTCTATATCATCTTGTGAAAGAGTTTCTGATTTAGTTGCTCCTGTCTCTTCCTTGGTAGTCGATTCTTTTTCAGTTCCCGCTGTTTCTTTTTCTCCGCCTGCGCACGCTGTCATCCCCAATACCATTGATAAAGCTAATAAAATACTTGCTGCCTTTTTGAACTTCATACCTTTTCCTCCTTTTAACTTACATCCTGTTTTTGTTATTTATACTCATATCTTTACCGACAGGCAAAAACACAAATACCTTCTCTTATAACCTTCGATTTTCTCTGTTTTCCTTATATATTTCAAAAAATCTGGCAACTTCATCCTTATCCAATGCATTTTCTCCCCCCAGAAGATATTTTGTTATCAATATCTGCTCTGCAATAGATTCACATGCTTCTACCACGTTCATGGCATCTTCTACCGTTTTACCTACAGCCAGACTTCCATGATTTCCCAGAAGAACAATCCGATAACCATCTGCAAAATAAGGTTCCGCCATAGTCATAATAAATTTTGTTCCGGGTGCACCATAAGGAACACAAGGGATTTTGTGGAAATTACCCATCATTTCAGGCAATGCCTCCGTTTCCACATCCAATCCGGCCATAGAAAATGCAGTGAGTACTCTTGAGTGGCTGTGTACAACACCTCCCGCATCCCAGCCGTTTGCTTCGCAAATATCATACGCCATAGAATGCATTATAATTTCCGATGTCTCTTTCATTCCCCATACCCTCTCACCTTCGGAATTCACCACTGCAATTTTCTCTGGCGTCAAAAGTCCTTTGTTCTGGCCGGTAGGCGTGATATAGATTTTTCCATCTGATTTTGCCGATATATTTCCGGCAAAAGAGTTAACAAGACCTTTTTCATCCATTCGTTTCGCTACAGACAGTACCTGACCCAGCACCTCTTCCGAAATTCCTGATTCTTGCATTTTTACTTTCATTTCTTCGTTCATGTTTACACCCATCTGCATATTGCAGCAAAAGCTGCAATAAAGCCCTTTCTATCTTTTATTTTTCTTTCATCCCTCCTGAGATGAACTTATACTTACTTACATATCCCTTTTTCAACCATGCGCTGTAAATCCATATCCCAGATCGCTTTTTCCTCTGCCCGGGGCTGATATTCTTTCATTTCGAAAGAATGTGCAGATAATTCTCTTATTTCATCCACCGTTTTTAATTCCTGAAGAGAATAAAACTGAGTAAGTATATTTCCGGTTAAGGTAGCATATGGCATACCACAGAAAACAGGCATCTCCAATGCATCACTAATCATCTGCATCAGAACGTAATTGCGGCTGCCTCCGTTTATTACAGAAACTCTATGTAAAGGAATACTAAGCTCATCTTTTAAATATTCAAAACAGTATTTTATCTTCAACGCTATACTTTCCAGGATGCATCTGGCAAATTCTGCATCCGATTTTAATAAATTCTGTCCTGTCCCGGCAAGAAATCGATTCATTTTATCCTTCATATTGCCTTCCGGATTATTTATGGACGTTTCTTCAACATCAATGTAAACATGCTTTGATTCACAGTTTTTTACCATCTCCATAATTGCAGAGTAGTCATAATGTTTCCCTTCCATGAGCCATATCCTGCGAAGTTCGTTCAGGATCCAAAATGCTGAAAAATCCCGGTATAAGATCTTTCTCCCGTCCAAAACCCCGGCATTTTTATATCCGCCTCTATATGCTTTTTCCGATAGGTTGCTTTTCATTAATTCTGTTCCCATATTTACATTGGTTCCCATACTGATGTATAGCTGGTTTATACCAAAATCAGGGATTCCAAGAACGGCTGCTGCTGTATCATGTCCTGCCGCTGCGATTACTTTTGCCCTGCCCGTTCCTGTCGCATCTGCAATATTCTTAAGAACAGTTCCTCTTTGTGTTCCTGCGTCAACCAGGGGCTTCAGCATTCCATTCTGTATCCGAAGAGTATCCAGTACCTGAAATGCCCAGTCATTCTGCTCCGGCATCAGCATACCTGACGTACCTGCTATTGACCTCTCTGTAGATTTTACACCCGAGAGAAAATATTCCAGCAGATCCGGTAAAAACAGCATACATTCCGCTAAATCCAGAATCTTATCGTTATGTTCTATGTAAGAATATAACTGGGGAAGTGTATAAGTCCTGTTAGGCTGGCATCCTGTCATCTCAAAAAGCTTTCTCTTCGGTAAAACCTTATACAAATTTTCTACCGAATTTCTGGTCCGCAGATCTCTGTAATGATATACAGGTTCCAACAATCTTCCTCTTTTATCCAGCAGACCATAACTGGCTCCCCACGTGTCAATAGACACCGCTTCAATCTCGTGTTCCTTTGCATAGTAGGACATCCCTTCTAAAATGCTGTTATATAGGCCAAACAAATTCCAATATAGGTTTCCATTCAGTTCCATAGGCCGATTTGGAAAGTCAAAGAATTCATCTACATACAATTTGTTTCCGTCAAAACATCCTTTCGCCATCTTACCGCCGCTGGCACCAAGATCCGCTGCAATTACTATCTTTCCACCCATGATTAACTCCTCTCTTGTTGAAGTTGAAAATTATCTTTTATTTCTTTTTCGATAATATTATTCTATATTCATAATTTAATTTTGTCAATATATATTTTAATATTTTATTTTTTACCATTTTTTAAGCATTATCACTAAATTTCATCTTGTATTTTGCCATGAGTAGTGTTAATATACATTCATATTATATCGAAATAATTATAAAGGAGTGTAATCATATGAGTCTAGTACCCTTTAAAGAAATGTTAACAGATGCAAAGAAACATCATTATGCAATTCCGGCATTCAACGTAGTAAATATGGAAACAATTCAGGCAATCACCCAAGCTGCACAGGAAGAAGGTTCTCCATTAATCATTCAACTTTATCATGCTGATCTGGATTTTGCCGGGGCTGATTTTATGGTCCAAATTGCCAAAACTGCTTCCACACACTGCACCATACCAATAAGCGTCAGCCTGGATCACGGGCAGAGTTATGAACAGGCAGTTTATTGTATCCGGCAAGGTTTCAGTGGTGTCATGATTGATCTGTCCAGAGATGACTTTGATGCCAACGTAGCAGATACCAGACGGGTAACTGCTTATGCCCATGCCAGAAATGTATCCGTAGAAGCAGAACTGGGAACTATTTCCGACGCCTCTGCCCCCCTGGAAATTCGTAATTCCGGAATGACCGATCCTGCTAAAGCTGCAGAATTTGTTGCACGAACCGGAGTAGATGCCCTTGCTGTTTCCATTGGTACCGCCCATGGGATCTATTCCTCCACACCTGTTATTGATTTTGAAAGAACAAAACAGATTGTCCAGAACATTGAATGCCCTGTTGTCGTCCACGGAGCATCCGGCACTCCGGATGAAGATATCAAAGAACTTTGCCGTTTGGGAGTAACTAAAATTAATGTCGGGACAGACTTAAATCTGGGATTTAACAAAGGAATCTTAGAAGGTTTTCAAAAATACGGAGATGCTGCTGCTATTCGGGAATACATGAATGCAGGGCGAGAAGAATTAGTAAAAACAGCACGTCATAAAATAAAGCTGTTCCGGACCTTTTATAGATAATAATCACAAAAAGAAGAAGATATGCCATATCATTACCGGCACATCTTCTTCTTTACATTCTATACCTTATTCATTTACTCCTCTTTCTTACTCTCCGCCGCCACTTCCGTACTCATATCCTTAAATCTTTCCATATCCATCTGGCCCAATGTCCTGTCCACCACAATCGCATTCACCATAGAACCAGTTACATTAAGGAGCGTTCTTCCCATATCAATAATCGGGTCAATCGCCAGAATCGGGCTGACAACCGGAAAGGAGGATGCCAGACCTACACCCGAGAGGGCAACGGAAGCCGCCATCGTAGCCGTTCCCGGTATTCCTGCAATTCCCAGCGATCCTAAAGTCACAACAATAATGGACATTGCAATAAAGGTAATATCTATCGGCATACCATTTACGTTTGCTACAAATACAAGGAGCAGCGCCGGAAATACTCCTGCACATCCCTGCATACCCGCAGTTGTTCCAAATCCGGCTACAAAATTGGCTGTACCGTCATTTACACCCATTTTATCGGTGAGGGTTTCAATGGTAAGCGGCAGAGAGCCTACACTTGACCTTGAAGTAAACGCTAAAATCATGACAGATATGCCTTTTTTAAGGTAAATGCCCGGATTCACGCCAAAGATTACCAGGGCAATCAGCTGGATCACAAACATAATTGCCACTGCCGCATACAAGGCCGCAATGAAAATTCCCACTTCCAGAATACTTTCAATTCCCTTTTGAGCAATAGTATTTGCCAGCAAAGCAATAACAGCATAAGGCATGTATTTGATAATTGTCATGGCAATACTCATTATAATTTTATGAAGTGCATTGATCAGGTCAAAGAACGGCTTTACCACATCAAAGTATTTTTTTGACATTCTTTTGGCACCCAAACCAAAAAATACGGCAAAAATCACCAGGGCGATAATATTTACATCCACCATCGCCTGTGCCGGATTCGCGGGCAGCAGCCCTCTTAAAGTATCCACCACTGTTTTAATTTCTTTCATTTCCACTGCTTCCGCTGTAGTTGACATTCCGGTTCCAACCCGGAACAAGACACCTACGCACAGTCCCACTACCACAGCGATAATAACCATCACCATCGTTACCACAATGGTATTTTTCGTCAGCTTCCCGATGTTGGCATCCTTTTGCATATTGATGATCACATGGATAATGGAAACCATAACAAGGGGTACAACCAGCATTCTGATCAAATCAATAAATCCATTGCCAAACAAGCCATACCATTTCGTAGTTTCCGCAACAAAAGTAATTTCCATCGGCTGACTTACAAATCCGGATACTGCCTGTACAACCAGTCCCAGTACCAATCCAAACACAGTACCGATAATCATTCTTTTGGAAAAACTTACTTTTCGTTTTTGAATTCTGTTCATCACTATGAATAATACGACTAAAAGCCCCAGGCAAAGCAATGTCCGAATGTCACTTAACATTAAAAATTCTTTAAAAAATACATTATCCATTCTTATCTACTCCCTTATTTAAAGATTTATCACTCTGTCATTTCTTGTATCCAAATAGAATACCCATTAATAAGGTGATGCATACAACTTCACTATTGTAACATACACACAAGCGATGGACAAGATTTTTTCCGATTTATTACCGGTAACGCAAATATTACCAGTTATGTTTTTTATTTAAGCATTCGCTGGAAACAATCTTCACAGTGCAATTTCAGAGAGTCCAAAAATGGTACCGGCTCAGGAAGTCCCTCTATCAATAGAGGCAATTCTGTGCATCCCAAAATAACACCCTCAATCCCACACTCTTTTTGGTAATAACCCACTATGTCCATAAATTCCCTTTGAGACTGGCTGTTTATTTTATGTACTGCCAATTCCCCGAATATGATATGATCAATTATATTTTGCTGTTTCTCATCCGGAGACATGATTTCAATGCCATATTCTTTCATTCTGTTTTTATAAAATGAATGACTCATTGTATATCGAATCCCGGTTAAAAGCAGCTTCTTCCTGGACAGAGCCTGTGCCTGTTTTGCTACGGAATCCACAATACTTATCATTGGTACACCGGCATCCTTTTCTATCACATCATACACGGAATGGGGAGAATTGGCAGCCATAATCACGATCTCTGCTCCTGCATGCTTTAAATTTTCAATACCGGACCGAATGCAATTGATATATTCCTCCATGCGGTTCTGATTTTCAAGATCTGTAAAATATTGAAAATTCAGGCTTTCTATTACAATCTCCGGATAATAATAGTCCTGAAATCTTTCATAATACAGATTCATAATCTTTTTATAATATTCTATCGTAGATGTAAAACTGATGCCTCCAAGTATCCCTAATTTCTTCATATTCATTCTCCCCTCATGCAAAACGCTTTGTCGTCCACCGCCCTCATAGTGGCAAGGATACCTTCCAGATGGTCATATTCGTGCTGTAATAATTCAGCCAAATCGCCCTCTAACCGCATTTCCCTACTCTTCCAGTCCATATCCACATATCTCACTACACAGCGTCTGTGCCTTTTTACTCTTACATATAAATTAGGGAAAGACATGCAATCATCCAGTACCTCCATCTCTTCATCGTCCGGAAACTCAAGCCAGGGATTAATAAATACAACTGGCCTATCCAGATACATATAAATAATACGTTTTCCCACGCCAATCTGAGGTGCGGCTATGGCACGCCCCGCCTGATACCGACTCTTAAAATCCATAAGAGTGTCATGTAAATCAGAGACTGTTTCCGTAAGATCCTCCCCTTTTTCCACCAGATCACTTTTTTGATACAATTTTTCTTCGCCAAGCAATAATATTTTCTTTACCATATTTATGTTCTCCTTACTATAGGGTCGATTTAACAGTCTGTTACAAATTCACGGTACCAGATATACTTCAGCCTATTCTGTTCATCTTCTTCCATTCACCTTTTACTATTCAGCCTGCTCTATTCAGCCTGCTCTATTCAACCGCTTCTATCCAGCCTCTTCTTAAATTATAACCCTTGATATTGTATGGTTTCAATGCTAAAATTGTATGCAAAACAATATTTTGAAAAGAGGACATACTATGCCGGTAAATTCATTTGAAAATTATCCTATGAGCTGGAGACCGAAACTAAGCAGAGAAAACACACCCCTGTACCTTTCTATCGCTGCTGCATTAGAAAAAGATATTGCTGCCGGAAATTTGCAGCCAAATGATAAACTGCCTCCCCAAAGAGAATTAGCTGATTATCTGGATGTTAATCTCAGTACGGTTACCAGAGCATTTAAGCTGTGTGAATCTAAGGGCTTAATTAGCGGCACCATCGGCAAAGGAACCTATGTTGCTTCCGACGTAAGCGCCAATCTTCCAATGCTAAGCGAGAACAAAGAATCCAATTGCATTAATCTGGGCGCCTCACATCCGCTTTACCAGCAAAACAGGTATATTACCCAGATGCTAAAGAAGCTCCCTTCCAGGATAAATATCGATAACCTATTAAAATACACAGATATTTCAGGAAGTGAACTACAAAAAGAAAGTGCCTGCATTTGGCTGCATAAACTGGGGATTCCGGCTCAATCCAAAAATATACTAATTACATCCGGATTGCAGAATTCTTTAACGGTTATATTGGCATCTCTATTTCGTTACGGAGATAAAATAGCAACTAATTCTCTTACATATCCGGGCATTAAAAATATTGCAAATATGTTAGGTATCATACTGATCCCCATACCCTATCGTAACAGAAAAATGGATTTAAAATACTTAGAACAGATTTGCAAGACAGAGAATATAAAAGGAATCTATGTTATTCCTGATTCTCACAATCCGACTACTGTCACAATGGAACTGAATGAGCGCATCCATTTAAGCAGTATGATAGAAAAATATGCCCTGATTAATATCGAAGATGGTACGTATACCTTTTTATCAGAAAAGCCAAACCTCTCACTGTATGAATTGATACCGGACCATACCATCCATATCTGCACGCTTTCCAATTCTCTGTCAGCCGGGCTCAGAATTTCTTTTCTGGCTGCACCACTGGCTTTCCGGGAAAGCCTGCTCACCGGAATTCGAAATATCAACGTTATGTCCTCTCCTATCGAGACGGAATTAGCCGCTCAATTGATTCAAACCGGTATAGCCCAACGCATCACTTCGGATAAAATACCGGAGATCATAAAAAGAAATAGAATCACGGAGAACCTGTTAGCCGGAAATGACCTTTGGGGCAGCCAAAGAAGCCAATTCCGATGGTTAATTCTCCGTAATTCTATAAATAGTCACGAACTGGAAATTTATTTAAGAAAGAAGGGTGTTCAAGTATTTTGCAGTGAGAGGTTTTTAGTGGGAAACAGCACGCTTATTCCAGCTATCCGCCTGGCTGTCTGCTCCCCGGATTCTCATGCGGATTTAGCCAGGGGGCTTCAGATTATAAACGAATCTCTTCTGTCTTTTGCACCAGCGTCCGTATAAGGTACATTAAGTTTCCTTAATCAATGCGTACATTTTCATATCCTGTACTTTTCCATTTTTTACTGCATTTTTACGTAAAATGCCCTCGCACTGAAAGCCTGCTTTTTCCAAAACCCGGCAGGAAGGAACATTATATGCAAACGGTTCGGCAAAGATCCGTATGATATCTGTATGATCAAAAATATATCTGCAAGTCTCTTTTACAGCCTCCGTCCCAATCCCCCTGCCCCAATGCGGCTCTGCAATGTAATATCCCATTTCTGCTGTTAAAGAATGGATATTACTGCAGCGCGTAACGCCAATGCTGCCCGCTACCTGTCCATCCACTTCAATTGCAAATGCATAAGTGGAGTCCTGGTCAGCCGCTAATACGGCGTTGATATACTCTTTTGCATCAATTGGTGTATAAGGATAAGGCATTCCATCTCTCAGGTTATCCTGAATTTTTTGATTGTTCAGTGCCGCTGCCAGTTCATTGGCATCTTTGATCTGCCACTTTCGTATGATCAGTTCCATTTATTCCCTCCCATTCGTGTTTCAGCAAACGATATTCCAGGCGTGTTTTCATTTTTCCATCATGCCATTCCCAGTCCACGTGTTCCGCTTCCTTTATAAGTCCGCAGTTTATCATGACCTTTTCGGATGCCCCGTTCTCCTTTAGACATCCGGTAGTTACGCGGTAAACTCCATTTTTTGTAAAAGCAAATTCTAGTAATTTTTTTAGAGCTTCTGTTGTATAGCCATTTCCCCAAAAGGCGGGATATGTAAAGTATCCTAGATGAACCAGTTTCCCCAGCGGGGTTTGATCCGTAGCGGTATATCCTATACTTCCTACCTGCTGCCGGGATTCCTTTAACATCATGTGCAGAAAATAAAACTTCCTGTTATCAGAATCCTTATCCTGCAGCATATTTTGAAAATCCTCTCTGGCATCGCCAGCAGAATGCAGCTTAATATCCTGCAGGTAATACATGGTTTTATCATCGCTTTTCAGCCGATAATAAAGGTCTTCCTCTTTTTCTTCATAATCTCTTAATATAAGACGCTCAGTTTCCAGATAAATCATGCTCAGCTATCCTTTCTTTTCTAATGTATATTTACAGACGATTATTAAGATTGATAACCATTGGTGTATACCTTAATCCATTAGTAACCTTTTCCGAATCTGTATCTGTAAATCCAAGATGGTGATAGACAGGAACTGCAAAGGGCGAAGAATTGACCGTAATGCTGCCACTTGTATTATCCTTGCACACAAGTGCAAATAAATCCTTTCCGATTCCCTGTCTCTGATATTTTCCATCTACAAAAAACAAAGCAACATGCCCGCCATCATTGCGGGTTGCAATAATCCCCAGGATCTTTTCATCCTCAAAAGCTCCATAAATCCGCAACTGATTTAAATATGCCTCATCATGTATACTCTTCCAGAATTCCTTTACACCCTGTTCACTATAATCCAAAGCTTCAAACTCTAAAAATACATGCCATGCCAAATCAATGGCACCATCCATTTCATTTTCGTACAATTCACGTATCAGCATTTTCACACCTCCCTGTCTGTTTCTCGCTCGCCCAAAGGAATGTCAGCATTCACAGATTAAATATTTTCTGCACATCCGCATTCGTATACCATTCTTGCACTTTTTAATCATATTAACATGCTTTATAAAAAAGATCAATTGTACTCAAAAAAGAAGATCAGCTCATCACATTCAACATCGAAACTATTTATTTGCTCTCCTATGGTAAATTTTCAATGAACAAATATAGAATACCAGAAGCAATCCCAGGCACCAGGCGATTGCAATGAAAATCGTATTCCCGGTATCCATATCCAGAAGCAATCCTCTGAGGCTGTCTGCAAGGGGTGTAAATGGCTGGTATTTTGCAAACACCCGAAGGACAGAGGGCATATTTTCAACTGGTACAAAGCAGGAGCTGATATACGGAAGAAGCATTCCAATATAAGTGAATGCACTTACTGCCTCTAGGCTGGGACAGAACAGTCCCCAGACAATTGCTGCCCAGGTATACATCAGTGAAAATAGAAAAACAACCAGAAAGATTGTGAGGTAATCTAACAAACCTGCCTTTGCCCGAAATCCAATTATCACTGCAACACTTAAAACAACCAGGGCTGTAATGGCACATCTTAACAGTGTTGCAGCCATATGACCATTTAATACCGCTGTTTTACCGATATCCATCGTTCGAAACCGGTCCATAATTCCCTTCGTCATATCTTCCTTGACAGAAATGGCTGTCATGGATGCACTGCTTGCGATTGACATTAACAAAATTCCCGGCAGGATATAATCCAGATAGGAAAATTCTCCAATCTGCATGGAACCGCCTATGATAAAGACCAGCATCAAAAGCTGTGCCAGGGGCAGAATCGCTGTCATGATCAATATTTCAACTTGCCTGGTTGTATGTTTCATACTTCTGGAAACCATTGTAAGGGTATCGCTTAAACTATGTGCTATTTTATTCATATCTATTCTCCTTTGCCCCATCCACTAAATTCAGAAATACATCTTCTAATGTGGCTTTCTTTTGTGTAAACGAAGAAGATATTATTCCGTACTGATCCATTGTGGTAAAGATATTTGTGATTTGTTTCATTCCGCCTTTTATTTCAATTGACACTGTTTGATCATCTTCATTTATTCCCGAGATTTCCTTAACAAACATTTTTATCATCTTTCGCATACTTTCATGATGATTAAAGGTAAAAATAACGTATTCGGTGGAAGATAACTTCTTAATCTCCTCCACAGTTCCATTGGCAATAATCACGCCCTCATGCAAAATTGCAACCTGGTCTGCAAGTTCTTCCGCCTCTTCTAAATACTGCGTGGTCAAAAAGATGGTAACACCACTTTCTTTTAATTCTTCAATGATGTTCCACATGGCATTTCTGCTTTGAGGATCCAGACCGGTTGTAGGTTCATCCAAAAATATAACAGAGGGATTCCCCAATAAACTCATTGCAATATCCAGCCTTCTGCGCATTCCTCCGGAGTAAGCGGCAGTTCGTTTGTCTGCAGCATCTTCCAAATGGAAATCTCTTAACAATTTATCCGCCTGCATCTTATAATCCTTTAGATGACACAAACGGGCTGCCATCTCCAGATTTTCCCGTCCGGTTAGTATTTCATCAACAGCAGCAAACTGACCAGTTAGACTAATCCTTTTTCTAACTTTCGCCCCATCCTTTTTTACATCCTGGCCTTCGATCAAAGCCATACCGCTGTCCATCCGCAATAATGTGGCAAGGATCTTTACCATTGTTGTTTTACCGGCACCATTAGATCCCAGCAAACAGAAAATGGAACCTTTTTGTACTTGAAATGTGACTCCTTTTAACACGTCTTTTTCTTTATATGCTTTTTTAAGCCCGCTCACCTTGATTGCAAATTCATCATTATCCATTTTTTAATCCTCCTTTTTGTTTGAATCATATCGTCTCACTATGCACAATATTTCCTTAAAACGGGGCATATCCGGTAAATAAAATGTTATCTCCTTTACTTTCCTATTTTTTCCTCTTATGTATCCTTTTTTTATTTGCTGATTTGTTGATTTACTGGTTTTTAAATTTGTTGATATTTTACTCATTGAGTATTTACTCGTTGAGTTAATACTTAGTTAGTATATCAAAGCTTTAATTATATGTCAACAAATAAAAGGGGATTTTGGTTGAATACATATACGATTCAGATTTAAATTTTGGTATGGATTTCGATAAAACTATAGATATGAGTCTGAACACAAAAAAATAAAGCCGCCTGCTCTTATTAAGAGTAAACGACTGTTATATACAAGCGTATTATATTTTCTCTATTCTCTATATTACTGAGAATGCTACCTGCATTAGTGAGAACTATATTTAAGATTGATTTCCATGATTCCTTAACATGTCCACTATCCATTCCACCTCTGGAAATGGCATTTTGCTGTGCAAAGCATACTGCACGGCAATAGACTGTAAAGTGTTACTGAATAAATATGTTAATGCATAAGGATCTCCCTGACGTATTGACCCCATCTGCTGTCCTCTTCTCATAATCTCTGCTATCTTGTCAGCATCTTCCTCCCTGGATTTTATCTTATCATAAATATGTTTTGGTATTCCTTCACTTTGCTTCAGCTGCGCTATCAGAATAAAAAATTTTGATCCTGTTTCGTCTTCTTTCAGGCATCGCAGCACAGACTCTGCTGCTTGCTCAAAATAATCAATGGGATCCAGATTTTTGGGATCCGTCCAATTGTCACTTTCCCGGAGCGCAATATCTACCAAAGTCTCTAATAAAATTTCCTTTGTCTTAAAATAGTGGAAAAGCAACCCCTCACTTATATTTAGGGTTTTTGATATTTCACTTGTTTTTGTAGATGCATATCCTTTTTTAATAAACAGTTCTAACGCTGCTATTAGGATCTCTTCTTCCCTTTTTGCTTTTTGTTCCGCCCTCGTTGTCATAACAAGCCCCTTTCATTGAGTTTCAACTCATCCAGTAATCTTCTGCTTAGTATAGCAAAACTTACCGAATCTGTCAAATCGCTCTAATCTAGAGCGTGTTTTAAAGCAAAGGAATTACACAGACAAAAACATCTCCGAAGAGATGCCTTTAAAATTATACAAATTATCTCCGTTCGTAGATAACGTCTGTGATACCATTATAACTTTGTGATTTAATTAATTTTAACAGTTTTGTGCTTTCAGTTATTTCAAACAAGCGTATTCCATTTCCTAAAATCACCGGAATGACTGAAATATGGAATCTGTCAATGTAATCTTTTTCAATCAGGGGCTGAATGACCGTCGCTCCACCGCAGATCCATATATCTTTTCCTGGTTCCTGCCTTAATTTATCAACTAGTTCGCAGACATTTTCATTTACAAATTTAATATTTTCTGTGTCTGGAAGTTCTTTGTGGGTCAAGATATAGCTTGTCAAGTCTTTGTAAATCCATTCATCCGGGGACAGTTCCGTCACGATCTGATCATACGTATTCCACCCTATGATTGCGGTGTCGATTCCCCGGATAAATTCCTGATAGGTCATCATATCGTCATTATCCGGTTCCTGTCCTCTCAGCCAGTCAACATTTCCATCTTTTTGTGCAATATAGCCGTCAAGACTCATGGCTATAAATAAAATCACTTTCCGCATACATTTCCTCCTAATTTATTTTCACCTGCAGCATAAACCGATCCCCTTACTTTCTCCAGAAAGCTGTACACTCTTTTTTATCATCAATATTAAATTGTATCATACGTTCCAGCAGTGTATAATCAACCGGATCATCCCATTTAATCCGAAAAATATTTTTACCATGGCTATAACCAGATTCTACTATTTCATCGGAAAACTTTTCAATTCCTTTGACTTCCGGTGAAACAGCAAAATGCTGTCTGGAAACGCTAAATCCGATTATAAATGTCCCGTGATCCGTAAACATGGGCTGATTCCATGCAATTTTAGATTCCAGATTGGGAAACTTTTGAATAACCCAGTTTAAAACTTCCCGTAAGCGTTCACGCTGCTCCACATCTTGAATAGCTGCCAGATAATCCGCAAATTTTTCCATATTTCCCTCCGTTAAAATGGATTTATTATGTAATACATTATCTCCAGGAAATAAAAAATCATTCTGCTTTCCATTGGCATTCACTGCATTCAAAATCATGCATGGATATAATTCCTCCACACTTTGGGCAGATATATTTTTCTATCTGCTGTTTCATAAACACGTCCAAGCCCAGAGTTTTAACTGTCATACTATTATCCATAAGGCTTGCATGATAACGTGTACGATAGCTTTTTTCCAGGGATTTTATTTGCTTACAAGGATACTGCGGACACTCATAACAATAGGTAAGCCCTTTTTCCTTCACACAATCTTTTATCTTGCATTTTCTGCAATGTTCGGGCTTTCCCTGATCACTGTTTAAACATCCCATACATGGCTTTTTATGATAACAATGTTTGTAACAGACCAGACAATTCATCCCGCAGGGGGCAAACATCACAGTATCCACCTCTTCTGGTATCATTTTCATTCTTATACCTCCTGCATACCGCAGGTCCCGCCTGCGATACTGCCTTAATAAGTAGTTCGAAAGAACTTAGATCTTTTCCATCAGTGCTAACAATTGAGTCTATTCAAAATTAGGGGCAACATCAATATGGTCAGCCATATCTGCCAAATGAATCAATTCCTTTTTTAACAACTTCAATGTCACAACCCGATCATCTCCATTTTGTTTATCAAATGTCAATTGTTCCGTAAACTCCCAGATATCCTCTAAACGGCGCCTAATCCGATAAAACTGCAGTGCCTGCGCATCGTTCTTAAAATCTTTATGCATCTGCTGATACACATTTAAAAAAATGCCATAGTACGGCTGTTGTGCCAAATACATAAAATCAGCCTCTGCCGGCGCCAGTTTTAAGCCTTCCCAATCTATCAAAATAAGGTCCTCTCCCGACATCATCAGATTCCAATTATGAATATCGGTATGGCACAGTACCATTTTCAAATTTCTCTTTTGCAGTTGTACAGATAATTCATCCAGCCGATTCAGCCATTTTATCATAGGCAAGCGATAATAGGCAAACATTTCTTTTACATCTGAATCCATTCTGTCAGGCTGACTCTCTAAAACTCGGCGCAGTTCCCAGACGAAAGAATTATTGTAATCCTCTTTTAAAGCAGTTGTATCAATCGGAATTTCTTCTCCGAAACCATGCAGATAAGAAATAATTTCCGATAATTGCCTAACCTGAGATGCTGTCAAATCCCGTTCTCCGACGGTCTCACCCTCAATATAGTCATAAAGAAGATAAATCCCATGATCATCCTCCACTCTATAATCTCCATTTTGTGTCAATAAGGGCATCGGAATTCTGCCCCGTAATCCGGAGCGTGTTAACCACTTTAATACGGGTACATACTGATCTATAAGAGCAGTCCATTTGGCAGTAGAAGCCCTGTCTTTTTCATATACCTTCAGAAAATATGTACCCCTGCCGGTTTTGACTTTGTAAGCCAGCGCAGACCATCCACCCTGTACCTGACAGATATCGTTGCTACAAATTCGGTATTGTGTCTCTAAGATAAACGCTATGTTTTTCATAATGTTCCCCTGATAAGTGTTTGACAATTGCTCTCCAACAACTGTACTTATTTTTCATTATACCTTGTCGTCCGTATAAATAAAAGATATTTTTAAACATATGATGATTTAAGATTATTTGCTGCAATTTCATTTTGAACATTAGAAATGACCGAAAACTTCAGGGTTTGTCTTCGGTCATCCATGACACTTACTCATTTTCAGAGGATGTTAAAATCCAAAGATCTGCACACCCCGCTTTGTAATACAACTAGTTTTCTGTTACTTCTTCCGGAAAAATATCATCCCGAAATCCTTTCCATACCGGCTGCCGCATCGTATCCCTTGTGTTGGGCATATATTCAATGGTACACACCTTGAACGAAACCCAAATGGCATCTTCATTCCCTTTAGGCAGTATAGAAAATGGATTGCCGGTTACCGGACTGAGGGTTTTGATTACTTCCCTGGTCACTCCGGAGGTGACATGTCCCTTATATAATAATCTGTTATTTTTATACTTACCCAAAATAATACTGAAGGTATTCTCTTTTTTAACAATATACCCGGTGACAATGTAATCTTCATCCGCCATCCTCTTGAACTTAATCCAATCTTTCGTCCGTTTTCCCATAAAATAAAGGCTGTCTGAACGTTTAGCAACTACACCTTCCAGTTCTTTCTGATCTGCAATATTATATAGCCCAATTCCATTTTCCGGTACAAATCTTGAAATTGCAAATTTAGCCGTTTCTGCACCGAAAGATTTCTTGAGGAAGTCTTTTCTTTCTAGCAGTGGTTCCAGGGTTATTTGCCTGCCTCCATAATAGAGGCAGTCGTAAGCCACAAAAGATGCCGGGTAGCGTTTGGAAGCCAGTTCTATTTTAAATGGGTCTGAAAGCAGGCTTCTCCTCTGGAGCTCATAGAAATCAGGAACTCCATTTTTTAAAACTACTAACTCCCCATCCAGAATGCACCGATCAGTGACAAGCCGGAATATCTCTTTTAACTCCGGAAACTTCTGTATAAGAAGGAGATTTCGCTTATTTCTTAACTCCACACTTTGACGATCCAAATATGCAATACAACGGCTTCCATCCAATTTCAATTCATATATCCAGTTAGGATTATTAAAGGGTTCCCGCATTTCAGCAATCAGCATTGGTTCTACACTGCGGTCATTAAAAATATCCATTTATGCCATTCCCTGCTGATTCTGGGTTAATTCCAGGCTTTTTTCCAAAGCATCCATCAGGTTAATAATATTGCTGCCTTCTGTACCCTGGTCTGCCGTTACAATTTCCTGGCCCTGTATCTTTTTCATAATGGCTTCCCGCAGTCTTGCCTGATACTCGTCATGAAACTCAGCAGCGATGAAAGGTTTCGTCATATTTTCAATCAATAGTTTTGCCATATCCAACTCATTTTTTTCCAATTGCATTTTTGGTATCTGTTTTGGTACCGCAGCAATTTCATCATGATAATATAATGTTTTTACAATCATGCCCTCTTTCGTGGGGAATAAAACCAATAACTTTTCGTTTGTCCCCATAACAGACTTTGCAATTGCCACCTTTTTTTGAGCCAATAATGCCTGGCGCAATAATTCATATGCCTTTTCAGCCCCGGCATCCGGAATTGCATAATAATCTTTTTCATAATAAATCATATCTACTTCACTTATTTTGGCAAATTGGATAATATGAATCGTTTTATCTTTTTTCGTCTTAATTTTTTCCAGATCTTCCTCCGTCATAATGACATATTTATCTTTTTCGTACTCATAACCTTTGACAATATCCTGGGCAGTCACCTCTTTGCCACAGTGACTACAGTACTTCTTATATCGGATACGTGCCTTGCTCTCTTTATCGAGCTGGTTAAAATGAATGTCATTATCTATCGTTGATTTATACATTCCAATCGGAATTAAAACCAGGCCCATGGATATACTGCCTTTGTGTGCTACTGCCATAAAAACACCCCTTTTTATTTTTTAGCATTGGCAACTGTCATTATTTTTATGTATAGTAAGAAATTCTTTTTTGGATGATACCATGTTGAACATCGAAATGATAGTTTTTAACTAAAAAACAATCATGTACAAAAAGCTGTATTCAGATTAATCAGAAAATAACATATTATTTGCTGAAAAAACTTAGGATAGCGGATATAACCAGACACTATGTGTTACATTTTATATGGTATTTTGAGGTTTATAGATTTTAGATTTTTAGATTTTTAGAATATATGAAATAGCAATTATTTCACTTCAACATATAATATATTGGCAATCTATCAAAAGAAAGGTAATATTTTATAGATTATTCTAGATACCATGATCATCAAAATTATAGTGATAATGATAATTCTTCCTATCAAAACGGCTCATGCCATAACTCATATATACGAATAAATATTCCCTGCACCTGTATTAGGCGCAAACCAAAAGCATGCGTTAATTGCTGTTCAGCCAGCAATAACGGACCTGCGGGACTGGCTGGGGGATACGGAACTGTATGCGCAAACGGGGCTACGGGGGCTACTGGTGTGACCGGGGCTACGGGAGTTACGGGTAAGACTGGGGCTACTGGCGCTACTGGTATAGCTGGGGCTACTGGCGCTACTGGCGTTACTGGCGCAGGCGGAGCCGTAGGCGCTACTGGTGTGGCCGGGGTTACTGGAGCGACTGGATCTACTGGTATGGCTGGGGCTACTGGCGCTACTGGCACTACGGGCGCTACGGGCACTGCCGGCACTACTGGCGCTACTGGCGCTACTGGTGCTACTGGGGTTACTGGCGCTACTGGCACTACTGGGGCTACTGGCGCTACGGGCGCTACGGGCGCTACTGGCGCTGCCGGCACTACTGGCGCTAATGGGGCTACCGGCGCTACCGGCACTACTGGCGCCACTGGGGCCACTGGCGCTGCCGGAATTTCCACAACCATTCATAGCATGAGCGCACTTAATACTTCTAAATCTACCATAAATGTTGTGACTGGCGGAACACCTGTGCCTCTTCCCGACAACCAGATTTTAAGCAGTTTCACAGTAGATGAAGCAAACGAAACATTCACCGTTCCGGAATCAGGAACATATATGATTTCTTATCAGGCAGCCACAACAACTGCTCTATTGTTGTCGACACAAATTTTGTTAAATCGCGAGCCTCTTGCCGGTTCAATGGTATCCCCATCGCTGGCTACAACACTGTTTACTGCTTCACTATTTGTCAATCTTACTGCAGGTGATACGCTGCAGCTTGAAATGTTTGGTCTTTTAGGTACAGCAGTACTTCAGTCAGGCAATGGTGCTTATCTGGAAGTAATCCGGCTCAGCTAATGAAAGCAACGGGAATAATTAACATCCCGCTTCGCAAAAAGTAAAGAGACATATCAGAAATCCCGTTTATCCGGTTTTTCTGATATGTCTCCTTTTATCCCTCAATTATGCCTTTTATCTATATCTATTACTATCCTTTTCCCATTTTGATATTCTCGATGCATGACATGGCTTTATACTCTGCGCAAAACGAAACAGGTTACATGGATCATACTTATCCTTAATACACATCAGGCGTTTTGCATTACCTCCATAGTAGGCTTTCATATAATTAGCGGTACAGAGATAAGGAAAATTAATATAAGAACCCACGGTTAAGGAGCTCAGACATCTGAATCGCGAATAAATCCATGACAAATTTTCCGGCTGTGCTTCCGGTACTTTCCATATCGTTTCTATCCCCATGATATAGTTTGCTTTTCTGTAATAAAAGGCGGTGTCACAAGGAGTCATATCCCTGACCTTTCCCCCAAGCGCATAAAGTGCAACCGAAGCATAGGTTGAACCCCTGGCTCTTTTTTTCACCATACGAATGATAGCTTCTATCTGTCGAATCGAGTAACTTCCACATACAAAGCGCCCTGCAAAACGAAATTTTTCAAAAGGTGGATAAACAGACGCATCAATCTCTGTAGCTTCCAAAAAAGTCACATAACGAAAGGAAGCCTTTGCCCCACATATCTTTAAAAACGGCTGTACCGATGCAGTTGCCTCTTCCGGTGTTCCATAAAAAAATCCCCGCAAAAATATGCCCATTCCTTCCTTTTGTGAATTAAAGATTCGGCTATTGGGTGTAAAGCGGTTTTCTTTCTTCTGTACCCACTTCTGCCAGGCCCGTAAAAATTGAAGGGCTGTTTCATCATTGATTTCAGAATACTGAATATCAACATAGGTAACCTTCGTAACCTTGGGCAAAAGATGGTACGTCAGTGAAGTAATTACACCAAAATTTCCTCCTCCTCCACCCCGCAGCGCCCAAAAGAGATCCGAATGCTCCCTTTCATTTGCAACAATCACATTCCCCTTTGGATCCACAAGTTCTGCTTCTACAAGTAAATCACAGGTGAGTCCGAACATTCTGGAAGAATGTCCCCAGCCTCCTCCCTGGGTCAGCCCCACTGCCTTCACAGTCGGACAAGTGCCGCTGGGGAAAGGATATCCGTATTGAGACACAAAATGATAAAGTTCCCTGTTATTTACGCCGCTGCCAATCCGTACCGTTTGGGTGGCTTCGCAGATACTCTTGTCCTTTAAAAGGCTGGTATCAATTACTAATCTTTTATTTCCAATGCAAAACCCTTCATAATTATGCCCGCCTGACCTTACGCGAATCTCCATCCCTCGGCTGACAGCATAGCGTACAGCCTCTTTTACGTCCTGGGCATTTTCACAATAAACAATTGCCGAAGGATACTTTTGTATAGATCTGTTAAAAATCTGTCTTTTTCTATCGTAACCCGGACAGAACGGCAATATAATTTTACTGCATATATCTTCATTAAACATGATTATTAAAACCTTTTTAGCTGGCTGCATGCAGACCAGAGTTTCTAATATTATATGAAAAAAGAAAAAGATATGTGCTGTATAATGATTTGACAGGACGCTTTTATCATTTTTGAAAAATTTAATACAAAACTACCTGTGAAATACCATTTTTTCAAAACTGTTTACATCTACCGGCTTGGAGATCACATAACCCTGAACCATATCGCAGTTAATTTCCTCTAAAAACTGCATCTGTTCCACAGTCTCTACCCCTTCGGCAACTGTCTTCATGCTTAACTTTTTAGCTAATTCCACCACTGATTCAATGATCACCCGTTCCCGTGGAACATCTGCTTTTGGAGAAGAGAAAAAGGCTTTATCCAGTTTCAGCGTATCCGCCTTAATATCTTTTAGCAGATTCAGCGAGGAATAACCACTTCCAAAATCATCTATAGAACATTGAAAACCCATTTGGTGAATTTGCTGAACCACATTTACAACCAGTTCTACATTTTCAAATAAAATCGTCTCTGTCAGTTCCATCTCCAGAAGTTCCGGAGGAATTGAATACTTATTCCGGATATTAATAAATTTCTGCAAAAAATCCTGCTCATTCAGATGAACCTTAGATAAATTAACCGAAATCGGAACCAGTACCAGACCGGCATCCAACCAACCGCGCATATATTTACATACCTGCTCAAATACATATAAATCAACCTGGACTATAAAATGATTTTGCTCAAAAAAGGGTATAAACTCATTCGGTGGAACCAGTCCCCATTCAGGGTCATCCCAGCGGACCAACGCCTCTGCTCCAACAATCATCTTATCTGTCAGCCGGACTTTGGGTTGAAAATAAACCACAAATCGGTCATTCACCAATGCGTCGTTCATTTTATTTTCCAGATTTTTATTTCTGTGCTGCTTCTGTCTCTCCAGTTCAGAATAAAATACACAGACAAATAAATCATTACCTATGGCAATTTTACCACTTTTGCGTGCTACATTCGCACGGTCTCTGATGTGAACAATTGAGAGATCCGGTTCTGTGATCTGATAAACTCCAGCTGTCAAAAGTAAATAATACTTTTTTAACGAATGATCGTTAAAGGCATTAATTTTCTGTGTCACTCTACTTAAAAACGTTCGAATCTTATCCTGGGAATCTGTTTTAAGAAGCAAATCAAAATTATCTGAAAAAGAACGGCATATCAATTCGTCTTGTTCCATAGCGCTTTTGCAAACATCATGAATGTGCCTTAAAATAAGATCTCCATCATAGGTGCCAAACGTATCATTAATTAATTTAAAGTTAGCTACATTCAGGGAGGCGAACGTGTACGTACCGGGTCTGGCTGCCTGGATTTTATTCCATGCTTCTTCTTCAAATCGTACCTGACTGTAACCGCCTGTCACCGGATCTACAAATGCAAGTGTGGATAGTTGTTTATTATTTCGATTATTGATCACAAATAAAATTACAACTAAACCGGCAAACAGCAGGGCAATGATGACATTATTTAAAACTGCTTTTTGCAGCAGTGTATCAAACTGCTGGCTGGCTGCCTCCTCCGTTACAACTAAAAACAGATAAAATCCAGAGTAACTTAAAGGGATAATTTTTCCTATCTTAGGTATTTGATCAGCATTCATTGTGAAATACACCGTACCCATTTGGTTGGCGGCTACCAATTCTTTTAATATTTCCAGGGATGATTTATAATTAAAGTGTCCCCCCTCTTCCAATCCACGAAAAAAATTCTTTTTTTCTAACATTGCATAAGGATTATTCGACTTTACAATAAAACCACCACTCTCATTTATAATATGAAAGAAACCATTTCCATCAAAATAAGTCTGAGCCAATAAGCTCTTAATCCACTCTGTTGAATTACAGGCAACTAAGGCCCCTGTTATCTGATCTTCTTCATAAATTGGTACGGCATAGGCAAAACCATTTTTGGTTTCACCGTAAACTAAAGCATCATCCATAACAACTCTATTCCCATTTAATGCATCCATTATCTGTGTTGCGCCAGAAAAATCATGTGTATTGCCGTCAGATCCTATCGCCGTTCCATCCTTAGCCATTACATAGACATTCACAAATTTGTGGACTTCTGCCTTCTTTTGAAGATATGCCATGTCAATCGTCTTCCTGTTATTCTTCTGTTCCACATAGGTAAGTGCAATTGACTCAAGAGCATCTAAATTCGCCTGTAAACGAGCATCTACTGAATATACAACGCTGGATGACAGCTCACTAAAATAGCGGTCTGTTTCATCCGCAGTCGTCTGTTTGATCTGAAACACAAATAAAATACAAATGAAAACAACGACCAACGTTGCGGCAATTAATATCGCAAAAAATCTTTTCGTATTTAATTTTAACTTCATCTGCCACGTTCTTCCTCTCATCAACAGCTCCTTTATTCTGCTCAAATGCGTGCTTCCGTAAAGGATAATTTAACGAATCTTTATCTATCATTTTATCATTCATAAGGGAAATCCTTTTCATCCCGGTAGTAATACATCCCCTAATTCAGTTCTCATTTCCTGTTAATTTGAGTTTACTATATTTTATTCAAACAGTCTATAATAATTATTAATTCTAACCAGTTGAATTTAGAAAATAAAAAAGAACCGGGCTGCCAAACCTTGTGGTTTGTATAGCCCGATCCCTCTATTCATTCTATAATATTATTTCACCGCTCGCTCTTTAGAGAAGCAAATACGGTTAATCTTATAACTGAGGTCCTGCAGATACTAATGCTTTTCCAGCTTCATTACCTTCATATTTTGCAAAGTTCTTTACAAAACGCTGAGCCAGATCTACTGCTTTTGTCTCCCATTGGGAAGCATCAGCGTATGTATCACGAGGATCTAAAATCTTAGGATCTACGCCTGGAAGCTCTGTAGGAATTTCAAAGTTAAAGTAAGGAAGGTTTTTCATTGGTGCTTTAGCAATAGAACCATCTAAAATTGCATCAATGATACCACGTGTATCACGGATAGAGATACGTTTTCCTGAACCATTCCATCCTGTGTTTACCAGATATGCTTTAGCGCCGCTCATCTGCATTCTCTTAACAAGTTCCTCTGCATATTTAGTAGGATGCAGTTCCAGGAATGCCTGTCCGAAGCAAGCAGAGAAAGTAGGTGTAGGCTCTGTAATTCCACGCTCTGTACCAGCAAGTTTTGCTGTAAATCCAGACAGGAAGTAGTACTGTGTCTGCTCTGGAGTTAATACGGAAACTGGAGGAAGAACACCAAATGCATCTGCTGATAAGAAGATTACATCCTTTGCAGCTGGAGCAGCTGAAACTGGGCGAACAATGTTATTAATGTGGTTAATTGGGTAAGAAACACGTGTATTCTCTGTTACGCTCTTATCATCAAAATCGATCTTGCCTTCTGAATCAAGAGTAACATTTTCCAGAAGAGCATCTCTTTTAATTGCATTGTAAATATCTGGCTCAGATTCTTTGTCAAGGTTGATAACTTTAGCGTAACATCCGCCTTCAAAGTTAAAGATACCCTGGTCATCCCAGCCGTGCTCATCATCACCGATCAGAAGTCTCTTAGGATCTGTAGACAGAGTGGTTTTACCTGTTCCGGAAAGTCCGAAGAAAATTGCTGTATTTTCGCCGTTCAGATCAGTATTTGCTGAGCAATGCATAGAAGCAATACCTTTCAGTGGCAGGTAGTAGTTCATCATTGAGAACATACCTTTTTTCATTTCTCCGCCGTACCAAGAGTTTACGATAACCTGCTCGCGGCTGGAGATGTTGAACATTACAGCAGTTTCAGAATTTAAACCTAATTCTTTATAATTTTCAACTTTTGCTTTAGAAGCGTTATATACGATGAAATCTGGTTCAAAGTTTTCAAGTTCTTCAGCTGTAGGCTGGATGAACATATTTGTAACGAAATGAGCCTGCCAAGCAACCTCTACGATGAAACGGATAGCCATACGAGTATCTTCGTTAGCACCACAGAATGCATCTACAACAAAAAGTCTTTTGTTGGAAAGTACTTCCTGAGCAAGTTTCTTAACGGTATCCCATGCTTCCTGGCTTGCCGGATGATTATCATTCTTGTATTCAGCAGATGTCCACCATACGTTATCTTTGGAATTTTCATCCATAACTATGTATTTGTCCTGAGGTGAACGTCCTGTATAAATACCAGTCATAACATTAACAGCACCGAGTTCACTTACCTGACCTTTTTCAAAACCTTCTAAGCTTGCTTTGGTCTCCTCCTCAAATAACATATCAAAAGAAGGATTGCGAACAATTTCTGTTACCCCATTAATGCCATATTGCGTTAAATCAATATTACTCATCTTTATTTCCTCACTTTCATTTTTTCGAATTTGTTTCTATCATCTCACTTTGTGAATAAAAAGTCAATAGCTTTAAATATAAAAATAATGTAAAATTTATGAATGTTGATCATGATCATGTTCTGAGAACATCTTTTAAGTGTTACTAATAAAAAATGTATACAAAATACCTGCCATGTCAGTAATAATTTGTATCATAAATTGCATATTAAGCTATGTACGGATATACTTACTGCCTTTAGCCCTATCCCTTTTAGAATATAATGCTCCGGTTTGTAATCCCTTTCCCCATGTTTTGGAATAAAGATTTGCATAAATATTCCTTTTTTATCCTGCTTTGAGTTAGATGGACATGTTAAAAAAACACGCTGCATCCACTACAACACGACCGAAAAACTGACTCCAAATTCGGAGGTCAGTCTTTCGGTCTATATTCCTTTTAACTACATGTTTTATTATACATTTCTCTTTTTTGTCCAATAGGTTCCGTTTCCATAAGGAATAAAACCAATGGAATAATAGAACTGCTGGGAAGAACCTACGAATACAGATTTTGCTCCCAAGTCTCTGCACCGTTTTATTCCTTCATAGACAACCGCTCTGCCAAGCCCCATTTTTCGGTATTTCGGTATTGTTGCCAGCGGTTCTACAATTCCATATTCCGAATCCTGATCATACCACATACCGCAATAAGCAGCAAATTCTCCATTTGAATCAAGGGCAGCAATTTTAAGATCCTTATTTACTTTCGGGCCCTTAAATTCATCATGACCAAGTTCAATTTCCTTTTCAGTCGGAGAGAATTTTCTGTTTTCTTTTTCATGGTTAAAGCCTTTAAACAACACTTCTCCATACTTGAATATATCATAATACTCAGCCATGCTGGCAATTCGAAACCCCTCAGGAAGTTTATAATCCAGGGAACGTTCTTCAATGGAAAAATACGCATCACACTCTTTATTCGTGGTTGGAAAGTATCCGTTTCCATAGGCAATACGCTGAAATTCCAAATCAGAATCTGCAATAAATGCTTCAAATACCTCATCATTTTTCAGATTCTTTTCAGCATAAAGAAGCATCTCTTCTTTCAGAAACCCGTAACCATCCTTTATACAAAAATGTCCGTTGCCCAGATCCGTATCATAGAGGGCTGCCCCCACGATTTCCCCCTCCTCTTCCCAGATCCCAACCCTGGAAATTTCGGATTGCTTTAAAAAGCCATGCTTCATCATCCAATCCCATCTGCCATAAGAATAGTTGGGGTCTTTAAGTCCACATAAAAATGTTCTGATTTTAAAATAATCCTCACCAAATTCTCTGATATTACAATTATTTCTGGCTATTATTTTCATAACTTTCTCCTCTCAGTTTACGATTTACACACGGGGCAAATATACCGCAAAGTGGGGCGTGTAGATGGCAGGAACGAATTTTCAAACACGCTCTAATCCAACTTACTCATTTTCTTAATCAATTCTCCTAATAACTCCATCAAATCCTTTGCCTTTTCAAATTCATTCATTTGAAGCAGCTGCTGAATTCTGGTTTCTGTCTCTTTCTTCTTTTGTTCCAGCAGCAGATAATCCTTGTCAAAATGATTGGCATAAATCATCTGTCGGAATTTACGGACAGACATTCTTCGTACAGTATTTTTTTCTACCAGTAAAACATAATCCACACAATTAGCTACCGTATAAAAATCATGCGATACCATAAGAATTGCACCTTTGAATGCTGAAATTGCCTGCTCCAATGCAATCTGTGCATAAACATCCAAGTGTCCTGTGGGTTCATCCAGCAGGAGAAAGTTAGCCTTTCCTAATGATATCACTGCTAATTGAAACAAGTCTTTTTCTCCACCGGATAATTCACTCACTTTTTGATGAAGTGTCTCTTCTTGAAATCCATATTTTTTCAAATAATTCGCTGCATCCTGTTTGGTATGAATGCCTTTTTCGTCAAAAATCTCCAGCAAAGTATTTTCATCGTCATATAAGGAGCCCGTAATCTGAGTAAATATACTCATTTCTGCATGCTCGTTTATCCTGATTGAATCTTTATTATTTTCAAAGATTTCACGAATTAATGTTGTTTTTCCGGTTCCATTATTTCCAACTATTGCGACATGATCCTGGGGTTTCATTACAAAATCCACATGTTCTAAAAGCTGCTCATCAAATGCAACACTATAATCAGTCAATTCAAGGATGTTTTCATCTACCACGTCCCTTTCAAGCTCAAAATGAATCTCAGGAAATTTGATATCTACGAAAGGAGCCTTTGTTTTTCTAGTTTTTAGACGATCAAGCAAAGTCTGTCTTGCATGTACCGCTTTACCAAGGGATGCGTTATCCATCGACGTTGCTTTCACCCTGGCCTTTTCTAAGATTTTACTCTGACGGTCTATCTCTGCCTGGTCGGCTGCTGCTGCTTCTTCTAATTCAATCTTTGTGGCAAGAAGTTCATAATTATATTCTATATAAGTCCCATCAAATTCCTGAATATCCATATTTTCCATATGAAGTATCTGAGTAAAGCAATGGTTTAACAGATACCGGTTATGGGTGATAATAAGAAGGGTTCCTTTATGGTTATTTATCAAATTGCTTAAAGCATTCAGATGGTCAAAATCCAAAAATACATCCGGTTCATCCATAATCAGAAGTCCCGGACTTAGCATCATCTCTCTGATCACCTGAACCAGTTTGAATTCTCCGCCGCTCAGACTACCGATATTCTGCCCTTCTAACTTTTGCAAACCAGCTATTTTTAACTGCTTTTTGATATTGCTTTCGTAACAATCTCCATCAATGGCATTAAACTCATCCAGTACTTTCTGATATTCCTCAAAAATCGTTTCCAGATTGACAGCCGTCTCCATTTCCTTACAGTAATCAATGATTTTCTGCTCAAGCTTCACAAACTCTTCGCTTAGATACTGAAAAACCGTCAAATCTTCTTTTTCATCCAATTGGGAAAACTGACTGACATATCCAATTCTGCCCGTGCCTTCTATCTCTATTTTTCCATCGTACAGATACTCTTCTGAGTTCATCAGCAAATTCAGCAGCGTACTTTTTCCCGTACCATTAGCACCGATTAATGCACAATGCTTATTATCTTCTATTGTAAATGAAATCTTTTTATATAAATCCTTTTGTTGATATGAGTAGGACAGGTTTTCAACCTTTATCATATATACCTCCTGTGGTTCTTATTTTTGACTTAATTTTATTATTTTTAACCCAACTTAACCATTACTTTCCATAAAAATCAAACCACACTTTCCGCAAAACTCCGAAATCCGCATAAAATCATGCTTTAGTTCCGTAACAAAATTTATATAATGGCTTCTTTCCAACACTTACAAAACTCAGCTAAACTTAAATATCTATTCGATCGGTCCGGACTTATTGCTTTCATAAGAACGTGATAACTTGATGCAGACAGTGGCCATCCTTTTTCATCACGCTCGCTATCCGTAAATAAAGAAAAACCCATTTGTCCAATTGTAAAAACATTGGTGATTTCATCCAGAATTTCTCCCAATTTATATTCTTCTGGTGACATAAATCTTGCACTTCCCCACATCTGTCCCATATCGTTACTGCTTGGACTTTTTCTGAAGAAATCAATATCACAAATAATAGTGGTCTTATTGAATCGATTATACATAATGCTTCCATCGTAAAAATCAATTGCAACATATCCCATTTTAGCTGTATCTATTAAGAAATCTATAATACTCTGAAAAATAAGTATCTTTTCACCCAAAGGTAAACTCATAATATTTCGATGAGATTCTTCATACATCCTGCCCATACATTCTCCATCATGCCACTTAAATATCATAGCGAATCCCTGGCCAATTTCTTCTGAATCAATATACTTAATCAGTGAAGCATGTTTGATAGAATCATATACAGGTACTGTGGATCTTAACCTTTCTATTGCTTTAGAAATATCCCCATCATATTCTGCCGTTTGTGCTCCTGCAAACTTGACAAATATTCTTCCCCCTTGACTGTCTATTCCAAAACAAATATTTCCGGAATCCTGGTCATCAAATACTTTAAACACTTTACCATATTTTTTTAAGAAACTAAAGTCAAATTTCTTACCCATTTTGAATTCTATTCCATCTATCTTTTAATAAACCACTTATTCTATCCCCCTATTGCTCAGTCCGTCCGTTTTCTGCAATTTGGCTATTCCATTAATCAATTAATCGCTTCACAACCATTTTCAGGTTTTCGCCAACTTCAATAATGTGATCATCCAAATCATAAAAACGTATAGAACGTTGTCCTCATTCGGCTTCTTAAACACCATCTCCAATATATTGAATATCTTTACGCTGCTCTAATTTATCAATAAAGCCGTCAAAATCATCTTCTTCAAAATACAACTCCATATTGTGAGATTTTTTCAATATACATTCCTTCGGAACACCTATCATCCTGTCAAATTCCTGTTGCAATGATAACCCGCCAAAGGAAATAGATAGAACTTTTTGGAAAGATTTATATCTTTCACAGCAATGCATACACCTTCATATTTCATTTATATGACCTCCTATAGTAGTCCCCGCTGTATCATGATTACTTACTAAGTTAAGTTTACTATATTTCAGATTAGCCGTCTATAACAATAGCTATCTTTTGGTGCTAAAATCAATGCCTGATTACAGTTCTGCCATAAGATTAAGTTTTAATAAATAGTAAGACTCTTGAACAAAAAAGTATGGGTTTTGCCCTGTGGTTCATTTCCACCTGACAAAACCCATTTATTATAGAAATACGGGGCTGAAAAGTATTTACCCTTTAAACATCAACCTCCCCATGCTCCTTGGCAAACTCCGGATCACGGATGCGCCCCACGATAATAATTGCCACAATGAATATCGTAAATGTAAACACAAATGGCAGCCGGCGGTCAATACTTGATAGCCACCCTGCAAAATAGCCGAATGGTGAAGAAAAAGCAATCGTGAAAGACATAATCAAGGCATTAATGCGAGCCCGTTCCTCTGGATTAATACTGAGCTGGATCAATGCATCCTTACGGGGCATAACAAGGGAACCTGCTACTGCCACTATAAAAACATAAATAATAATAACCGGCATATTGCCGACCGGAGCCAGTATCAAAAGAATCGATGCTGCTGCATACAATACCAAACCGCCCCACATAGGGATACGGAACTTCACGAATTCCAATAGGTGCTGTATTCCAATCAAGAAAATCAACATCACAGCCGCATTCAGAATCGGGAAAAAAGCCAGATAGCGCGATGCAATGCCTAACTCTTGTGTCACATATAAACTAAAGAAATTGGTACTGACTAGATTCGTGATATATAAAATCACGGAGACAATAAGCACTTTCATGATCTCTTTATTCTTCAGCACTTTAGGTATCAAATACTTGTATTCATATAACATCTTTAATATAGAAGTATCCTTTGTCTCAGCCATCCGAATCTTGCCTTGCCGGGTTTCTTTACAAAACCTAGAAGTAACAATTACCTTAATCAGCATATTCACAGCAAAAACTAAATACAAAACCCGAACCACCGGAACCACAGTAAAAGAATTGATCAGCAATCCAGAAATCGGTGCAAAGAAGATGGCAATCAAACCGCCTATATTCACCCAAGTATAGATTCCCAATAAATCTTTGGGCTCTGCATCTTCAATCAATAAGCAATACCATGCGGTCTGATTAATCTGCTCAAAGCTGTTAAATAAAACTGCAATTAAAAAGAGCCAGAAGTTACCCGATATGCTCCATATCAGGCAAGCAATGGTCCAACCAAAGAAATCACCCATAATGGTTGTGAATTTTCGCCCCATCTTATCTGTTATTATGCCGCCAAAAAAGGAAAAAAACACCTGAACAAACATGGCTATAGACAAAATCAGTCCGATTTGTACATCCGTGATTCCCTGTGAGTACATATATAGTGTGGCAAAAGGTGCGATTAAATTATACGGAATCCCCCATAGCGGCTCCATTAATATCAGAGTTCTTGGATTTCCTTTGTTATGTTTTAACAATTCAATAAGCGGGTGATTTCGCAATGATTTAGTTTTTTGTGCTGTTTTCACAGGTTTCTCCATTCTATGACTGGAATATTCTCCATGTCTTATTAATTCAAAAATTCATATACTAAATTATATTATCTTTCAATAAAGATTCTTATTGTTTCCTTGAGTTGTTCACTAAACTCTTCAAGATCTTTAAAACTAATTGCACCTTCATTTATAAGTAAAATTATGTTATAAATAAGTTGCGAACGTCTCATATCTAATTGAACGCCTGCTTTCTTCTTATCTTCCTTAATTCTCTTTTCCAGTCTCCAAAATTTCTCTGATGGATTTACATTTTCACTCAGTAATTTTATGTATTCCTTATTGAGACTGTCCATATAAG